>JAEZCO010000031.1 GCA_023433505.1 Bacillota bacterium | reverse complement strand
TGGTAGCAGCCCCCACGCAGATCACAGGATTTGATGCAATAGGAAATGTAAATGCAGGCACAGCAGGAAGTGCAAGCTATGCCAATGCAGCAGCAGTCATAGCAGCGTTACCGACTAATGTAAAGGCAAACAGCAATATAGTAACAGTGCCTGTAACCACATGGGTAGATACAGACGGGTATAACCCAAATGTGGCAGGAAGCTATACCTTCACAGCAACCTTGGGAGCAATTCCGGAAGGCTATGCGAATGCAGGTAACCATACCGCAACGGTGGAAGTAGTGGTGGCAGCAGCCCCCACGCAGATCACAGGCTTTGATGCAATAGGAAATGTAAATGCAGGCACAGCAGGAAGTGCAACCTATGCCAATGCAGCAGCAGTCATAGCAGCATTACCGACTAGTGCAAAAGCAAACAGCAATACAGTAACAGTGCCTGTAACCACATGGGTAGATACGGACGGATATAACCCAAATGTAGCAGGAAGCTATACCTTCACGGCAACCTTGGGAGCGATTCCGGAAGGCTATGCGAATGCAGGCAACCACACCGCAACGGTGGAAGTAGTGGTGGCAGCAGCCCCCACGCAGATCACAGGTTTTGATGCAATAGGAAATGTAAATGCAGGCACAGCAGGAAGTGCAACCTATGCCGATGCAGCAGCAGTCATGGCAGCATTGCCGACTAGTGTAAAGGCAAACAGCAATGCAGTAACAGTGCCTGTAACCACATGGGTAGATACGGACGGGTATAACCCAAATGTGGCAGGAAGCTATACCTTCACAGCAACCTTGGGAGCGATTCCGGAAGGCTATGCGAATACGGGCAACCACACCGCAACGGTGGAAGTAGTGGTGGCAGCAGCCCCCACGCAGATCACAGGCTTTGATGCAATAGGAAATGTAAATGCAGGTACAGCAGGAAGTGCAATCTATGCCGATGCAGCAGCAGTCATGGCAGCATTGCCGACTAGTGTAAAGGCAAATGGAAATGCAGTAACAGTACCTGTAACCACATGGGTAGATACAGACGGGTATAACCCAAATGTAGCAGGAAGCTATACCTTCACAGCAACCTTGGGAGCAATTCCGGAAGGCTATGCGAATGCAGGCAACCATACCGCAACGGTGGAAGTAGTAGTAGCAGCATCAGCAGATGCTAACCTAAGTGGCTTGGTCTTGTCAAATGGAACACTGACCCCGGCCTTTGCATCGGGAACAACTTCTTATATGGTAAGTGTAGCGAACGGAACAGGCAGTATAACGATAACACCAATGGTTAATGAAAGTCACGCAAGGGTTACTGTCAACAGTGCTACAGTAAATAGCGGCTCAGCATCAAGTGCAATCAATCTCAATATAGGCGCTAATACAATCACAATAGCTGTAATTGCAGAAAATGGAGAAACAAAAACCTATACGGTCAATGTAACGCGAGCGGCTGCAAGCAGTCCGAATAGTGGTAATCCAAGCAACAACAATACACCGACAGCGCAAAATAAAGTTATTGTTATTGTAAATGGTAAAGAGGAAAACGCAGGAACAGAAACGAAATCCAAGGAAGGCGAAAAATCCATTGTTACTATAGAAGTTAACAATAAGGTAATTGAAGGGAAAATTGAAGAAGTCATTAAAAATAATCCTGAAGGTACTGGAAATATAATTCAAGTGCCGGTTGAAGATACAGATTCAGAAATTGTAAAAGTTGAACTCACAGGTGATATTGTAAAGAAGCTCGAGAAGAATACCTTTGACGTATCCATAAAACTCAGTGATGTGGAATACTTGATACCGGCAGAAGAGCTTACAATTTCCCGTGTGGCGCAGAATCTTGGTATATCCGAAGCTTCACTTCAGGATATCAAGATTGAAGTTAAAATAACAAAACTTGATGAAACTGTAGTAGCAAAATACAATGAGGTGGCTAAAAAAAATGGTGCGATGCTTGTATTCTCGCCAGTGGAATTCGAAATTGTAGCAAAAACGACCAAGACAAATGGTACTACAAACGCGGTAGAAATCAATAAATTTACTAATTATGTTGAAAGGTTTATGGAAATACCAGCAGGAGTAGATCCAAACAAAATTACAACCGGAATAGTTTTCAATCCTGATGGAACTTACAGCCATGTACCTACAGAAGTATTCCAAAAGGGCAGTAAATGGTATGCAAAGTTAAATTCACTAACAAACTCAAATTACTCTGTAATATGGAATCCTGTAACTGTTGCATCCGTTGCAAATCACTGGTCCAACGCTGCGGTTAACGATTTGGCTTCAAGATTGGTAGTTTTCAATCCGAAGGAATTTGATCCCAATAAAGCCATAACCAGAGCAGATTTTGCTGAGTATATTGTCAGAGCATTGGGCTTGTACAAAGAAGGCTCAACCCATGAGAATGAGTTTACGGATGTGAGTAGGACCGGTGATAGAACCTTAGCCATTCTCATTGCAAGTGAATATGGGATAGTAAAAGGATACTCGGATGGAAGCTTCAGACCGGATGCGCTGATTACCAGAGAAGAGGCAATGGCGATGTATCAAAGAGCAATGAAGATTACCAAGCTTGTTGGGACAGACGAAAACAGATATCAAAGCTATACTGACTACAAGTTGGTAGGAAGCTGGGCAACATCTTATGTGAAAGAAGTACTATCGGCCCATGTCTTTAATGGAACTACAGCAACGACCATTTCACCAAAATCAAATTTGACCTATGCAGAAGCAGCACAGGCAATCAAGCGTTTGTTGGTGGAATCAAAGTTAATTAACATGTAATGGCTAAGAATAGAGTGTCTCAGTGGGGAGAGACACTCTATTTTCTGCATATATGAGTCTTATTTTGTAAACGGTAAACCAGCCGTACTAGCCAAATATTTAAGGCTTCTTCGAGTCCAATACATCTAAGCGAATAAATAGTTGCATTATCCCACCAGAAAACGGGACCTCGTGTCGTAATTACTATTCTACGATAGGAGGTCTTTTCGTCATTGTCCTTTTTTCTTGGCAGTGCTGTAAACTGATATTTTTGTGCGCAATCGGCAGAGAAATTCAGACTTCAATAAACACAAGCCTACGGTAGGCGACGCAATACTTGTCGGCTTTTGCCGAAAAAGATATAATGAACTCAAACGGTAAAATATAATGAGATATTTTGCATGTACCAGTATCGGGGAGTGAGAATGTTTTGATGAAGAGGACTTTGGCCGTTTGCTTAATTATATTGCTCGCTTTTTTGTTGGTTCCATTGTCAATTGCAGGGGACCGCAGTCAACTGGGCCAGAGTATTCAGGCTGTAAAGGGAGTTATTGACCTTGAACAATGGGATCAAAAGACTGACAAAGTGATTCAGCTGAACGGGGAGTGGGAATTTTACTGGGATCAGCTGCTGACACCGGAAGATTTCAAAAGAGGAGGGGAAGGCAAGCCTGCTTTGACAGGATACATGAAAATACCTTCCCAATGGAATGGAAAAAAGTTGAATGGAAATCCCTTGCCTGCTTATGGCTGTGCTACTTACAGGCTTCTTTTGAATGATATACCGTCAAACCAGATTTACGGTTTAAAAAAGAACAATATCCGTTTTTCAAGCAAGATTTTTGTCAATGGTGTTATGCTTATGGAAGACGGAACCCCGTCGAAGGATGCACATGATTACAAATCAGGCAATTTGCCGCAGCTCGCTTTTTTTGGCAACAATGGCGGAGGTGTGGAAATTCTTATACAAGTTGCCAACTATGAATATATTAATTCAGGTATCCCGGTCTCCATCAATATCGGCGAACAATCTGCAATGCTGGCCGCACAGCAAAAAAACAGCTTGCTTGAATTCAGTGTCTTCGTCATATTAGGATCAATTGCACTGATCTATTTTATATTTTTTATGACCGCTGTATTAAATCAGAGAAAAGACTATTCATTATTGTCTTTTACCGTTCTATGCTTGACACTTTCGGTCAGTAATGCATTCACAAGTGAACGGCCTATTTTGGAGATACTGCCCCATATCCCCTTTCATGTTGTGTTTAAATCGAGAGACTTCTTCATATTTGCATGCTTTATCGCATTGGCGTGCATGGTCTATCAGTTTAAAAAAGATGTCCTCTCATTAAGAATTACAAAACTGGTATCCGCTGTCTTTGGTGCATACCTCCTGGTAATTATATTTTTCCCGATATATACCTACATGAGGATGCAGATATACATCGTCCTTCTGGATGAGATATTTCTTATCGGTTTACTCATAAGAACGGCTGTACTATTTGTTAAAAGCCACAAAAAGGATAGGACGGAGCATTTAATACTTTTTATTGCTATCCTTACCATGAACTTGTATTCCCTTGATCTCATCCTTCTTGGAGCCGCCTTGAAAACAACTGTTTTGTCCGGGCAGATCTATATTCTTGGCTTTGCCACCGTGATGATTTTTTTGTTATTCCTCCGCTTTTTTGAGGCGTATAGCACCATTAAGACCCTGTCAAACCGGCTTCTCCAACTAGACAAGCTTAAGGATGATTTCCTTGCCAATACCTCCCACGAATTGCAATCACCCTTAAATGCCATCATCAGCATTACGGATTCAATCATCAAAGGAGCGGAAGGCCCGATCAATCCTTTGCAGGCTCAGAATCTTTCCATTGTTGTGGAAAGCGGGAGAAGGCTTTCAAGTCTTGTAAACGATTTATTGGATTATTCAAAAATGAAAAACGGAGACATTGAGCTGTATAAGAACAGCGTCGATGTAAAAACCATTGTGGAGACGGTAATCAAGGTTCACAGGTTTATCACAGGAGGGAAGGGAATTACCCTTGTCAACAATGTGCCGGAAGACCTCCCGCCGGTTTATGCAGACCGTGACCGTCTGACACAGATCCTCTACAACTTGATCGGGAATGGCGTAAAATTTACCGAAAGAGGCCGGGTTGAGGTAAGTGCCGTCCTGTGTCAGGAGAACGTCGAGATTTGTGTTTCAGATACAGGCATTGGAATCGCAGAAAATATGCATGAAGTCATATTTAAATCCTTCGAGCAGGCGGATACATCGGAAACAAGAAGGTATGAAGGAACAGGTTTGGGATTGAGTATAACCAAGAAGCTGGTGGAACTTCATGGAGGAGAAATCAGTGTGGCATCCAGTCTGGGGAAAGGTGCAGCCTTTTCGTTTACACTTCCGGTGTCCTTTATCAGTCCTGACGCAGTGAATGAAACGTATCAGGAATTGCAGCCGGGTGAATCCTATGCACTGGGCCCAGAGTATCCCATCTATATACAGGGTGATTTACCCGAGAATATTCTGGTAGTAGATGATGATTATGCAAATCTTCAAGCCATTATCAACCTGCTCAAGATGGAGAAGTATTCCATTACTGCGGTAAACAGCGGGCAAAAAGCACTGGATGCAATTTTGAAGCATCCGGATATTGACTTGGTCATTCTTGATATCATGATGCCGGATATATCGGGATATGAGGTGTTAATCAAAATCCGTGAGCGGTTTTCGCTTTTTGAATTGCCTGTTTTAATGCTTACGGCGAAAAACCGGATTGACGATATTGTCATGTCGTTGGAAACCGGAGCGAATGATTTTGTCGGCAAGCCTTTTGAAGCAGAAGAGTTAAAAATGAGAGTGAGAACTTTAACCAAGCTTAAAACATCTGTGAAAAATGCAAGAGATGCAGAGATTGCTTTTTTACGCTCTCAGATCAAGCCCCATTTCTTGTATAATGCGCTCAATTCAATCGCCGCACTGTGCATCGACGAGCCTCTGAAGGCGGAGGATTTGATCGTACAGCTTTCAGAGTATATAAGAAACAGCTTTGACTTCAAGAAATTAGATTCACTGGTTACGATAGACAAAGAGCTGGAACTGGTAAACGCCTATTTGAATATTGAAAAAGCACGTTTTGGTTCAAGGCTGGATATAGAATATGATATTGATGAAAACCTGAATATTCTTATTCCTCCTCTGATTTTGCAGCCCCTGGTGGAAAATGCGGTACGGCATGGTCTGATGTCAAAACTACAGGGCGGAACAGTCAGAATAACGATAAAAAAGATGAATAGTACGGGGAGCTTTCGCGTAGAGGACAATGGAAAGGGAATGAACAGGGCTAAGGTCGAGGAGATACTGGATTCAAATATTGAAAGAAAGGGAGTTGGAATTTGGAATATAAACCAGCGGTTGAAGCTGCTTTATGGAAAAGGCCTTGAATTTGACAGCAGAGAAGGAGCAGGCACTGCGGTTTCATTTCATATTCCGGTATGATCCACAGAAATATTACAGTTAAATAGAGAGGGAAGGAGAAATCATGCTAAGAACTATCCTTGTGGATGATGAGGAATTATCCATTAAACGGTTGAAAAAAATTTTGACGGAATGCAGCGGTATACAAATATGCAATACTTTTTCAAATTCCTTGGAGGCTTATGAATATATAAAAAAGAATAAAGTCGATGTGGCCTTTTTGGATATTTCAATGCCGGATATCGATGGAATGACTTTTGCAGATATGCTGCGCGATACCGATAGCAACATCGATGTTGTTTTTATCACCGGATATGATGAGTATGCGGTCAAAGCTTTTGAACTGAATGCCCTTGATTATCTTTTGAAGCCTGTAACCTGTGAGCGGCTGCAAAAGACCCTGGATAAAATCAGGAAGAAACGACGGTATATGCGGGAAAATCCCGGTATAAGGATTTCGCTTTTCAACGGTTTTAAAATTTATACAACAGACGATGAAGGCAGGGAAATAAAGCTAAGAAGTCCTAAAACCGAAGAGCTTTTTGCCTTTATTGTATATAAAGGAACAACCAGCCGGGAAGAAATCGTTGATACCCTGTGGGGGGGCTTTGATTTTAATAAGGCATTAAAAAATATAAATGCCAACATATACTATATCCGTAAAGCTTTGAACAGCTATGGGCTGGAGGATTGTATAAAAACCGGCAAAAAAGAAATCGGTATTGACGCGGGCAGGATTACTTGTGATCTGTTTGAATTTGAAAGATTAATCAAAAAAAATAAAATTACCCGTATAAAAGATTCCGGCATTTACGAGGAGGCAGTAGAACTCTATTCAGGAGGCTTCTTGAATGGAAAAGGGTATGAATGGGCCGTTGAAAAGGCGCGTCATCTGGAAAAAAACTATGCGGAATTGTTGGAGGAAGCAGCACGGTTCCATATGGAATATGAACAACCACAAAAGGCTTTGATAAAGCTGCATAAAATTCTTGAAACAGATCCGCTGAGGGAAGATATCCATAATCAGGTCATTCTTTTATACATGCAATTGGGAAGGAAAAATGAAGCCCGGCAGCAGTATTTAGCGCTGGAAAAACTTTTGCTGGAAGAACTGGGAATGAAGCCAAAGGAAAACATTAGAAAACTCTTTCAATGAGGCTGGAAACAGCTTGTAAAAAGATTCCGGAGAGATTCGGGGTCTTTTTTTTGTTTATTTTTTGTTTATTGCCGTTATGTAAAATATAAAGAGCTATGTCGAATACTGAAAAAATTGAAGGGAGGATTTTGAATAATTTAAACAATTAAGAAAAGGAAAAAATTTTATGTGTTATATGGAAAGGAATGTGGCTCAATGTATGAGAAATTATTGAGAAAGAACCAGTGGAGAATGAAAAAAATTATTTGCGTGCTGCTGACCGTGGCTGTGTTGCTTTCTCTGATACCGGGTTCCCCGGTACATGCAGCTATAAACATAAAATGGAAGCAGGTGGGAGAGGGCCTTGTCTCAGAGGCAAGCACAGGATCTACTTCATTATTTGTATATGACGGGACTCCCTACATAGCCTATACGGAAGAGTCAGGCGGTGCCAAGGCTATAGTGAAAAAGCTTGTGGGAAACAACTGGGAAGTAGTCGATGGCAACGACAGCGACGGATATGTTACAGATGAAGCGGTGCAGAATTTTTCATTTTACGTATCCGAAGGAACTCCTTATTTTGCATATTTAACTGCTTCAGACAACCCAGTCAGGCTAGCAGTAATGAAGTATGATGATGAAAACGGCTGGGAGCGAGTTGGAACTGTAAATGTAGGGCAAAGTGGTAGTTTAGCGTTGCATGTATATGACGGCATTCCCTGTGTGGCTTTTACTTTCCAAAATTTGATCATAGTAATGAAATTCCAGGGGAGTGCAACGCCGATAGTGGGACCTCCAATTACAGGCTCGGCCAGCGTACTGTCATTGAATAGTAATATTGATGGATCCGCTTATCTGGCGTATCAGAACCAAACCGGTATCGTAGTGGTAAGAAGCAGCGGTTATCAATGGTTGCCTGCAGGAAATCCCAATTCTACCGGAAACGCGTCAGACCCATCGCTGTATGTATACAATAAAGTGCCCTATGTGGCATATACGGATCTGGACGCAGGTAATAAGTGCATAGTAAAAAAGCTTAATGGAAGCAACTGGGAGATCGTTGGGGGTGACTATATCTCCGAGGACACCACGTCAGATAATTTCTTGTATATCGATGATGACGGGATTCCTTATGTTGCATACACGGACCATAACTCCATGGCAAAGGTATGGAAGCTGAAAGATGACCACTGGGTGACAGCGGACAATAGCCCTAGTGGATATGCTTCAAGGGGAAGGATGTCCGGGCTTTCCCTGTCTGTGGACAATGGAGTTCCCTATGTATCGTATACCAGCTATGGCGAGGCAATGGTAATGAAATATGATTCAGTGGCGCCGACCGTTACAAGCCACCCCAGCAATCAGACCGTGATGGCAGGTCAGACGGCTACATTTACGGTAACAGCAACAGGAGATGCCCCTCTTTCCTACCAGTGGAAAAAGGATGGCACAGATATTAGTGGGGCTACTTCCAGTACCCTGACAATAAACGATGTCCAGGCATCGGATGCCGGAAGCTATACCTGCTATGTGAGCAATGCAGCCGGGAACGTGACCAGCAATGCTGCAACCCTTACATTCAATGAACCTGGCTCGCTGGTTCTTACTGCGGTATCCGGCAACCGGCATGTAACACTATCCTGGAACGATATTCCTGAAGCAGTTTACTATAGTGTATATCAAGACAATTCCTCAATAGGAACTGTAAGTGAAAGCGTATATGATGTTATTGGACTTACCAACGGAATCACCTATGACTTTGAAGTTAAAGCAATGGATAATAATGCGGTTGTCATTGCGGCTTCCGGACAAATCAGCGCCACCCCTGTAACAACTCCAGGAATACCTACCGGAGTGACTGCTACCGCCGGAAACGGTCAGGCAACCATAAGATTTACTGCACCTTCCGATAACGGAGGCAGCCCTATTACTGGGTATGTTGTAACCTCAGATCCGGGCAATTATACAGCAAGTGGAGCCGGTACGAGTATTACAGTCACAGGTTTGACCAACGGAACTGACTATACCTTTACTGTCAAAGCGATCAATCGTATTGGAGAGGGTGAGGAATCAGCTCCGACCAATACAATAAGACCCTATAGAACTTCAAGCGGTGGCGGTTCTTCTCCTTCCATACCTGCAAGCCCGAATTTAGGTGCGGATATACTGGTTAACGGAAAGGTAGAAAATGCAGGAACTGCAACAACCACAACACAAGGAAGTCAAACAGTAACAACGATTACAGTGGATGAAGAAAAACTTGAAAAGAAGCTTGAAAGCGAAGGCAACAAAGCAGTAGTTACCATTCCCGTAAACACAAAAGCCGATGTCGTAATCGGAGAACTGAATGCACAGATGGTCAAGAACATGGAGAACAAAGAAGCCGTTCTGGAGTTAAAAACGGGAACAGCCGCTTATGCAATACCTGCACAGCAGATCAATATCGATGCGATATCGGAAAAGATAGGGAAAGATGTGGCTTTGCAGGATATCAAAATCCAGGTATCCATTGTCAAATCATCGGAAGCAACGGTAAAAGTATTGCAGGACTCTGCTCAGAAAGATAGCTTCTCTATCGTGGCGCCGCCGGTAGATTTTTCAATCATGGGCAGCTATGGGGGAAAGACGGTGGAAGTGAGCAAGTTTAATGTCTTTGTGGAAAGGACCCTTGCAATACCGGACGGGGTCGACCCGAATAAGGTTACAACCGGCATTATAATGGAGGTAGATGGAACGGTCAGGCATGTACCTACCCGGGTGACGGTCATAGACGGTAGATATTATGCAATAATCAACAATCTTACCAACAGCACCTATTCCGTTATATCGCATCCGTTGGAATTCCAAGATGTTGCCGGCCATTGGGCGAAAGAGTCTATTAACGATATGGGCTCCAGGATGGTCGTCAGCGGAATGGGCAATGGGAATTTCCAGCCTGACAGGGATATCACCCGTGCGGAATTTGCGGCTATTGTCGTAAGGGCTCTGGGACTGAAGCCGGGCATAGGAACGGAAAGCTTCACAGATGTGCAGGACTCCGACTGGTACAGCAGCTACATCAAAACGGCCTATGAATACAAGATCATATTGGGATACGATGCAGATAACTTCAGACCTAAGGACAGCATCACCCGTGAGCAGGCGATGACAATGATCGCCAGAGCCATGAAGATCACACCGTTGAAGGTGGAACTGGCCGAGGGCGAAATGCAAAAGCTCCTTGGAGACTTCGGTGATGGAGAAAAACCGGCAGCGTATGCAAAGGACAGCATCGCTTCCTGCATAAAGACAGGAGTTGTACAGGGAAAGAACGGCAACATGCTGGCGCCGAAGGAAAACATCACCAGGGCAGAGGTTGCTGTGATTATAAAAAGGCTACTGCAAAAGGCTAATCTCATATAAAAGGAAATTAGGAGGGAATTTTTGCAGGAGTGGTAAAGGTCAAAGGGAACGAATAATCCCGGATATATTTTGTACCGCAAAAATAAATAAAAATGTTAACGCCGATTATCAGTCTTGATGATTGGCGTTATTTTTAGGATTGAACTATATAGATCTCAATCTAGAGCAAAAATTTAGGCCTGTTCTATAGTGCTAGAAGCTCCTTACGCTGGAGCTAACGGCAGCGAGCATAAACCTTTAGGATAGTTGCTTATAAATTAACATCATGGGAGAATTCTAAATTGTTTGATGAACCATGAAGGCGACCGGAGCATCGATTTGGAAGCATCGTACCCTGGAAGCATCAGAATTTCAAGAAGTTCCGGTGCGGGCGAACAAGTTGTTGCGTAATTAACATGCGGTTAGTATAATAGCAATAGAATGGCAAAGGAAGATTTAACCTGAAGTGAGATGAGGTGATAACCCGTGAAATATGCAGTATTTACAGGGGCAACAGGCGGACTTGGTACGCTTTGCGTCGAAGACTTATCCCGATTGGGAAATTGGACGATATTTGCAGGCGGTACCAATGAAGTTGAACTAATGCGATTGGGGAAATTGGCGAATATCATTCCGGTGCGACTGGATGTTACAAAACAGGAGAGTGTGAATGCTGCTCTTGAAATAATAAGATCCTATACGGATAAGCTGGATGCTATTGTGAATTTTGCAGGATTAACTTCGTTTACGTCTCTCATTGAAGGCGACAGTGTGGAATCCATTGAAAAACTTCTTAACGTCAACGTGATTGGTATGGCAAGAGTAAATCGAACCTTTTTTGAGATGATTTATAAAGGTCATGGCAGGATTATCAACTGTAGTTCGGAGTCAGGTTGGATGACTCCACAGCCGTTTGCCGGGCCGTATGTATTGTCTAAATACGCGGTCGATGCATACAACGACAGCCTTCGGCGTGAACTTATCTATTTGGGTATCTCCGTTGTAAAGATTCAGCCTGGCTCTTATGAAACGAACATCACGCGGCAGGTATACGAGAATTTTGATAAGACAATATCAAAAACAAAGTACTACAGTAAGCTGCTTACAAAAATGAAGCCGCTCATGGCGATGGAGTTAAATCAAAAGAATGATCCTCGCCGTCTGGTAAAAACGGTGATTAGGGCAATGGAATCAAGACATCCAAAACTGAGATACAGAGTCGGGACGGGTAAACTTCTAGCGATGCTCGAGCTGCTTCCCGAACAAGGTGTGGATATGGTTTATAAGCTGATTTTCGGAAAAAGATAAAGATAAGAGGAGAAAATGAAAAAAGCTATAAAGGTTAATAAGATTAAGAAAATATTTACGATAACAACATTATGTTTTGTCTTCGCGTATATAATGCTCTTACACTTGAATGTTTTTTCGAAAGAGAATAATATACACAATGCTACTGAAAAAATCATGACAGCTCATCGAATACCGGCTTGCGCAGTGGTTGAATATAAGAATTCCAAGTTTAATTATGATAATTACGGGAAAAGCCATGGAGTAGATATTAGCGATTCTTCGTTATTTGTTCTTGGTTCAACGACAAAAGCGTTTACTGGTTTAGCAATTCAAATGATTACTGATGAAGGGTATATTAATCTGGATGATAATATATCAGAATATATTCCTTGGCTGCAGTTTCTTTACAAAGGGGAAAAAACGGATATAAAAATTCGTCAGCTATTATCCCATTCTAGCGGAATTCCATATAAAACACTCTATAATCTACCATCAGGTGATTATGAGGGTGTGATAGAAAAAAGCGTAAAAGCAATGAATGGTATAGAACTTGATTTTACTCCAGGATCGCAATATCAATATGTAAATATGAATTATACAATACTTGCATATCTGCTCGAAGTTATTACGGGTAAGAACTATGAAGCTTATATTCAGGATAACATTTTATTACCGCTTGGAATGAATAACACCTATTTATATCTGGATCAAGCAATGCAAAAGGATTCATTTATTAATGGCTCCAGAACTCTTTTTGGAGGTATTATAGAATATAATGCTGAACTTGAAGGCTCCAATAAACCTGCGGGAGGCTTGATTACCTGCACTGCTGATTTAAGTAAATGGATTAAAGCCCAAATGGGGGAAGCAAACGTTCCTGATAATTTAAAACTTGCTATTGCACGAACACATGATATCAGCCAATGTGCTTACATACCACAAGATGGTGATGATTATTATGTTTTTGGCTGGCATATATCTGCCGACGGAGAAAAAATCATGCATACAGGAGGTATACAGAATTATGGTTCTTGTGTCATGATTGATTTAAAAAATAGGACCGCTGTTGCCACACTCTGTAATAGTATGCTTTCTCCAGCTGTTTACATTGCTCAAAATTATATGACAGCCTCACAAGGTGCCGATAACTATAATACCAGCTTTGTTTCGGTAGCAACGCTTGATATCATTTGCTCATTTATCTGCTTGTTGCTTTTGTATTTTATTATAAATATGGTTTTAAAAGTATTAAAAGAAAAAAGTACTTTAGCAAAACCATCAGGTTTGATAATAAAAACCATCCTACTTTTCTGCATATCGATTGTACTGGCGTGTTTACCATATTTAATTGGGTACACCTACACTATGCTTTGGAGGTGGTCTGCAATGACAATGATTTTTTCTATTGCAGAAGGGATTCTTCTTTGCGTAGTAAAAATATATTTTAATGTTTCACTGTTGTGGAAGCAAACTCCTCAAAAATGACATCAAAATAATATGATGCTATGGCTTTTGAACGAAAAAAGCAAAAGGCAGAGCGAATAAACGCGGACGAACTTAGTTTAGACCGAGACTAACACGAGGTATCCTATGCAGGAATATAAGAGTGGTCAGGAACTGATTCAAGAAATAGAAAAGGCAGCGAAGCTTTTTATTGCCGAATTTGAGGGCATAGAAGATTCTGATCATGGCATATATGATTACTTTGAAGGTAGACGTTGTCAGATTCATTATGTCTGTAAATCATAGTTTACCATGCCGCAAGGATGTTATGGCGTATCAATTGAGAAAATAACAAATGAGGAAGTTTTGATAAACAAACATAAAGAAAAGAGTGTACTCAAATTAGATAGAATTCTTGTAATGAAAGAATTGTAATTAGTCATGTGGTTTATAACGAAGACCGTCGAAAACAATAGACAATAAATGATGGAATCTACTTGTATCAGAGACATCTTCAAGCTCATCTACAATCATGAGAAGACCGGACATCAGGGCGAACAAATCTGTGGTGTTAATATCTTCCCGTATCTCCTTTGCCTGTTGCGCTCGGGTGAGGAGTGCATCACATGCTGACTCAAGATCCAGCATAGCACCGGAGATTTCCGTCCGTACACGGAAAGTGCCGATTCTGAAAGCGTCCCTCGCTGCCCTGTTTGTAAAGCCATCTTCCATAGTGCCGGAAAGAAAGTCAAAAAACGCCTTGCCGGGATCGGTATGGTTAATAAGAGATTTTGCTTCCGCCGTAAGCTTTTGTTTATAACTGATACTGACCGCATCAAACAATGCTTCTTTGGTCGGAAAATGACGGTATATCGTACCAATACCAATCCCGGCCATTCGGGCGATTTCACTGATTTGAACCGAAAGCCCCTTCTCTGAAAAAGCTTTACGGGCTGCCTGCAGAATCTGCTCTCGATTATGTTTTGCATCCGCCCGCAGCATCTTTTCAGAATCATCAGAAAAACGGAGATGATCGGAATGCACATTCGCCGTTTCGTCAGTAGCACTTGCTGCACCCGAAGAATACTTTTTTTTTGCCATCGTGAGCCACCTCTTTCCTCTTTATTTTACCCGAACAAATGAATATTGACAACGGAATAGCGCTTTCGTATACTATAGTTTATAAACGGAACATAGTTCCGTTTACGGATCATAAAAATGTTTCCTTAAACGGAAGGTTCATTCTGGAGGGAAAATAGATAATGTCAAAAGAGAAAAAAGAAAAACTGGACCCAATAGTTGCGAGAGCCGCCATTATACTGGTAATCGGATCAATTACGCCGCTGCTTGATTCCACGATGGTCAATGTGGCGATTCAGTCCATTTCCGTCGACTTCAAATGTACGATGTCGGTGCTCCAATGGGTGATTACAGGCTATATGCTGGCAATGGGAATTGCTACACCAATTTCCGGTTGGGCTAACAACCGATTTGGAGGAAAGCAAGTTTACCTATTTTCTTTAATTACATTTTTTGCAGGTTCCGTGCTGACAGCCCTGTCATGGGATATCGGAAGCCTGATTGTATTCCGGCTCATTCAGGGGCTTGCCGCTGGACTCATGGTTCCTACCACATTAAACCTGCTCGTACAGATATCTGGCGGGAAACAATTAGGTCAGCTAATGTCCTATATCAGTATTCCTTCTGCATTGGGACCGATTTTGGGACCAGTATTGGGCGGGGTGATTGTGAACGGCCTGGGTTGGCGCTGGATTTTTTATGTAAATGTTCCCGTGATCCTGATTGCGATTCTGTTGGCCGTTAAAGGATTACCGAAGGATAAAATATCCGAGCACAAAGGAACCCTTGATTGGATCGGTATCTCCATGCTTTCTCCTGCATTTGCCATTCTCATTTACGGAATCTCCCAGATTAGTTCTTATGGAGGAATTACAAACAGTGTGGTATTTGTGCCGCTTATGATTAGTATCGTCCTGATGGCCGCATTCATCTTCTATGCTTTGTGCAAGAAAAGCGCTCCCGTGGTGGATATACGCCTCTTTCGGTCAAGAAATTTTTCCGTATGCAGTATTTTGTTTTTTCTTTCCGGACTAATCATCAATGGATCGATGCTGCTTTTCCCGTTATACTATCAGCAGGTACGCGCTGAAAGCGCTTTTTATACCGGATTGTTACTGATTCCGCAAAGTATAGGTATGTTGGCGACACAGAGCTGGTTCGGCACGCTTACCGACCGCATTGGTTCGCGATGGATTGTTCTTACAAGCCTTATTATAACCGTTCTGGGCACAATCCCCTTTGCTTTTGCGGATGGAAGCACCAGTCAAGTGCTGCTGGCAGCCGCATTGCTTATCCGTGGTGCTGGTATTGGTGGCTTGCTTATCCCAATCATGGCTTCTGCATATATAGGAATTGAGGAGAACCATGTTCCGGATGCCAGCACAGTAACAAGAATTCTGCAAACCATCGGGGGTGCGTTCGGACCGGCGATTCTGGCAACGGTGATTCAAACCCAACTTACCGTTTATCAAACAATGAAGGCAGCCCAAGCGGAAGCAAGAGCATACAATACGGCCTTTTGGTGGTCAATTGCTTTCGCCGCGATTGCTGTCATCCCGGCTTTCTTTCTTCCTAAGCGTAAAAATGTGTCAGAGATGAAACCAGTGCCACAGGTACTTGAGCAATAAAAAGATAGGGAATAGGAGGTCTTTTCGTCATTGTCCTTTTTTCCTGGATCTGCTCACTGTTCTCTAATTAGGCTTTCTACTTCGTAAAGCCGTGGTGCCTTTATTCCGTACTTTCTGGCATCTGTAATAACTTCCTGTACGGCATAGCCAACTTTAAAGTGGTTATGCGCCACAAGTGCATAGGGCATGCTTTTCGGAGAAAAAACAACGTGGCTCATAAGAAATCCAACAACTCTTGGCGGCAGGCCGCTCAACACTTTTGTCATAACATCAAGTTTTGAGCCCTTTGCTTTCAAAACGGGGATCATTTCTTTCAAGTCCCAGCCTAATCCATCAAGCGCTTCGCGCGAGGAAATTACTTTTTCAAAACTGCCGCTTTTTAATACTTCGGCTTCCATTGCAGCGTTGAACGCGAAGTGATTCCAGAGCCAACTTTGTGGGTCCTTTTGAACCATTATCTTGAAGCCTGCCTGAGCAAAAAGCTTGCGGGCCTCTAATTCTCTTTTGGTTGGCTCGGGTTCAAATCTTCCAAACTGAACCGTCTTGTAAAGTCCACCGTAAAGCGTGTTTCCTTCAAACCCGCCGCCGGCACCGGGAAAGCCATAAACAATTTGACTGAGCGGAATCGGCTGAACAGCTGCTTGAGGGTCTCGCCAAAAGTTATTGAAAAAAAGCACAGTCGCATTTCCAACCCGCGGCGCAAGGTATTTTACCGCGCTTGCTACCTGCTCGGGGTTGACGCTCATAAAAATGAGGTCATAGTTGTGATTTTCCTTTATCTCTTCCTGCATAACAATAGGCCATTTTTCTTTGACCAGTCGGTCTTTTTTGTTTTGCCTTGCATCCCATAGTTCCAAGTTTACATAGGAGCCGTATTGTGCCTTCCTGCCTTCACGAACATAAAACTCAACCGTATGGCCTGCGTTTTCGAAAGACCAGGCGTACTGTGTTCCTATCACACCGCGGCCAAAAATTAGTATTTTCATAAAGCAACCTCCAGAATAATCACGTGTTGACTTTTCAACACGTGTTTGATATTCTAAGCATACTGTATGCAGAGAGAATTTCAATAGTTACAATTGTTCCAACTGTTGATAAATCAACACATAGCGCTAATTTGTTGAATTTCCGGAGGATACTTTATGGATAGACGAATACAAAAAACAAGGCAGTTGATTATGAATACCTTCATCGGCCTCTTAGCTGAAAAAGGCTTTGAGAAAATAACCATCAATGACATTGCCGAACGTGCCAACATAAACCGAGGGACTGTTTACCTGCATTACGTGGATAAATTCGACTTGCTTGACAAGTGCATCGAAACGTATGTCGAGCTGCTGCTGAATCACTGTGCCGATACTGCTGATAAAACGCTAAACGCAAGTGCATTTCAAAGCATTTTTGAATATTTGGAGAAAAATTTTACAATATACAAGTTGCTTCTTAGCGATGAGGGATTTGGATTTTTCCGCAGCCGCTTATATGACATTATTGCACAAACAGTTACCGAGGTTATCGGTATAAAGTCAGAAAACCACGCATTTTCAAATGGTGTAACCACTCATTTTTTGGCTTCTGGGTTTATTGGCGTATTGGAATGGTGGATCAATAATTCTATGCCCTGCAATGTGCAGGAAATTACCGAGCAGCTCCTGTTTTTGCTGGAACCATACACCAAGCACCTTGTATCACGCTAACCTAATTTGCTGATAATATTTTTACTATTAACTTGAATTGTAATGCCAAAGCAGGCGCCAAATCGACTAAAAAGGGCCTATTCGGCGACTTTATCCGAAATAAGGCTTCCTCCAAGGGGATACCAGACGTGTACGGCATCTTCCAATTAAGGAAGATATTGTAGGAAGGTTTTTAGAGTAGAATTTGCTAAAGCTTTTGGAGTTAGCACAGGACTAATACTTTCAAGTAGAGGTGAATTTTCCAATCAAGCAGATTTAATAATTGTAGATCAAACTAATAATGCGCCTTTATATCCTGATTCAACTAATAAGCTTTGGTTAGTCGAATCAGTTTACGCTATGATAGAAGTTAAAACATATTTAACACCGGATACTATACAGGATTCAATAAATAAATGTATAAAACTTAAAAAGTTAACGAGAAATTATCAATCAGTGCCATCTTTACCTAAGATTAAAGAATCTTTACTTGTAATATGGGGATTTAATGGACCTTCTCCGGAAACTTTAAAAGAAAATATTGTAAATACATTAAATAGCATTCCCATTGATGAACAGCCAGATTTTATTATTATTCCAGATTCCATTCTTATAACAGCCGGAAGTTATAGAAGACTATCATGTTTTGGTATGCTTGGAAGTTTACAGGAACAACAAGTTTTAAATGAAAATCCAGGTAAAACATATGAAGAAATTTTTGAGCCAGCCGAGTTTCTGGTTTTAAAAGATAATAGTATATTAGTCTTTATAACGTGGCTTACAGCTTGGCTTAAAGTAGCAGGTTCTAGGAGTGCTCCTTTAGAAAGATACTTAGGAGAAAGTAAAATATTTGGATATAAAATATAGCAAAAAGTTAATGATGCACTTAGTCCAGATGAAGTGATGGGAACGAAATAGAAACTGATATGGATATATTGATATGATGTGGAAGGCATGTGAGATAGCGCTAAAATGCTATCTTATTTTTTGTACTAAAAGCAATGTATAAGATTTGTATTGTAACATATAATGTGTTATAATTAAAAATATTATGTTACAAGGTGATGATATGAACGATTATATCGAAAAAATGTTGCACATCAAGGTAGCTATATCTGATTATACAGGCATAGACAAGCTTCCGCTTTATCTGAAAGGAAGCTATCGGCTCTATACTATAAAGCTTGCGGAGACGGACTGTCTGTTGGCTGAACCCAAGGAAGCCATCAATCTTTCTGCACTTCGAAAGCAGCGTGAACAGTTGAAAAAACTATCCCGTATGGAGTGCGTGTTGTATTTTGAAAGTATGAATACTTACACGAAGCAAAAGCTGATAGAGGAAGCAATTCCGTTTATTATTAAAGATAAGCAGATATACATGCCATTTCTGGGCACAGTACTTACCAATCAGGATGAGCGAATTTTGCAGGAGGTAAAAGAAATCTCGTATTTGACCCAAAAACTACTGCTTGTCGCCATCTATCAGAAGTGGAAAAAATTTTCACTTACTGATGCGGCTAAAGCTCTTTGTGTGTCTAAAATGTCTATCACAAGATGCTTTGATGAGCTGGAAGCGCTAAAAATACCACTTGTATCGAAAATTGGAAAGAGCAGATATTTTATTTGGGAGCAAAGCAGTACTGCTTTATGGAATATGCTGCGTCCCGTTTTACGAAATCCGGTGGCAAAAGAATATCGTCTGGACAAACCATGTGGTATGAGAGAACTCACGTTAGGAGGTATGTCGGCTCTCAGCAGCTATACCTTACTGAACGACAACGGGTACCGAACATACGCAACAACAAAAGAACTGGCAAAGAGCTTGCGGATAGGTGATCTTCCTTGCATTCCAAAAGGCGAAGTGCCTGCGGAAATCATACAGGTTATACAGTATGATATTCCCTTCGGTGATGGAACGGCAGTTGATCCGTTAACAGCGATACTGTCATTATCCGATGAAGATAAGAAGGACCCTCGCATTGAGGCTGCCATAGATGAAGCTGTAGAGGAGAAAGTAAATGATTAAAGGAATTGAAACCTTCAAAGCGTATTTTCATGACTATAAGGAACAGTATGTGCTGATTGGCGGCGCAGCCTGTGATCTTATCTTCGAAGATGTGGACGGTGACTTTCGTGCAACAAAGGATTTGGACATGGTGTTGATTGCAGAAGCACTGACACCAGAGTTTGGTAAACGGCTTTGGGAATTTATTCAAGACGGTGGTTATGAGCATCGTGCGAAAAGTAATGGTTCACCGCAATTTTTCAGGTTTGATAAACCCCAAAATGTCGACTATCCGTATATGATTGAGTTGTTTTCTAAAACTTCGACTGAGATTGAAGATGTTGAGCACGGCTGCATCCCTCTTCACCTGGGCGACGAAATCTCCAGTTTGTCAGCTATTCTTTTGACCTCAACGTATTATCAGTTGTTATTGACCGGTAAAACGGTAATCAATGATGTGGTTATTTTATCTTCTCAGAATCTAATACCTTTTAAGGCAAAAGCATGGCTTGATCTTTCAGAGCGAAAAGCACAGGGGCATCATGTTGATGACCGTGACATTAAAAAACATAAAAACGATGTTGTCCGGCTCACAGCTGTACTTTCCGGCAGCGAAAGATGCGAACTACCGACTGAAATCAAATCCGATATGGAGCAGTTCGTTACCCGTCTCGAAAAGGCGCCCGTTGATCCAAAGACACTGAAAATCCCTGGAATTAGCTTTGACGATATCATGCAGGTGCTTAGAAAAGTTTATTTATAAGCTGAATAAATAACTATCACAAATATTACAAAGTTAAAATATTTTATAATATTTGTGGTATTGCATGCCAATAAAATTTTAGCCCTGACTTGACACCAGCGTTTTTTGTATCCTCAAGGCACGTGGAATGCTGTTCACTAATCGTACGGAAGGATAAATAACGGGTGTAACAGTGTGCAAACTGAATAATACTGCATAGATAGTTAAAGGGCCCACCCGCTAGGCTGAACCCTATATGAAAGTTTCATATTATATGGATTTGTGGTGGTTACCTTTTTCAGGTAGTCCTCTCAAAGCCTTTTGACTCATGAGTGGCTGCGATTGATCAAATCAGTGGCAGTAACCCGTGCTCGGGCTTCGAATTCGAGTACATCCTCCAGAGTATGGATATTCATGGTGGGCGTAGTATTCAGAACAACCTGCTCAACTACGTCGAAAATACCGAGGAAAGGTAACCGACCAGACACGAAAGCTTCGACACACACCTCGTTAGCCGCGTTATAAATAGCAGGAGCAGCTCCCCCTAGTTCGCCAACGTGGCGAGCAAGCTTCACCATTGAACTCAGTTCGTTATCCAATGGCTGTAGGGACCAGCTATGTGACGTAGACCAATCGACACCGGAAACTACATAAGGAATTCTCTCGGGCCATTTAAGCCCTAAAGCGATGGGCAACCTCATATCAGGAGGACTTACTTGTGCAATTGTTGTCCCATCGATGAATTCAACCATTGAGTGAATGAAGGCTTCGGGGTGTATGACAACCTCGATATTTGCATAGGGAATGCCGAATAATAAATGTGCCTCAATCACTTCTAACCCCTTATTCACCATAGTCGCAGAATTGATGCTAATCACCGGTCCCATTGACCACTTTGGGTGAGTAAGAGCCTGTGCAATGGTGACGTTTTCTAGTTCGGCACGTCTCATCCCACGGAAAGGTCCTCCTGTTGCGGTGATAATGAGTCTTTTCACCTCTGAGTCTTTTCCGCCACGAAGTGCTTGAGCCAGAGCGGAATGTTCAGAGTCCACTGGTACGATCTGGCCGGGATAAGCCTCGCGTGTCACGAATTCGCCTCCTAGGATAAGGGATTCCTTGTTAGCCAGAGCGAGCACGTTTCCTGAACGTAAGGTCGCTAAGGTCGCTTTCAGGCCTACTGCTCCGGTAATGCCGTTTAACACTACATCACATGACATCTTGGCAATTTCTTCAATTGCTTGGTTTCCGGCCAAGTATTGCGGAACTGAAAAATAGCCTGGCCGAAGGCCTTGCGCAGCTATGACATTGCGTACAGCAGTGTGGAGTTCAGGTAATACCTCCTCCTTGGCAATGGCTACTACCTCGGGCTGGAACTCTACAATCTGTCGGGCCAAAACATCGATTTGACCGCCGCCTGCTCCAAGCCCCAGCACACGAAACTCACCGGGATGCTCTCGAACCACGGCTACGGCTTGCTGACCAACTGAACCGGTAGAACCCAGAATCACTATCTGTCGAGTATTCATTTCAACTTCCCTCCTCATTTAGAATCGCCTGTTGAGCATCTATTTCTCTGAGATTATCTCTAAAACTCTGGTGTACCACAAATGATAGGGCTTGTAGTTACACGAATCGCTGCCCTCATTGACTGTTGGAATGTGATGTACTCTGTTGTCTTTGAGAAGCATATGGTACAAATAAAATTTTTTGATTTAAATATCCAACTCAAAACTCTCTTATGTTCCCAAATATTACCTAATTACTTTCTTCGAAGGCTGTTTAACAGGAGTTAGTAGGTGTTCTTAGATTTAACGTAATAGCCCCTACCGGGCAAGTTGTGACACATAAGCCGCATCCATAACATTTTTTTGAGTGATATACTACCATGTCATGCTGTTCCTGGGCACCGAATGCACATCTGTCTATGCATACACCGCAGTTAATGCAGGATTCAGTTGCTACCACAGCAATATAATCTGAATGAATGACCAAATCCCCTCGTTCATACATCTGAACCATACGTAATTCATGACAACAGCATTCGCAACAACTACACAGGGCAAATACATGCTGTTCAGGATTATAGATGGTCAAGTGCACGAGTCCATACTCATCAGCCAGATTCAGCCTTTCCAATGCTTCATCGAGGCTTACATATCGAGCGATACCTTTACGTACCCGTTCTTCGGCTGCATCATTAATCGAAAAGCAAATATCCTCTACAGGTTTATCACAATGCTTCTGTTTGCTTCTGCATCCACAGTCTCCCAATGCAAAACGCCGAGCATTTCTGAGTATTTCAGCCGCTTGTTGGGCAGGTAAAATCCATTGTTTGCTGTCCAGAGACTTATTCACTGGAATAACCTTGGACGACGCAGGTACCTTTCCCTCGGATATAAGTTGGTCATACAGTTTAATCCTTTTCTCCAGTTCCACATCCCTTTTTTGAGTTTTCACCAGTAATTTCTCCACCCTGTCATACATAATTTCATTTTACTCTTCGTAAAAAATAATGGCATAGGCTCATTTTATAGCCGTGTCAGGAACAATCTCTTTCATTGCTAAAAACGCCTTTAAATCGTTCCATCTTAAAGCGTTTTACAAACCATTCGCATTTGCAAAGAAATAAATAGTAAATGTTCAGGCCACACCCATTTAGTGTTTCAAAATTTCCCTGGCCTTTAGAGATAATCATATCAGCTGTTTCAATGCATTCTTTAGCTCTATTATTTATTAGTTCCAAACAGGTACCTGCCATTTCAGTACCATTATCAATAACTTCTGATATCTCCATTAGACCAACCATCTTAGCGTCTTCTATTGTAGCATCATTTAAAACTATTTTACCTCTTACAATTACAGTAATATGAACTTTAGGAAACCTATCCGAAATACATTTTATGAACAGTTTATCAAGAACCACTTCACCGCAGTTATCCGTCAGATAAACCAGTTCATTAGCGTTTTGCAAGTCTTTCAAAAATCTCTGATATTTACTGCTTTCAATATATTCTTCATGAACTGATTCTAATAAACTATTTAGTCTATTTTCATCTATGCTTCCCATAGCGCCAAAACCAATATAATTACCTATCCTGGAATATTTCATTGCTTCTAATAAGCTATCGCTTGAAGCTTGAATCTTACTCCAGATGCTTTCTTCTTTTTGAAGCATCATCAAATTATATTGTTTTTTTAGTAGGTCAAAGCTGTAAGGTGAATTGAAATATTCCTGATGTAGCTTGCTAATCTTAGCAATTATTACTGGAGAAGTTTCATATTCATTTGCTTCTGATATTATCGAAAGGACCTTTTTCATATAATTTGATTTTGATTCTTCATCTTCAAAATCTCTAATGTTCTCCATTTGCCTTTGCACAAGGCAATTCATGCATGTTGCGCTTAATTTCATAATAAATTCCTAACTTTTAATTTTTTATGATTATATTCAGTATACTAAAGGATTTTCAATCTGGAAAACGAATTATTCTAATAGTAACAATCGAGATATTCGATAATAATCGGAGGAGTTTATGAATATTGAATCAATTGAAACTTTCGTAATACTGGCGGAAAGTTGTAATTATACAAAAACTGCAGAAATACAATATTTGGTACAATCAACGGTTTCAAACAGAATAAATGAGCTTGAAAGATACATTGGAAAAGAATTATTTCTAAGAAACAATAAAAGCGTGAAACTAACAAAATACGGAGAAGCCTTTTTGCCATATGCCAAAAGTATACTTATGTTGAAAAAGGATGGGATAATAAAGGCTAGAGCTGTGGGGGTATATGAAGATAGGCTGGCATTAGGAATAGAAAATTCTATATACAATGGTATTATTTCGCCAATAATAAAAGAATACTATTTAGCTTTTGCTAACATTGCAGTAAAGTTAAAAGTCAATCATTCAGAGGACATTATAAAACTATTAGGTGACGGCATACTAGATATTGGATTCGTTTATACAAAAATGAAATCAAGTAAATTTGAAGTTATCGACTTTTTAGAAGATGAAATTATCTTAGTAACAAGTTCTAAATATAAAACAATAGGGCAAGCTGAAATTTCTTGCACAGACATACTGCAATTACCATTACTTTATGCAGATTTAGGTGAAGAATTTTTCAAATGGCTGAGTGAGGTATTTGGAGACAGTCCTTTACTGAGGTTTTCAGTTGATGAAATTGCCTATGTTATTGATTTTGTTAAAGAAGGTTTCGGGTATGCTTTTATTACTAAATCCTCTGCTAAAAATGAACTTGAACAAGGTGAAATAATACAAGTAAAAATTAATGATTCATTCCCACCATCAAGGCAAATTTATATGTTAATCAATAAAAACAAAAAAGATTCTCTTGCAATAAAGAGTTGGATTAATACAGTAAATATCATGAAAATACAGTAATAGAGTATATTCGCTGTCACTATTCAAAAAGTCAATTATCTGGACTTAAAAAGTTTGAGAACGAACTTGAACTCAAGAACCTGTTTTAAATGGATTACGCCGCTTATAAAAATCTTTTCAACGCTCAGAATGCTAAGTCGACTTTGCATAAACAATAGGTCGAGATTCGGGTAGAGAGCTAAGCATGTCTTGGCTATAATAAAATCGTGTATAATCTATACTAAATATAAGGGGTGTATCGAAATGTCAAAATTTCCATATGGAGCGGTACTAAAGATTCAAAGAGAATATACTTGGGAAGATATTTTCAGACTGATGAAAAGCATGAAGGAAAAGGGGATGAATACAGTTGTTGTCTGGCCGGCTGTGTATTGGTGGGAAGACAAAAGCCTGCCAAACTATCCATATCAAACCGGACACGAAATTCTTAAATATGCCGAAAAAATAGGAATGAAAGTGGTAATGGAGCTGGCAGGGCAGATTACTTCTCTTGAGTATGCACCTGATTTCACGATGAAAGATGATTATTATGCAGTGAAACGTGATGGCAGTAAAGAATATTGTAGCAGAATCTATGGCTATATAAACTTTAATCATCCGGAAGTGAAGCAGTTGGTGGAAAAGCAGTATACTGAACAAGTACAAAACTATAAAGGCTACTCATCTTTGTATGGGTATGATATTTGGAACGAGACAATGTTTACATCTTATGATGTATATACGCTCAGGCTTTTTAGAGATTGGCTGAAGGATAAGTACAAAAATATAGATAATTTAAATAATGTTTGGGACAGAACTTATTTCGATTGGTCGCAGATTGAATTTACAACATGGCTGTGGGCAAGTGTAATGCCTATGGTTGACTATGAACAATTTCATAAGGATAATATTGGAATTATACTTAATAATATGAAGAATATTATTAAGGCTATCGATAGCGAACATCCAGTAATTGCAGACAATGTATTTTCTATGATTACAATGGATGAAGTATACGATAGACCTCAGGATGATTGGAACGCAGCAGAAAATGTTGATATATTGGGTGTGGACATCTATCCTAAATTTACCTCGGTACCTATTCCAGCAAATTTAAGGTGGCAAACGCTTGTGGGCGTCCATTCGGCAACAAAGACAGGGGAATTCTGGATATCGGAGCTTCAGACCCATCATTCATCAATGTTCGGTCCACTAAGCTATGTTTATCCGTATGAGCTCAGGCAATGGAACTGGGAAGCTGTATCCCATGGGGCAAAAGCAATTATTCATTGGAAATGGGAGCCTTTTGGAAAGGGAGTACAAACATTTGGAAGAGGGCTGATAACTTCAAAAGGGGAATATACTCCTAGAGCGGATGAAACGGCTTCAATAGCTAAGATTATATCCGATAATGAAAAAGAGTTTAGCGAATATACTCCCGAACAACCAAACGTAGCAATGTTGTATGACAGAATGAATCAAGACTTTGTTAAAGCATTCATACGGCCGTTTGAATCGCTGACTAATATTGCCGTAGGCGGTATTCCCAGCAGAATATATACCGATAGCTTGGCAGGGTTATACAAGTGTTTATGGGATGAGAATATTACGGCTAAATATGTTTCACCTAAAAATATCATAGAAAAAGCGATTGATTCCTATAAGGTTCTGTTTATTTCAACTCAGGTTTATATAAGCGATGAACTGGCAGAGGGCATAAAGCATTATGTTGCACAGGGCGGCATTGTCATAAGTGACGGTAAATTTGGAGAAATAGATGCTACAAGCTATATTCACCAACAAATTCCTGGCGGGGGATTGAGTCAAATTGCAGGTTTTGAGTTGCTTGACATGCAGCCTGATAATCTTAAAATCACAGCATACCAAAAAGTGCAGGACAGTGAAATTAACCTCAATGGTTATTTTGAAAGAAGGCAAGTAAAGCTTCTCAATAAAGATACTGAGATACTTGCCAAGTATAATGACGGTGAACCGGCAATAGTGCGCTTGAAATATGGAAAGGGTGAATTTATATATATTTCTACTTACTTCTGGTACGGATATCTGAAGGGAGAAGTGTCGGCCAAGCAATTTATTAAGTTTTTAGATGATAACTATAGTCTTTGTTTGTTTGATGTAAATAATCCTTCATTAAAAGTTTGCACGTTAAAAGGTGAAAGCGGTTATTTGCTCTTTGCATTTAATTATGAAAATGAAGAAATCACATCAGACATTGTACTCGGCAAGGACATGAGCGGAAAATATCAGATTGTTGAGCTTTATTCACAGTCTGCGGCTCCTTCTGAGATAGTCGATGGAAAGCTTAAATTAAGTGCTACGGTTGCTGGTTTAAATACAGCAATTTATAAGATAACTAAAATTTAAGATATCTAAAATATTAAAGGGAATTTATTTATTATGAATGACAATCAATTTATTTATTTAGCAACACAGCCATTATTCTTAAATTCCACAAGAGTGAGAAGGACCTATTTGGGAGGCAAAAACATTGATGCATTACATGGTGTAGAATCTCCAAAGGATAGTGAACAACCTGAAGAATGGATAGCCTCCGTAGTTGAGGCGAGAAATCCGGGATTTATGAAAGTTGATAATGAAGGGATGAGTGAAGTACTTGTATCCGATAAAGATACTGTTTTGTTAAGTGAACTCATTCATTCAAATCCTGAGCTATTTCTAGGGGAGAAGCACGCAAGTAAATATGGCAAAAGTATGGCGGTGCTTGTAAAACTTATTGATTCAATGGAGAGACTAACAATACAGGTTCACCCAGATAAAGAATTTGCCAGGAATTTTTTTAAATCAGAATTTGGAAAGACGGAAGCCTGGTATATAGTTGGAACTCGTACTGAAGGTGAAGAGGAGCCATATTTGTTATTGGGTTTTAGGGAAGGAGTAACCAGAGAGGTTTGGAAAGGTATATTCGACCGTCAGGATATACCTGCAATGCTTGACTGTTTACATAAAATAAAACCTTACCCAGGAGATACATATTTGATAGAAGGCGGAGTTCCGCATGCGATCGGACCTGGGTGTTTCCTGATCGAAGTTCAGGAGCCTACCGACTTCACATTGAGAACCGAGAGGAAAACGCCTTCGGGAAATTCGATTTCCGAACTGCTTATTCATCAGGGAGTTGGGCTGGAAAAGCTGTTTGATTGTTTTAATTATCAAGACTTGACATTTGAGCAGACCATTGCCAGATGGAAAATAGAACCTCAAATTATTCGCAATGAAGGCGGAGGTATGGAGAGATTACTGATTGGTGAAAAGAGTACGCAATGTTTCCGAATGCATGAAATTGAAGTTACTGATAGGTATAAATGCAGTAATGAGGATTCATTTTCAGTTTTGTTTGTACTCTCCGGAAATGGAGTCATTATATGGGCAGATGGAAGGAGATTGATAAGGGAGGCGAATCAGTTGTTTCTGCCTATTTCACTGAATAGTTTCACTCTTTGCAATTCTGGAGACAAACCATTGAAATTGATAAGATGTTTTCCACCATCAATTTCATGAGAGAGGCTTACTTGATGGAATTACCGCCTGATTTGCTTCAGGGAAAAGCAAATAAATATTTGAAATAATATTAAAAGACTAATAGAATGGATTTCATTAATAAAGCAACCGATATGTGATTATATAAAGGGGAGTCCGATAATGAAATTTCATAAAATACATATTTCGAAGAACGCAATCAGCTTTAAGCTGGTTATAATAATTTCCTCGATTATAATTCCGTTATTGGCACTTCAGTTTTACAGCAATTATTATGCGACAAAAGTTGTTAGGAATCAGGTTGCGGACTCTTATAAAAATATGATGTCCTTATATATGGGGCAAATAGATAATAACCTTGAAGATGCCAGCCAATATATAGCATATCTTGGGGTGTTCAATTTTGACCTTCAGATAATGAGCTATATTTCAACGGATGAATACAACTACAATTTAGCCAAAACAAGGCTAACGAACAAACTAAATGAAGATATAAGAAAGATTAAGTCAATAGATTCTATATTTATTTATACTGTTTCAAAACAGGACTATATGGAGACATTTAGTGAAAACCTGGGTTATTAGGACAGTGTCCTAAAAGAAGCATAAACTCATGGCGGGCGGCGGCGTTAAAGTAACGGCACTCGGCCCAATATTCAGTTTTCAGGCTCCTAAGCCCATCAACGCAAGGCGGTCAACCGCGCCCACGTTGTTGTAGATGATTTCCACCTTTTGTCGGCGGTCGCCCCGCGCCTGTTCCGGCTCGTAAACAATAATGCGATCTATAAATTCATGGACGATTGCGGGGGTCAATTCCTTGATTTCCGTGTATCTCCGAAGCACCGACAAAAACCTGTCCACGTTGACCGCTTGGCTTTCTTCCCCGGCTATCTCGGTTTCCAGAGCGGCAACCGTTTCTTTCAGTCCGGCCTGTTCCGCTTCAAATTTCGCGGACATTTTTTCGTACCGTTCGTCCGTGATTTTGCCGGAAACATTGTCCACATACAGCCGTTCAATCAGCGTGTCAAGCTCCGCTATGCGTTGGCGGTGCTTTGCAACAGCCTTTTTCTTTGCCGCCGTGTCCCGCTTCTGCTCCTGTGCGCTCCTGTCCATCACAAGCCGGGCAAACTGTTTTTCATGCTTGGGGATATATCGAAGCAGCTGCCGCAATTCTTCCAAAACAAGCTGTTCCAACTGGCTTTCCCGGATGAAATGGCAGGTGCATTCCCGGCCCTGCAAATACTGTACGTCCTTGCGGTACTCGGAACAACTGTAAGAACCCTCATAGCGCGTTCCCCACTTGTTTTTAATGGCTCTTGTGTGGAAATACAGCTTGTTTCCGCAATCGGCGCAGTAGGCCACGCCGGAGAAAAGCCCGGGATTGCCATAGCGCGGGGCGCGGCGTTTGTGCTGGCGCATACTGCGGACAATATCCCATGTTTCGGGGTCGATAATGGCGGGGTGGGTATGCTCAAACACAAGCTGTTTTTCGGGCGGGGTTAGATGTACTTTTTTATCCTTGTAGGATTTCGTCCACGTTTTGAAATTGATGGTTTCGCCTAAGTATTCCGGCGCGTCCAGAATCTTATGTACCGTTGTCGTGTTCCAGAAATACGGGTCTTTGCAGGGGCGTGCCTTTTTCAAAATCCCGTGTTCGTACTTGTAGCCGCTTGGATTGAGAAGATGTTCACCGTTGAGCAACCGGGCAATCTGCGCGGGGCCTTGGCCCTCCACCGACAAGCGGAATATCCGGCGCACCACGGCGGCGCTTTCCTCGTCGATGATAAGCTGTTTGGAATCCTCCGGGTCTTTGCGGTAGCCATAGGGCGGGATCACGGCGAGGCGTTCGCCGCTTTTGCCCTTGGCCTGCCATACGGCGCGAATTTTCTTGCTGGTATTTTTGACATACCACTCGTTGAACAGGTTCATCATGGGGGTAAAATCATTTTCCCCGCGCCCCGTGTCCACGTTGTCATTGACGGCGATCAGCCGCACATCCTTTTCTGAAAACAGGATTTCCGTATAGAACCCGACTTTCAGATAATCGCGCCCGAAGCGGCTCATATCCTTAACAATGACGGTTGCCACATCCCCGGCTTCCACTTCCTCAATCATTTGGGCAAAGGCGGGACGCTCAAAATCGGCCCCGGAAAAACCATCGTCATAGATAAACTTGTAAGGGGTAAAGCCGTTGTCCTCTGCGTATTTGGTGAGGATTTTCCGCTGATTGATAATACTGTTGGAATCGCCCTGCAATTCGTCCTCATGGCTCAATCGTCCATACAGGTAATTGATTTTTTCGTTTGGCTGTCTGTTCAAAATATCCTCCGTTTCCGACAGCCAACAGACGGTAATGTATAAGTATATTATACCATCCATTACCGTAGCTGTCATGGTTGTCGCCGTTAAATCAGGGTGCTTTAACCCTTATCCGGCTTATCGGCATCATACTGGACAAGGCGGGCGAAGGTGGAAATAATGTCGCCCTCCGGCCCCTCCTTGTAGCTGGAAGTAACAAGAAAAGTCGTGTTGCCGATTTTTCTTGTGGCGGTGCGCACTGGTGGGGTACTGGCGGCGGTATTGGTGTTTTCTGTTTTATTGGTTTCCTGCATAGGATTCTCCTTTCAGATAGAGGCGTGTCACGCATTTGTTAGCCTTTTCGGGGGTGGGTAGTATAAAACCACGGGCCCCCCTCAAAACGGGGTTAAAGTGCGGACACAAACCCAGTGTTTATGCGGGTTCGCGGGCTGTTAAAAAACGGAAAAGCGTGACATGAGATGTCCGGCATTTAGGCCGCTGCACCTATCCGGCCCGTCAAGGGACGGGTAGTATTTGCTGTCGCAAATCTCCACCCTTAAACCCTTGACAGGCCGGATTTTTGCCGTGTCATGGCCCTGCCGAAAACGGGGAACAGGAAGAAGAAAAACCCCTCCCCGTTTTCGCCGCCCCATTGTACGGCAAAACCGGCTCCGCTGCATCGGCGGTAATCGGTTGGCTTCTGCGGTGGCCCTGCCCCCGCACCCCCGGCCTCAACCAAGGAACAGGGGCATATCTCCCAAGGGCGGGAGGCGTTGTCAATGGGAACGTGGAATAGCGGACAGAACGGAGCAAGGCGCAGCGAAGGAGCATATGCCGCGAAAGCCCATTGACAAAAGCCGAAGCCCCACACTGACCTGCAAGGTTCCCCTGTCTTTTACATGGGAACCTCTGCCACACGGCGAGTGGGGGAAGTTTCAGAGGGGGAACGTCCTCTGAATACTTCGCGACACTTCGGGCCAACTTGGCCCGAAGTAATTACCGTTCCACATCTTTGTTTCTCCGGTTAATGGGATGTTCCGCTTCCTTTTTTTCCGGCGGTCTGCGGAATACGGAGGCAAAAAATTCCTTTACCAGCCGGGGAGCGTGTTTCACGGCTTCACGGAACAGCTTTGTTTCTTCCATCAACTTTTCCCAACGGGATTTATAGATTTGAGCGTCCTTCCGGGCGGCGGCAAGTTCTTTTTTCAGGTCGGCTATTTCGCTGTCAGCGGTCACGCCTTTTTTTAGCAAGGCCGGATACGGCTTTCCAATCCTGCGCGTCTACTTCCACCTTACCGAATGCTTTGGGCTTTGCCATGCTGTCAAGTTCCGCAAAAGTGGCGGCGGCCTGTTTCGTTACAGCTACTTTTTTCTGCAAACCGGAAAGCTGTTCCTGTTTTTTCTCAACCGATTGGTTCAGCGTATCGGCGCGGGCCTTCTCCTGCTGTATTTTGTAGTCCAGAACATCCAGATGTTCAGCGGTGCTGCCGCGCTCCCCGCGCTCAAAATCTGTGTAACCCGCCGACTGCATATGTTCAAAAAAGCGGTCTTGCAGGAGCGAGTAGGAATTGACAAGGATGGGCTTGCCGTTCCTGCTTAAAACGGGCTTCCCGTCCTCATCCAGCCTTTTGAGTTTGGGCCACTTTTTGCTATGGCTGACCTGTTTGATGATTTCCTTTGTTGTACCCACAAGGGCCGGGTCTTTACAGCGTTTCGACCACTTGATTTCCTTGTCCACCACGGGGATATAGACAACGTGCATATGGTAATGGAACACGTCCCGGCCAAGCTGATCCGACAGGGCGCGGTTGCGCTCGTCGGCATGCATGACCGCCGAAAAGATGTACTGTTCGCCTCCGGCCTCTTTGACCGCCTGACGGTAGGCTTCCGCAAAAAATCCTTTGGCATATTCATAGCCGCCGTTCCGGTCAAAATAGGCGGTGTTCACATCAAAAATCAGTTCGTCGATCACCTTCGCGTTTGGTTGCAGGCCGCGCGTGCTGATGGTGCCGTCCGCAACCATCCGGTCAAAAGTTTCAGCATAACTTGCTTCATAGGCTTTGAAATGTATGTTAAGATAAGAGCGGTCTTTTACAATGTCGGGATTACTGTACTCCTGATTTTTCCGCTCGTTGTGGCGCTCCCGAATGGATACGCTTTTCTTCTGGTAGGCTTCATTTCGGACAATGCACCTGTCTGTTTTTGGCATGGCATGGCCCCCTTTCAATTACCGTGATATTTCTGATACTTTTGGACGGGCACAGGGTAAAACGGGACTTCGGGCCAAGTTGGCCCGAAGTGGGCTGCGTTTCCGTGACCGTTCGCCCTCATGTTTGGCGGGTTTAGCAAATGTATATACACAAGCGCGAGGGCAGCGGGCCGGTCATATACTTCCGTGAAGTATATGACCCACTCTGACACTTTCCCGCCTGCGGCGGGCAAAGTGTCCCGTGGGCTCTCCGAGGGGGAACGCCCCTGCCGGGGGGCTTACGGCCTAAAGGCTGCGAAAAGCGGGGTGTGGTTTTCTCCACACTCCGCTTTTGCATGGTGCGCCGCCGATTCGCAAACAGGCGGCGCGGGTCAAGTGCCGCTATGCTTTAAAGCCTTTCAGCTTTTTCAGTGCGGCCTTGACCGACTGGGTTACGCTTCCGTGGTTCACTCCTTCCATCTCCGCGATCTTACGGAAGTTCATACCTTCAAAGTAATAGGCAATCAAACGCCGCTGTTGAATCTTCGTGAGTTGTCCTATGGCGGCAAAAAGCTCGCGCGTCGCTTCTTCTTTGATATAGATTTCCTCCGGCGTTTCCGGCTTGATAACGCAGTCGTTTTCAATTCCGTCGCCCATGTCCAAAGTATAATGCGCTTTGTGGCTGTAAGTACGCCGCTTGTATGCGGATTCCTGCCGGTCAGCCGCTTTCATTGCTTCCAGCATTTCATCCGTGATTTCCACGAATGTATCTTCCTTGCACCATGGGTAAAAATCCCGCAAATTGATTGTTATCATAGTCAATTCCTCCGTTTCGTTTTGGGTGGATAGGCAATCGAAACGGAGCATGGCGGGGAACGGCAACGGGGCCGGAGTTCGGGCCAAGTTGGCCCGAAGCTGCATAGGGGCTTGTCCGAGTAGACAGTCAAAAAAAGGCCCAATGGGGAGATATACCAAAGAGCAAATATAAACTGATATGTGCTTGAAAAGGGCAGAGCTACCCAAGGGAGGCCCCATGCTTTTTTTGAGGCATCAACGCAGACTATGCAGGAGTATTTGATGTCCGCCTGTCACGCCCGGCCGCATGTCAGCAGCCAATAGTATTGAGGACACATGATAAACATAAGGAAACCCTCCAGACCCGTAAGTTTGGAGGGCATTTCAAAAAATCAGCATAGTTATACGTCAGCCAAACTCACGTTTTTTTTGTAAGTCTGGTTAGGCAAATGTGAATTGTTTTAGCAGAGAGATAAAGATTACAAACATAAAAGGCCGGAACCTTCGCGGATTCTGGCCTTTATTGCAACTCGGCGGTCATAGTTTAAAAACCGTAGACCCGTGGCTTTGCGCCCCACGCCTTTCGACGGGTTTGCTAAACAATATTCAATTCGTTTCTTCATTACATCTTAATAAAAGATTCCCCTTATAGAATCAAAAATTAAATGTGCTATTGTAAATGTTGTAATAACAAAATGCTTAGCTGTGAAATATGCTCCGTTGTTTTTCAACGGTTTTATCTATCAATATTTTTCATCGACTATAAAATACAGATATTCTATGCAGATTAATTCTTCTTGTTGTGGATATAATTAATTATTTCATGGGCAGCAAAATTATTGCCTCCTGCGTTATTCATAGCTTTCCGAAATGTTTGTATGGTTGTTCTGTATTCTGTATCATTCAGCACATGAAATGCGGCACATTTTAAGCTTTCGGGAGATAGTTGCCTCCGATTCATTCGTTTTCCCAATTTTAATTCATCAATCCTATTTGCAACCGTCGGCTGGTCATTCCCCATCGGTACTACCAGCATTGGAATCCCATAGTACATGGATTCGTTTACGCTATTCATTCCACCATGAGTAATAAACAAAGAAGCATGTTGTAAGACCTCTAATTGAGGAACAAAAGGGTATACCTTAAAATTGTTGGGTATTTGTCCGAGCTTTTCAATCGGAACGATGTTTCCGATAGATAGAATAACTGTAACATTCTCATTTCTAAATGCGATAAAGCACTTTTTATAAAATGAGACGGATTTATTGAGTAATGTACCAAGAGAAATATATATAATAGGATTGTTAATTTCATCAAAAGGAATTTTTATAGTGCTGGTTCTTGGCGTAATGGAAGGGCCGATAAATTTGAAACTCATGTCAGGAAATTTATAGTTGAGCACTTGAAAATCCTTAACTGTATAAACATAATTCAACTCCGGCGAATTAGATACAATTTCATCCACAATATCGCATGTCTCCAATTTAAACTTTTTACAAATAACCTTTGAAAGCACTTGATACAATAGGTGAAATCTAAAAATACTGGTCATATAAAGGCCGCCAGTTTTTGCAAACATATCAATTATAGCTCTATTTAGCGCAAAAGTTGAAAAGAGCCTGATAGATGGCTTTTGTAATCTGTCCGATAAACTTTTCCCGACGAAAAATAATATTTCGTAAATAATACAGTCATAATCTGCACCTATGCGAAGGGCAGTATTATAAGCGGCTTGCCAACTTTTAATTTCTTTTTGAGATGGACTTAGCGTTTCTGGATAATTATCATAGGGAATAAACTGTGCGCCTGTAAGAGATACCTTTTCTTTCCATTCGGGTGATAGGATGTAAGTGACCATGCAGCCCTGTTCAACCAATTCTTTTGCCAATCCCAGCGTAGGATTTATGTGCCCGGAAAAAGGCAGATTTATCATCAATATTTTCAGCGTCTTTGCTTTTTTCTCTATTTCAATTTGCATATTGACACATCTCCTTTCCAGTGAATAACGCATATGATTTTCATTCGAAAAATGGTTTATATAAGCCTTTAATCCGGTTTAAATCATCTGCATCAATGATAGGTACATTGATTTTTTCTAACATAAATAATAGAAAATCTAATCTGCGGCATACTTCATCATAGTTTCTCTTAAATAGCACAGGGTCAAGCCAAACATCTATACACAGCGCAAGAATTTCTGCTAACTCCTGTGAATAAAGGCACTGATATTCTTTATTGTCCACGCCTTGTTTTATTATTTGGAATATATAAGGGGATATAATATTGTTCAAATTGCGTATTTCATCCAGTAACGCAAAGGGAATTTTTTCAATCCAATTATAGTGTATTAGTTGCCTTTGAATATCATTATTGGCACTGTACTCAATTATTTTGGATATCTTCTCCTTAGACGTTAATGAATCGTCTGCAACTAACCCTTTAAAAAAAGTATTTACTTGAAGTTGGGTTTCTTTTGTGACAGATTCTAATATATCTTGTTTGTTCTTAAAATGATGATACATTGCCCCTCTTGATAATTGTGTAAAATCTATAATATCCTGCGTGGTGGTTGCCTCATAGCCCTTTTCAGCAAATAGCGAAAATGCGCCCTTAATTATTTTTTCCTTAGCATTTTTTGTTTTTTCTTCTCTGTTCATATTTACCTCCATATAAAACATACAGACAGTCTGTTTATTTGATGTTTTCAGTATAAGGTTTTTGGTACTCATTGTCAAGTAACAACACATAATTTGTAAAGCATTAAGCCTGTGCTAGTATTACCTGTGGTAGGGAAACACCTAACTGCACATTGGTGTAAATAGGGACGTGGCAATCTTGCACTAAATGGGAAGCATGGCAACTGCGGCCAAAACACAAAAAAACCTTATTGGAACCAACCTCAAACTCTGATGAACATCGGGCCAACTTGGCCCGATGTAAGCTATAATGACATAAAGAGGCCAAAACCGTCACTGGTTTTGGCCTCTTTGTTGCAACTCGACGTCATCAGAGTATTGTCAATAGAAATAATATCAGCTTAATAAAGATTGTACCCAACCAGAACTGTGTCACTTCGGGCCAAGTTGGCTCGAAGTGAGGGCGCTTTACACCTTTTGCTTCGTCATGTCGCTACCATGTTTTTTGGGAATGCAGTATCTTGCCTTACACAACTTACCGTCTGTTGACTGACTATCTAATTTTATTCACTTTTTGAGTTGCTTCCTTATGGGCCCTGCGCATTATGAGAGGGTAGCTATCAGATCACACATTTTTAATAACGATATAGAGGTATTTACTGATCCGTCTGAAATTCAAGGGAAAAAGTGGCGGATTGAGCATATAAATGGTAAGTATTATCTGGTATGCATTCTTAAAATAGGTGATATTTATATAGCTGCACTGGGAAATATCAATACATTAATGCTTCCATTAGATATGATTGACTTGGGAACGAATGGAGCGTATCTGTTTACTTCTGAAAGCGGACATCCATTGACAAATGAGAAGCTGGTACAAGATAACCAAATCGATTTAAATTTAGGTTTTCAAAAGTATTATATTTCAGGGAATAAAAACAAATATATGATTGTAGGAGAAAAATCCTCGAAAGGTAATTTTAATCTGGTGGCCTTATACCTGACGATGAAATCCTGGAAAAACTTCCGTTTATACAAAGGATCATATCCGTCATCTCTATATTATTTATTTTTCTTTTACCGGGTGCATTATTGATTATCAGAAAAATTATATTTGTTCCATTCAGGCGCTTACTGTATGCCATGAAACGAATTGAAAACGGGGATATCGATTTCCGTATTGAAAATTATCCGGCATCGGATGAATTTCAATTTATAAATACGGCTTTTAATAAAATGATCGATCATATTAATAATTTAAAAATTTATATTTATGAGGAAAAAATAAGTAAGCAGAAGATGGAATTACAGCATTTACAGCTTCAAATAAATCCACATTTTTATTTGAATTCATTGAATACGATTTATACTCTTGCGCGGACCCAAAATTACAAAGTTATCCAAGAATTATCAATGTACTTAATTGAATACTTTCGTTTTATGTTTAGAAGCAATATAAATTTTGTTTCTTTAAAGGATGAAATTAATAATGTGAAAAATTATATTTATATTCAGAAATTACGTTTTCCAAACTCTTTCAGCTATGAAATTGAGACTCCCGAATTTTTAGAGGACGTACCTGTGCCAACTTTTTTAATTTATACTTTTGTAGAAAATACATTTAAACATGCTGTAAACCGTGATTATCCAGTTCGTTTATCCGTCCGGACAGAGTTGGTGGAAGGATCAGGGCAAAAACCTTTTATTAAGCTAACTGTTAAGGATACCGGAATTGGTTTTAAAGAGGAAGTCCTGAACAAGCTCCGGCAGGGAGAATGCATTATTGATGAGCACAGGGAGCATATTGGGATATGGAATATACAGCAAAGACTGCAGTTGTTATATAAAGGACAAGCAAAAATTTCTTTTTCTAACGGTATCACTAATGGTGGTGCTATGATAGAAATAAATTTTCCAATGAACAACGATGTTCTGAACGTAGGAGGAGCAAGATGATTCATATTTTAATTGTGGATGATGAAGATTATGTGGTCAATGACATTAAAACAAACGTAAACTGGGACAGACTCGGCGTTTCGGAAGTCTATACCGCGTTTAGCATGCGTCAGGCAACAGAAGTTTTCATGAAAAATGCAATAGATATCATGCTTTGTGATATAGAGATGCCACATGGCAATGGCCTTGAACTGCTCTCCTGGGTACAGGAGAATTATCCGAAGACCCAATCCATATTCTTAACCTGCCATGCAGACTTTTATTACGCTAAAGAGGCTATAAGATTGGGCAGCCTGGATTATTTATTAAAGCCTATTCATTTTCCCGAATTAGAAGAATCTGTAATGAAAGCAATTGGCAAAATTAGCGCAGATAATAAAATGAATAAGTATAGTAAATATGGAGAGTATTGGATAAAAAGTCAGCCTATGCTGATTGAACGCTTCTGGATAGATATTTTGAACCATACCATTCCCTCAGATCAGGAATATATAAGAAAAACAGCAGACCATAGGAACATTCCATATACTGACCAAATTAAAATTTTACCTGTGCTGATAAGAATTCAAAGGTGGCACAAAAAACAGAGCTTACAGGATGAAAAGATTATGGAATTCGGTTTGAAAAACATTGCGGAAGAAATACTTATCGCAGAAGGTGAGAACGGAATATTTTTTAGTCTGCACAGAGAAATCGTGATTGGCATTATTTTGCCGGGAAATGCAACACATAGCGGCAGTGATAGTTTGGAAGAAAGGTGTAAGGATTTTATATCGAAAAGCTGTATGTATTTGGAGTGTGATTTATCTTGCTATATAGGAACTGATGTTTTTGCCCATGAACTTGTTCAAATTGTAGATAAATTACTTCTCCTGGATAAAAATAATGTTGCTTATATTAATAAGGTTTTTTTGTTGTCAAAGCAGAAAATACCCTCAGGCTCAATAAACAAAACCGGTATAAGCGTATCGATGGCTATTAATAGAGAGATATCCGCAGATAAGGTTGTGTCAGAAGCAGAAAAATATCTTAATCATTTGAATATGACTTCAGGACTTAATGCAACTATGCTATATCAGTTTCAACAGGATTTTAATCAAATGCTGTACACTGCTCTTGAGCAAAAAGGTATACAGGCGCATCAATTGTTAAATGACAATGAATCCATAGAGATGCAAATGAGGGCATCTCTATCGGTGGTTGATGCAATTGAATGGATTAAGCATGTTTTAAAAAAGGCAGTTGAGTATGTAGAGGAAGTAGAAAAGTCGCAGTCAGTCATTGACAAAGTAAGAAACTACGTATCGATAAATATATACAAAGAACTTACAAGAGAGGAAATTGCAAGTAATGTTTTTCTAAATCCGGACTATCTGGACAGGATATTTAAGAAGGAAACAGGAGTGTCAGTAAACAAGTACTTATTATTAGAGCGTATAAAAATTGCAAAGGAATATCTTTCCACTACCGATATTCCGGTAAGTACAATCGCTGTAAAATTGGGATATATAAACATTTCTAATTTCTCCGGAATGTTTAAAAAGCATACCGGCATGAAGCCTGCGGAATACAGAAAAGCCTTTTCAAATGTTCACAATTCAAAGTCGACTTTGCATAAACAATAGGTCGAGATTCGGGTAGAGAGCTAAGCATGTCTTAGCTATAATTTAAATATATTCTTATAAATTAGAGGAGGAGTCATATGAAAAAACTAGCTATGCTATTGGTTGTCATTTTGTCTGCGGCAATGGTTTTGACAGCCTGTGGTGGCTCAAAAACTACTGACAAGGGGGCGGGGACAAGTTCGAGTAACACAGCAAATGAAGCGCCTTACACAGTGAAATATGCTTTTATCGTAACCGGCGTACTCGCTGACATGCAGGCGGTTACAGATGAAATAAATAAAATCACCCTGAAGGAACTGAATGTAAAGCTTGAGACATTACCATTGAGTTTTTCTGCATATACTCAGCAGACTACCTTGATGATATCAAGCGGTGAGAAGCTGGATATGATGACGGGACCGGGAGGAGGTTTGGTATCCTATGTTGCACAGGGGAAATTAATGGCATTGGATTCTTACCTTGAGAAAGACGGTAAAGAAGTTCTAAAGGCTCTGGGCAATTATTTAAAAGCTGGTGTTGTAAACGGAAAAACATACGATCATTAAGAATTTTAACGACTTTCAGCGCAACTGGATTACGGAAAAAATGAACAGTTCTATCGAAAGCTATCTATGCTTTATCGAAAGCGTAAAAGGAAGAAATTATCCGGTCAAGGTAAAATTCGGCTTAGAGGTATGCTATGTTCCCGAAACAGCCGGCCAACTTTCTGACTGCCTTAAACAATATGACTTTGATTTTTTCACCGGTTCAGTGCATTGGATTGATGGCTGGGGCTTTGATCACCCAAAGCAAAAGGAAATTTGGGAGAAAGTAAACGTCGATACCGTATATAAAAGGTATTACAGTATTATGCGAGATCTATGCGACAGTGGGCTTTTCAGCGGACTTGCCCATCCTGATAGTATCAAATGCTTTGGTTATCAGCCTTCTTGCGATTTAACAGACACTTATTATGAATTGGCATATGCTCTCAATAGTAATAACATGTATGCGGAAAATAGCGGCGGCTTGCGCTTGAATTACAGCCAGGAATTAGAACTTGGGTTAAATCCAGAGCTTCTGCGAATTTTCAAAGAAAGTAAAGTAGTAATGATGGCTGCTTCTGACGCACATAAACAAAGTGATGTTGGTGCAAACATTAAAGAACTTCAAGCGATGATAGTAACATAAGTTTATGTGCTACATGTATCGTCAAATTCCTCAAAGCTATAGATGCCATCTGTCTGAGGCCGTTTTTTTAGGTAAAAACATAGATGATATAGTGAATTTTAAGTAATACCGCAGCGATTTTAAAGAACCAGAGCTTTGAGTGCAAGCGTAACTGGGTTATGATTTGCTGTAAATAAGCGAAGACTTTTGTGAATTATCTAACAAAAAAGCTGGGATACCCTTATAAAAAGTGTATGAAAACATGCGGATCATCCATTGTAGCCACTAAGTTTTTGCGCAAAACTTGGAGAAAAAGATAATAAGGTTGGAATTTATAAAACTAGATTATTGCTTTTTTTGTTAAAATAGAGTAAAGTATATATGACCATATAAGTAAATTTGGTCATATAGGAATGAGGTGTTATTTTGGCAAAAGGATTTAGTGAGAGTGAGAAAAAAATCATAAAAGACAAACTCATTAATGCAGCAGAAATATGTTGGAGTAAATACGGGATAAAAAAAACCACGGTAGATGAGCTCGCAAAAATGGCTGATATCTCCAAAGGTGCTTTCTATCTATTTTATCAGACAAAAGAATTGCTTTTTTTAGATGTTCTTGAGCGTACGGATAAACGGACAAGGACGGTTATGCTTGGTTTATTAAAAACATCCAAAGATTCTAGGAAGCAGAAGTTTATAAATAGTATAAGGGAAATGTTTTTAGAATTGAAAAAAAGTCCTTGGATCTTTAATTTGCAAAATGGAGATTACGAGTTTCTTGTCCGGAAGTTACCGGAGGAAACTGTTAAAAAGCATGTTATAAATGATGAAAATGAATTTTCAGAGATGCTTAAATATTTTAATGTTGAGTATGATCATGGTTTTATTTCAGCAGCATTGAAAGCACTATTTTTTATGCATCTTCATGAAAATGAAATTGGTGAAAAGTATTTTGATGAGACAATGATGTTGTTTATTGAAACTATTGCAAATCTGGTAATGAAAGAAGAATGATAATGAAAAAATTAGAAAAGCAGGGAATTTGGTTACTTTTAGTGGCCCCGTTATTATGTGCGGTCATGATGCTTTTGGTGCCAATCATTACAAATGGTATAGGAAAAACAACTGGATACCTCATTTCATTTTGCATTTACTGGTTTATATTTTGTATACCAACGGGTTTCTTTATTGCAAAAAGGTATGGAGGAATACGGGAAATTTATAGACAAAAGTCTGAGATGCCTTTTAAAACGAGGTGGAAATTCTATATACTTGCGTTCGTGCCCTGTGCAGCTATTTTTTTTGTTGCATTTGTCAATGTTGTACCAAGGGTTGACTACGAAGTTTTGGGCATTGCATTGTGTTGTGCACTAATTAACGGATCTATTGAAGAATTGTTTTGGCGGGGAATTTATAACAAGGTATTTAACAATCATATTATTTTCGCTTTTGTATATCCGTCAATATTTTTTGGAGTCTGGCACATAGCCTTATTTTGGGCTAAAGGAATTGTGTATCAAGGAGGATTTCCGTCACTGGTGGGAGGCGCATTGATCATGGGAGTCTTATGGGGATGGATTGCTTATAGAACAAAGTCAATTAAAATAGTCACTGTTGCACACATTATCACCAACTTTCTGGCGTTTACTGGCTTGATTTATGAAAATTGGTTTTTGTAATTTTAACGTCGTTAAAAATCATCCTATGGATTGGTTGATAAAAAGTTGAAAATTGTTCGATAAAATAGGTATGGGGAGGTGTGTCTTATGCCATGCAAAATACTTCTGGTTGATGATGAGGCCGATATAATAAACCTTTTAAGGGATTATTTTGAGATAAACGGATACGAAGTCCTGGCGGCTTCAAACGGTCCGGAAGCGCTTAAACAGGTGGAAAAGCAGCCTGACCTTATCCTTCTGGATATTAATATGCCTGATATAGACGGCCTGAAAGTGTGTAAGCAGATCCGAAACTTTGTTTCCTGTCCGATTCTGTTCCTAACCGCAAAGGTAGAGGATTCCGATAAAATCAACGGTTTTCATGCCGGAGGAGATGATTACATTGTCAAGCCATTTAGCATTGACGAGCTTGGCGCGCGGGTTTCGGCACATCTTCGCAGAGAGAACAGGCATCAGACAAAATCAAAAACGAAATTTACTGGTGACCTTGTAATAGATTATACTTCGAGAACGGTTTATTACCAGGATGAGCAGCTTCAATTTGCAAAGAAAGAGTTTGATATTATTGAACTCATCTCCATGAATAGAGGTCAGGTTTTCGACAAAGAGCGCATCTATGAACGCGTATGGGGTTGGGACAGTGACGGTGACAGCAGTGTCGTTGCTGAACATATCCGGCGAATCCGCGCAAAGCTGTCTGCGGCAAATGGGAAAACATATATTGAAACGGTTTGGGGTGTGGGTTATAAATGGGTAGGATAAGACAAACGATTCAAAATCTGTCACTAAAAAAATCCTTTATGCTGTATATGCTTATGTTTCTGCTGCTGGCTGTAGCGCTTAGCTCTGGCTGTATTAACATAGCGAGTAATATCGAGAATCGGATTAATCTTTCTTACGCTACTTCAGAAAATCAGTTTACGTTTACGAACGGGAAAGGTAAGGTTGTTGGTGTCGCACCTCCTGCTGTCTATACCGCTAAAGACAGTACCATTATCAAAATCTGCGGATATGTCGAAACGTGGTCAATTCCGCTCTTTTTTGGGCTTTGTATTGTTTTTTCTTCCTTACTTTTTTACCGCAGTAAGCTGAAAAGACCGATTGAACTGCTGGGTGGAGCGTCAGAAAAAATAGCGTCGAACGATCTGGATTTTCATCTTTCGTATGACAGCAAGGATGAAATGGGGCAGCTCTGCGCATCGTTTGAAATTATGCGCAAGGAACTGGAAGAAAACAACCGGACAATGTGGCGGACCGTGGAGGAGCGAAAAAGGTTAAACGCAGCCTTTTCCCACGATCTCCGCACACCGCTGACGGTGCTTCGCGGTTATGCTGATTTTTTAAAAAACTATCTTCCTCAGGGCAAAATAAGCGAAGATAAGCTTATGTCCACTGTATCCACCATGACTGAGCACATCGCGCGGCTGGAAAACTATGTTTGCATGATGAGCGAGGCCCAAAGGCTGGAGGATGTTGCCGTTGCACCTCAAGCCATGGAGGCCGGTGCTTTCCTTGGACAACTTAAAACAACTGCTGAAATGTTAGTCTCGGATACCCAAATTAAGCTCAATTTTAGAAACGAAATAGAAAAAATGATACTATGCCTGGATATCTCGGTTGTCCTACGCGTTTATGAAAATCTGATCGCAAACGCCGTACGATATGCAAGACATGTGATTTCGGTGCGATATCAATATTTGGAGGGGAAACTTTGTATTGTAGTTGCTGACGACGGAAGCGGATTTACAGAAGAGGAACTGACGCAGGCTGTCATGCCATACTACAGAAACCAGCGCAATACCGATAAGCACCATTTTGGATTAGGACTTTATATTTGCAAAATATTATGTGAGAAACATGGAGGAACCCTTTTTATTGAAAATGAGCAGCATGGCGGTGCAAAAGTAACTGCAATTTTTTATGAGATGCATAATATTCGCGCTTAGTTGATAAAAAGTAGAAATTTTCGTTTTACACTCTCCTTATAGTAAAGACAAGGAGAGTGTTTTATGTTATCTGCAGAAAGAACATCATTTGAAAATGATAACAAAATTGTTCTGAGAACAAGTGGTTTGAAAAAGTATTACGGCGCTGAAGCAAATCTTGTTAAAGCCTTGGACGGCGTTGATTTATCTGTTAGCAGAGGTGAATTCGTAGCGATTGTGGGGACCTCCGGCAGTGGGAAGTCCACCTTACTGCATATGCTTGGCGGGCTGGATTCTCCGACGACCGGTACCGTGACCATAAGAGATATTGAACTATCAAAATTGAAGGATGAACAGCTTACCATTTTTCGGCGCAGAAGTATAGGTTTTGTCTTCCAAAACTATAACCTTGTTCCGATTCTAAATGTCTACGAAAACATAGTGCTGCCTGTTGAGCTGGACGGCAAAACAGCGGATAAAAAATTTATAGACAAAATTATACTTATGCTGGGGCTCTCTGATAAGCTTACCAGTCTGCCAAACAACCTATCCGGCGGACAGCAGCAGAGAGTAGCAATTGCCAGAGCCCTTGCCACAAAACCGGATATTATTCTTGCTGATGAGCCCACAGGGAGTCTTGACAGCCAAACCAGCCAGGATGTGTTAAGGCTTCTTAAAGCGACGAGTAAAGAGTTTAATCAGACGCTTGTCATGATTACCCATAATATTGAAATTACCCGGCTTGCAGACCGAATCGTCCATATTGAAGACGGAAGGATTGTGGCGTGATGGAGGTGATGGATTTGCTTACAAAGAAAAGCCCCTCAGCAGTGAAAAAACTCAGCAGACGCATTCTAGCTGCCAACCGCCCCCGTAACCTATATGTTATTGCAGCCATTGTTCTGACTACAATGCTTATTGCGACCGTATTCAGCATAGGAATGAGCTATAGCAAAACTTCTGAAATGCAGCAGGTTCGGCTAATGGGAACTACTGCACATGCAGCGGTAACGAACCCGACCGATGAACAGGTTCAAAAGCTACAGGCACTGCCATATGTCAAAGCCGTGGGGCTTCAATATAATGTCGGATTGATCAAAAGTACACTTGGCATGGGAAATATGACACTCAGCCTGCACTGGTATGACAGAACGGAATGGAATAAATTTCGAATGCCTGCTGCTGTCGACATTGTAGGAAAATATCCTGAAAAGTACAATGAAATCATGCTTCCCCTATGGATACTAAATAATATGGGGATGAAAGACCCGCAGCTTGGAATGGAAATCCCGTTAAGCTTCTTTCTAGGAGATGATAGAAACATTTCTGAAAATGAAACCTTTGTGCTTTCAGGTTATTGTACGGAATATTCTTATATTCGTTCTGGCAACATTGGAGCAGTATATGTATCAGAGGAATTCGCAAAAAAGAGCGGGCATTCCGTTCAATCAAGCGGAGCTGCTTCCGTAATTTATCAGGACAACAGGAATATTGAACGGCACAATGAGCAGCTTACACAGGATTTGACCCTTTCGGGGGAACAAAAAATAAAGACAGTCCCAATGTATGAAACAAGCGAATCAGGCGTCTTACCCACTGTTTTTGCTTTTTCAGCCATTGTCCTCTTTTTGATGTTTACCGGTTATCTGCTGATATATAATGTCTTCTACATTTCAGTTTCAAAGGATATCCGCTTTTACGGGCTTCTAAAGACCGTTGGCACCTCGCCGCGCCAGCTAAAAAAAATTGTGACCAATCAGGGGCTTCAGCTTGCTGCGATTGGTATTCCGGTTGGACTCGCTGTCGGGGCAATACTCTCTTTTGCTGCAGTTCCCATTGCTCTAAACCTGTCTGATATGAAGACAGGCGTAGAGCTTTCTTTCAGTCCGGTGATTTTTATCAGTGCAGCTTTATTTGCATTGTTGACCACTATGTTTGGAGTTGCCAAAGCATCACGGATCGCAGCGAAAATCTCTCCTGTCGAAGCGCTTCGGTTTACAGGCGCGCAAAGCGGAGGGAGATTCAAACGTACAAAGGGTGGTGGAAATCCTTACCGTATGGTGTGGCGCAATATATTTCGCGATCGCAAACGCGCAGTCATCGTACTCCTTTCCCTGTTTTTAGGGATATCGACTTTTATGATAATCATAACTTTGATTTCAAGTATGGATACAGACAACTATGTTGCATCTTATGTTAAAAATGATTTCATATTGGAAAACAATACACTCGATGCCATTGGATCTGCTTCTGGAAAAACTCAAAAGCAAAAGTTCAGCGCTGATTTTCTTGCACGGCTTAAAGAAATTGACGGCATAACCAATCTACGTACTACAACCATGGAAAAGATGAGCATGACATATGATGCTAAGCAGTTTTTAAAGCATATGGACTGGTTCCGGGATAAGTTTGATATTAAGGAGGAACTGACTGTGCAGCAAATACAGAATAACTTTTGGGGATACATCCTTGGTATTGACCGTAAGTATATTGAAGAATTCAATAAGAGTAGTGCCTCCCCTATAGATATTGAAGCTTTCAAGCGTGGTGACATAGCTCTGATTGGAACCGACAATCCCGAGCTATATTCCAATGTCGATGTGATGAAAGTAGCGGTCTCCTCGTCTGGTGCAAGCCGGAATATTGGTTTAGGCGGCTTCGTTCCCTTTGGATTCCAGTATGCTGGCGGCGGAATGGCACCCAATATCTATGTATCTGAGGAAGCACTTGATAAACTGGTACCAGATCCGAAAATCTACAAAGTAAACTTGGATGTTGAAGATAGACTGGAGGAACAAGCGCTGGAAAAAATTAAAGCTATGACCGAAGACGATTATGAAATTTCAAGAACGTCCAAACTGGAACAGCAGAAAGCGATGTCCGATACTAAACGGATGATGTATATTCTGGGCGGCGGCATTGCCCTCGTCCTGGCCCTTATCGGTATCTTGAACTTTATCAACGTGATGGCAACCGGTATCATGGCGAGAAAAATGGAGTTTGCCATACTGGAAAGTGCCGGCATGACAAAACGGCAGATGCGCCGAATGATTAGGTTGGAGGGAATGGGCTATGCCGGTATTACAACGCTTTTAACCGGTACTTTAGGCAGTGCCGTAACTTATGGTATATTTAAATTGTTCCAGCAACAGGCGGATTATGCCATTTTTACTCCACCATTTATACAGATGCCGATTGTCATTGCTATCGTGTTCATCGTATGTACAGTAGCTCCATTACTAGCATACGAGTCTTCAAGCCATGCCAGCATTGTCGATAGGCTCCGTGAAGCGGAGTGATTTTCATCTCAAACAAGGATTGTTACTAGTTAACTACGGAAAGAGATTATGGCAAAGAAATGGGGAAAGGTCAGTTTCCCAGGGGGATTTTTATATTAATTTTAAGTTGTGCTTGCCAAAACAGAATTTTAAGAGTATTATTATGCAACCCGATAACAGTATGGCAGGAATACAAAGGAGGTTTTTTATGAGCGATTTTTTGAAATTGGAAGATCTTATCGAGCATTTAGATACAGGGTATGAAGAAGCCATAATAAAACTTTTGCAGGATAACGGAATAACGGTTGATGATTTTGAGTATGTAGGAAAATGTGATTCAGAGTGTCCGCACTGTGATGCGGAAAGCTTTAGTGTCTGGCGCAGGGATATAGGGCTCATCCAAAATGGAGAGATTTTTACTTTTGATTTGGAGGCAGCGGAGGATGTAGTGGACTTCGCTATATACTTATGTACTAAATGCGGTAAGTGGACTGCTTATGTTGAGTAACGTATTATAGATGCATACTGCCCTGGCTCCGTCCGTTTGTGCTAAACAATCAAAATAGAGCACCTAAATGTATGGTAGATGCAGCGATAAACGTTAAAAAAATAAATAGAAAAGGAGAAATTTCATATTATATAATTCATAAGCTGGGAAGGTGGTTCTATGGCAGTATTAGAGATTAGCGGTTTAGAAAAGCAAAGCGAAGATGCAATTGTGTTTCCTGCCTTTACCCTGGAGGTATCTGAAGGTCAATCAGTTGCAATTTGCTCGAGTATCAATGTCCGCAGCGTGCTGCTGAAAATGATGACCGGGAAGATTGCGATTTCAAGCGGAGAAATAAGCGTAAATCAAGAAAAACTCTCACTGCACAAGGGAGCCTATCATCCTCAAATTGGGATTTCGTTTTTAGATGAGGGTATGTATGAGCGTTTAAGTGCAAACGACCATTTTAAGCTTTATAAAAGGCTATATGATTCAAATCAGCCGATTAATGATTTATTGTATCTTGTTCAACTGGAGTCAAAAAGGCATAAAAAGGTCAATACTTTATCTTATTCGGAGAAAAGAAGGATTCAAATGGCTCGCTTGATCTTTCAGAATCCTCGTGTATTTGTTTTTGAAGAACCCGACCAGAATGTTGATGTCGAGACAAAACATATCTTCTTAAGGCTGGTTAGGGAGTTGCAGAAAAGCAGTAAAAGCGTGCTGATTCTAACGGCAAATATGGAAAGTGCGGTGACTTTGGCTGATCAAGTATACCGGCTTAATGAAAACGGATTACATGCAATTGAAATAAAAGCTGGAGAAATTGAGCCTGAAGCAGATTCAATCAACGATAGACAGCTTCGGGAACAAGAACTGATTCAACCGGTTAAATTTGATAAAATCCCCACAAAGGTCAATGAAAAAATTGTCTTGTTTGATCCGCTGGAAATTGATTATATCGAAAGCATTGAAGGACAATCCAATATACATAGTGGGGCAGAGTCCTTCCTGTGTATATTTACACTGAATGAGCTTGAAGCGAGATTACAGCCCTATGGATTTTTCCGTTGCCATCGTTCTTACATTGTCAATTTGCAAAAAGTGCGTGAAGTGATTACCTGGACCCGAAACAGCTACAGTTTGATTTTAGAGGATAAGGCAAAATCGGAAATCCCGTTATCGAAAACAAAAATGGCTGAATTAAAAGACATGTTGGGTCTGAAATAGCTCCATTCAACCCGGAATAAGCTTCATTCAACGCTGATATAGCTCTTTTTATTAAAAATATACTGTTTTAGGTTGCAGTTTGTTTTATTCTGAGGCTGTACAAACTTAAAACAATCAGCTGGCAGGAGGAATGAAGATGGAAAATATCATTGAAGTGAGATCTTTGATGAAAATGTTTGCCAACCGGACTGCGTTAGAAGACGTGAACTTTAATGTCACAAAGGGAGAAATTTTTGGTTTTTTGGGCCCGAGTGGCTCAGGGAAAACAACGACTATAAAAATTTTAACAGATCAATTATTTCCGACGGATGGCATGGCCAATGTATTTGGCGTACCATCCACTATGCTAAGGAAAAAGGGATATCGGAAGAGGATCGGCGTTCTTACAGATAACAGCGGTTTATACCAACGATTAACAGTCTACGACAACTTGAAGCTATATTGTCAGCTATATGATGTTTCAGTAAAAAGGATTTCTGAAGTATTGGATATGGTTAATCTGCAACATGAACAAAAGAAAATTGTTTCCAAGCTTTCTAAAGGTATGCTGCAGCGTGTGGCACTGGCACGCACTTTTTTGCATGAGCCGGAACTATTGTTTTTGGATGAACCGACATCGTCCCTTGATCCTGTAAATTCTAAGCTTATCCACGATGGTTTGCGCCAGTTAAATGGTAAGGGTACGACCATTTTTCTAACAACACATGATATGAACGAAGCCGCATTACTCTGCTGTCATGTCGCTTTTCTGGATAAGGGAAAAATTCAATTGCTGGATGAACCCCAGAAACTGCGCAGGAAATTTTCAGATTCTACGATTACGGTTGAGTTAACCGATGGAAGAAAGATTATATTGCACAATGATCCTGAAGGTGCAAAGGAACTTTATGCCTATATGTCTACGGGTCGGATTGTATCTGTTTATTCAAACGAGCCGACATTGGGGGAGATTTTTGTAGAAGTGACAGGGAGGAAATTAGTATGACATTTTCATTCAAAAGAGTGTATGCCATTTTTGAAAAGGATATGAAGGATTTATCAAAAAACTTGCCGATAGTAACCACTATGATCATGCCATTTCTATTGGCCATATTTTTGAGAGCAAATGGACCATCGATCGCGACAAACTATTTGATGATCAATCTGGTATTTACCCTGGTTGCGGCTTTCGTTCAATGTGCATTAATTGCAGAGGAAAAGGAAAAAAATACATTGCGTGGGCTGATATTGTCTCCGGCGAGCACATTTGAAATTCTGGGTGGAAAAAGTTTGCTAAGCCTTGTTTTAACAGTAATAGCCGTAGTAATTTCTGTATCAATCACAGGGTATGATCCAGCTAATTTCTTTATTGTAGCTCTTGCAATTTTCATCTCCATCTTTTTCTACATTGCACTGGGAACATTACTTGGACTTTTAACAAAATCGGTAATGGAAGCATCAGTGGTCATACTTCCTGTAATATTCTTGTTTGGAGTTGGGTCATCTCTCAAATTTTTACTAGTAGAATACCCACAATTATCTTTCATAGAGTACCTGCCAAACATCCAACTTGAACTTTTAGCCACGGAAGTACAAAATGGGGAAGGAATAACGGCTGTCTGGCCACAGTTGGCCGTTATTGCAGTTTGGGTAATTTGCGCATATTCACTTGTTGTAGTGACGTATAAAAAACGTGCTATAGATGGATAGCTATTGTATATCCTAAGATGAAGCTGATTTAAGCGGCTGTAATGGCGGTGGGGAGTAATATCATCCAAAGAAAAGGCTTAAATGGCATCTTTATTGGCATACAGAGGTCTGTTGCCTGATAGAGAAGATTTAAGCCTTTGTAAATAAAGGGCTTGAGGCATGTGTGATGTGGTTAATCGATACGTTACATGCGTAAAACCGGATGCTAAAGTATTGCCTATCTATTACGCTTCTTTAAAATTTTGCTTATATGCGGGATAAACATATTTTATCACTACAAAAATATTGATGATTCCAAGTAGGGCATACATCAGTCGAACAACAATTTCTGGGATACCAAATAAAATAATCCCATTCATATCGCCGCCACCAAAAAATCCGCATAATATCGACAGATAGATAGAATCTATAAGCAGTAACCCAAGAGTTGTATAATAGCAAGCAGCTTTTAGCAGTTTACTGTGGGAAAGAAGAACATGTCCTCTTAGCAGCACCAGCACATATGCTGTGAGCAAGGTACCCACACTTCCCGCAACATTGAGAACTGCAAGCTGTAGATTTGACATGCCGGAAGTATTGATTACAACTTGTACGCCAAGTGCCAAGAAACGTACTTTCTGAAATACTCCGAATATCAGTGCGAACAGTAAATGACTGCCCTCATGGACAACATAGTAGCAAATAATTGTAATAATTAGTCCAAACCATTTCCTTAAATTACTTGACATTTGAATCCTCCTTTATGCTGCACGGTGAAGAAATAATTGAAATAAGCCGTGTCTTACGTCCCTGTTCCACAGAGAAATTCATATATTTTTTTACTACCGTAAACATTGCTTCAATAAATTGCTCGAATTCAGCGTCTGATAGAAGCAAAGTATTCTCCGTTAAAAAAAGTCGGTCCTTTACTGGATCGGTGCCCTGGGTTTTGAAGTAGCCTTCAAAGTCAGAAAGCATTTTCATGATAAATTTATAAACACTTTCCTGAATCGGATTTTGCGATAAACCCTCTTGCAATTGTTCAAAATTCAAAGCATACTCACGTTCATAGGTGCCGCGCACCTTTTCTTCTTTTATTACTGTGAGCAGGCCCGACTCATAAAGAATATTTATGTGCCGGTATAACGTGGTACGCGGCACGTCACTCATCAATTCAACCAGCTTGCCAACGGTTACACTTTTCAAATATGATAAATGTTGTACTATACGCATTCTTACCGGGTTCAATAAAATATTCTCAAGATTTTTCATAAAATGATATCCTCCCTCTAATTGATTCTATTATATATAATAATACCATTTTCGGAATTAATCAAGACATTTCTTTGATCGTTACTCCTACTATACACAGAAAACCACTCTGAACATGTCGGCCGCCAAGGGGATACCAGGCTCTGCCGGCATGTTTTTGACCATTCAAGGCATGTGGAAATTTGAGCAATTCTGTCAAAGGTTTGAGTGGTGCAGTACTATGAATTGCAATTCCAATTTAAAACTATATTTATTATTGACCTGTCTATTACTTCATAGTTTATAGTTGTATTTGTCAGATTCTTTTGCAATAATAATTAGGAGGCCAATATGAAAATTATGAATATTAATAAAAATCTTTATCTTTTATTATGCGGGCAGCTCATATCGCAAATCGGTGATAAATTCTATTCGCTTGCGCTTGCTTACTGGGTTCTTCAGACCACGCACTCAACTTCGATAATGGGACTTGTGCTGTTTTTCTCCATGGCTCCCGCCATCGTTGTAGGTTTTTTTTCGGGGGCGTTTATTGACTTTTTCAGCAGAAAAACACTTCTGGTCAGTACCGATATTATCAGAGGACTTGTTGTAACTGCGGTGGCTGCATCATATTATTCAGGAGTATTGAATCTATATATAATCATAGCCGCAGAAGCAGTACTTTCTATATGCTCTGCATTCTTTGATCCTACAGTCCAGGCAGTAATCCCACAGATTGTTACTAAGGAAGAACTGATCAAAGCTAATGCAAAAAGTCAGTTTTTCAGCGGTATTGCACTTGTTGCGGGGCCTTTGCTAGGTGGCCTTTGCGCAGCATGGTGGGGGTACGGTTTTGTTTTTTCGTTTAATGCTTTAACTTTTTTTATAGCCTCCATTCTTACATCTATGCTTAGCATTAAACCTGCATTGAAGGAAGCTTATTTTAAGGAAAAGATCAAAGAAAACATTTTAGATGGTTTTAAATATGTTTTCAGTAAAAGGAGCATAATTTCTATTGTGTCAGTTGTTGCCATTTTACACTTTTTTGTGGGTTCAGTACAGGTAATAATGCCGGTATTTGCCGTAACCTTGAAGGGGAACGGGGCACAAAACCTGGGATACATTGAGTCGTTTTATGGGACGGGTGTTATTTTAACAGGTTTTTTACTAAGCTTGATAAACATAAACAACAGGGAAAGGGAATTCATGTATGGAGGCATCTGCCTTATCGGCCTGATCTATGCGGTATTCGGCATTCTCATCAATTTGAGTGTCTATGATATTTTTCCATACTTTTTCACATTCTTTTTAATGAGCTCTGCGGTTGTTGGAGTTAGTACTTGCTATCGTGCGATTCTGCAGAAAAATGTTGAGAATGAAATGGCAGGAAGGGTCTTCGGCATAATAGGCTCGGTAGGGAATTTCACCTATCCGGTTGCAATGCTCGTATTCGGAGTACTGTTAGATTGGTTCAAATATGAACAATTGTTGATATTCTGCGGGATTTTAATTATAATGCTGGGTCTTGTTTTATTCAAGTTTAATCGGCAAAGTACTGCTGTTTCCGTTTAATGAGTAGATGAACCGACGGTTAAGCTGTAAAAGAGTTTCAGAATATGCTTAAATAAAGAAAAGACGAGGTGTCTATGGAATTATCTATAAGCAAAATTGCAGCCAGATTCGGGATTTCCAGGAGTACGTTATTATATTATGACTCAATAAACCTTCTCAAACCATCCGCAAGGAATAAGGCAGGGTATCGTGTGTATAATGATGAAGATATGGAACGGCTAAGTAGAATTATGCTTTTTAGGGAAGTTGGAGTGCCAATAGCTGAAATCGCAAATCTTTTGAATGCAGCAAATTTAGAGGTTACCGCACTGCTTTTGAAGAGGCTGGGAGAACTGAATAAAGAAATAGAAGCAGTAAAAAAGCAACAGAATATAATTATTAAATTATTAGAAAACAGTGTTTTGTATAAAAATCTAAAGAGTATTGATGAAAGCACATGGCTGGCAATATTGAATTCGGCAGGCATAAAAAGAGACACGGCGGAGGAATGGCATTCCCAGTTTGAAAAGCATTCGCCCTTGCAGCATCAAAAGCTTCTGGAGTTACTTGGATTTGATGAAGATGAAATACACCATCAAAGAGAGTATTATAGAAACTTGAACAAAAAATAAGCTTGTAAGGTGTGTATTAAACAGTATGAATTTCTTTTTAGCCGATTATGCGATGATGGATAGGGATGCAGACATCGTTGCCGGTGCAATGAACCACCTCCTCTTAAATTTTATAAAAAACTTATAGAAAGACATTTGGATAAAAGAACTCCTCAATTCAAGTGTCTTTTTTTATGTGAAATTAACTAAAAATTTACTTGTGCATGCTTACAGCTTTACTTGAGCTCTATATACTTAAAACATAAATTTTATGTAAGGGGAGAATTAATCATGAAAAATAAACGAATCAAACTGGCAGCCATAGTATCAGGCGCATTCCTTCTATTTACAGGCTGCTCAAATTCAGCGGATTCAAATGCTTCCGCCAGCACCGCATCGGGAACCTCTGCAGTTGTAAGTACAACTGCTGCCGGTACATCCCAGGCAGGAGCCCCGGATCTGAACGGACTTTCTTTGGATGATATTATCAAGAATGCAAAGGCCGAAGGAGAAGTCAACTCTGCCGGTATGCCTGACAGCTGGGCAAACTGGGGTGAAACCTGGAAGGAAATAACCGGGCAGTACGGAATCAAGCATACGGATGTCGATATGTCCTCAGCAGAAGAACTTGCCATGTTCGAAGCCGAAAAAAACAACGCAACCAAGGACATCGGCGATGTAGGGCAGGCTTTTGGACCTACGGCCGCAGAACAGGGCCTTGCACTTGCCTATAAGACCACCTACTGGGATAGTATTCCTGATTGGGCTAAAGACGACAAGGGTAACTGGATCATTGCTTATTATGGAACGATTTCCGTGATCGTAAACAAAGAACTCGTTGACAAAGTTCCTACCTCCTTTGACGACATACTCAATGGCAAATACAAAGTATCTGTGGGGGACGTAACCAAGGCTGCACAGGCACAATGCGCCGTTTTGGCAGCAGCGATAGCATACGGCGGTTCCGAAACCAATATACAGCCCGGGATAGACTATTTCCAAAAAATTGCCAAACAAGGCCGTCTTGATCTGGGTGAGCTTAATATGACACGACTGGAAAAAGGTGAAATAGCGTTAGCATTCCTATGGGATTACAATGCTCTTGGTTATAGGGATCAGATCAAGTCCAACAATGCCAATGTCAATTTAGAAGTTAACATTCCTTCCGAAGCCTCTATACAGAGCGGATACTGTACGGTAATCAATGCATATGCAAAACACCCCAATGCTGCGGCACTTGCCCGTGAATACATACTCAGCGACAAAGGGCAGATTAATCTTGCCAAAGGCTATGCAAAGCCTGTACGTGACGTGACACTTCCAGCAGAGGTTTCTGCAAAACTTATAGCGAACGATCAATATAAAAACGCCAGAATGATAAAAGATCAGGCCGGATGGCAGAATAGCGTTTCAACTCTTGGTACAAAATGGCAGGAAGAGGTTATAGCATACGCTTCGTGATCCTATATAAACCAAGGAGGGGAGAGGACGATCAATGTCCTCTCCTGCCCGCAATTATGCATAACTATTAATGTAATAAAGGGGTTACTGCCATGTCAAAAACAATACTTGTCCTGCTTGACGGCTGCGGGTTTGAAGCAGCCACCGAAAATTTAGGCTATGCGGAGCATTTGGCGGAGTCGGGTCTGGGTTCAAAATTTAAAATTATGGGGGAACTTCCGAGCTTATCGCGGCCGATGTATGAAACAATTCTCACAGGTCTGCCGGTCCATATCCACCATATAAGCAATAATCTGGACGTGCGCCGGTCGGAACATGAGTCCATCTTCAGCATCTGCCGAAAAAGCGGATTGACTACGGCAGCTTCAGCATATTATTGGATAAGTGAGCTTTACTGTTCTGCTCCGTTCCAGTATGTAACCGACCGCATACGACTAAATGGAGACGGTCTGATCTGCAATGGTATATTTTATTACGAAGACTGCTATCCTGACTCCCATGTGTTTACAGATGCTGAATTTTTAAGAAAAACATGCAACCCGGATTTTTTACTGATACACTCAATGAATATAGACGATGAAGGACACAAGCACGGAGTTGCTTCTTCCGAATATAACACGGCAGTAGCCAGGGCAGGAATCATTCTGTCGGCATTTTTGCCATTGTGGATTGCAGAAGGCTATAACGTCGTCATAACATCCGATCACGGAATGAATGCCCATCGTTTGCATGGAGGAAACACATCCATTCAGCGTGAGGTCCCGTTATATCTTTTCGGCGCAAAGGTAAGGCCGGGCAATTTTTGCGAGGAGACCGTTTCAGAACTGGCGGATGCCCCTCTTATTTGCGCATTGCTTGGTCTGCAGCCCCCAACCGGTATGAAACGGCTTGCTGACCTGGGGGTGAAATTTTTCTATGAGTAAAAAGCCGAAGGGTTTTTTTTATCTGCTGGCCCTGCTGCCATTTCTGGTACTGGTTGTTTTTTATGAAATTGTTCCTTTGCTTACGGTTGTATTCAGAAGCTTTATCAGTGAGGCCGGAGGCATAACACTGGATAATTATATAGCCATTTTCTCAAAAAGACTTTACAGGCAGTCGGTGGTAAACAGCATCATACTTTCTGCCGTCTCTGCGCTTGCAGGTATAATTATTGCCTTTTTCGGAGCGAAAGCCGCCCATGGGTCGACGCAAAAGCTCCGGAATTTTTTTATGGGCGTATTAAACATGACATCGAATTTTGCAGGCCTCCCCTTAGCCTTTTCCTATATCATATTAATGGGAAACGTGGGGGTACTGGTGGTTCTCGGTAAACAATTCGGCATTGGATTTCTTGCCGATTTCAATCTCTATTCCCTGAACGGTCTGATACTTACCTATGTATATTTTCAAATTCCGCTGGCGACACTGCTTCTGATTCCGGTTATGGACGGACTTCGTCCTGAATGGAAGGAAGCAGTAAACCTTATGAGCGGAAGTAATCTGGATTACTGGATTCGTGTGGCCATACCCAACATTTTGCCCTCTGTACTGGGGACTATCAGTGTGCTTTTTGCAAATGCCATCGCCGCATATGCTACTGCATATGCATTGCTGCAGAATAATTATTCACTGCTGCCAATCCGCATATCCGAACAGTTTGTAGGGGATCTTGTACAGCGGAAGGAATTTGGGTCTGCATTGGCGGTAATCCTTATGGTACTTATGGTCATTGCCAGTCTGATCAGCAATGGCATCTCGAAAAGACGGAAAGGAGAAAGGGCATGAAGAAAAGCAAGCTGAACAAAGTTATCATTGTTGCACTTTGTATCTATCTGGTCTTACCCCTGCTTTTGACCTTTATCTATTCTGTCTTCTCCGAGTGGAAAAGCGTATTGCCCAAGGGGCCTACATTAAAGTTTTATGTAAAGCTGTTTTCCGATTCCGGATTCCTTCTTCCGATTTTACGCACCTTCATTATCTCTGTAGTTCCTGTTATCATTTGTACAATTCTCATACTGCTGGCAATGTATGTTATTACTGTACATCTCCCATGGCTGGATAAATACATGCAGATTTTCTGCACCATTCCTTATGCCATTCAGGGCATTATCCTGGCTATTGGTGTGCTGTCCCTTTATTCCGGTCTTCCCGAGCCTCTCTCCAACAGAATTGTTATGCTTATCCTGACCTACTGCATCGTTGTGCTGCCATACTTATACCGGGGAATTAAAAACAGCCTGAACAGCATCAATGCCGCGTTACTGCTGGAAACGGCCCAGGTATTGGGTGCTAGCCGGTTCCATGCGTTTTTTGCTGTCATTGTACCCAACATTGTACCTGGGATTACGGTATCCGTTATGCTTTCAGTCTCAATCCTGTTCGGTGATTTTGTAATCGTCAATATCATTGCCGGCAGTTATTATACAACCGCTCAGATATATCTTTACAGGCTTCTTTTTGAATCCGGGCAGATCAGCAGTGCGGTCGTATGCATCTTATTTGCTTTGACACTTCTGATGACAAACGGTGCATTATCCCTGTATGGCCGCCTAAATAAAAGACTGCTTGCACAAAAGGAGGAATAACACATGTCTTATATACGGTTCGAAAACATCAATAAAAGCTTTGGCAGCAATCATGTACTGCGAAGCATTAACCTTGATATTGAAAAAGGGCAGCTGGTGACATTGCTGGGGCCCTCGGGCTGTGGCAAATCTACCCTGCTCAGGATACTTGCCGGGCTGGAGACGCCTGCCTCGGGACGGGTTATACTGGACAGCGAGGATATAACAAACCTGGACCCGCGATTCAGAAATGTCGGGATGGTATTTCAGCAATACAGCTTGTTTCCGAATATGACGGTTAATGAAAACATCGCCTTTGGACTTAAGCTGCAAAAAAAGGCATCCACCGACATAAAAAAGTATGTTGAAGAAGTGATTGAAATGGTAGACCTGAAAGGTAAGGAAAAAGCGTATCCCGCTCAGCTTTCAGGCGGACAGCAGCAGCGTGTGGCACTGGCGCGTTCAATTGTTATGAAGCCGAAGGTCCTGCTTCTGGATGAACCGCTCTCCGCCGTTGACGCCAAGCTGCGCAAGGCTCTTCAGTTCCAGATAAGGGAAATACAGAAGAGGCTTGGAATCACACTGGTCTTTGTTACCCATGACCAGGATGAAGCGATGATCATGTCCGATATTATTCATTTATTCTCCGGTGGGAAATTAGAACAGTCCGGACATCCGATTGAGATGTATACAACGCCAAAAACAAGGTTTGCAGCCGGTTTCATAGGTCATTACAACATACTGAACCCTGATGAATTCAATGCAATTACCGGAGAAAACAGCCCTGACGGATGTGACCTTGCCATTCGTCCGGAGACAGTGGAGATTTCCGCCGAACCCCAATCACCCGGATTAAATGCATATCAGCTTACTGCCGTTGTGGTAGGATTCATTCCGCATGGAAATGTACTCAGGTATACGGTAAAAATAGCCGGAATTGAGCTGCAGATTGATGTGCTTTTCCGCAGCTTCAAATTGTTTGAGCCTGGACAAACGGTATATCTGACAATAGAAAAAAGGAACTGTCTTACTGTGCGGAGCAATGAAGCATAGAGGATCCTTTTGGGGCGTTTCATAGATGACAGGATGACATTCGGTGTTTTTGAAAATGCCCTTGATTTTAGGACTAGAATCGATAAATTTTTCTTTAATATGCCAGACTGTTGTCAATTTTAACATGGTACAATAAAGCATAGAACCTAAATATCTCTAAAAAAGGAGCTGTGCATATGAAAAATATGAACTTTAGTGAGGCAATTGAACGTTCTGTTCAACTGAGAAAACGATATCATCAATTAGAAAGACAGTATCATGAAAAAGAATGGACGGTAGAGGAAGATGCATTGGCCTTCCTGACAGACGCCGGTTTGGTCGGCCGTCTGACAATGTCCCAGCAGGGGCGTTGGCCCAAAGGCGCGGATACATTGTCTGAGCTGGAACATAAACTTGGCGAATGCATATGGTGGTTGATTATTTTAGCTGAACGTATGAACATTGACATCAGTGAGGCACTGCAGATATTTTTGACCAAAACAGAAAAGCTGTTGGACGATTAAGGAATGTACGGGATATGTTTTTCTGAAATGCAAAGTATATGAACATCTGAGCTATAAGGGGTTCTTTCGCTTTGTACCTCACATGGATAAGAACAAGAATAGCTAATTGTATTGAATCTTTTATTTCAATACCAAAGCGAAAACTAAAAACAGTGCAGCTGACATAGCGACACCAGCTAGACTGTATGGCAGCTGCGACTTTACGTGTTCCATCAGAGGAATTTCCGATATTGTGGACGATAGAATCGCAGTTTCGCCAAGGGGTGACGCGTTATCCCCCAGCGAACCGCCGGCCAGCACGGCGCCGACCATGAGTGGAATATTTGAACCCGTCGACACGGCGATAGGCAGCGCTATCGGCATAATGAGCGCCCAGGTACCCCAGGCAGAGCCCATAAAATAGGATGAGAAGCAACCGATCAAAAAAACGGCTGCCGGCAGCAGGAACTTCGGCAGACTTGACGTGACTGCTCCGGAAATAAAGTCGACAAAGCCGAGGTCGCTGATGATGCTGGATAACCCCCAACTCAAGATCAGTACGATGATGGGTGGCAGCATTTCGCCCCCGCCGGATAAAAAATGGCTTTCTATTTCCCTGAGCGGCACTTTCTGAAACAAATAAAACAATGCAGTTAAAATCATCGTTGTCAGTGCCGAAACAAATATTGACTTCTCAAAGTCAGCGTTAACAATGGCGTCAAATAAGCCGCGACCCTGCCCCTTACCAGTCAGCCAAAGCAGAAAAAACGTCGATAGGATGAGAAATGCTAGCGGCAAAATGAGATTGAAGGGCCTTGGGGGAGCTTTTTCTTCAAACGCACATTGCTCGTGGGCTTCATCATACCCGTGCTGCTTCTCGAAATCAGAATCCTCGGCCTGCATTTTTATCTCTTTCTTGAATCCAAAATTGAACGCAATCGCCGCGATGCTAATCAATATCATAGTGATTGCGTAGAAATTGAACGGAATGCTTTTCAAATAGGTGAGGTATGCCGATTGATTCAGGCCGGCCTTGTTGAAGGAGGAACCGAGCACGCCGATGATATATCCGATATATGTCGTACCAAACGGTATGAGGACAATCAGCAGACATGAGGTGACGTTCACGACAAAAGCCAGCTTCCGCTTGTTACCACCCACCTTTTCATTCAGCGCTTTTCCGACCGTGCCTGTTGCGATGGCATGAAAACAGCAGTCGATAAACGTGGCGGGTGTGACTGCCCATATGGCGCTGAGCGCTCCTCTTTCTGTTTTAATGTATCTGCCGGTCATATTGGCAAAGCCCTTGATTCCCCCGGACAGCTTCATGATCTCGGCAAATGCGCCGAACAGGAACAAGAAGAATATGATATAAACATTTTCAGCCGTAGCCGTTGACTTGATCAGGTGATCAGACGCCGATACGACGCCTTGGACAATATTGCCTTTTTCAAGTAAAATTCCGCCGATCACGATACCCGTTATCAATGAGACTATGATCCTCTTAGTGATAATAGCCAGCGCGATAACAATTATAGGTATAAATAAAGATATCAATCCTAAATTCATCTATAACCTCTATTGATGATAATATTTCATACTCTTAGGTTTCCCTGTTTTATAAAATATTAGTAATCCGTATTATCCCTGGGTTTACACAAAATTCGGGAAGGCTGCAAATTAAGGGAGGGTTGCAATTATATATAATACATTTATTGACGTACATCACCATGCGATAGGTAAAACTTTGCTATAGCATATTTGTAAAAAGAAGGATAATATAAATTAATGTCGAATTATTTATTCTGGTAATTTGTGGCGATCAATCGGTGACGGTCCAGGCAATTTTGCCCAAAAGGCCTGAAGCAGACTGGAAGGATGGAGGTTGGGTGCATTATGCCATCCGGTCTTGAACAAATCATACGGAAAATGAAGGACAGGTTTGGCAATTTTAGAATAAGCACCAAAATCATGGTGTTTTACTCAATATTGCTTGTCTTTTCCGTTTTATCCAGCAGCATTCTTTACCAGAAAATCTATTCCGGCACCATGAGGGCCAAGGTAAGCAATGTTGCTATTCAGACACTGTCCTCCATCAATTCCAATATAGATTCCATGATAGAAAATTCTAAAAATCTCTCCACTGTAATTCTGTCAAGTGATGAGGTGCAGCAGCCCCTCAAGGGTCAGGGAAGCGGAAACACCATGCCGGAGGTCAGGACCAGCTCTGTGCAGGATTTGGACGACAGAGACATAATTTCTGTAGACCTTCAATCCCAGCGCAGGGTTAATGCATACATTTCAAAATTTATCGAAGCTTTCCCGTTTATCTCGTCTATCTATATCTATGACAACAATAATCAGCGCTACGGGATCGACAAGCTTCCCCTGAAAAGGATGAAATATGATGACATCACAAAGGCAGATTGGTATTCCGATGCAATCAACGCGCAGGGAGGGTACATTCTGAGACTTAATGCCGGCGGTATATTCGAGGATACACCGGATCAAACCTATATTTCACTCATAAGGGAAATTAACGACATCTATAGCCAAAAGCCAATAGGGGTCCTGATTCTCAACATATCGGAAAAATCCTTTGTTGACTCCTATAAGGACATCATCAATAAATATGACACCGATATAATGATCATGAATGGAAAAGGGACCAACATCGTAAATTTTACCAATCCCGTATCAATTGATGTTAAAGGGATATTGAACAATGCAGGGAACAAAAACTCATTAGTTTCGAGGGTGGGAATGAAAGACTACCTCATTTCCTATTTAAATGTGGAAAAGTATGACTGGACAATTATCAGCCTGATGCCGTTTGATGAAATGTCCAAGGAGTCGAGCATATTCAGTGCAATAGCGCTGCTTGTAATAGCAGTAAACAGCCTGCTGCTGTTTCTTGGCTCCATTGTAGTATCACGCATCATTACAACACCCATCAAAAAAATGATGCTGTCTATGAAGGATGTAGAAAAGGGACAGTTCAAGAAGGTGGATATCCGGGCCGGCAATGATGAGATCGGCAAGCTGAGGGATGTATACAACATTATGATCTCCCAGATACAAAACCTGATAAACCGGGTTGTAGAGGATCAGCGAATGAAGAGGAAAGCGGAACTGGATGTCCTGCAGGCTCAAATCAAGCCTCACTTTCTTTATAACACCTTTGATGCCATCAGCTCTCTGGCGCTTTCGGGGAGAAACGATGAAGCCTACCGCGCCCTTAAGGCCCTTGGCAGCTATTACAGGACCAGCTTGAGCCGGGGAAGCGAGGTAATTACAATAGGCGAAGAGCTTGATGTGGTAAAAAACTACCTGACCATCCAGCAGCTGCGCTACGGCAGCATATTTACTGCAAGCTACGATATCGATGAGTGCGTTAAAAAATATAAGATATTGAAGCTGATACTGCAGCCGCTGGTTGAGAATGCCCTATACCATGGTATAAAGCTCAAAGGTGAGTGCGGAAACATCCATATATCGGCAAAATACTGCGGGGAGCTTATAGTTTTGGCGATTGAGGATGACGGGGTAGGCATGAGCGAAGAGCTGCTGAATAAGATTCTGCAAGGGAAATATGACGATACGAAGGTAAGCTACGGCTTAAAGGGTACGATTGAAAGACTCAGGATTTTCTACAGGGTAAATGATCTGGTTTCCATAGAAAGCACCGAGTATGTCGGGACGAAGGTGGTTATCAGCATACCTGTTGAAAATGAAAGAAATGCAGGAGGTCAAAATGTCGGATGAATTGCTTAAGGTTATGCTGGTGGATGATGAAGATTTGGTCAGAGACCTGCTTAAAAAGTGTATCAATTGGCAGGAAATCGGCTATGAAGTGGTAGGTGAAGCCTCCTGCGCTCAGGAGGCGCTGGACCTCATCGAGCAGTTAACTCCGGATGTGGTGTTTACCGATATCTGCATGCCTTATATCGATGGAATCGAGTTCGCCAAGACCGCCTTTGAAAGGTTTCCTTCCATCAAAATCGTCATACTGACCGGCTATGAGGAATTTGAATATGCAAAAAGGGGCATAAAAATAGGCATTGCAGACTTTTTGCTCAAGCCCATCAATGATGAGGAAATAATAAAGGTTGCACTCGGTTTGAAAGAGAAGATACAAACCGAAAGAAGCCGGATCAATGAATATGCCGGTTTGAAAAAGCATCTGGAGGAAAACCTCCCATTTCTGAGGGAAAGGCTGCTGAATGAGCTTATTCAGAAAAAACCTGACAGTAAAGACCTTCAGCGGCGTCTCGATTATTATGGAATACGCCTTGGCCCGGCTTTCTGCCAGGTAGTGCTGGTAGAGGTACTTCATACCGATACGGAGAAATCGGGCGGAGAAGAAAAGATGCTGCTTTTAAAAATGCGCTGTACGGAATTGGTTTCTCTATACTTCAAAGAAGATGACTATGTAAATGTGTTTTTGGACAACAGCCAGAGAACAGTGATATTAAATACGGATAAAACCGTAGATACCGCTGCTTGCGCTGAAAACCTGATGACCATGCTGATAAACAGGATGAAATGCTTTATATGTATTGGAATCGGCGGCAGTTATGAAGGCAGCGATAAAATTATGCTTTCTTACAGGGAAGCCTGCAATGCCCTGGATTACAAGGTGATCGCCGGGAAAAACCAGGTCATCGGCTTCAGTGATATTAATTTTTCTGCGCATGGAAGAGGACGGATGGAGGAGGATTTATCCGACGCATTGGTATTTTCCATCAAAACGGGAATGAAGGGAAAGGCGATAGAAACTCTTGAGCTGATGTTCAATGAAGGGAATGCGGGCTTCCAGAGCGGTATAGATTCCATACGTACCTCAGCCTCCAGCATTGTATCGGCTGTTCTAAACGTAACAACAGAAACCGGCATCGACATCAAGGATATCTTTGGCGGCAGCCAGCCCTTTGAGAAGGTTTTCAGGCTGGATACCTTCCCTGAACTGAAGGACTACCTGAAAAGTCTCATAGCCGCAGCAACGGAGGCCATTGAAGGCATACGCAGCAAGAAAGTCAACCAAACAATACAGCAGATACGGGACTATATTTTCCAGAACCTTTCCGACAGCGAGCTTACACTTTCAGGGACAGCCAAGGCCTTCTTCATAAATGTCAGTTACCTGAGCAGGGTCTTCAAACAGGAAACGGGCCAGACCTTTGTGGAATATCTCACGAAGGCGAGACTGGAAAAGGCAATGAAGCTGTTGAGGGAAACCGACCTTAAAGCATATCAGATCGCCTGGGACGTGGGCTTTGTCGACCCCCACTACTTTGGTATCTGCTTCAAAAAGTATTCGGGAATGTCGGTAAATGACTACAAAAAAGAATTAATCAATAGCCATTAAATACAAAAAAAACAAGATAGTAAAAAATTTGACCTTTTTAGAAAAACCAGTATCTTCCGATGCCAGGTGTTCTGTTTTATCATTGAGGCATAGTCCTTGTGCAATGATAAACCCGCATTGACACAGAGGAAATAATATTTTAAGGAGGTCAAATATGTATAGAAAAAGGTTGAACGGTACGGCAAAATTACTCGCAATTCTTTTGGCCCTGACATTGGTTTTCTCGCTGGCGGCATGCGGCGGCAAGAGTGCCGATACGGAAGGAAGCAATACGGAAAATGCAGCTGGCAATAGCCAGGCTGCCACTGCGGCAACCACTGCCAAAGAGGATATCAAACCTTTTACCCTTTCAATGATCACCTGGATTCAGGAATCAAACCAAAAAGCCATTGATAATCTAAATGCAGCTTTTACAGAGAAGTATCCCAATAGTAAGATAACGGTAGATACCGCTCCTGCGAATGATTATCCAACGCTTTTGCAGACAAGAATTGCTGCAGCAAACGTAGATCTCATCTCCAACATTTCAGCTTTTGACACTCTTCCCCAGGACTTTACAAAGGGTGCCGATGATCCGGCATGGCTTACCTTTATCAAATCCGGTGCATATCTTGACATAACGGATCAGCCCTTTATCGCCAACTGGGATCCTAACATGATAAAGAACGCAGTTTCCTATGACGGCAAGGTATATGGCCTGGATATGGGAGCAGTGGGATACAACGGCTTGTTCTACAGCAAAAAGATATTTGAAGATAATGGCCTTTCCGAACCAGGCACATGGGCAGATTTTGAGAACATATGCAAAACCTTGAAAAGTAAGGGCATCAATCCCATCACCGTCGGCGCAAAAGACACCTGGCCGCTTACTTCCGTTGGTATAAGCGGGGTAGTAGGTGCGAATGAAACTGATTTTACCGCATTTGCAAAGGGCCTGTGGACAGGTACAAGAAAATTAAATGACGATCAGGCAATGAAAACCTGGAACAGGTTGGACCAACTGATCTCCTGGCTGGAACCCAATGTAATGTCCATTGCATATTCGGATGCCCCCGGCAGGCTTGTGGCAGGAAAAGCAGCCATGATGATCGACGGTACATGGAATGCCGGTGCATTCGCGCCGCTTGATCCCGATTTTAAATATGGATATTTTGCCTTCCCGGGTGATACTGATCAAAAACCGAATCAGCTGCAGGGTAAATATGATATGCAGTTCAATATTTTCGCAAAAACAGCCAATAAGGATGCATGCTTGATGTGGATGGATTTTCTTTCACAAAAGGAAAACTATACTCCTTTCGTAAGCACTTGCGGATTCTTCCCGACGATGCCGGGTGTCAGCTCATCCAGTGAATTCGTTAATTCCATGGCAGATAAAAATACAAACTTCATGCCCTCATGGGAAAAGAATATTGTTAAACCCAAAGGTGTAGGACAATATGGAGACGGACAGGGCTTCAACATAAACCTCCTGAAGGCTTTGGGCGGCACAGTGGGTTCTGTAAAGGAACTGGCCGAGCTTGCGCAGAAAGACTGGGAAACAGCAATTGCAGCGATAAAGTAACAGTACTATTTTAGCAGTATATCGGGGAAACGGTTCCTTGGTGCCGGAGGGTTCCTGAACCTTTCCCCGCTTTTTTACCGGGGTAGGATGTTCCCTGGTTTTCTACCGATTTTATAAAGGATGGCGATAGTATGCGGGTAAATAAAACTTCCTTCAATAAATGGGCATTGTTATTGGGAATGCTGCCGGCAATCCTGTTTTATGTTGCTATGGGACTCGGACCTTCCCTGATGACCTTTGTGCTATCATTTACAGACATAAGCGGTGTCCCCGGCGTACCCTGGAAATTCATCGGACTTGCAAATTATAGGGAATTTTTTGTGCAGCAGAGTCAGAGAGATTTGCTGCAGGTGGTAAAAAACACCCTGATGTTTTGCGGATATGTGACTGTGCTTCAGAATGCCATTGCACTTCCGATCGCTTTGGCTCTTAATACGAAACTTATCAAAGGCAAAGATTTCTACAGGGCGGTAATATTTCTTCCGGTGGTGCTAGGGGTGCTTGTTACGTCACTCACCTGGCTGGCAGTGATGAATCCCATGGACGGACCTGTTTCCAAACTTTTAGGCTTATTGGGCGTGACCAGCGGATTTTTCACCAGTTCCAGTCTGGCTTTACCGCTGATAATATTCTGTCAGATATGGATGGCTATGGGATATTCGATGGTTATCAACCTTGCAGGGCTCCAATCTATACCAAATGAACTCTATGAGGCCGGAAGAATCGATGGCGCCACCGACTGGAAAGTTTTCAAGCACATCACATTCCCCATGCTGTGGCCAACCATCAACTCAAATCTGCTGCTTGCAGTTATCGGATCCCTGCAGTCCTTTCAGATCATATTGTTTACAACAGGCGGTAAAAACATGGTAACGCAAACGATGGCAGCCCGTGTCATCTTTTGGGGCTTCAATCTCAATGCGGGGTCCGGAGCCGGTACCATGAGGCAGGGCTTTGGAGCTACCTGGGCAATGGTGCTGTTTGTATTTATATTGGCGGCAACGCTGATCTATCAGCGCACAGTGGGAAGGAGGCAGCTGGAAGTATGAAAAAGCGTATCGGTCTGAAACTCATAATCTATTTATTTATCGTTTTCCTGATGGTGGTTTACCTTTTCCCGCTTTTTTACACCTTGAATATTTCATTTATGACAAAGCTGGATTACATGAAGAATCCTGTGTCTATCAGTACGCAGCTTCATTTTGAAAATTATGCGACTGCCTTTAAAAAGGCAAATTTTGCATCCTATCTGGGAAACAGCATTTTTTACCTGGCGATATGTACCACGGCTTCAATATTAATGGCTGTTTTTTTGGCTTTCCCAATATGCAGGAAATATCTTAAATTTGTAGGAGTGATCTATGCTTTCTTTTTGGCGGGGCTTTTCCTGCCTGACGGGACCATACCGCAGTTCCAGCTCATCCTGAAGCTTAACCTCTATAACACGCGGCTGGGATACATGCTGGGACTTATGGGCGGCGGCGGAATTCCGCTTGTATTTTTCGTATCCTACCTGAAAAATATTCCCGTTGAGTTCGATGAGGCTGCGTCAATGGATGGGTGCGGGTATTTCAGATATGCGTTTAAAATACTAATCCCGCTGATGAAGCCTGCAATTGCTTCCATGGCGATTCTTACAGCCATAGGCATATGGAATGATATCGTGAGGGCATTGATATATATTTCCAAATCCGAGCTATTTCCTGTCACAAGAGGACTGTGGGCATTCCAGGGCCAGTACCAGGTGGATACCACCCTGCAGATGGCGGCAATGGTCATGGTTGCAGCTCCGTTGGTACTTTTGTATTTCTTCCTGCAGAGGTATATTATTGACGGAGTAGTAGCCGGCGCAATCAAAGCTTGATTTTGTGCTTCACTCTTCTGGTAATTTAAGGTATTATATAAATGTAAAATCTTGATAAACGGAAGAGGAGCTTAACTATGGGTAACTTGAAGCAAAACAGACTGCTTGTGATATTGATGCTTGTTTTCACTTTGGCTGTTACTGCTTGCGGCGAGATACCGGGCAGCAATAAGGTCTCAAGTTATAAAGCTGAAAACAGTCCGAAACAGGTTATGCTTAAGCTATGGCATATCTGGGTGACGGATTCGGAATCCAACAAAAAACCCTTTGAAAAGGCAGTACGGGATTGGAATACTGCAAATCCCGGCATTCAAATAGAAGTCGAGGCTACGGAAAACGAAACCTATAAGACAAAAATCCGGACTGCAATCGCTGTCAACGAAGCACCGGATATATTCTACTGCTGGGGAGCAGGCTTTGCCAGGTCTTTTGTGGAGGCCGGAAAGGTCCTGCCCCTGGATGAATACCTGAATGACGGCACAAAGGACCGGCTGCTGCCGGGAGGTCTGGACAACTTTACCTATAAAGGCAGGATATACGGATTGCCCATTTATATGATTGCCGGCGTGTTTTACTGCAATCAGGAGCTTTTTGAAAAATATGGCATAAAAATTCCCGGCACGTATGACGAACTCCTTACAGCAGTCAAGGGATTCAGGGATGAAGGGATAACGCCTATGGCAGTAGGTGAAAAGGATGGATGGCCGGGTATATTCTATCAGAACATACTGGCTATCCGGACGGCAGGGACAAAGATGTGCAATCTGGCGCTCAACAAACAAGCCTCTTTTGACCGGCCGGAATTCAGGGAATCGGCTGAAAAACTGGTCGAACTGATCAAGGCAGGGGCCTTCGACAGCAAATGTATGGATCTTACCCGCGATGAAGCGGAAGAAGACTTTAAACACGGCAGGGCGGCGATGTACTATAATGGAAGCTGGCTTGCGGGCTCCCTTGAAGAAATCGGATGCCCTGTCAAGGGGAAGGTAACGGCCCGGAATTTTCCGGTTCTGGAAGATGGCGGCGGTGATTCAAACGGCTTTTTGGGCGGCGCCATAGACACCTTCATGATAAGCATAAACACAAAGCATAAGGAAGAAGCTGCATCAGCCCTGAAAGCTATAGACGAAAGCTTTTGCAGGGAAAGCTATCTTTCCGGTGCAGGAATCCCTGCATGGAAAGTGGAGGTTGACGAAACCCAGGTGAATCCGCTGGCGGTAGACATATCAAAGATGCTTAAAAACAGTTCGGGGTTTGTTTTGGCTTGGGACACATTTCTTACAGCTTCCGAAGCTCAGACGCATATAAATCTTGTGGCGGATATTTTTGCAGGACGGCTTGGACCGGACGAATTTACCGCGGAAATGCAAAAATTAAATAAAAAGTTAAACTAATACTACAACGAAAACAACCGAATCATCCTTGCAGAAATAACGCATTAAAGCTTTGCGATTATTTCCGCAAGGCGCATAAATGCCGTATCAAAAAGAAGTTTTCGTTGTAGTACTAGTCCCCAGTAAAGGATGATTAAAATGGATAGCATGGACAGGTTTGAATTTATCGATGACAATGGCACATTCAGATTAGCCGGCCCTTCAGCCGCTAATGAGCTGTATTTTCCGCTCTGCAATGAAGCGGGAATGATGTGCTCCGTCACGCCTGTGCTTAACGGCGACAGCAAGACGGGGCAAAGCCATTTCATCATGCCTCCGGTAACTGTCGAAGACTTTTATAATTCCAGAGGTGCCAGAAATTTTTGGTTTTATATTCATGGGAAAGGTGCCTGGTCTGCGTCAGGCAATTCCGCCGCACAGATTTCACGACGGTATACCGGGAAGGACAAAACCGAAAGGACCATTGAAGCGGGATTCCTCTGGCACAGGCTTTATTACAGGGATCCGGAATACGGGCTTGCCGCACAGGTCCTGAGCTTCGTACCTGCCAATGAGGACAGGGTGGAGATCATGTATGTCACCCTTTTTAACGAGGGACAGGAAGAAATATGCATAACGCCTACATCGGCCATACCTTTGTATGGAAGATCGGCGGAAAACATCAGGGATCACAGGCATGTGACTTCACTTGTAAACAGGCTGGAAAAGCTGGAATGCGGGATATTCACCAAACCTGTGATCATTTTCGATGAACGCGGACACCGGTATAATGAAACAGGCAGTTATATTTTAGGGACGGAAGCGGACGGCACAATACCGGTGGGTTCCATACCGTCGGCACACAGCTTTGCAGGGAAAAACGGCTGTTATGACTGGCCGGAAGCAGTGGTGAAGAATCTGGAACCAGGTTTGTTTGACGGCGGCAGCCTTGAGGGAAAGGAGTATATGGGCGCCCTCAGGTTTAAGGATAAGCTTTTGAAACCTGGAGAGCAGGCAGGTTATATCCTGCTTATCGGCACTTGCCGTGACAGCCGGGAAACGGATGCCGTATATCCTAGATATAATACTGCCGGCAAAGTCATGCAGGCATTTGAGGAGAATAGTAAATACTGGAGTACACATGTAAATAACACCACCTTTTCATCGGGGCTTGACAGCTTCTCGAACTGGATGAAATGGGTAGCTGTACAGCCGGTGCTGAGAAAAATTTACGGCTGCTCTTTTTTGCCCCACCATGATTACGGCAAGGGAGGCAGAGGCTGGAGGGACCTCTGGCAGGACTGCCTGTCACTGATCCTTCAAAATCCTGAAAACGTCAGAGCTATGCTTTACAATAACTTTGCAGGTGTAAGGGTGGATGGGACAAACGCCACCATTATCGGCTCAAAATCCGGGGAGTTTATAGCAGACAGGAACAATATCCCCCGGGTATGGATGGACCACGGAGCGTGGCCATACCTCACTGCAAAGCTGTATATCGACAACAGCGGAGACTTCGGCTTTTTAATGGAAAAGCAGGTGTATTTCAGAGATGGCCTTATAATGCGGGCAGCAGGCAGGTACAGCCTATGGAGCGAAGAAAAGGGTAAAAATCTTCAGACCGAGGACGGCAAGCTTTATTCGGGAACTGTGTTGGAACATATCCTGGTGCAGCACCTCACCAGCTTCTTCAACGTGGGGGAACATAACATGATCCGGCTTGAGGGCGGGGATTGGAACGACACCATTGATATGGCAAGAAAGAGAGGCGAAAGTACTGCTTTCTCAGCTTTATATGCCGGTAACCTCCTCAGCATGTCGGAGTTGCTATCTGTTCTGGACAGCAGGCTGGACATTAAAAGGCTTGAGCTTTTTGAGGAACTGTGCATGCTGCTTGATACCTTAACCGGAGAGGCAGATTATGATAATATTGCCTATAAAACCTCTCTGCTGGATTCCTATTTGAAAGTGGTAAGCTGCGGACACATCTCGGGGCGAAAGGCATCCCTCAAAACTGTGGATATCAGCCGGGACCTTAAGAAGAAGGGCAAATGGCTTAAAGAACGGATCAACCGGCAGGAGTGGGTGGAGACTGCAGAAGGAGACGGTTTCTTCAACGGCTATTACAATGATGACGGTCAGAGGGTTGACGGGGATTTTGAGGATGGGATCAGAATGAATCTCACGGCTCAGGTATTCACTGCCATGTCCGGGCTGGCTTCGGAAGACAGGGTGGAAAAAGCTTATGCGTCCTGCCGAAAATATTTGAAGGAGCCTAAAACAGGCGGCTACAGGCTGAATACAGACCTGGGCGCCAATAGGCTCAATTTCGGCAGGGGTTTTGCCTTTGCCTACGGTGAAAAGGAGAATGGCTCGGTATTCTGCCATATGGTGGTAATGTATATGAATGCCTTGTATAAAAGAGGCTTTGCCAAAGAGGCCTATGAGGTGTTCAAATCTCTCTACGGTCTGTCGACGGATATGCGGAAGAATGGAATTTATCCCGGTATCCCCGAGTATTTTACGCCTGAAGGAAAAGGCATGTACCATTACCTGACCGGCTCTGCAAGCTGGCTCATGCTGACGGTTCTGAACGAGATGTATGGTATCCGGGGCGACTGCGGGGATCTTGTCATTCAGCCCAGGCTTATGGGTGAGCAATTCGGCAGCGACGGCGCGGCATCAGCCTGTACATGGTTCCGGGGGAAAAGGGTAACAATCAGGTACATGAATCCGACAAAAGCTGATTATCCATATTACCATATAAAAGAGGCTCTCCTGAATGGAAGCTGCATCAAGGAGCTAATGAATGAAGAAGGCTTCATAGCTATATCAGAACAGGTTTTAAGCCGGCTGGCGGATGACGGGGAGGCAAGGCTAGACATAAGCCTGGGTGTATAAGCGTTGATACTAGCCGGTTTGATATTTCACAGTAAGGGGGCGGCATAAAATGAATGATTTTATGGATAGGACAGTACGGTATCATATTGATGACAAAGAGGATTTAAAATTCATTATAGATAATTACACAAGAGCACGTGCTTTTTCAAATTTTCTTCCGGGGATTGCCGGCTTACTGGGTATTCCGCTTTGGTGCTTCTATGTAAACCGGGGCCAGGCGGTATGCAGCTTCGGGACGGAGAGCAAGGACGGGGCGATCATGGAATTTCAGCCCTTTAACAAAGCCTGCCGGCAGGTTGCCACCCAGGGCTTCAGGACCTTCATGAAAATCTCGAGCGAGCTGCGGGACAGCTTTTATGAGCCGTTCTGCGAGTCCCGGGAAAACCTGGGATACATGCTTCGGAATAAAATGGTCATAAGCCCGTGGGATCTGCGTATAGAGGAGATCAATAAGACCCTTGGGATAAAGACCGTCATTTCATATTTTACCGTACCGGAAGAGCCGGCAGCGGCGCTGGCCCGAACCGTGGAAATCACCAATATGGGACCCGGTACCGTTCACATAGAGCTAATGGACGGTATGCCTGTCATTACTCCTTATGGTATGTGGGATGCGTATATGAAAAATATGAGCAGGACCATAGAAGCCTGGGCACTGGTAGAGAACCTGGAACGAAAGGCTCCGTATTTCAGATTGAAGGTTAATGCAGAGGATCGGCCCGAAGTTGTTCAGATACAGGCAGGAAACTTTTATGCCGGCTTTTATGAGGGTTCAGGCGGAACGGTAATGCTGGAGCCGGTTATCGACCCGGCATTGATATTCGGCCATGTCAGTGATATGTCGTTCCCCTATGAGTTCTGCAAAGAGAAGTTCAGAGTACCCGCAGCCGAAGAGCAGTGCAGCTTTAACAAAACGGCATGCGCCATGGGATATGCCGCACTGGAGCTTGGCCGTGGTGAAAGCAGGACGGTATACTCGCTTGTCGGTCATATGAAGAGTCTGGACAGCTTGAATCGTCTGATTGGAGGATATCTTACCCGGGATTACTTTACAGGTAAGGCGGAGAGAAGCAGGGAAATCATCAGGGAGATCATGGACAAGGCTTTTATAAACTCCGGCAGCAAGGAATTCAATTCCTACTGCAGGCAGAATTTCCTGGACAATGTTCTTCGGGGAGGACTGCCTGTAAGCATTGAGGCGGGAGGAAAGCGGGATGTGTTCCATGCCTATTCACGAAGGCACGGAGATCCGGAAAGGGATTACAACTCTTTCAGGCTAATGCCGGAATATTACTCCCAGGGGAATGGAGCCTACAGGGATATCAACCAAAACAGGCGCAATGATTCCTGGTTCAATCCCGATACCGGTCTATTTAATATTGTCTATTTTTTGAACCTTATGAAGATGGACGGCTACAATCCCCTTATTGTAAAAGGAGTAAGCTACCGGTACGACGGTGATGCCCGGGGGCTTGCTTCTCTGATGCAGGAGGAGGATGCAAAGCTTGATGGGCTAGTGCAATTTCTGAAAAAACCTTTTTTACCCCATACCCTGCTGTCTTACATTGATATGGAAAAAATAATACTCAGGATACCTGTACGCGAGTTTCTCAGTACCGTAATCCTTCAAAGCGGAAAGCTGGAAGAGGCGGAGCACGGGGAAGGTTATTGGAGCGACCACTGGCACTATAACCTGGACTTATTGGAGAGCTATGAGTCGCTGTACCCGGACAGGATGGCAGCATTGCTGGAGGAGGAAGGACTGTTCAGCTTTTATGACGATGAATACTACGTAGTTCCCAGGAGAAAAAGGTATGTGCTGGTTAATAACCGTCCCAGGCAATTCAACACACTTGAGAGAGACGTGAAGAAGCTTGGAATGATTGAAGCCAGGGAGTACGAGAGAAATAAAGCCCGGACCGGTAACGGATATGGCCCCATATATCATACGACACTATGGGTAAAGCTGCTGTGCATCTGTGTCAACAAGCTGGCATCTTTGGATGCTCATGGTACGGGAGTAGAGATGGAAGCCGGCAGGCCTAACTGGAATGATGCGCTTAACGGGCTGCCCGGCCTGTTTGGCTCTTCCACCTGTGAAACCTTTGAACTCAAAAGGCTGATTCTAATGATCAAAGAATGGTTTAAGAAATTTAAAGGCGGAAAAGGCGGCATAAAAGTACCTGTCGAGCTTGGAATTTTTATCTCCGGTATCCGGGAGCTGCTCCCGAAAGAGGGACATGAAGGCACCGTAAGCAGCCAGTCCTATTGGGAAGCATCAAACATCCTTAAAGAGAGTTACAGGGAAAGCATCCGATTTGGACTTGGTGGGGCTGAGGCCTTTTTAGATACCCAATATGTCGAAGATTTCCTTGATTCGGCATTGCGGCTGGTGGAAAAGGGACTCGAAAAATCACTGGATACGGATACCGGAATATATCACACCTATTTTATCAACGAACCGGAACAATATGAAAGAATTGATGAAGGCGAAAGCTGCACTCTTCAGATAAATAAGTTCAAACAGATACCGCTGCCGGCTTTCCTGGAAGGCCAGGTGCATGCATTAAGAGTGGAATGCGATGCCGTAAAGGCGGAGAGGCTTTATACCTCCGTATTAAGGACAGGACTTTATGACCGGGAACTTGGCATGTACAGGACCAATGCGTCTCTTGCGGCTTTCCCAATGGAATTGGGGCGGCTCAGGGCCTTTACCCCCGGGTGGCTTGAAAATGAATCTATCTTCCTGCACATGGAGTATAAATATCTGCTGGAGCTGTTGAAGGCAGGGCTTGTAGAAGAATTTTACAAAGCTGCCGGGACAGCCCTTGTACCTTTTATGAAGCCTGAGGTATATGGCCGCAGCATATTTGAAAATTCATCCTTCATCGCAAGCAGTGCAAATCCCGACAAAAGTGTCATAGGGTGTGGCTTTGTTGCCCGTCTGAGCGGTACGACTACCGAATTCAACAGCATTCTGATGGCCATATCGGCCGGAATCCGGCCCTTCAGGCTGAATTCCGCCGGAGAGCCGGAACTGAAGCTGGAGCCACTGCTGCCGGGCTGGATGTTTCAAAAGACTGCCGCAGCAGTCAAAATATTTATTGGAGAAAAGGAAACCGAGATTTCTCTTGAGGCGGATACCTATGCCTTCGTCTTCCTGGGAAGTACACTCGTGGTATATCATAATACCAAAAAGCTTGATACCTTTGGAAGTAATCCGGCCGAAGTCCGAAAGCTTGTACTGCATTTGAAATCCGGAGAAAGCAGGGAGCTTATAGGCAATACCGTTCCGGCACCTTATGCTGCTAAAGTCAGAGAAGGATGCTGCAGCAAAATCGACGTCATCCTTGGCTAGGCTGGTTTGTGAATTTTATAAACTGATAATGAGGTGAATGAAAATGAAACATGTCGATACCATAGTTTTGGTTGAAGATATAAAAGTATCAAAGGAATTTTACAGTAATGTGATAGGGCTGGAAATATTATATGATTGGGGGAATATGGTGATTTTTAAAGATCGCTTTTCAATACATCAAGCGAATAAGCTTATGCCCGAACAGGAAATAAATAAGCTCATTCATACTGGAAAGCAAGGGTATAGCAATGTAGATATCTATTTTGAAGTAGAGAATATTGAAGATGAATACAATAAGATTCTTCAGAAAGGAGTAAAAATAATTCACGGAATTATAGAATTACCTTGGCAAAAAATATTTCGAATCTATGATCCTGACAATCATATTATCGAAATCGGAGGTCCACATTTTTAATTTATCGGTAAACCTGTATGGCATCGAACGGGCAAAAAGATTATTATGCGAGCTTATGATCAAGACTTTGACGAGATCGTGAAAAATTAATGTTGACAAATCTTATACTTCGCCATACAATTGAGTTAAATAAACTTACGGTGTAAGCTTATAATATGAAAAATGAGGCGATAATTCTTGACTCCCAGACGTTCGCTACTAAATAGAGAAGATATATTCAAGGTGGCGTTATCTCTTTTAGACGAAAGCGATATAAACGCAGTAAGCATGAGAAATATTGCACAGCGATTGAATGTTCAAGCGATGTCTCTTTACAATCACATTGAAAATAAAGAAGATTTGCTAAATGGCATTGTAGAGCTTGTGTTAAATGAAGTACAAATTCCTCTCCCATCAGGAGACTGGAAAGCAGATTTGAGGAACGCTGCATCATCATTTTATAACGTACTTTTACAGCATCCCAATGTTCTTCCTATAATATCTACACATTCACCGATTACTGAAAAAGGAATAAATCAAGTGGAAAAAATACTTTTCATTTTTAAAAAAATAGATATAACGGGGGTAGAAGCTTTTTCACTTTTACATATTATCGTTGCCTATATTATCGGCTATGCCGGCATGAGCTTAATGAATGAACAGGGTACTGGAAGAATTAACGATGATGGGTATACCCAAGAGGATTTGAGAAAGTTTACAGAGATTCTTGGAGGTTCTTTTGACCTGGATAAAAGAAATCTCAAGGAAGAATTTATGTACGGCTTTAATTTATTTCTTGATGGTGTTGAAAAAAACTTACAGAAAGGCAGATAGTTTTGGGATGAGGATTTTAATCATTGGTACAGGGGTAATTGGATGCGTATATGGGTGGCAACTATCTGAAGTGGGATATGCGATCACACATTTCGTCCGGACAGGGAATAAACCAAAAATCGATGAAGCTGGGATTGCAATACGCTGTCTTGATGCAAGAAAGCAAAATAAGCCTTTCACTGAGACTTTATATAAGCCGGATGTAGTTGAACAAATAGATAAGAAAGGGTTCGATTTGATTATTGTTCCAGTAAAAGTGAATCAGCTTAATTCCATATTGCCTATACTAGCACAAACGGATGAAAGTATCCCGGTTCTTTTTTTGCAGAATCTATGGATTACTCATATTAGACAAATTGATCAATATTTAAATGATGCCAGGATTGTATATGGGCAAGCCCATATGGTAGGTGGAGGAAAAGAAGATAACAATATCACATGCACAATCTTTGGGAATAAAAGCGCACCAACCATGTTAGGAAAAAGAGATGGCAGTAATTCGGAACAGATTCGGTTAATCGATGAGATAATGGAAAGAGCCGGTTTGAATCCGAAAATAAGCAAAAACATTTTCTGGTGGTTATTTAGTCATTATGCGGAGGCAAATGGACTTGTTGCGGGTGTGATGGAGGCAGGTACGGCAAATAATTATATTTCAAGCAAAGAGTACATTAAACATTCGATTCGCCTAATCCGTGAAGGCTTTAAAGTGTGTTCCGCACTCAAGATACAGGTATGGAGAATTTATCCGCAAGTTCTCTACTATTCCCCTCTGTGGTGTTTGCTTCCCGTATTACTCAAAATGTATCGTTCAAAGGAAACGCAATTGATGATACAAGGACATATTACCCATTCACCTGATGAAATGAAAGAAATGTTTTATGATGTTTTCGAAACTGGAAAAAAACTGGGATTACCCATGAGCTTTTATAAACAAATGCAAAAGTACATAGATCTATTTACATAAGGAAGTAGGACTAAATTACTGTTTTATCTTAATACTCAAAGGGCTATCAAATGAATATTAATATCTGATACAATAGAAATACGGAAACAATGAGATACTATTATCAAAGGAGAGCTCTATGGATTTTGAATATGAGTTTATAAAACATTTTGATGGGACGCTCTTTAAAACCTTTTTTATCAGTATTAATCATAGATTATACCATTGGCATTCGGATATAGAACTTCTTTTGATCATTGAAGGCTCTGTCATTCTAAATACTGCTCAGCAGAAGTACGAATTGAAGAAGGATGATCTTTTTTTAGTTAATCGCAACGAAATACATAGTTTGGCCCGGACGAAGGAAAATAATACCATCTTGGCTTTGCAGTTTACCCCTAAGTTTTGTAATTCATATTTTCCTACGCTTCAGCGGATAAAATTCGTTGACAGACATTTAAAAAGTGATGGGTATCCGGATTTATGGAAGGAGATAAGAAAATATCTTACGGATATCGTAATGGATTACTATAAGAAGGACAACGGTTATCAGCTAAAACTTATGAGCAATTTGAATATGATTGTGTTCAGGCTTTTGAGTGATATAGGGTATGAAGAAATTGATGAAGATAAAATATTCAGTGAGGAGAAAAGCCTTACAAGGCTAAATAGAATTATTAACTATATACAAGAGAACTATATGAACAAAATTTCTTTAAAGGACTTGGCTACTAAGGAAAATTTGGACATGTATTATCTATCACACTTCATCAAAAAGAAGTTGGGGGTTTCGTTTCAAGAATACGTAAATAAAGTCAGATTGGAAAAGGCAGTAGACCTTATTGTGCACACGAATAAAAAGCATCTTGATATTTGTATCGAATGTGGGTTTTCCGATTACAGGTATTTAAGTAAATTGTTTTTTAAAGAGTATGGTTGTAAACCTTTTTCTTATAAAATAGAATATAAGGACTTGTACCCAACATTTTTAAGTAACGACAGTGAAGAGCAGCAGCGTTTTATAGACATAAATGAAGCGCTTGATAAATTTATTCAATATTTAAACAAATAAAATTTTACTTACGATTACTACGAAAAATCTAGGACCTTTGGTTCCTAGATTTCTACTATCCTGGAAAAACTTTTTACAGTATAACCTTTAGAATAGCAAAATTATCGCATCGATATAACAAAGATGTGAAGGTTTCGAAAGATACAAGCATATAGAATTGAATTATAACTTCATGTTTCAAATCGAAACTTATCATGAATTTATAAGGGGGATACTATATGTCAAAATTCAAGTTTTCCGTAGGGCCATGGAATGTATCGACAGGGGCCGATTCATATGGGCCGGCAACAAGAAATGAAATATCATTTGAAGAAAAAGTTAAAAAATTTGCAGAAATGGGTTTCAGTGCTATTCAGTTTCATGATGATGATGCAGTACCTAACCTGAACGATCTTACGGAAGAAGAAATAAGGGCTGAAGCTAGAAAAGTGAAGGATACTTTAGATAAATACGGCTTAGCTGCCGAGTTTGTGGCACCTAGACTATGGATGGACCCACATACAATAGACGGCGGTTATATGTCAACGTTAAAAGCAGATCGTGAATTTGCAATGTGGAGATCATACCGTTCAATTGATATAGCAAATGAGTTAGGCTGTGACAAAATAGTATTGTGGCTTGCCAGGGAAGGTACGCTTTGTGCAGAGACTAAAAGTCCTGTATGGGCTACTAAACAATTAATCGATGCAATTAATAAGATGCTCGGATATGATTCAAAAATTAAAATATTAATCGAGCCAAAACCAAATGAGCCGATCGATAGAAGCATCTGCGGTACAATCGGACATGTTATGGGCGTTTCTGCTGCGACAATTGACCCTACGAGAGTAGGCGGACTTCTTGAATCGGCTCATGCAATACTTGCAGGACTGGACCCTTCACATGAAATAGGATTTGGGATTGCAATGGGCAAACTATGGGGAGTTCACCTAAATGATCAGAACGGTATCAAATTTGACCAGGACAAAACTTTCGGTGTAGAAAACCTTAGGCAGGCATTCAACCAGGTTAAGGTCCTGGTAGAAAATAACTTTGGTTCAAATGGCGAATATATAGGGCTTGACGTTAAAGCCATGAGGACAACAAAGGATGCCGATTCATACAAGCATCTGGAAAACAGCTTGAAAATCTTCAGGATGCTGGAAGACAAAGCCTTGAAATTTGATTACGAATTCCAAAAGAAATGTGTTGAGAATAGGGATTTTGAGTCACTTGAAATGTATGTTATGGAATTGCTGATGAAAGGCTAATGGAAGAAGACCAGGCATAAGAGGCATGGAAGAAATGCTGGAATTTATGAGGGGAAAAGGATCACGTGGAGAGTATTGTTCTATTGTAAAGAGAAAAAAGCATAAAATTAAAACCGGAACACCGCATGAGGCGTTATGTAAAGCTTTACATAACGCCTCATGCCCGTTATCATCAATTCGTTTTTTTATATAGTTGATCCCTATCTATAATTCAAGTATAATACATTTTGAAAGTATGATATTTATTAACTGTACCCTAAAAAAGGAGAGTATTATGGCAGAGAGTCTACCAGCAATCTGCGGGCATAGGATTGCTTATACATTGTCCATTGTAGGAGGCAAGTGGAACTGGATTATTATTGCCATGTTGTTTCAATACGATTTTTTGCGGTATGGCCAGATCAAAAAGAGCCTTCCGCACATTACCCATAAAATGTTAAGCCAGCAGTTGAAAGCACTGGAGGCAAACGAGCTTATCCACAGGAAGGAATATCCTCAGGTACCGCCCAAAGTGGAATATTCTCTGACCGAAAAAGGAAGAACCCTTATGCCCGTTTTAATCCAGATGATGAAATGGGGAGAAGCCACCATGCCTCCGATGGAAGCTGATACGCTCAGCACATCTTATTATAATCAAATTAGCCTGCCATAATGAGCCGAGCGATGGGGCTTTTCCTCATACCTGAGATCCCTCTGGGCGGTGGATCACTTGTTCGTCTCAGGACCCCGCTTCGTTGACGATGATTTCATCTTTATGGCGCAATGCCCAAGTTTCGAATGATGTAAGCGGGATGCCGTATTTTTTTAACGCTTCGAAATCGGTTTGGTATCCTGTATCATTCATTTTGTCGTGTGCAGCCACCGTCCCGGGATGCAAACCCCGTTTGATTGCTTCCTCGTGGCTGACATAAATGGAACTTACTTTCTTACCCTTCACTCTGCTCAAGATTTCTGCGACTTCGCCCATGGTAAGGGAATCGCTTGCGATATCGATATCTTTTTTGTTGAACCCTCCCGGGTCGTCAAACGCTGCTCGCGCAAAAGCAGCCGTGTCCTCCGAACAGTTCATATCCATGCGGATTTCCGGCTTTATCGCGCTGAAAATAACGCCGTCCTTAAGCGCTGGATTCATAAACCAGGCAAACCGTTGGGCAAAATTCTCAAAAAAATAAACCGGATGAAGTATGGTCCAGGAATCCAAATCGCTGTTTCGAAACAGCTCTTCAATTTCATATTTCTGGTTCATATAGTTTGTGTGCGATTCATACTTATCCCAGCGAGGGAATTTATTAGAGCCGTTAACAGATGTGTGCACGACCTGGCGCACACCCGCTTTCGATATTGCTTCTATAAAAGCAATTGCATTGCGCTTTTCAACGGTTTCATCCTTTGCGTCGGCAAACTGCACGGAAAAAGCGGCATTCACGCCGACAGCTGCTTGTTCAAGCGAAGAGGGCTGGCTTAAGTCTCCTCGAAACACCTCAGCACCTGCATTTTTAATCGACAGGGCCGCTTCGGAGTCAGGGTTGCGTGTGAGAATGCGAACCCCGTATCCGCGCGACAACAACTCGCGAGCGACACTGCCGCCTTGATTCCCGGTGCCTCCCAACACAAGGACCAGCTTGTTTGAAACTGCATTATTCATTTTGATCTTCACCTTTCTATTTTTTTATTATTAAAGAATATTTTTCCATCAAAACATTTTAATCCATATATAACCGATATGAATAATATAATACACTTTACTATACACTGATTATCAAGATGAGCAAAGTACGCACTTTTTTGTAAGATACTATGCTTTTGGGTAGATTACCAGCATTCTCCCGGCTTTATCAAACGCCGTCCTTGTGGAAAATTCAGACACAGAATATAATCATAGATAGAGTTGTGCACTGTTTACCTATGCTGCAACCTGGAGTTGCATGTGTTCCAGTTCAATTTGGTGGATTGCAACCGGTATAGATGCTAAGATTAGGTCATGAAAGAAGGGAGGTTTTCTTATGACGTTAGGCGAAAAGTTACTCTATCTTAGAAAAACTAAAGGTTTGTCGCAAGAGCAATTAGCATCAGAAGTCACTGTTTCAAGACAAGCAATTTCTAAATGGGAATTGGGTGAGTCCATGCCTGATACAGAAAACGTTATTCTATATTCAGTGGACTATTATTGAAAATAGCTAAACGGCGGTTCAGAGGAGTCGCCGTTTTCTATCTTCTCAAGGCATATAGAATGCTGCGTAAGGGTGATGTAATGAAGATTTATATTGGAATCACAGATAACAACGGGTATAGCTATCTTGCAAATATTCAACCGGATGAAGTGAAGTTCTGCCAACCCGGGTACTCAGCACTTGTACTTACTTCTGAACTCACCCGGCGATATTCCCATGAGTCTTTTAAAAACAGTATAATAGAATTTGACATCTTTAAAGCCGGCTTCTCCGGCAACCCGGTTCACAGGGAGCGAAGTTTCCAGTAGAACCCTGCAGCTTTGCTCGACCCGGTATTTGATAATATAGCTGACAGGGCTTATACCCTGCAGTTCCCGGAACATTTTTCCTATGTGGCTTGGGCTAACCGAAAGATAGGCGGATATGGAGTGCAGGCTGATCTCCTCCTGATAATTCTGATGGATATATTCAACGGCTTTTTTTAAGTATTTTTGCCTCTTCATGTCGGTATAGCCGCCGTTTGCCGCTTCTGCGGCAATAAGCCTTGCCAGTTTGGTGAGGACGATGATCAAGTAACCCCGGAGGATATCCAGATATCCGGGCTTCTTTTCCTGAAATTCCTGAAGCATGGACTGAAAGATAAAATTGGTCTCAAAGCCCTCGGTGCCTATATATCTACACTCCGGAGGGAAAACGGACAAGTCGAACCCTATGAATTTGGGAAGGAAAATACAGTTGATCCACTGGAAAGGTATGGTTTCTTCCGAAAGCGGATAGAGGGAATGGTTGTCCTGGGTGCAAATGATAAACAAGTCACCTGCCGACACCATATAGGATTTTCCTTTAATATTATGGATTCCCTTGCCGGAAGAGATATAGACAAGTTCGATGAATTCGTGGCTGTGAGGGACGATGCCGTCGTTATTTTTGCTTTTGAGCATGATAATATTTTCTTCAGGACGAATGATACTTTTTCGGTATTTCATGGCAAGCCTCATTTTCTGTCATAACTAATCTTAATTATACCATAAAGATACCATATATACCAAATGCATTTGGCATCCCTCATTTATAATAAGAGGTACAAGAAGTAAAATAACCGGGAGATGATGAAAATGCTAAAACTCGACTACATGAAGTACCTGGACAAAGTACACGGGGGATGGATCGGAAAGTGTATCGGAGGCGCAGTGGGTGCCCTTCAGGAAAATAACAAAGGTCTTATGGAGTATACCGTTGACAATGTTTTCCCCGCAGTGATTCCCCCCAATGATGATCTGGACCTCCAGATCCTTTACCTCCAGGAGGTTCTCGGCAAAAAGGGCGCGGATATTTCAAGCGGCGACCTGGGCGATGCGTTTGCAAAATACAACTTATGCCTTGCAAATGAGTATTCCATCGCGATTAAAAATATCGAGCTTGGAATCGAACCCCCTTTGTCCGGCTTATTCAATAATGAATTTTTTAAACATTCCATGGGATGCCCTATCCGCTCCGAGCTATGGGGCTTTATATGTCCCGGAAATCCGGATACGGCGGTCCGGTTTGCTGAGATGGACGGCTGTATAGACCATGCGGCCGAGAGCATTTATGGAGAAAAGTTCTTTTCCGCTATGGAAGCGAACGCGTTTTTTGAAAACGACATTATTAAGCTTATCGAAGGCGGACTTGCCTATGTTCCTGGAGATACGGAACTCTCCCGTTGTATAAACTTTGTTCTGGCACATTACCGCAAGGGTACGCCGTGGCAGGAGACTCGGGAACGGGCGGTGAGGAGATTCGGGTCCTGCGATGCTTCCTACAGCGTGATTAATATAGGAATAACCATACTTGCGCTGCTTTACGGGAAAGGAGATTTTACAGAAACAATGCTGACGGCAGTAAATTGCGGGTATGATACCGACTGTACGGCAGCTACCTCCGGTGCCGTATTGGGACAGATCCTGGGTGCGGGCAATATCCCCGGGTTTTGGCTGAAAAAAATCGGTAAAGACATAAAAATAGGCACGGTTAAAATCGAACGGAGTTCGAACCTGATTAGCGATCTTGCAAAGGAAACGTGTACGGCCGGACTTTCCCTGCTTCGGGATGGCGTCATATCCATTGGAATTACGGGTATTCCGCCGGAAATCAAACCTTCCCTTCCGCTGCCTTCACAAAAAAATGAACTGGACATAACTATACGGTATAACGGCTTGCCCTCCATCGGATACGGAGAAAAATCCAGTGTAACGGTTGCCATAAAAAACAACACAATGGAAGAACAGGCAGGAATTCTATACGTAAAGGCCCCGGAGGCGATGCTGTCGAATATCAGGGAGATGGCGGTCAGGCTGCCCGCAATGACTGAAATGGAAATTGTCCTGGATTTTGAATTTAAAAAGGGTATAGCTGCGGTGCCTCAGAAGAATATTACGGTCCTTGAATTTACGAAAGACGGTAAAAAAATTGCGGAAAAGTCCTTCGGCCTTTCAGGAGCCTATCGGATGAAACTGATTGGGCCGTTCTTCGACAATTATGATACGAAAAAATTTGACGAAGATCCGTTCAAAAATGTGATGCAAAAGTACAGCGACGGCCGTCCCGACCTGTTTTCCATGTTCAACGGGTATGCGAATATCGACAGGCGCTATCTGGACGAAGACTTTAGCCATCTGGATGAAGTTGAAGGGGAATATGTAAATTTCCACAGAGATGTCTTTGAAATTGATGAAAAGGTAAAGTACAAGGGGCCTTGCTGCATCTATCTTGTATATGACTTCACAAGCCCGGAAGCGTTTGAGGATGTTTCGGTATACATTGGAAACAATGACGCCTACAGGGTCTGGCTCAACGGGAAGCTGCTTATACAGGGCGGCGAGTCCGCCATGTATATGATGTATAATAACTACATAGAAAATGTAAGGTTGGATAAAGGAAAAAACAGAATGGTAATGAAGCTTTTACGTTCCGGCAAAAGCTTTGAGTTCAGCTCCCTTTTGAGGAATGTGAAAGCGGACCTTCATTGGTTTGTGGATTTGGAAAGTGTGATGGACAATAAGCAGTAGGTTTTGTTTCCTCCCGGACATAGGCCTCATGAAGCTAAGAGGAAAGTGTCTGTCATGTCAGGCATAAACCCATTCGGCCTTAGTACTACTGCGCAACTTATTAATTTATCCACGCAAAAATGCGGCTATTATGATAATGTAGGTTGCGCTGTAGTATCAGACACAGTTTCTATACTCCGTGGGGCTTTTGCCCGTTACCGATTTAAATATCCTGCTCATATAGTAGGGGTCATCGTATCCTATGGACAGGGATATATCCTTAAGAGCAAGCGGCGGATTCAACTGCAGCAATTCTTTCGCCTTTTCTATCCGGAGATTGATAATATACTCCATCGGGGACATGCCGTTATATTTTTTAAATATGCTGCTTAAATAGGGAAGCACAAGGCCGAAATTTTCAGCGATGCTTTGAAGTGAAATTTGCTGGGAGTAATTTTGTTTAATATAGTTTTCCACCTTATCCGCCAGGGTTCGTTGATCGGTTTTTTCCAGGGGCTGGTTTTTGGCATAGCTGAATAAATCCTCAAAAATGATGAGCATTCCGTCAAGGATTGCCTGATAGGTAAATGAATTGCTGATTAATTCATCGATTTGCATTCCGACTTCCATCAGTTGGTTTTGTGATAAACGGCTGTCCTTCGTTTGAACCATATATACCAGATGCTTCAGCATACTTTCGAGCCTGAGCTGGGGGGACTGCCTTTCAGAATATAAGTGAAGCAGCTTTTGAAGCTCGAGTTTAAACGGCTCCAGTTGTTTCTTTTCTATAAATATGGAAAGAAGCTTTTCTGTGTTTGCATCCACGAGGCTTTCCGTACTTCCGCCGTATTCCGCCGGGTTTTCTAAAAACACCAGCCTGGAGCTGCCGAAAATAACACTTTTGTTTTGAACGATTTTACAATGCTGAAGGATGAAGGGAAGGTCATCGACCTTCGTTACAGGGGTGCCGACTACCATGGTTATCGGAAACTGTTCTTTAAGCAAATCTTCGTAAATCTGTTTGCATATTTCATTATAAGAGCTTTGACAGCCGACGGAAGCACTGAATATCACAAGCTTTTCGTTTCCGCTGTTAAAATCCGATATCCAGTACTTGTAAGCCTCCGGAGTCGATTTCTTCAATACGGAATTGAGGTCCGTTTTCAGCCAAAAATCCTTAGCAGGGGTCAGCCAATTACAATTGAAGGTACAATACGAACCCGAACAGAGTAGAATTGCTCCGTAAAATTTACCCTCCTCAAAGTACCTGCTTAACTGGGCTGCCGCGGGGAAAGCGTATATATTGTTATGAGCGATTGACTCCAGCAAGTCGTATTGAATTTTGCATTTCAATTCTTCCAATTCCGTGTAAATCCGATCGAGCAATTCCTTCAATTCTTCGTGTATAAGGGGCTTTAAAAGGTAATCCTCCACGCCGAACTTCAGGGCCTTTTTGGCATAGTCGAACTCCTGGTAGCCGCTCAATATGACCACTTTCACATTGATTTGCCTTTTATGCAGTTCTTGGATTAATGAAAGACCATCCATAACGGGCATGCGGATATCGGTAAATACAATATCGGGAGCCGTATCCGCTATGATGCCGGCGGCGTCCTCGCCATTCATTGCTTCACCTACAATTTTAAACCCTTTATGTGCGTTTTCAATGCTCTTTTTTATACTGCGCAATAGTAAAGGCTCATCATCTACTACAACTATTCGATACATAACAATACCTTTCTCGGGATTATATGATTTTTCCTCCAACGGTTACCGTGGCTCCGCCGCTATCATTCGTGATGCTGAAAACTACGTTTTCTTTATAGAGTATTTTAAGCCTTACATAAATATTGAAAATGGCCATGCCGCCTACTTCAAGGTCGTCTTTGTAAGTATTATCGCGCAAGCTTTCATCATATTTTTTTATGCAGGTATCTATTTTTTCCAGTGCGGCGGGATGAAAGCCTGAGCCGTTGTCATGTACGCCGATTGTCCATGAATTATCTGAAACCGTACCGGTAATGCGGATAAAGTAGGGAGGCCGTATGTTTGAAAATCCATGGGAAAATGAGTTTTCTATGAGGGGCTGCAGCAGCAACTTCGGTACCTTGATGTCTTCCAACTGCCTGTCGATGAGAAATTCATAGGTAAACTTATCCTCATACCTGAATTTGAGCATATGCAGGTAATTCCTGGCATGGTCTATTTCCCCCGACAGATTGACGATGGCGGTATTGTAAGAAGCCGTGTAACGAAGCATCCGTGAAAGCAGGCTGCACATATCCACTACTTTCTGATTATCATATTCCTGGCCGGCGGCGCTGATACCCATCAGCGAATTATATAAAAAGTGGGGGTCCATTTGGGCCTGCAGAGCCAGAAAATGAGCCTCCACTTCTCTGGAACGGGCCTGGATCGTCTGGTTCATGGACTCGTTCAGCCGTTGGAGGGTCTTGCCGAAGGCGGAATTCAACAAGATGATCTCATTGTTGCTTCCCTTGAAATCGATATCCAGAGACGGCGTTTGGAGAGATACGTTTTTTAGGGATTGGCGCAGCTGCTTGATGGGCGTGGTCAGGGAATCGGTTACTAAATAAATAATGATCAAGGTAATGAGAATAAGCGTTATTCCGGCAAAAATTAGAATTTTCTGCATCTTATAGACCGGAGCCATAAAGTCTTTCTTAGGCAAAATTTGCAGAATGGTCCATCCGGTGATAGGGGATGAAGTCGCATAGACCAGTTCTTCGGTACCGCTTTGAGGATTTTTTACAATAAAGGTGCCCGGGGATTCCGGCCCCTTGTATTCACGGAAATAGAAGTCCGCATCTTCCTGCTTCGCTGGAGTTAATGGATAAATCAGTACTCCTTCTTCATTCCTTACGATAATCCTTGAGTGTTCTTCGACCGAAGAGGTACATATGCTGCGGATGATGGAATACGGCTGCTGAATTTCAATATACCCTAACAGGTTGGAGGAACCCCATGTAAATAAAAGCTGCCGGATCAGCGAGACAACCATGGGCGCATTGCTCTCGGTTGTCCAGTTGTCCTGGTGCGGAGGCAGTATGACGGCCCCGTTTTTGCTGCTTTTTATTTTGTTTTCCAGGCTTACGATATCCATGCTGCGAAGATAGGAGGTATTGTAATTTTCACCCAGGGTACTGTAAGACACATAATTTTGCATGCCATTGAACAGGCAAGTCCTTCTTGGAGCATTTTTAACCCCGATGATGGATAGGAGGATATCGTATACCTTGTTTTTTTGCCCCGGATTATAATCGAAATAATTGGTCCCCGGTAGGTTAAAATCAATGGAATCCAGGAGGATATACTGCAGGTCCTTGTTTAACAGGATTAGGTTGGATGCATTATCCATGTTTTCAAAGAGCGAGTCCAATTGGGCAGAAACTCTTTTTACCGATTGATCCATGCCGGTGAAAGCGTTTTTTACCAGGATACCATTGATATAAATGTAAAAGGATATGATAAGGCCTATGATCAGTAAAGTGACAAAAAACGAGTAAAACATAAAGACTTTTCCGCGGAATGTGAGGTTTAATTTCACGGTTTACCCCCGTAGATCCCATATTGCAAGCCAAAGTGAACGGTAGTGTATTTGCCTCCTAGTATAACATAAAACGTACGGGTTGCACAAAAGAATTTACAAGGAAAAATGTGCGGCCTGTGAAATCAAGGAATAGTATTTTGGTACGGAAAATTTGTGAAAGGTTTACTATAAAATAATCCATCCGGGTCTTTAGCATTTCTCCATTTAAAATTCATACGGGTTGAAATATAATGGTGCTACATAGAGAGCTCTCGATCACTGACGAAATCTAAGGAGGCAATAATCGTGAAAAAAACTATTCTAAAAGCTTTTCTAGCCGGAACCCTCGGTGCGGCGCTTATCCTTTCCACAGTTGCCTGTGGCAAAGCATCCGGTGGTAATAATACTACTGCCGGTACCGGAACCGCTCCTGCAGCGACGCAGACAGAGAAAGCCACTGTGCCTGCGGAAAAGGCGGCAACACTCACCTTATCCGGTTCAAACGGAATGGGTACGGACGGAATGAAGGCAGCATTGAAACTCTATGAGCAGGACTCGGGAAACAAAATCGATTTCCAGCTCTATCCGGATGATCAGTACCAGAATATTATCAAAACAAAGATGGCGACAAATGATACGCCGGATGTGGTTGAATTTTGGGCGACCGCTTCAAATTTTGCCGAGAACCAGGTTGAAGTCCTCGACGGACCCTGGGTGAAGCAGCTCCCTGAAGATAAAGTCAGGCTGAAATATGGAAGGGCCTCGGACGGAAAGGTTGTCGTAGCCCCCTTCGGAACTTGCATGCTATTTGGAGTTGCTTACAATAAGGATGTTTTCAAAAAAGCCGGCGTTACTCCGCCATTAAAAACTTACAATGATTTTATCGCTGCCTGCGAGGCAATAAAGAAAACCGGCGTAACACCGTTGGAGCTTGGGAACAAGGATAATTGGACCGCGCAAATCTTCGGTCTTGTCGGTTTAAATTACATGTTCAAGGATAACCCGGACATGGCCCAGGATATGCTTACAAACAAAATCAAACCGGCCGAATCCCCTGCATGGCTGGACTTTACCAAACGAATGCTGGCACTTAAGGAAAAAGGCTATATCAACAGTGATTACATGTCGGTAACCATGAATGATGCAAGAAAACCGGTGATTGACGGTAAGGCAGCCATGCTGTTCGAACTTGACGCGGACTATGGAGAATTCAAGAAAATCGGAGGCGACAATTTTGCAGATACCATAGGATTTATGCCCATGACCTTCGGGGATGACTATGTGGATGTAGTTAAGGGTGCGGCATCTCAGGGGTTGTGGATTCCTACCGGATCAAAGCAAAAGGATACGGCAAAGGAATTTGTCAACGCCATGCTGACGGAAAAGTATTTGACGCCCATCTACCAGCAAAGCCCGGGCTCCGCGCCTTTAAAGGATGTAAACCTCCCCGGAAGCGCATGGACCAAAGAAATGGACGAATATGCAAAAAATATGCCAAGCCTCGACCCTTGGTGTGATGCGTACCTGTCAATCATGGATTTGGGCGGGCAGCGTGCGACCATGTTCCAGGATATGCTTTCCGGCAAGGATCCGCAAAGCTCACTTACCGACTGGTATGCTGAATATTCAAAACTGTCTAAAGCCAAAAAAATTCAGGGGTATTGATATCCCGAAGCGGCATATGCAATGGTTAATCAAATGGCATTCCCCGTATTAATGGGGAATGCCATAATTCAAAAGGTGGTCACATGGGGAAAAAAATAACGGACAAGAAATATACACATTGGTTTTTGCTTCCTGCAATAGGCGTATATTTGGTTTTTTTCATTGCTCCGAACTTGTTGAGCTTTGCTTTAGGCTTCACGGACTGGAATGTAAATTTTTTTAATGAAATAAATTTTACCGGAATTGATAATTTTAAGCTTTTGTTTTCTGAGTCCATCTTCTGGATGTCCATCAGGAATTCATTTTATTTTGCCTTCGTTACCACCTTGGCACAAAATTTTCTGGGATTTATACTTGCGGTTATCCTTACCGGCAAAATGAAGCTTAGGAATTTTTACAGAAGTGTGTTTTTCTTACCTTCCACATTAAGTACAATGGTGGTTGCAATCGTTTTTATTTCGATTTTTGATCCGGGCAAAGGGATAATCAACGAGACTTTGCGGTTTGTGGGTCTGGGGGCTGCCGCCAAGCCGTGGCTGGTTGATTCAAGGTTCGCAATGAATTGCGTCTGCCTGATGAATATTTGGCAATGGACCGGGCTTAGTGTTGTGATCTATATCGCGGGACTGCAAACAATTCCAAAGGAGTATTATGAATCCGCAAATATCGATGGGGCTACCTATTTGCAGAAGATTAAAAATATTATAATTCCCTTATTGATGCCTTCCATCATCAACAATATCCTACTTGCCATTATCGGGGGCTTGAAGGTTTTCGGCCAGGTGTATGCGCTTACAGGCGGGGGGCCGGCAGATTCCACCCAGGTTTTCGGGACACTGATATTTAAGAATTTTGCACAGGGCCTCTATGGCTATTCCTCTGCCATAGGCCTGGTATTTACGATTACCGTTTGCCTGTTAAGCTTTACTGTAGTCGGCGCTATGAGAAAGCTGGAGGTGGAGTATTAGCCATGAGGAACGTCAAGGTTTTGCTGAAAATTCTGTTTTTTTTAACGACCCTGGTCTATATGATTCCAGGGTGGATTGTACTTGTGAATTCGTTTAAACCGGAAGTCGAGGCAAACGCTCTTTCGGCAGGTCTTCCGGAGAAGGTTCATCTGGAAAATTATATCAATCTTTTTGGGACGGTGAATATTATCCGTCCCATGTTGAACGGGCTGTTTTTAGGGACCGTAACGGTGGCGCTCTCCGTTGTTTTTGCATCCATGGCTGCTTTTGTGATTGTCAGGATCGGAAGTAAAGTTACCTCACTTGTTTACTATATATTCCTGGGGGGACTGGTAGTACCCGGAGCCGCTATTCCTACCTATATCGTGCTAAAGAGTTTTAGTATGCTGAATACCTATCAGGGGCTTATTGCCGTTTTCCTCGCAGGCGCAATGCCGATAACGGTCTTCCTTTATTCGGGCTTTGTAAAGAGCGTTCCGACGGAGCTGGATGAGGCTGCTGTGATGGATGGCTGCGGAAGATTGAGGCTTTTCTTTCAAATCATTTTTCCGCTTTTAAAGCCGGTTACGGCCACCGTCATTGTTTTTAACTTCATCAATGTGTGGAATGCCGTCGATGCATTTTTATATTTTTCTCCGGCAAAAATGTGGGCTATGCCCATGACGGTTTACAATTTTTATGGTTTATATATGCATTCCTGGAATATGATCTTTGCCGATATTGTCATAACCATACTTCCCATCATTATTATCTACGCGATGGCACAAAAATTCATTATCGCAGGAATGACGGCAGGCGCAGTAAAAGGGTGAAGCCGGATATAACGAGAATGATTTGAATTTGAATGATGAAATGCAAAGGAGAAATCGTATGAAAAAAATTAGAAAAGTATGGATGCTTTCATTTTGCCTGGTATTGATCTTCACAAGCATGAGCGCAGTTCATCCCACCCAGCAGCTTCAGGCTGCGAGCTACTATCAAAGCTGGGATACTTACAGCGACTCATGGGTGGCAACCGATGAACTGGGACGTACGGTGCCTGCGTTTGAACAGGTAGGACCGGAAAAAAACAACCGGTTTGTGGGCGTGCATTATCTTTTGTGGCATCACGGGGCTATGTACCACGACGGCAGCGGAGATCCGGGGACACCGCCGCACAATGTCATGAATATTCTCACCAATCAACCAGGTGCCTTGAATAATCCAAAGGATCCGGCATGGGGTACCAAAGGCGATTATGAATATTGGGGCAAGCCGATTTTTGATTACTATGACCTGAATTATGATGAATACGTACTGAGAAAACAGGCGCAGATGCTATCGGACATAGGAGTCGATACGCTGTTTATCGATCAGACCAATTTGTATGGCGGAGGAGCGTCGAATGAAACCGGGTATTACAATTATAATGAATTAATGAAATTGTGCCAGGTGTTTACCGACATCCGAAATTCCGGAGGAAAAACTCCCCAGCTGACGATTTTCTGCACATGGTCCGGCGAACCCAGTGCAAGGGCTGTAACGAAATTTTACAATGATATTTACTCAAAGAATCTGTATCCTGATTTATGGTTTAAATGGGAAGGTAAACCCTTGATTATCGCCGATAAAAGTGCAATTACCGACCCCAATATATTGAACTTTTTTACCTTCAGAAAGGGACAGCCGACGTATACCGTCCCCGGTGAAAGCAATAGCTGGCCATGGCTCTCCATTTATCCGCAAAATCCGGCGTATACCGCAACCAACGCAGCGGAGGAAGTAGCCGTCGGAACCGCGCAGAATTGGTCCAGCGGCTTGACGATGTTTGCCGCACAGGATACTTCGGGGAATTTCATAGCCCGCGGGAGAAGTTATCATAATGGCAGTGAGCCGCTTTATAATAATCCGGTCAGCGCAAATTATCCAAGCAAATACGGATATAATTTCCAGGAGGGCCTAGACAGGGCGCTGGAGATTGATCCCAATTTGATGTGGGCATCTACATGGAATGAATGGATCGCCATAAAGTTTGATGTTCCCCTTCAGGCGGGTATACAAAGCTGGGTGACAGATACGCATTTTCCGGCCGGAGGAGCGTTCTGCGACGCTTATACGGCCGAGTTCAGCCGGGATATCGAACCGACGCTGGAAGGCGGACTTGGTGACAATTACTATATGCAGTTTGCTGCTGCAATAAGAAAATACAAAGGCGTAAGAGCGCCTGCAGGCGCAAGCGGGGCCAAATCCATCACCATTGACGGAAGCTTCAGTGACTGGACGGATGTAAAACCCGAATTCAGGGATGACAAAGGGGATAAAGCCTACCGCAATTACGCTGGGATAGCCAGCCCCGGCTCTCCGGTGACTTATACCAATACAACGGGAAGAAATGACTTCAAACTTATGAAGGTTGCCCGTGACAGCGCCAAACTCTATTTCTATGTCGAAACAGTCGACAATATAACAAGCTATACTGATCCGAATTGGATGAGGCTGCTTATAAAGACTAATGACACGGACCCGAACTGGAAGGGCTATAACTATATTTTAAACCGTACAGGGATCACCGGGACGACGACAACTCTGGAAAAATCCACCGGAGGATGGAACTGGACTTCCGTGGACGCAAGCGTACAGTATAAAATAAGCGGAAACAAGATGGAAATTGCCGTACCACGATCGGACCTGGGGCTGAATACCGCCAATCCGGTAAATATTCAATTCAAATGGAATGACAATATGCAGACCCAGGGAGACATCTATGACTTTTACCTGAATGGGGATACGGCGCCCAATAACAGGTTTAATTACCGTTTTACCGAGAGTCCGGCGACAGCAAGTTTCACAAGGAACATGTATTCCTCCGTAGGGAACCAGACGGCTGTTCAAATAACGTCGGGAAATACTCCGGCTGTGAAGTTTACTGCAGATTACAGCTTTAATGGCGTTGAGGCGTTTTGTCCCAGCTATAGCAACAATACAGGGAGCCTTACGATGAAATTATATAAATGGAATACCGACTATAACACTACCATAGCGGGAACGCCCATCGCGACTCAACAGTTTGTCAATTTTAACGACAACGCATGGCTTAAGCTGAACTGTACAACGCAGCTTCCGGGAGAATACCTGTGGCTGCTGAACAATCCTGTCGAGACGGTCGGCGTATGGAAATACGATGGAAGCGGCAATACGGCCGTGTCTTATTTAAACGGGAGCGGAACACCCGGGGACTATATGTCGCGAATAGACTATACCTTTGATCCGGACTCAATACCGACGATTGTTAATAATAATGATGTAAATATTACGTATTCAGGGCTGAATTATTCCAGCAGCTCGCCGGGCTATATAAACAATGACTGCCACTACACAAACATTGCAAGCAGTTACGGGCAGTATACCTTTATAGGTACAGGCGTCTCCTGGATTGGATCCAGGAATGCGGACCACGGATATGCGGACGTATACATTGACGGAGTCCTCGATGCGACGGTAGATACCTATTCGTCAAGTAATTCCTTGCAACAGGTACTTTACCAAAAGAACGGACTTGCGTCAGGTTCCCATACGATAAAAATTGTGGTGAAGAATGCTAAGAATCCTGCGTCCGGCGGTTATTTCCAGGATATAGATGCTTTTGTAATTACGAATGCCAGGTTTAACGACAATGACCCGAATATTGCATACTCGGGGTTGAACTATTCCAGCAGCTCGCCGGGCTATATAAACAGCGATTGCCACTACTCGAACACCGCAAACAGTTATGCGCAGTACACCTTTAAGGGTACGGGCGTCTCCTGGATCGGGTCCAAGAATACGGATCACGGGTATGCGGACGTATACATTGACGGAGTCCTGGATGGGACGGCGGATACCTATTTGTCAAGCAATTCCTTGCAGCAGGTGCTTTACCAAAAAACCGGACTTGCGTACGGTTCCCATACGATAAAAATTGTGGTGAAGAATGCCAAGAATTCGGCATCCAGTGGGTATTTCCAGGATATCGACGCATTTATTTACCATTAAGCCTGTAAAGTATGAAGGAAGAGGCGGAATCAGCAGGACGCCGGGATGTAATCAAGAGACATTGCCCTCACGGGAGTGTCTCTTTTTTAGTGCGCGCGGGGTGCAAATCCTCAATGGAGGTATGGGACAGGGGACAATGATGTTTACTATGTAGGACGGGAGATAGACTTTATAAAGCTGTCTCTTCCTTGTCCGAACATTGCATGGAATTAATCGGAAGGAATCTGATGGATTTTTTAAGTTTTCGTACAGGCACCTTATTTATATGAGTAAAGATTCAAAATCGTATTAACTGCAGCATGGCAATTGTGAAATAAGGGTAATGTTGGTTGAAGCGTCAAGGTTAATCTGTTCTACCCGGGCAATTGTTTGAGTCACTACTTGATTCACAAGCGTATTTACGCCTGATGGGCAAAGTCCCCCGCGAGGTGCATAAAACACGATTTGATTTAGGAAAAGGTCTGAAGCACTTATCGTACTTCCAATAAGGGAATTTGCTTCAAGGATAGCGGTCTGAATCAAAATATTTTTAGCCTCATCGCAACTAATGATGCTCATTGGAAAACACCTTCCAGCATTATATTTAATATTATATTATGTAAACTTCAATGCAATGGTGCATCATCATTCTCACTCAGTATGAATTAATCTTCCTATCATGTGCGGCGTTTGTTTGTTGTTATTTTAACTTTACAAAGAATGTCGCCGCCCAAAACAGATAGCGGTTTATGACTGATTTCATACTTTTTGGTATGGCTGCTTTGAGAGCAAAACATGGTATCGTATGCACCCTTGGATATCTTGTGATTTGAATTGATTATTATAATGTGGTAATATTAATCTGGAGCCGACAAATTCCCTTGTTCAATAGTTTTTTCATTTTCAATGGGAAGAGTTACCTTTGCTGTTCAGCTATTTAGGCTACCAGTTAAAATACTTATCTGTACTTCTGCCAAGGTAACCAAGTATCTTACAAAAATTCGTTTTTTTTTATAGTCCGGAGGGATTCTAGTGGAAGAGCTTAAGGTGCTGATTGTGGACGACGAGGTTATGGCGCTTGAATATTTAAGAGATTTGATTTCATGGAACGATTTCGGTTACAGGATTGTAGCTGAAGCAACCAATGCCAGGCATGCACTGGATTGCTTTGAGAAATACCGTCCCCAAATTGTAATTACCGATATATGTATGCCGGGAGAAAATGGGTTGGAATTCTGTAAGAATTTACTTTCAATTGACAAGTCCGCTAAGATTATTCTCCTCACAGCCTATAAGGAATTTGAGTATGCAAAGAGAGCAATAGAACTGGGCGTATCAAATTATCTCCTAAAGCATGAGTTGAGTGGTGAAAGCTTACTTGGCGAGCTTGGCAAGGTGAGAACCGAACTCGAAAATGAGCGGGATGCAAGCAGGATAATAAAAAAACATGTTATCATGAATTTTATGGAAAATGCTGAAGATATTCATTCTGATGAAATTTTTCAGTGGGAATTTTTGAATAACAAGTATGGAATGTTCGCACTGGTTATTTTTCAAAGAGATGAACCGTATGGTGTATTTGAAGCAAAAAAACCGGTACCCTACCCTGATATCGTAGAAAATTTGAAAAGCTCATATGATGGCATTTTAGGTGATTTCAATTTTATAGACTGCTTTAAGCTCAGGAATCGAATGCTGGCTATGCTTTTTACACATAATGGATGTATAGGTGAGGCCGCCTTATGGAACAAATTCTATCCGGTGGTATTGAAGACGCAGGGCATCCTTCATAAAGCAGCGGGATCTACATTCTCCGCGGCGGTCGAATTCAGAAGGCAGGAAATAAATAATATAACAAAAATGTACGCAGAAGCTTTGAAAACAATTGATCTCGTCCCTTTTTTCGGAAGGTCGAAAATTTTAAGAAGAGATGACATACCCAATGCTGCAACAGCTAAATATTCCGAAGATCAAGTGAATGATGCAATTAACTCAATAGCAAAAGGTTTGGACGCACAAGACCTACCTGCGCTGCAAAACGGAATAGAAAGTTTGTTTACAGGCATTGTGGCTCCCAGCTTCAATGCAGAACTGCTGAGAAGGTGCTGCGATGAATTGGCCAGGCTGATAAATAAGTGGCGTGAGAAGAATTTTTTGCCCATCATTCGGAACGAGCATGGTGGAATCAGTATAAAACCTGACGATTGTTTTACTGTGGTTGAAATCATGGGGACTTTCCAAAGTATTTACAAGCAAAGCATCGAAAGTGTGCTGGACTTGCTGTACAGTAATTACTCGAAAAAGGTTCAAAAAGCTATACGATACCTTCACAGCCATTATTCCGAGGATATTTCCATTATTGACGTGGCTGAGGCTGTTGAAATAAGCGATTCCAATTTAAGCAGGACATTTAAGAATGAGACGGGACAAAGCCTGCTTGAGTATTTGACTTCAATCAGGATTGAAGAAGCCAAAAAGCTTTTGAAGGACAGTGATTATAAAATATATGAGATATCCGATAAGATTGGCTATAAAACCAGCCAATATTTCAGTCAGGTTTTTTTTAGGATGACAGGTATGCAGCCGCAGGATTTCAGGGGAGGGAAAAAGAGCATTGATAAGAAACAGCATTAAATCAAAGATAATTGTGACTTTTTGCCTCATTGTAGCCTTTTCACTTTTGATCAGCGGGGGAGTGGCATATTACTACTGCCTCAACCTTTTGCAAACTCAGTTTCTGAAGGATGAAACCATAAACTTAAGCAAAACAGCACGACAGATAGAATATATATCAGACGACATACATAAATTTGCTTTGAATATCGCTCTTGACGGTGATGTTCAATCCTATCTCAAAAGAGAACGGGCCTCCGGCTATGAAAAATACAGTCAGATGCAGACAACTCAAAATAAAATAAGTGCTTTGGAAGTTCAAAGGGATTATATGTTCAATATCGTACTTGTGAAGCATAATGAATTGATTATTTCAAAGTCCCAGAATAAGAATGGCCTTGATGAGACAAATTACAAGGAAGTTATGAAGCAGCCGTGGTATAAGGAGATTTCCTTTAAAGAAAGCAATTCAGTGTTTTCCGGTTCATATGATTTAGAGCTCAGGAATGGGACTACAAAGGTGATACCATATATTGTAAATGTAAGGGACGTTTACAGTCCGGATAAAAGAATAGGTCAGCTGATTCTCAATATCAATTATGAATATCTCAAGGGTTATATGGATTCCGACAGTAAAGCAAGCGATGATTATTTCTGGCTGGATTCGAAAAAAGATTATCTTTTCCAAAAGGATTTAAGTGAAAAAGAAATCAGCCGTGACGAGGTAGACAAATTTGTTGATATGTCGGGTGTTGGAAAGAGCAGTTCCTATAAAACCCAAAATGGATATCTGATCATTGACAGATCTATGAAGAATGGGTGGATAGTTGCATCCTATGTTTTGAATAGTAAAATATTAGAAAAGACGCAATACCTTCTATATTTCTTTGTGATATATACATTGATAATACTTGTATTTACATCATTAATAATATTGCCTATCGTATTCGGCATAACAAGGCCGCTGTCAAAGCTGACGAAAGCGATGAAGCAAGTATCCCGGGGAAATATGGACGTATCCATAGAAGTGAAGGGCAAGGATGAGCTTAAGATACTGGGAGACGGGTTTAATAAGATGTTGGCCAGTCTTAAGAGCTATATAGATAAAACGGTGGAATATGAAAAGGAGAAAAGAGATATAGAATTAAGTCTTTTAATGGCTCAGATCAATCCTCACTTTATATATAACACGCTGCATACTGTGATTTATATGGCGAATAGAACAAAAAACCAGGATATAGTGGATATGGTGAAGTCTCTGATTGCAGTCTTGCAGGATACGGTGAGAATAAGTGAAGAAGGGCTGTTCACGTCCCTGCAGAATGAGCTTGAGGCTGTCCGTCAATATCTTAACATACAGCAATACAGGTATAACGACCGGTTCACCGTCATATGGGACATTGATCAGGAACTGCTTAAATGTAAGGTACCAAGAACAATACTTCAGCCAATCGTTGAAAACTCCCTTCTGCATGGTATTCTTCAGGGGAGTGAAAAGGGTACTATTTCTATAAAAGCAAAATCCAACGGCGCAGATATGCTTGTCTCCATTGAGGACAATGGGATAGGGATTGAAAAGGCTGTTATAGAAAAAATACTGAACAGTGAAGATAACACTTACCTTAAGGGTAAAATGCGTTCCATCGGTATGCCTAACGTACTGAAAAGGATCAAGTACATTTGTGGAGAAAATTATGGCTTTGCTATTGATAGTGTGAAAAATGAATATACAAGATTCATAATCAAGCTGCCCCAAAATTTGTAGCCGGGCATCGGATTTTTATACAAAAAAGCGGGAATGTTATATTCAAAATAATAGTCATCTCTTTTATGATTAAGGTGTAATAAAAATCTAGAAACGTAGGAGGAATATCATGCAAAAGAGATTTATCAGTAAAGCCCTATGCCTCTTGGTTGTGCTTGTGATTGCAGGGGGCGTGTTTTCAGGGTGCGGAAGCAGTAATTCCGGCAATACAGAAACGTCATCGGCACAAACTACAGCCTCACAAACCACACAAGCCAATTCGCCTGCAGATGTTAAAGGCACGGCTGCATTGTGGACATGGGACAAGGGGACTGAAGATGCAACCGTTGCAGAGTTCAACAAGGTTTATCCCAACGTAAAGATCGACGTACTCGCCGTTGGTTATGACGATTATATCAATAAGATTCAGACCTCTGTTGCAGGCGGTTCGGATCTTGGCGACATATTGCTGGGTGAAATGGGTTTCCGGGCGAGACTGCTAAAGATGGATTTACTGGATAATCTGGAGGCTGCTCCGTATAATGTTGACAAAAGTAAGTTCCTTGATTATACGGTGCCCCTGACTTCATTTGACGGCAAGATGGTGGCCTTCGAAGGAAGTATCACAGTAGGCGGTCTGGCATATAAAGCAAATTTGGCAAAACAGTACCTTGGTACTGACGACCCTGCAGAGCTTGAAAAAACGTTAAATACGTGGGATGTAATGACGGCTAAGGCAAAGGAAGTTCAACAAAAAAGCGGTGGAAAGGTATATTTGTTTCATGCATGGGCCGATATACAGGAATATTTTGACTGCTTTGGGTCGGAGCCATGGACTCAGGATAACAAGCCTACCGACTATTTGCTTAATACAATGCCAAGTCAGAGGTATAAGATCCTTAAAGATATGATTGCTGCAAAAGGTTTCGATAAGACGATTTCTGACCACTATACTCCTGCAATGAATGCTGCAATTGCCGATGACAACCACATTTTCTTAAACGCGGCAGCGTGGACTCCTGCATTTGTTATCCAGCCAAACGACAAGAATGGGAATGGAAAATGGAGGATTATGGAAGCTCCCGGCGGGCCGTATAATATGGGTGGAACGATGTACGGCATCTGGAAAGGCAGCAAGAATAAAGAAGCTGCTTTCGCATACCTCAATTGGGCCTTTGGAACAGACGAGGGTGTGATGGGCAATGTTACTGCAAGAGGTTTTTATGTACCGCTCAAGTCATTCATAGATACGCATGATTTCTCTAAAGATACGAATCCCTATTTTGCACCGCAGAATATCGCAGACAAGTTTATGAAGCAAATGGCGCCCAAAAATAAGGTCAGGGCTCCTGAACTTTACATGAACCAGATAAAAGAAGCGTTTAAAGTTGCCGAAACTACCGTTATCAACGATAGCTCAGTAACGGAAGCAAAATATAAGGAAATTCTGACAAAGGAAATCAAAGACAAGTGCCCTGATCTTCAGTGGTAAGATTTCCGTAAAACCAGGTTGTGTGGATGTGGCAGCCGTAAAGTTCAGTATGGCTGCCACATCCTTTATTAAATAGCAAAAAGGTGAGTTGTTATGAAAAATGGCATAGACAGGAATAGCGTTGTTCGGAAAGGTAAATTGAATCATGGTTTAAGGAAATGGCCATTCATATTTCTTGCTCCATTTTTAGTAAGCTATATGGTTTTCTTCATGTATCCCATTTTGTATTCCTTCTATATCAGTTTGTTCAGATGGGATGTGACAGAGCCAAAAAAGTTCGTAGGTATTCAAAATTATATTAAGCTTTTTTCCTCGGACCCGTATTTTCTTAAATCTGTTGGCAATACATTCATCATCATGGTGGCTACAATCCCATTGGTAATTTTCCTCGGACTTTTCCTGTCGGAATTGCTATTCAGTGATGGGATTAAATATAGAAATTTTTTTCAGACGGCAAATTATTTACCCTATATTACCACACCGGTTGCCATAGCCATTATTTTCAGCTTGATGTTTGATCAAAAAATTGGTGTGGTAAATTTGGCCCTTGTGAAATTGGGAATTTTCAATGAAGGAATCAACTGGTTGACTGCTCCGAATTACTTGCAGAGAACGATGCTCGTTCTGATGATCGTATGGCAGTGGACCGGATACTATATGTTGATGTACCTTGCAGGGATGTCTTCTATTCCGGTTGAAGTATACGAGGCTGCAAAAGTAGATGGAGCATCCCGTTTCACCACATTCCGTAAGATTACGGTACCTTTATTAAGTAATGTAACCTCCTTCCTTGTAATTACAAGTGTCATTTATCTGTTACAGTTGCTGGACCAGCCTTATCTGCTGCTCCGGGGACTTGGACAGGGGGCGCAGATGTCCATCGAAAAGCCTTTGATGACAGTCATGACCAATTTTATGGACCAGTCCCTGAAGATGGGAAGGATTGGTTATGGAGCGGCTACAACCTATAGCTTGTTCTTGATCATTCTTGTTTTTACGTTGATAGGGATGGTTGTAATTAAGAAAGGAGGGAAGATCCTTGAAGAAAAGCAGAATGTTTAATTCTATTTCAATGGTCATATTGTCGGTAATAACAATTGTGTCCGTCTTCCCTTTCTATATGATGGTCATGATGTCGACGCACCAAAGCCAGGATGTGGTGAGCAAGCTAAACCTGTTACCGGGTACCAGCCTGTTATATAACGCTAAACAGGTTTTTGAAAGCGGCTTCCTGCGATTTTACTGGAACAGCTTCTATATAGCCGTACTAGCAGGGGCGCTTGGAGTCCTGATCAGTGCAATGGCGGGATTTGCGCTGGCTAAATATGAATTCCGCCTTCAGAAGGCCATATTTAACATTGTACTGGGTATCATGATGATTCCCTTCGGCGTATCCATCATAGGCTTTTTGATAGAAATGAAAAGTTTCCACTGGTCTAATACCCATCTTCCTTTGATCGTATCTGCCATGATAAGTCCCTACGGGGTTTTTCTGTTAACGCAGTTTATGAAAGACGGATTCCCGACGGAGATTATGGAAAGCGCCAGAATTGACGGGTGCACTGAGTTTGGTATTTTCTTCAGGCTGGCCTTCCCGTTTACGAAGTCTGCCTGTGTCACGCTGTTTCTGCTGATATTTATGTATTCATGGAATAATTTCCTGATGCCCCTTGTTTTTATAAACAAGGAGAAGATGTATACAATACCATTGGGCCTTTTTGCATTAGGAAACCAATACCGCCAGGAATACGGGGCAAGAATGTTTGCATTGACACTAGCTACAATACCTGTGCTGATCATATTTGCGGTTAACTCAAAAAGCCTTATACGCGGACTTACAGCAGGTGCGATAAAAGGCTGATCACTAACGACGAATTTGGGGGGGGAATATATGAATATTCATGAAAGACTTGAGGCATTTTGGTCCGGGGAAAAGCCGGACAGAATACCGTATACCATTTATCATAATGAATGGAAGCATTTTGCAAAGGATCCGGCATGGGAGCCAATGTATAAGAATGGATTGGGAGTTGTGTACCATTTATCATGCTTTGAAGAGGCAGTGAATGGTGAAGTGGAGTATGAAAGGCTTGTTTACGATGAAGGCGGAAGAGACTTTGAACGTATTACAGCCAAAACACCTATAGGAGAAATATATACTATAAATGCTGAAGGCTGGTGTCAGAAGCATTGGCTGGAAACAAGCGAAGACTACCGTGTAATGACCTATATAGTTGAACATACCGATGTAATACCGTCATATGATAAATTTATAAGTACCCAAAAAGAAATATTGCCGTATGGAATTGCTCTTTCATATATAGGAAGGACGCCTATACAGGTGATTCTGGTCGACTTTGTCGGGCTTGAAAATTTTTCTTACCACCTGTTTGACTTTGAGGATGAGATACAGGAGTTGTATGAGGCGCTTCTTAAAAAATTCCGCAAGGTAATAAATATCGCAGCCGAAGGACCCGGAAGATATATATCGGTTTTAGAGAATTTTACGGCGGAGACTATGGGGCCGGCACGATTTGAAAAGTTTCATATACCGATATATAATGAGCTGTTTCCAATACTGCAAGGTGCCGGGAAGATCGTTGGAACCCATTATGACGGCAAGCTGTCAAGCTGCAGGCAACTGATTGCCAACTCGCAAATTGACCTGATAGAATCGCTTACAGAACCGCCGGAGGGAGATATGACTCTGGCCGAATGCCGCTCAATATGGAAGGATAAGCTTTTTTGGTCGAACATCAATGTGACTCTGTACGGACTGCCCGGGGATATACTGCAGGATACAATACAAAGGTTGGTGAGGGATGCCGCGCCTGACGGGCGGAGACTGGCTTTCGAGGTTTCAGAACACATTCCGGAAAACTGGAGAATTTCCATGCCTACGGTATTGAAAATTATAAATGAAATCAGTTTATAGGATTGCAGGAGATTGGGGACTATGGATATAGTGAATAAGGGAAGCTTTACTCTGCCGGGTGAGGCGGGTTATGAGGATTTGACATTGAGACTTGCGGAAGAGTGGGGAGCTGATGTCATACGGGATAGCGACGGTACTCAGCTTTCGGATAGGATCGTTTCTTCGGAGTATGATATATATTCTACACTTTGCCTTATACGCATGGATAATCAGTGGGCAAAAAGGAATATGGACAAGCTGCAGCAGACTTATCTTATGAGTTTTCCGGTTATTGCAGATGGCAGTGAGGTTAAAATTGAATTACTCGAAGGTTACTTCAAGGATCAATTCTTAATAAATGACAAAGATGATAAGGAAGAGTGGTGGCAGGTTTTCGACAGGACGACAGGGGATGAAATACCGGCTTCACATTGGATATATGACGGATCAGCAGGTACTGTAATTATTCGTAATGCAGTTAAATGGCACAGATATACTGTTAATTTCCTGGCCTACAGGATATGGGAGGAGATATCGGCATATAACCATGTTACAAACAACTGGGGGGACAGGGAACACCTGATGCCAATTGAACCCATGTATCCGGAGGTTCAGGAGCATATACTCCGGAGTCTTGAACATTGGCTGATAGAGCACGTGAATACGAAGGTTGTCAGATTTACATCACTTTTTTATAACTTTTTTTGGCTTTGGGGGTCTGAAAGCAATAGAAGATTTATAGTCAATGATTGGGGAGGATACGGGTTTTCCGTAAATTCATATTCCATTAAAGAGTTTGAAAGGATAAATGGTTACAGGCTTAAATCTGAGGACTTTGTGAACGCAGGTCTATATAATAATTCCTACCTTCCGCCTTCAGACCGGTACCGGGCATGGATGGACTTTATAAACAGCTTTGTTGTGAAGTTCGGCAGGAAGTGCGTTGACCTGGTTCATAAATACGGAAAAAAGGCATATGTTTTTTATAATGACCACTGGATCGGTATGGAACCGACATTGGACAAATTCAAAGAATTATGTTTTGATGGTATAATCGATGGAATTTTTAGCGGATTTGAGGCGAGAAAAGTTGCCGGGACGAAGCACGTTGATGTGAGGGAATTGAGGCTGCATCCGTATTTCTTCCCGACAGGCGTAAACGGTGCGGGAACATTTGTAGAAGGTGGAAACCCGGCTATGGAATGCAGAACTTACTGGATGGACATACGCAGAGCACTGGTACGGGATTGTGTGGACCGGTTAGGATTCGGAGGATATCTGCACCTCGTAGAAGCTCACCAGGAATTTATTGAGTATGTCGGGGACCTCTTGAAGGAATTCAGGACATTGAAGGCGCTGCATGGAGCAGGGAAGCCTTATTCGTCATCTTTTAAGGTAGCAATCCTGAACGCATGGGGAAATATGCGCGCCTGGAGCTGCCGGGGGCACTTCAACCGGGGAAATTTCTATAATGAGGTAATGGAATCAATTTCAGGATTGCCTGTTAATGTTGAGTTTATAAGCTTTCAGGATATAATTGAAACAGGAATACCATCAGATATAAAGGTGATCATCAATGCCGGATGCATAGATGACGCCTGGAGCGGAGGCTATTACTGGAGAGACCCGCAAATAATAGAGGCTATTACTGAATGGGTAAGCCGTGGGGGTGGCTTGATAGGGGTAGGTGAGCCTTCAGCGGCAAAATACGGCGGCCAGTACTTTCAAATGTCACATGTACTGGGAGTTGACAGGGAGTCCGGTTTGTCATCCGGTTTTGACAGGCACTCTTTTGATATATCCCGCGAAAAGCATTTTATTATGGAGGATGTGCAGGGCAGCCTGGATTTTGGAAAGGACATAGAGAATATATTCATTTTGAACAATAAAGCAACTGTGCTTGTAAGCAGATGCGGGTCTCCGCAGATGGCAATCAATACATTCGGCATGGGTAGAGGAGTATATTTGTCAGGACATAAATATTCACCTTCAAATATACGTTTGCTGCACAGAGCTATATACTGGGCTGCAGGCTGTGAAGATGAGTACTGTAAATGGTCGAGCAGCAATATATACACGGAATGTGCATATTATCCGGAATGCGGTATGTTGGCGGTAATAAATAACAGCGGGGAGAGGCAGGAGACTGTTATAACAGACTCACAGCGAAATAGCGTGAATGTGCAGCTTAACCCGTATGAATTTACTGCTATTGAATATTTATTGAAATAGATTGTTTGTAAAGCTGGAGGAGGAATTAAATGGATACTCTACACAAAAATCCTACGATGAACGCATGAAGCAATAATGTTCCAGCTTAAGAATCCTAAAATTGAAAGTATCTAGAATCATTATCTCTCAATGGTTTTAGGTACTTTTCCCCAATTTGGTTGTCAAAATAGTGTATGATTATATACATTATTACAAATAAGGGAGTATTCGTTACATGTAACATATTCCTGTCGAATACTTTTGCTGTAATGGCAAATTTTTTGAAAATCTTCAAAGAGGTTTTATTCAGTTAACTTTTCATGCGTTTGCCGTGTTGTTTGTTGTTCTTTTACTTTACAAAGCACCGCCTTTTGTTTATGATGAAAGCGGTTATTGGTTTTAGGAATTTTATAGGCCTATTGATTCCATGTAATGATAGAGCTTTGGGTGGAATCGCACAGGCATATTTGAATGATAAAGAAGGACCGCTTAAGTGCAGCCGAATATCTGAAATACGTTGCAGCAAAAGGATATAATCCTCAAACCTTAGGAAAATGGAAATATTCGGCTTACTGGAGTAAAATTCATAGGATAGAAGGTGTAAGCTATAATATATTTAAGCAGTTTTTTATTATCTAAGGAGACAGTAAGTAATCCGAATATCTACCCATATAATGTGTTTGCCGATAAAGCAGAGAAATCATTATTTTTCAGGCCAATTACAGTTTTGTATGGCAATAATGCGTCTGGAAAATCTACGCTGCTGAATATTATGGCAAATAAGTTACAGGTTGAAGGACAAGAGTATGCCACCAGCAATCAGTATGGACTTATACCTTATTTCACAAGGTTCATCGATGAATGCAGTTATACTTTAGGTGAAGATGAAGACGGCAGGCAGATTGGCAGACTTCCTCGGAGAAGCAGGTATATTAAAAGCGAAGATATTTTATATGAAATAAAGAAAATACAGCAGGAACAAATTCTGGGTGACGGATACATCTATGAACACGTTCGGCGGGGGATGAACAAGGAACAAATAGAACAATTTAAAAACTCCGATAAGTCGAGAAAACAAATGGAATTTTTAAAATTTGCACAGGAAAAGTATTCGAATGGAGAAACAACTTTGCAAATGTTTGATGATTTTGTTGAATCGGATGCGCTTTATTTGTTGGATGAGCCGGAGGTATCCTTGTCGCCGGCAAATCAAACATTGTTAGCGGAGAAGATAAATAAAATGTCAAGGCTTTTGGGATGTCAGTTTATTATTTCTACGCATTCACCATTTATGCTGGGGACATTAGATGCCAAAATCTATAATCTTGATTCAAAGGAATTCAAGGTGACAAAATGGACAGACCTTGAGAATGTGAGGTATTTCTATAAATTTTTTGAGAGGCATAGGAAAGAGCTGGAAGAGTAAGTTCCGCGTGTGACCTCCGACAGGGAGATACCAGAGGGGTACGGCATCTTTTATGGCCTAACTTCTCATCATGTTTGGTCAAAAAAGATTCCATGCGGTCAAAGCCGCATGGAATCAACGTTTCTCGAGAGTAATGGCACCGATTTTTTATGTGTACAAATACGCCCAATGGAAGATTTCTGCTTTCTAAGCTCAATGAGATAGAAACATTCCACAGATTTGTTCCAAAATATTCTCTGGTGAATAACCTCGAACCTCTCTTTGAAATAAATATGAATCACTACTTAAAGCGATGATCAATAAATCTGCTCTGAAGACACTGTTAAAGTGTGCCTGTTCAGCTTCATTTATTTCGTCAAACAATCTGACGAAATATTGACGTAATTCATTAAATGGAGTACTGGATAACCGAGACCTGAATGAGTTGCTTGGCGACGATTCTTCGATTCCGGCAAGGAGAGGTATTTTTTTTTCTCTGAAATTAATGAATAAACTTACAAGACCCCTTAACCGTTGACTTGGGGAGACGGTATGATTTTGTTCCATATAATTATCTATGTCCATAAAAAGCGTAACAACATTATCTTTAATCAGATCTTGACATAATTCACTTTTATTACTGTAACGACGATAAAGGGTCGCAGAACCAACCTGTGCCTCGCTGGCAATTTGATTCATACTGACTTGTTCAACACCGTGTTTATCAAATAGCTTTTGAGCAGCTTTCAATATTCGCTGCCGGTTCTCAGAGGCATCACGGCGTTCAGAACGAGGGTAAGAAGTTTCTGTTTCAGGATTCATGCTATAATCACTTCCTTCAATATTTTGGAAATCTATTGACAAGTGGACACCTCTCCGCTTATACTATATATGGAGACGTCCCCACTTGCTTTTTTATCATAACACAAGGAGAAGAAGTTGTATAGACCTGCAAAATAGACTGTAGGAATGCTATCCCTGAGATTCTTGAGCAATAAATATTACTCCCAGGTGGAGCACAGACAACATAGAAACAATGTAATGGAGGGTCTAACTATGAAATTAAGCAGAAATACGGTACTGATTACCGGTGGTGCAACGGGTATAGGGTTTGCCCTGGCGGAAGAATTTCTGGATAAGGGCAATAAAGTCATCATCTGCGGGCGAAGAGAACAGAAGCTTCTGGAAGCGCAGAAAAAACATCCGGATTTAAGTATTAAGGTTTGTGATGTCGCCGAAGAATTCAGCAGAAAAGAGCTTTATGAATGGATTAAAGCCAATTTCCCCGATGTAAACGTTCTGATAAATAATGCCGGCATTCAAAGAAATATTGATTTCACCAAAGGCACGGAAGAATTGTTAAGCGGAGAAAACGAAATAAGGACAAACCTGGAAGGGCCCATTTTCCTTTCTGCGCTGTTTATCCCTTTACTCACCGGTAAAAATGTAGCAGCAATAGTAAATGTAACAGCGGGTTCGGGTTTTTTCCCTGCAGTAAATCAGCCGGTTTACAGCTCGACCAAAGCTGGCATGCACATGTTCTCAGTTATTATCAGGCAGCAGCTTGCACAAACGGGCATCAGAGTTTTCGAAGCGATAGCGCCGGGAATTTTGGATACGGAATTAAACTTGGAAGGAAGAGTAAAATTTAGAAGGGAAAATCCGAACTTTGCAACCCCGTCTCCTGCTGAATATGCAGCAGCAGTTCTGGAAGGAATGGAAGAAAATAATTATGAAATGGGCTATGACTATACCATCGACTGGAAAAACGCGTCCAGAGCCGAACTGGATAAAATGTTTGCAGAGAAGTTTTCTAATAGAAAATAGGATTATTCTACGCAACGCAGCGAAGTTGAATTAATTATGTGCCTGTTTGCGCAGCAAACAACTGGCATGGCTCACAAATCATTTAGCTTCGCCAATCGGAGGGGTATTGAACCCCCACCGGTCAACTGGTTCGGAACGCCCCACCGCCTCAGAGACGGGGGACTTCTAGGCAATGTTTAAATTACTAGGGAGGTAAAAATATGGAAGATTTATTAACTTTAATCAAGACAAGGCAGTCGTCAAGAGGTCTGTTTGACACAAACAGGTCTATATCGAAAGAGGACCTCAATAAGATTCTCGAAGCCGGACGTTGGGCACCTACTGCCCACAATATGCAAAATTTTGAAATCGTTGCGGTTGATGATCCGAAGATTATTGAGGCAATTGGAAATATTGAGTTAACCATGCCAAAAGGCTCTATTGAGGAAGGTAATAACTATGTATCTGCTTCTGAAGAAGAACTGCAAAGAAGAAAGACCGGTATTTTGAATAGTATGCCTGGCGGCGCCATAACAGAGCATGTTAAAAATCCTGTATTTGAGTATTTGAGAAAATCTATAATCGCAAGCAGCGTGCTTTTAATAGTAATGTATGATCCTCGTAAACGGGCTCCACGCTCAGAAGGAGATTTTCTAGGTAAAATTAGCCTTGGTTGTGTTATGGAAAATATGTGGCTTATGGCGCATTTTCTGGGAATAGGTATGCAGATTGTTACCGCTGTGGATTATAGCGATGATTATGAAAAGCAGATAAAAGGCACCCTGGGTATCCCTGAATATTTTAAGCGTGCCTATTCGTGCCGTTTGGGATATCCTGTTTCAACTAAGGAAAATTATTTACGTGTACGTCGTGATCTAGAAGACTGTACTCATTATAATCGCTTTGGGAATAAGAGTGAGAGCAAAATGTAGGTAATGTCAGGATGCCCAACGTCATTCCGGCGATGTTTATGAATTTAACTTTATAACCGAATCAGTGATTCTGGAACAGGGCATCGCGGGAGCAACCATTACGAATTATACCTTTACAGTGCCTCCTGTCAATGGACACAGCGGTCAGGACTTCGGGCGTGTTCGCGGCTACAACATATTGACCGGACAATGGGATCAGCTAGCCGATGTCATAATAACTTCTATACTGATCTGTATTAGCACCTTGCCTGATAACTTTGCATGAGAAATTGAAGCAGCATAAAGCCAGACAATCCGCTATGTAAAACATAGTAAATTGTCTGGCTTTATTGTTGACTTTTAGATCAATTTAATATTATAATACCAATATGGTATATTACGATAATGGAAATATTAAAGGAGAACTATGGAAGAAATAAACTCAGAGGAAATTCAGGCACTGGACAAGGTTTGGCATAGAATAATCTTAATTGTACAAAAAACAAGCGAAGATTTATGGAAAGATGAGCTTGAAGGAGCAACGACGATAGAAATCAGTATTTTAAGCATTATACAAAATAAGCCGGACGTCATATTAAAAGACATTATTGAGATACTGGGGATACCGGGCAGTACGCTCACGAATGCAATTGACAGGCTTGAAAAACGAGGACTTATCAAAAGAGTTATCAGTACACGAGACAGAAGATCGTTTGGGCTTGAGCTTACTGATAGAGGAGTCCTGGCTCAGAATGAGCACAGAAGAAGTGAAAAAGTATTGTGGGAAATAGTCCTTAAATCTTTCGATACAAACGTTGAACGGAAAACGCTAATTCAGCTATTGGAAAAGCTGGCTGATAGTCTATCAGAAATAGAAATATCGGAGGTAAAAAATGGGCAGCAAATTAATGTATAAGCTTATGGTGTTGATTTTTAAAATACAGGATTTTTTTTCAACGCCTGGAGATATCCTGCTGAGCTTTCATACAAAAAATGGGGATACAGTTGTGGATTATGGATGCGGGCCGGGCAGGTATGTGCAAAGGGCATCCGGGCTGGTCGGAGATACGGGAAAGGTTATAGCCGCCGACATCTCTGAAGTGGCTATTGATAATGTAATGAAAAGAATTCAAAAACATGGACTGAAAAATGTTTTCCCTGTTTTGCTGGATAAAAGTAAAAGCAGAATTCCTGAAAATTTTGCTGATGTGATATATGCACTTGATATGTTTCATCAGGTGAATGACCCCGCAGACTTTCTTTCAGATATACATAAGATTATCAAAAAAAGCGGTTATCTGTACCTGGAAGACGGTCATCAGCCCAGAATAGCAACAATTAAGAAGGTCAAGCTTTCCGGGATGTGGCAGATTGATGAAGAATATAAAGAATTTCTGCGGTTAAAGCCTTTGGAAATATCCCTGAATGGAGATGAAAGTAATGGAAGGTAAAACCGCTGTTATTACTGGTGCAACAAGCGGCATTGGTGCGGCTTATGCTGCAAGATACGCAAAGGATGGCTGTAACCTTATCATAACTGGTAGAAGAAAGGAAAGAATCGAAACTTTTGCCGAGAAACTCGAGAACGAATATAAAGTTGATGTTGAAGTTGTCTTAGGAGAGCTTTCAGAAGATGAAGATGTGCAAAGGCTGTTAGAAAAAATAAGCCACAGGCAGGTTGATATCCTGATCAATAATGCGGGCTTTGGAGAAAGCAGTTTGTTTCAGAGCTGTGAACTTAATGTTATGGAGCAAATGGTAAAACTAAATGTTTTAGCTCCCATAAAACTGATCCGCGCAGTTCTTCCATCCATGGTTGAACGAGGGAGCGGAACGATCATAAATATATCATCTGAGAGTGCTTTTTTGAGCATCCCCAAAAACTCAGTGTATTCAGGATGCAAGTCATTTCTCAAGAGCTTTACAGAATGCTTGCATCTTGACTTAATGAATACAAGGATAAAAGTTCAGGTTCTGTGTCCGAGCTTCACAAAAACAGACTTTCACGAAAAGATGGGTATGGATAAATCAAGACAGAAAAACAAGGGACTTATTAGATGGCTGTCACCCGATGACGTGGTAGATATCTCCCTTAAGGCACTGCAAAAAGATAAAGTTGTTTGTAAAACAGGAATTCACTCAAAGCTTATAATATGGATAATGGGTCTCCTGCCAAGAAGGATGTATTATAAATTCGTGTATAGTTTTAGCCAAAAAAATTTCCAAGATAAGACAAAACATATAAGTGAGGGGTAATACCCTAGCAGACAGTCTCGGGCATTTTCATTTATGTTTTTTTCGATAGCTGTATCTTCCCGCCAAGGGGATAGCAGGCTGAAGCGGCATCTTTTTTGTATACTCGAGGCATGTTGAGGGCGTGGGGTGAATTTTGATAGGGTTAAAAACATGTCCTTCTGGGGGAAAGACCGGCATTTCTGTATCCGGGCCGCGGTGCTTGAAATCCCTTTGTTTTGTGGATACCCATTACCCCTGCTACCATATCTACCGGGAAAAAGACCTTGAGGGCGTAGAGGCATATAAAAGCACATACAGCCAGCATGCGGAACTTGGGGGGCATTCCGGCGTTCCACCTGCACGGGCGGCAAGGGCACGGGGGACGCTCACATTATCCATGGTGGTGAAAAATGAAGAAAATCGTTATTTGAAAAGAGTACTGGAAGCCCACCGGGATTACATCACCCATGCCGTCATCATCGACGATGGGAGCACCGACCATACAGCGGAGCTTTGCCGCAGCCTCTTGCAAGGTATTCCCCTTCATCTGGTGCAAAATTCGGTTTCACATTTTTCAAATGAAGTCGAATTACGGAGTTCGCACTATCTATGAAAAATAAAAGTGCCATCCATAGGGGTGGCATTTTTTATTGTCAAATAAACATTAGGGTAAGTCAATTTGAATTTACCTGGAACTAGCGAGTAATGGTTTGTACAGTATTATTGCATAAGACCCGTTATTATTACTGCCTAAATTATGGTATAATGGCGATAATGTCACGACATTGATAAAATCAGTAATTGTGCCATGCAGATGAAAGAGAGGGCGCATAAAGTGAAGAGTCGTACTGTAAATTACCCAGTAGAAGCATGGGATATGCTGCAGCATCTTTTTGAAGTGAAAAAAATCAGTGACCATACTCTGCGTTTTGTTGCAACGCTTTCCGGGAAACTTGATTTAGAACGCCTTAAGAAGGCAGTGAATCTATCGGCGGAAGCCTTTCCGCTCATCAGAAGCAGGTTCAATGAAACCAAATTTCGCCCTTGCTGGGAAAATCAAGGCTATTCGGCAGACGATATGGTAAAATTTATTGAAACCTCAAATACGGCTGAAAGTGTTAACTGTTTCATCTGTAAAGGGGTGAATGCTTTTGATGGCCCTCAACTGATGATGGCGGTAATTCGCAACAATGAATTCGATACGCTCTGTATATTAATGAATCATATGTTATGCGATGCTGCTGGCTTCAAGGATTATCTGTATATGCTGAGTGATATTTACATAAATATTGATAAAAACCCTGACTACAAGCGGATGGCTATGGATGATAGAAAGATAAGACAAGTGTTTAAAACTTTTTCGGTACGCGACAAAATAAAGATCATGGTTAGTCAAAATAATGTGCTCACGCATGATTCGGCAAAATTTGATTTGGAGGGAGATACGGATCATTCTATTATTGAAATGCGGACGATTTCAAAAGATTATTTTTGCCGCCTTAAAGCCTATGCGAAAGAACATAGTGTTACTGTGAACGACGTTATTCTCACTGCTTACATGCGCGCACTCTTTAAACTATTTGGCCGTACCATCATCGTACCCTGTGTCGTAGACTTGAGAAAATATCTTCCGAATCGCATGGCAAACGGTATTTGTAATTTGATTTCCAATCTTACCTGTAATATAGGCTCAGAGATAGGCATGGCATTTGAGGAAACCCTTTATAAAGTCAAACAGGGTATGGATAAGCAGAAAGCGGACATTTCTTGCATCAAAAGTCTTGTATTAATGGAAAAAGTTTTTGATAGTATTCCTTACAAATTAGCAAGAGATATTATTGCAAAGAATTATTCTCATGCGAATATTGAATTTACAAATATAGGAATATTGAATAAAACTCGACTTGTTTTCGGAAATATTGAAATCACTGAGGCTTTTATAACAGGTTCAATCAAATACAGCCCTTGCTTTGAACTCGCTGTTTCAACTTTTGACGACCGGCCAACGTTTTGCGTCAATTTATTTGGAACACAATCGGACAAAAATAAAATATCACATTTTTTGAATAACCTTATGAATGAGCTGCAAAATGTTACAAGCATTACAGAATCAGCAGCATCTTTGAGTAATCCTATTCAGTGAGGAAGTCAATAGATCATTTTATGTCATAGGGAGGGTTTATTCATAAAGAATAATCATGCGGGAAAAGACAGAATAGGCTTTGATTAACAAAATTCGCAGATCGTAGAAATATGGTAGAAGGGAGTTGATTATGTATACAGTTACAATTCTTATTGCATTTTTATTGTTAAGCACAGTCGTGCATCATTTAATTTTAAAAGCTGAGATAAGAAGGCATCAGCCGCCTGGAAAGCTCATTGAACTCGATGGGCATAGAATGCACATTGCCGGGAGTGGGTCGGGTCAGCCAACGATCGTAATGACCTGTGGCAACGGTGCTCCTTGTGCAATTACAGAATTTTATCCAATAGCATCTAAGCTATCTGGAATAGCAAGGACCTGCATATATGAAAGACCGGGCTATGGGTGGAGTAATCCGACTTCAGTTTCCAGGGATACCGAGCAAATTGTATGTGACCTTAAAAGACTGCTTGAAAAAGCCGGAGAGAAACCGCCTTATCTATTTGTGGCACATTCAATGGGGGCTATGGAGGTACTGCTGTACACGCATAAATACCCAGGTGAGGTTACCGGGATAGTGCTGGTTGATGGGACGAGCCCGTATAAACATATCCATTATCCTAAACTATCCATACCTAATATAGGGATACAATTCATAAGATTTATAAACTTTACAGGGCTTTTACGAATAGCAAATGAACTACATTTAAATCCTTTGGTAAATTGTAGAATGAAGTATCTGCCAAAAAATATAGGGATTATTGATAAAGTCATGATTTATAAAAATCTTATGAACAATATGATAGTAAGAGAAGGAGAACCACTCGAATCCATTGCTTTAAAATGGAATGGAAATATCGATATAAAAAACAAACCGTTAATTATATATTCTGCGGATAGCTCTCTTAAAAAACTTCCAGGGTGGTATGAGTCTCAAAAAAGTTTAGCGGAATTATCAGCAAACAGCAAACACGTTATTGTAAAAAATTCGAATCATATCACTATTCTGCATAAGCATTGGGAAGAGATTACAGGTGGAATTGAAGAATTGTTGCGTGGTATGAAAGCTAAAGAGGTAAATCAAAATGACAATAATGGAAACGGATAGGTTAATTATTAGAAATTTCTATAGCGATGACTGGAAAGATTTGCATGAGTATCTTTCTAACGAAACTGTAGTTTATTATGAACCATATGATGTGTTCAGCGAGGAAGCATGTAAGCAGGAAGCGGTTAACCGTTCCCGGAATACTGCTTTTTGGGCTGTATGCCTTAAAGAAAACGAAAAACTGATAGGAAACTTATATTTTGAGCAACAAGAGCCTGAAGAATTTCTAACCTGGGAAATTGGCTATGTTTTTAATCCGGAATTTTATGGTAAAGGCTATGCTACCGAGGCTTGCAAAAGGATTTTGAAATTTGGCTTTGAGCAAGCTGGCGCTCATCGCATTATTGGCAGGTGCAATCCTGAAAATTCTGCTTCGTGGAGATTGATGGAGAGACTGTCGATGCGACGGGAAGGTCATTACAAAAAGTCAGTCTTTTTTAGAAAAACTCCGAATGGAAAGCCAATATGGCAGGATGCTTATGAATATTCAATATTGGAAGAAGAATTTTTGGCAACACCTAAGGCATCTTCGATGGACATTACGTTAGGCTAAAAATATTTCCTTATACAGCGTATGAGGGTAGATTATTAAAAAGGGCATTGACGGTCAAGCCAAATTTTAGCCTACGTGCTATCCTGTTTACAAGGAGGTGCTTAATTATGCACGCATGGGAACAAATACAAATTACTGTGGACTATATTGAGGAAAATCTTTCACAGGAAATAAAAATTGAAAATCTGGCAAAGCTTGCTTCACTTTCGCAATTTTATTACCAGAGGTTATTCAGCAGGCTGGTAAAAAGGCCTGTAAACGAGTATGTCAGGCTGCGCCGGCTGGCAAAAGCATCAGAGGCTTTGCTGGATAAGAACAAGCGGATTCTTGATATCGCTCTGGGCTTCGGGTTTTCCTCTCACGAGACATTTACGCGAACCTTTAAAGATGCGTTTAAAATGACGCCGGAAGAGTACCGGGCCAATCCCGTCCGGCTCAACAATTTTGTAAAGCCGCAATTGCTTTTGAATTACACTCTTGTCGATGAGAATGTACCCTTGATTGCCGATGGAATCGTATTGGAGATTACAAGACGGCAAATTGCGTCACCCCGGTTTTTTATTGGTCTTATGGTAGAAGAGGCCATCGGGCAGATGCCCGGCAGCGGCGAAACCGGTGTGGATATGCTGGGCAAATTGTGGGACGATTTCCATGGAATCAAATCTGCCATTCGGGAATTAAAAGCGGAGGGCGATGAGCTTGGAGTTACCTTCCCCGGAACAAGGGAAGGGTATTATCGGTATTTTGCCGGTGCGGAAGCTGCGTCTGACAGCTCGGCTGAAGGCTACACTTCCTGGGAATTACCGGCAGGTGAATTTATCGTGTGTTCTTTTGAAGCGGAGGATTTTGAGCATCTTGTGATGGATGCGGTATACAAGGCTCATAAATATCTGTTTGAAACCTGGCTTCCCAATCATAAATTCTGTGTCAGACCCTTTGCCGCGGAACGCTATGCCAGCCATAGCCCGGATACGACCGGCATGGAAATATGGGTATTTCCTGAGACTGTGGAATAGGTAATTCTAAGCACCGTAAGGAGGCGATATACAGATGGAATGGAGTATCCTTTACGGACAAGGCGATATGCCCACCTTTGCCGATATCAGCGAATATGTTGACAGTGAGCTATGGGAGACTCTGAATTCTTTTTTACAGAGTACCTATCACGTTCAGCCGAAACTTTTTTACAGTCGATGTTCTATGCAGTCCGGCTGGAATATAAAATACAAGAAAAGCGGTAAATCCTTGTGTACGCTCTACCCAATGGAGGGGTTCTTTATTGCCCTTATTGTGATCGGCAGCAAGGAAAGCCACGAAGCCGAATTGATGCTGCCCTCGTACAGTGAATATATAAAAAATCTGTATCAAAACACCGCTTTTTCTGCCGGAGGCCGTTGGCTGATGATAAATGTTACAGAACCCGTAATTCTGAATGATGTAATCAGTTTGGTCAAAATAAGGACGAGGCCCAAATAGGATGCCGGCTTAACGCTGTAAAAGAGGTCAAGTACTTTTATATCAAACGGATCTCTCCGGCCTCAGGAGGCAGCACTATTGGAGGCGTCGTATACTCCCCGTATCGATCCGATGGTTAAAAATTCTGATCCGAAGGGGATTATTGAAACAGCGGCGTCCGTTGGACTAAAAATTGCATCTGCAATTAAGCTTTTTTTACGCCTATCTATGGGAGCGTTTACTCATTTTCACGAAGTGAGCTTTACTCACTTAAGTAATTCCTATACAATTGTTTTTAGGTAAGCATTAGAACCCTTAATACCTTGAAGACTATTTTAAGAAGGTAATCGAATATGAAAATTGATAGATTATTAGGGATAATTATAAACTTATTAAATCAAGAAACAGTAACGGCAAAACAACTGGCTGAAAAGTTTGAAGTAACGGTCAGAACTATCCAAAGAGATATGGAAAGTATTTCAATGGCAGGGGTCCCTATTGTTTCTATTACCGGCAGCGGCGGAGGGTATTCGATTTTATCCAGTTATAAATTGGAGAACCAGTTTATAAAAAAAGATGATTACAAAATAATTATAATGGCACTGAAAAGCCTTAACACGGGATACGAAAGCAGGCAATTGGAGCACATTATTGATAAATATCTTGCTCTGACGGACGGATATTCCCATAATGTATTTTTGGATTATGGCGTTTCCAGGGAAGATAATAGAGTTCAGAAAAATAATAAATTGATCGAGCAATCAATCAATGGTATGACTCAAATCAATTTTGCTTATAAAAATGTAAGCGGTACATTGTCGCATAGGACCGTACAGCCTTTGGCGCTGAGATTTCAATGGTATGGGTGGTATTTATTTGGCTTTGATTTAAGTAAAAATGCTTTTCGTACATTCAAAATAGCCAGGATGCAAAATTTGGAACAAACGGATGTAAAATTTCACAGTGATGCAGATATAGAAGAGCTTCTGCGAGTAAATGACAAGGCATATATGGCTACCTGTGAAAATATTAAAGTTTGGTGCCATAAAGACAGTATTGGCATTCTCGAAGAATATTTTCCGGAAGAAGAAAAGATGGCCTTTGAAGATGGTCATTATAGTATGAATTTACATGTACCGCCTAATGAGCGGCTGTGGCAGGCACTGTTGCTTAGCATGGGGGATAGGGTTAAAATTATTGAACCGGAATATTATCGACAGAAATTAATTGAAACTGCCTTAAAATTTCTATCAAATTACGACATATAGATGTCGCAATTTATATGGTATGATGGGAAAAAAAGGAGGTCGGATTAATGAGAGAATTTGAAGAGGCTTTAATAAGTAAATCAAAAAGTAATCGTATACCGGACGAATATAACTTTTTCGGGCCATTCATAGGCGAATGGGATTTTGAATGGATAGACAATCACGGAACAGCGAAAGAAAGGCATGTAAAAGGTGAATGGATCTTTTCATGGGTATTGGAAGGGACGGCTATTCAGGATGTCTTTATTTGTCCTTCTCGAGAGGAGCGGATTAATGATAATCAACCGGATGCGGAATATGGTACAACGATTAGAATATATAACCCCAAGAGTCAGGCATGGGATATTTTTTATGGATGCGCAGGTGAGGCAACTCGCCTCGAAGCAAGAAAGGAGGGAGAAAGGGTGGTTTTAACTGAAATATCATCGGAAAAAATGAAATGGGTATTTTCGGACATTACGGATAATTCTTTTCACTGGCAACATATAAGAACACAGGATGGAATTACGTGGAAAGTGAATGGGGAATTATTTGCATCGAGAAGAGGCCGGTAAGAGAGGTAAAGGCAATGCCAAAAGCCTCTTTAGGAAAATGTATATCCTTTGAGTTGTTGTTTATTAGGATTAACCTGTGTACGTAAAAGAAAGGGTTTTAAAATGAGCGTGTTTTTTTATGGCTGCATAACGATGGATGGCTATCTTGCCGATAAAAACAATAATTTGGACTGGCTTTATCAAAGTGGCACATCAGAAGAAACTGATTATGAAAGTTTCTATAAAAGTATGGATATTGCTATCATGGGTAAAAGGACATTTAATGTAATTGAAAATATGGAAAACATAGATAGTTTTTATCCGACCACGAAAAACTATGTTTTTACACATGCTGAAAGCCTATCAGTTAAGGGATTTATTCCTGTTAATTGTGATATTGTAGAATTTGTTAAGCAAATAGAAAAGGATAAAAACATTTGGATTGTTGGGGGAAACACACTAGTAGCTCCTTTATTGGATAATGACATGATAGATACTATGATCATACAGCTTGCTCCTGTGTTATTAGGGGCCGGTATACCCTTGTTTTCACAGAAGGAAGCATTAAAACGATTTTACTTGAAAGAAGTAAAAAAATACGGGCAATTTGCAGAATTAATTTATGCTCAATTGCAAAAGTGAGTTTTCCAACAAATGCCCGTAAATAAGGGGAGATGATTTACGGGTTCATCATTGCCATGAAAGCTGCAAAGGTTCCCTGTCCACCAGCCTCTTAAAAGAATAGAGAGGATATCCGGTCAGTAGGGCGCCAGTGATGATTTTAGTATTGGAAAGCTTTAATAGCTTAAGCAGTGGCTCATACCTACTTGCAGCGCAATACTCGAACAAGCCTGACCAGCAAGTGCCAAGTCCCAATGCCGGAGCATAGAGTTGGGCATATGTGAGTGCAAAATGAGTGTTGTCCCGACCGAGTGCGAAACGGTACCTATCTGCCGTAGCGATGATTAGACAGGGCGCATCTCTAAGAATAGTGTCCTTGCCATTTTCACGGTAACAGCGGATCGTATTGGAGGTATTATTTGACCATGGAGATTTCCCCAGGGCTCCATGGTTTAAATCTTCCTCTGCCCAATCCGCAATCACGGCAGCGATTTCTTTTAAAGTATCCGGAGCATCTACAACATGGTAGGATACTCCCTGCGAGTTGCAGGCCGTTGGTGCGAAACGGGCAACGTCGAGGAGTTCGCGGATGGTTTCACGCGGTACGCCTTTCTTTTGAAAAGTACGGATGGAACGCCGTGACCGGAGAAAACGAGCCGCCGTATCGGCGTCCGGTATCGGCTCCTTTTCCAGCAGAACCTGTTTTTCAAGCGGGGCAAGCTTGTGGTCCAATGCGCCGTTTGGACAAACTGCCACACAGTGCCCGCAGGCAATGCAGAAATTATCCATTACTTCCGGACCATACTCTCCCATACCGAGAGTGCCCCGGCAGACCTTCACGCAAAGCCCGCAGCTTGTGCATTGAGCTTGATTTACTTGAATTAAATTTTCCGCTCCCATATTATTCACCAGCCAATACGATAGTCAGGGCTTTGATTTTACCGTTATTCAGCGTGAAGCGGAAATCAAGCGGAATCGGACTGCCGTCGAAATTCCCCGAAATCGTGGCGGTAACAACCGTTTCGCCGTTTTTCTCCGCACAGGCGGTGATATCTGTCATGACCTTGGCGTTCCGGTTTGCCTCGAGAATATATTTGCTTATGGCATCAGGACCGTGATATTCTTCCCCCACGTCCACCAATAAGGCATCCGCCGCAAAACAACCGGCAAGCAGTTGGTGATCATAGATACCGGAGGCATGAAAATATGTCTCAACCGGTTTCGGCAATTGAAATGTATTGTTTGTCATAATTATCGTTCTCCTTTATAGTGTGCGGACAATTCCGCCGTCAATGGTATGTTCGGCGCCGACGATATAGGAAGCGCGGTCGGATACCAGAAAAGCAACCAGTTCCGCTACTTCCTCCGGATGCGCTGTCCGGCCTATTGGAATCCCGCCGAGTGAGTCCATCAAAGCCTGCCGTGCATCGGTATAATCGCATCCGCGTTCCTGCGCCATCCGCCCGATAAGTCTTTCGGCGGATTTTGTTTCCGTGAACCCAGGCGCAACGCTGTTAACACGGATGCCCTTTGGCGCGAGTTCTGTTGCGAGCGCTTTACTGTAATTTGCAAGTGCGGCCTTGGCTGCTGAATATGCCATAGTGTTTTCTCCCGGGAACCGGCGCTGAATGGAGGTCACATGAATAATGATGCCATAACCCTGCTTAAGCATTGAAGGCAGCAGCCCCCTGTCCAACCGGACAGCGGCAAACAAATTGGTTTCAAACGTCCTCCGCCAATCCGCGTCAGTTTGTTTAAGAACACCTCCGGTCGGGGTAGATGAACCTCCCACATTGTTGACGAGAATATCGACACCGCCGAAGCGTTGGAGGATATGTTCCACAATCCTGGCGGTGCCATCGGGAGTGCTGATATCGGCCTGAATGAATAAATCCGGGTCCTTTACCTCATCCGGGGCCTTCCGCGCGGTTGTGATAACCGTCGCTCCGGCAAGAGCAAGGCGCTTGACGATAGCCTCGCCAATTCCCCCCTTAGTGCCGCCGGTGACAAGAACGCGTTTACCGTCGAGTTCTTTTGGATTCCAAGCTATGTGATTAAAATTTTCCAATAATGAATCCTCCTGTTTTCGTATTACGGTTGTTCCATACTCCAATAGTAACAAAGATAACCTGACAACATAGGGTCAAGTTATAATTACTATTTGCAAATAATTTTGGTTAATTCACTCCGGGTCATGTAACATATGTTCTAGGGAGCTAACACTTCGGCGTACGGGAAGAGCTCAAACCTTAAGGAAATCTTGCACAACGTAAAATAATAAGGGTAACTCCAAACGCTTCATAAATCATTTAAGCGTTTGGAGTTACTAGGTCGAAAGACAGGGACGCAAAGCACAGGCCCCTCTGAAGATTTTCACAAATCCTCAGTACGAATGTCCATTCCGTTCATATTATATGGATTGTTTTGAATTTCCCTGATATCCTTAAGCGGCGATGAACCAAAGAGTCTTTTATATTCCCGGTTAAATTGCGAAGGGCTTTCATAGCCGACTTCCAGCGCGGCGGCGGTCACATCCATGGAGCCTGTCAGCATAAGGCGTCTGGCCTCTTGCAGACGAAGCTGTTTTTGATACTGCAAGGGTCCCATCGTTGTAAGCTCTTTAAACTTGTGTTGAAGGCTGGATACGCTCATATTACTCAATTTGGCAAGCTCGGAAGCGGTAAATGGACGGGAGAAATTTTCTTTTATCCAGCCGATTGCTTTTCCTATACCGTCAGACTGCTGGTCATAGAGGGCTTGCTGAAGAAAAAGGTGTCCATATTTGCCTGAAACTAAACGATAGATCATTTCACGCATCATGAGGACAGAGAGAAACGGAGCAGGCTCGGGGGTATGAGCAAGGATAAGTATCCGCTCGAAGAGCTCAAGAAGCCCTGTATCAGATTTTCCTATGAAGGCGGCCGTGCTTGGCTTCTTACTCCTTGACGGAAGCTCAATTTCAGCCTCAGCTACGACGGAAGCAACTTCCTCTGCTGTAAAGTCCACGCGCAATCCGATATAGGGAAATGCCCTTGTTGCTCCGACGACTTTTCCGGAAGCAGGCATGTCAATAATGGAAGCCAAATAGTCCCCTTCGTAATAATGTACAATGTCGTTTCCAAGGTGAAGTTCTTTTTTCCCTTGCAGAATAAGACAAAAAGCCGGCGAAAGTACACTTGGAATCAAGGACGATTCGTAAGTATGGCGGCAGACGCATAGATAAGGGATGGCTGTCTTTGTAGTACCTTCTGCATGGGTAATCCTGTTTGCCATTGTTATTAGCCGGGCTAATATTTCAGGATTATTTGAAGGATTCTGATCCGATATTGGAATATTTGCCGCCTTTAACATTTGTTTTGGCATTTTACCTCATTCCCTTTTTTGAACACACGCAATGGAATCTTATGATTAAGTATAGCTTAAACAAAGCTGCAGCTCAATAAAATAATATATATAATTTTGCAGTTCTAGGCAATTTTTATGCAGAAATGTACTACCCGGCGCCTCCGTTTTGAGGAATAATAAAGGGACAGTGATTTTCAGTGATAAGCGAATACCGCTTAGCGTAGGTCCTGTATATACAGAAAGAATAAATTGTAGGTTTTAACGTTTTTATAATAACAGAGAAAGGGATGAATACTATGAAATACATTAAACTTGGCACAACGGGTCTGGATGTGTCACCAATTGCAATTGGCGCGATGACTTATGGTGAACCTGATCGCGGCCACCCCGTATGGTCAAAGGGGGAGGAAGAGGCGCGCCCGCTCATTAAACATGCGCTGGAGGTTGGGATCAACTTCTTCGATACTGCCAACATGTATTCAAATGGGTCTAGCGAAGAGATTCTCGGGCGTGCGCTCAAAGACTTCGCAAACCGCGATGACACCGTTATCGCTACCAAGCTGCGGCATCCGATGCGTCCCGGCCCGAATGGGCGCGGACTGTCCAGAAAGGCAATTATGACTGAAATTGACCATTCACTGGAGAGACTGGGTACGGATTATATCGATCTCTACCAAATCCACCGCAACGATCACTCGACGCCGCTTGAAGAGACACTCGAGGCGCTGAATGATCTCGTAAAGATGGGTAAAGTCCGCTATATTGGCGCGTCATCAATGCACGCCTGGGAGTTTGCCAAGGCGCTTCACCTGCAAAAGCAGCATGGATGGGCCCGATTTGTTACAATGCAGGATCACTACAATTTACTCGCTCGTGAAGAAGAGCGCGAGATGATCCCACTCTGCCTCGATGAAGGCGTTGGGACGATCATATGGAGCCCCCTCGCTCGCGGACGTCTTGCTCGTCCCTTCGAGCAGGCCAAGACGAGTATCCGATCCAAGACGGATGGTGAGTACGCGGACATGCTGTACTCTCCCGCAGAGGAGGAAGCAAATCACGCAATCATTGATGCAGTTGGCAAGATTGCGGACGTAAGAGGCGTCTCGCGGGCACAGATTGCACTTGCTTGGCTTCGCAGCAAGCCGGTTGTGACTGCGCCCATCGTCGGAGCCAATGCTGTCGGGCAAATCGATGATGCTGTTGCATCGCTGGAGATTGAGCTCACCAACGAAGAAATCCGAGCATTACAGGCACCCTATACGCCACGCTATGACTGGCAGGGTGTTTCCGATGAAGCTGAAATGGATGCTATTCGAAAGCGTGTTCCCGGGATGGAGCTGAAATGAAAAAGAAGTAACGGGTGTATTTTCTTAACGAAGATACCCCGTTTTTTTATGCCAGAAAAGAAAAACATAAATCTTCATTTGAGGCGTATGGAATGTTAGATGTTCAAGTAGTTTATAAAGTCGAATCTAAGAAAGTAAAGTATTGGAAGTATATTGACGGTAAACCATTAAGAGAGATTCTGCATATCGATGAAAAGAGAGCAGAGCGGTTAGAATTTATGTAATATTTAACAGTAAATGAGGATCATTACAAAGGGTGTCACTGTCGAATAGCATTTACTCTCCCTAAAAATTACTCATAGGGTAAGAGGATAGGATATTGAGAGCAATCCTGGCCTGAGCGGGAGTTCAGTAGAAGTGCGATCGGCATGGCGGCTACTGTGTGATGGTGTCCATGCTGCGATAAATATGGCGCGTGGAACATCCAGACATGACGCCCATATCGCTGAAAAGCGAGAAAGGGGACGGCTTGCAGTGCCCTAAAATACGGACACCGTCCCCTTGCATCTATTTCCGACATCAAATCTGCCTTCCGATATTCTTAAAGCAAAAATCCGCCGGACGCTTCAATGTCCTGGGCTGTAACCCAGCCGAAATCATCGGACAACAGGTTCGCAATGACCTTTGCAAGATCTTCGGGCTGGCCGATTCTGCCAAATACCGATTGCTCTGCCAGCGGTTGGATGAATTCAGGATGTTTATCAAAGGCTCCATCGCCAAAATTGCTGTGGGTAGGACCGGGAGAAACTGCGTTGACCCGGATTTTGCGCGGTGCAAGTTCTTTGGCGATGTAGCGGGTCCAGGATGACAGCGCTGCTTTTAACGGGCCGTAGGCGGAGTACCCCGGAGACGATTGGTTCTTGGAGGTGCTTGTGGTATTTACGATGGCTCCGGCATCCTCCATGAACCGGACAAGGTGTTGTGTTAAAAAAACCGGTCCTTTGAAGTTCGTGGTAAGGATCTTGTCGAAGTACTCTTCGCTCATTTCCGTGAACATCATTGGCCCACCGACGCCGCCGTTGTTGACTAAGTAATCAAACGTCGTCCTGTCCCAAATTTCTTTAAGGCTCGTTTTTACTTCTTGAACGAAACCTTCGAAGGTTGATAGTTGAGTCAGGTCCAACTTCAGTGCTACAGCCCGGACTCCTTTATTTTTCTCTATTTCCTTAACGACAGCTTCCGCCCTGTCTTTATAGGTATTGTATGTGAGAATGGCGCTAATTCCGCGTTTGCCAAGCTCAAGCGCGGTCGCTTTTCCAATGCCGTTACTTCCGCCTGTTATGATTGCAATTTTCATAAGCTCCTCCTTTTTTGTCGTTCGATCTGGTTCCATTTTAGTCGTTTCTTCTGAAATAATCTAGATGCAATGCTGCCTTTTAATTGCCTAAAACCACCACTGATGCTTTTGAAATATCCGGAATATACCCGTGCCTTATTGTAAGAAGAGCCTAAAAATGCCGAGAGGTTTCAGAATGGTGTTGAGGAATAGATAGTCATGTGGTAGAATATGCGTATGAATAAAGTTTTAGATGAAATTATCGAGCTAATGAACAGAGCAGGCACCCGGCCAATTGAAACCGAAGTACCGGGGCTAAGCATGATTAAGGGCGACATTCCCAAACATCAACTGGCAGCCCTCTACAAGCCGACGATCGGTTTTACGGTTCAGGGAACGAAGATTCTTTCAATTGGGGAGCGCAGCATTACCCTGGAAGGACCTTCATATTACGTGTTACCGGTACATGTTCCCGCAACGGCGAGCGTACATCCGGACCGTGATGGCCGTCCTTACATGTCCCTAGGTCTTGAGTTGAATCAGAATGTTCTTCAGAGTTTACTAAGAGACCTGCCGGAAGATCTCTTGATAAGCTCTGAAGAACATTTCTCTGCTTGTGAAATAGGCATTGAATTTATGGAGGCATGGCTGCGCTTATTGCGGTTAACGAAAACACCGAAAGATATTCCAGCTCTTGCGCCGGCTTATGAACGCGAAATCCTTTATCGCGTCCTGATAGGACCGCAAGGATGGTATCTGAGGCAGCTTGGCCTGCGAGAAAGTAATTTTTCCAGGATTTCTCAGACTGTAAAATGGCTTCGCGACAATTATACAAGGCCCATAGACATCGGTGAGATGGCAGTAAAATCCGGCATGGCGACAAATACCTTTCACCGTCAGTTTAAACGTGCAACGGGGTTAAGCCCCATTCAATTTCAAAAGCAGTTAAGGCTTTTGGAGGCTAGAAACCTCATTGCCTTTGAGGGCCACGCGGTAGCCGGTGCCGCATATCAAGTCGGCTATCAGAGTCCCTCACAGTTTAACCGGGAGTATTCCCGCTTCTTCGGTGCATCTCCAGCCCGGGACACGGAGAAACTAAGACGGATCGAAAGCGCGAGGGATTAGCCGGCTGAAACCGTATGCTAGGTATTAAGCGGATTTACGGGCTTCTCAGTAGGAAATACGAAAACTTTTATGTCTAGGTTATTGGCCAAAAACCGTCGATACTTATTCTACGACAAGGATTCTGGGCGAGGTTTTGCGGATGCCCCGGGAAGCTGCATAGGAGCCTGCGGTTGCGCACAATACGCCGGCTAATGCAACACCTCCAATTCCGAAGGGATTGAAGTAAAGAGGCATATGGACGATTCCATACTGAACAAGTACCATGTTCAGCAATTCAGGGATCAGCAGCGCTCCTGCAGCGATACCAACCCACATGGCAGGAAAAGCAGTAAAGAAGGTCGTCATAGCGATGGACCATCTTATTTTCCCCGAGGGCATACCGAAGGATTTATAGATTCCATAGGTTTTTTGATACTTTTTGGTCGTGATGCTTCCAATGCCATACAGCAAAAGGAAGATGACCAGCAGAAAGACTGCTTCCATGAGGATGATTGGTAAGGAAAGGACGGAGACTGCCTCTGAAATAACGCCTTTTGCAAGCTCCCGGGAGGGGATGGACTGCAGCCGGCCGGCAAACTTCCGGTTAAATGCTTCTGTAAAGCTGACAAAAGCTGACGGATTGTTTAGATTGATGAATACATTGTCATAAGTGAGCAGTTCGGGCAGAGCGGCTATGGCATCCGAAGTGATGCGGGCAGAATACGCCATATTTGCAATGGCCTGATAAATGCCGGTGACAATAAAGGCTTTTTTCTGACCCTGAATATAAAAAGTTACGCTGTCGCCAAGGGTTTTATGATAGGTACGCGCTAAATTGGCGCCAAGGGAAATCTCATTGCCATTTTTCGGATTTCTGCCTTCCAGATTGGTAAAACCAATCTCATTATAATTTCCAGCTACGATCGACACAATAAGCCCCATCGGAGGGACTTCTCCGTTTCTTTCTATGATAGCATTCGTGTCGGTGTAATAACTGTAATTTCTGATTGCAGCATCAGCATCCATAACTTTTGAGAATTCAGCGGGATCAATCTTCTTGGAGTTTATGGATTTGATGACGGCATCGGTATCATTGTAACCCCATTCGCCAACCGTATCCGGTATATGGGAAATACTCGTAAAGAAAATGGAACAGAAGGTGAGGACGGATAGGGTCACCATGGTTACAAGCCCTATAATTGTCGTAGTCCGGCGGTTGCGGATTAGTGAGTGCAAGGCCAGCGATACGGTTATCGGCAGAGTTCCGAGTGAAAACCAGTTCTTCTTGGCATTGGCAAGCCTTTTAGTCATCCTTGATGCTTCCTTTTCGTCCATGCCGTAACGGATAGCCTGCACCGGCTGAATCCCGGCAGCTTTCTTTGTGAAAAGAGCTGTCATCAGTGCAACGAACAATGGCGTGATAATCATAATCATCATCGCATAAGGGAAGAACTCGAACTGGCCGGCAAGCTGCGGGGAGCTTAAATATAGAAATGTATTCATAACGAGGGTCCTTGAAATGAAAAAGCTGACCAACGTTCCTGGAAGAACAGCAAGGACGCATAGCAATATATACTGCATGACATAAGTCATAACAGTTTTTGCGGAGCTAAAGCCCAGTGATCGGGTGATGCCAATAGTCCTGTAATTTGTCAGTATTGAATCAGAAAGGATATGTTCAATGGCAAACAATGCTATGAAAAGCATTAGGACAGCCATAAAAAACATGATAAAGCTGATTAAGTTGTTTGTAACAAAATAGAAAGAGGACAATGTCTCAAATTCGGTAATGGATTCCAGATAAGGCCGGTGATAATCCTGTTCGAAACGGTCCCAGTAGCTCCGGTTCTGTGTGTAATCCGTAAAACGCAGGCTAAGCATGTAGGACTGATTGGAAGATGAAATAAATAATTGGTTATAGTCTTGCGGATTAAGCCAGAAGCGCCCATTGGTGGAAAAGGGGGCACAGAAGGAGATGTCAATTATGACAGCTTCCACTTTCAGGGTGAAGGTACGGGTATCATCGGTAAAGGCCAGGGTGTCCCCGGCTTTTATATTATTGGCGAGGGCAAATGCGGTGGGAATCCAGATACAGCCTTTGGACGGAGTGAGTCGCTGTATTCCGTCCGTCATAATCAGCCGGTCGATTGCAAATGGCATCTGTGGGGTTTTCATCATATAGGCGACGTAGTTTACAATCTCTTTTTTATTCTGTGCCGCAATCTTGCTGATGGTCTGATAAGGCATCAGCCCGGAGGTGGTCACACCTTCCTGCCGGCTCCACCAGGAATTGAATTCCTCCGGATTATAGATACCGTTGTGAAGCTGAAGAATCTGGTGCGCACCGTTTAGCTGGTTATGCAGCTTGGTATAAAGACTTTTATTGTTGTTAATGACACTGACTGCGGTAATGAACAGGAATACCGACAGGCATAAAATCAGCACAATGATGAAATTTTGGCGTTTCTTCCTTCGTAGTTGACAAGCGCATAGTAAAAGAATATCTCTCATGACTTACTCCTTCCTGGAGATATAGGAAAAAATCATATTTTCCCTTGATTTTTTATCAGAAGGCTGATACTTATCGAGCTCAAGGGTAGCGTCCACCTTGCCATCCTTGATCAGGATGATGCGATCGGCACGGCAGGCAGCCTTAATGTCATGGGTTACCATTACCACGCTTTGACCTTTTTTGTTCAACTGGGTAAAGATATCCAAGATGGTTTCTCCCATCTCATGATTGAGACTTCCGGTGGGTTCATCGGCAAAGATGACCTCCGGATCATTAATCAAAGCCCTTGCAATTGACGCCCGCTGCTGCTGGCCTCCCGATACTTGGGAGGGAAGCCTTTTGGCTTCGTTCTCGATGGCTGCGCTTCTGAGAAGTTCCCAGGCCCTTTTGTCTACTTCTTTTTTCTTCCGCCCTGCCACATACCCGGGGAAGGCGATATTCTCAAAAAGCGTCAGGTCCGGGACCAGATGAATTCCCTGGTATACATACCCTATCTTTCTGGCTCTGAAATCTGCCATTTTCACTTCGTCAAATTGATCAATGCGCTGATCCTTAAAATGAACCTCCCCGACCGTAAGCTGGTCCAAACCGCTCAACAGGTATAAAAGAGTTGATTTACCGGAACCCGAGCTTCCCATGATAACGGTAAAATCATCTTCATAAATCTCGAGGTCCACATTACGGATGGCGTGAAATGAATCATTGCCCATAGTATAGGTCTTACACACTTTCACTGCTTTAATCAGAATGTTTTTCATCTTTCCCTCCGTTTCTGCGCGGGGCTGTTTTGCTTTTCCCCTGCTTTATATCTTCATCGTACAGGAGAAATCTATATGAAGCCTTATCGAAAAATTAATAAATTATTACAGTTTTGAAGAAGGCGGTTAAATCATCGGTAAACTAAAATAGAAGCTCGTCCCTTCACCTTTGATTGTCTTAAAGTAGATTTCGCCGTCATGGCGCTCAATGATATATTTGCAGATGGAGAGGCCGAGTCCGGCGCCGCCGTTTTTCCGTTCATTTATGTAATGACCCTGATAATAACGGTCAAATACGTAAGGAATATCCTCGGGAGAGATGCCTTCACCGTTATCGATGACCGAGGTTTTGAACCGGTTGTTCTCTATCGCAAAATCAATCTGAATGGAACCTCCTTCGGGAGTATGCTTGATAGCATTCTGGACGAGATTGGCCATTACCTGTTCAATGCGGCTGATATCAATCCGGATCAATACGTTTGGTATGTCTGCAGGCTCTGTCCATAGGATATGTCTTGCGGTTGCCATCTGCTTCATTGCAGGGAGGAGCTGGCCAAAGACATCTTTGCTGTATCCGGCAGCAGGGGTAACCGAGATGTGTCCAAGCTGCTGCAGGGAATGATAGAACAGGTCATTCACAAGCTGTACCATTTTCTCGGAATGGACATGAATGACTTTAACATATCGCATGACCGAAGGAAGATCAGGACAGACCCCTGCCAGAATGGCGTCTACATAAGCATTGAGCGTAGTCAGCGGAGTCCTGATATCATGAGAAATATTGGAGATCAGTTCTTTTTGTGCTGTTTCGGACTGCTTGTTTAGAAGGTCCATGTGTTCAATATGCAAGTACATCTGCTGGAAAATGGACTGGAGCTGTGCGGGGTCGACTGGCATAACGGCTTTTCCGGATAATTCCTCGAAGGGAGGAAACTCGTCAACAAGAACCGCTTCCATCCCATGCTTAAGATAGGAAAGAGGAAGATTATACCCCAGTCGTATCTTGCGGTTGTGAAGCCAGAGCAGGAGGACAAGGAGAAGTAAAAGCAGAAGGGGGGCGGCAGTCAACCGGAAAAAAGGGAAGGAGTTCTGATCAAGTAATTGCTTTTTGGGTATGGAAAAGAGAGCATTTCCAATCTGTGTACCTTTGTCGTCCAGAACTGGAAATGCGATTTGATAGCGGTCGGAAGTTTTTTCCTCATATATTTCGTAGTGAAGATCGTAGCGAAGGTCGAGATCGCTGACACTGCTTTCGCCGGAACAATACAGGACGTGTCCGTTCAGATCACAATAGGTCATTATCATCAGGGAAGGGGGAAGTAACCGGGACAATGACCGGGATTCCGCACTAGAAAGCTCATGATCCGCAACAGCCTTTGTCAGCCGCTGCAGTGAATCACTGGTCAGAATCCTGGCCTGATTGACAGCAACAGGTGCCTTCAGTTCCTGAGATTGAAAATAAAGCTGTCGGACAAGCAGAGAATACAGGAGGGCAAAAAGACAGCAGATAATAACAACGGCTGCAGACCATCGATGAAACCATTCTCTCATTCTCATCCGGTTTCCCCCGGGCTGAGCTTGTAGCCGACACCCCAGACGGTCTTGATATACCTGGGGTTAGCCGGGTCTGACTCCAGCTTTTCACGCAAACGATGAATATAGACAGTGACTGTATTAATGTCACCGTATGAATCATATCCCCACAGTTCATCCCAAAGCTGCTCCTTAGTAAAGACCCTGTTCCTTCCTCTGGCAAGATACAGAAGCAGCTCGAATTCCTTTGCGGAAAGCTCGATGCTTTTACCGCTGACAGTTACCGTATATTCTTTTTCGTTGATAGTAATTTCACCAACAGTGATTTCTTCTGCCGGTTTTGCCTGCAGAGCGATATGCTCCATGCGGCGAAGATGCGCATTGATCCTTGCAAGCAGCTCGCTGGTGGAAAATGGCTTTGTCATATAATCATCGGCACCAAAGCCAAGAGCTATTACCTTATCCGCATCGCTCATCCGCGCACTTAGCATTATTATCGGAATCATCGTAGACTGTCTGATCTTCTGGCACAGACGGATGCCGTCCGTATCAGGCAAATTGATATCAAGAATAATTAAGTCGAAGGCCGTATCCTTCATCAGAGCGAAGACATCCAACCCATTATTGCTGATATACGCCTCGTAGTTATTCACTGACAGAAAATCTCTCAGCAGTAGCGCCAGATCTATTTCGTCTTCAATAATCAGTATTTTCTTTTTTTCTCCCACCTTTATTCTCCTGCAATATGATGTAAATTATATTGATAAAACTCTTCTGTCAGGCAATAATGCTTCCCAAGCTGTCCCAAATCAAATTATGATATCATTATAAATGAAATGGATGATTGCGTCAAAGTAGTATTATCCGCCGGATTGAGCATTCGATGACCCTCGGGGGACGTGCGCAGGAATTGGATGGCATTGAATATCTTGATTAGCTTTAATTTATACAGTAGAATAAAAGTAAAATATGCGTTTGGCAAGTGGACCTTAAGTAATGTGAGAATAAAGTGAGAGTGGCGGTTATATACTACGGAATAAAACAGCATACTGCCTGATTAGGCCAAAACGCAAAACAAAGGAGAGAAAACCATGATTACACCTTACCTTACATTCAACGGGAACTGTAAAGACGTGCTGAACTTCTACCGCTCCGTCTTCCATTGCAGCGAGCCAAAAGTCCTGCCCTATGGCGACTATATGCCGGAGGGGTCAAAGACGCCGCCTGAACTGCTGCGTACCTGGGTTATGCACGCCGAGATGGTCATCAACGGTACGAACGTCTGGTTTGCCGATGAAGCTACGCCGCCCAAGAACGGCGACCACATCAAACTAACCGCCATAGTGCCTATGGGCAAGGACGCGACGGCTATCTTCAACGCGCTTTGCGCGGGTGGCGAGGTGACGCTCCCGCCGACCGAGACCTTCTATAGCGTGTTCCACGCCGCAGTAACAGACAAGTTCGGCGTGAACTGGAATGTCGTCGCGGAAGAAACGCCAAAGCAAGCGGAGAGGTGACGAATGAAGAACGAACGCGTATACAAAATGAAATTCTCCGGTGTCTACCCTCTCTATATTCAAAAGGCTGAGCGTAAAGGCCGTACGAAAGCGGAAGTCGATACCGTCATCCAGTGGCTGACAGGCTACGATGGACAGGGATTGCAGTCTCAAATTGACAGAAATGTTGATTTTGAGACATTCTTTGCCGAAGCCCCTGAAATCAATCCGAATGCTTCCAAAATCACCGGAGTAATCTGCGGCGTCCGCATCGAGGAAATCGAAGATCCGCTTATGCAGAAGATACGCTGGTTGGACAAGCTGGTGGACGAACTGGCAAAAGGCAGGCCGATGGAGAAAGTGTTGAGAAGCATGCAGCCGCTTTAACAGAAACAAATGTACAATCCGGATCTTCATTTTCCGAAATTTAAGGAAATTAAAAAAGAGGCTGGATTAGACCGCTTTATTTTGTCGTAATCTATCACCCAGGAGGTACCAGTGGGATGCGCATCTTTTGGTACCACTCAAGGCATATGGAATGCGTTGTATTGATGTCAATGGCGGGAAAATAAAGGGATGTAATAAGTCTTAAAATAAGGGACTTCCAGACTTTGGACTTTTCGCTGGATTATGTGAGTGGAGGTTTCGATGCTGGGAAGTCCCCAATTCTTATGTTCATGATTTAAGGTGGTATATAGGCAGAAGCCAAAATTTGTTTTCTCCCAGTTTTGAAGCAGCAACATTACTTTGTAATAATATCATTCAACAAGAAGTTAAACGAAAATTTGGTAACAAATCACTATTCTTTGGACGGCAATTGCGTGTTAGACATCCTAAATGGAATAGGAATATTTATTATAACATTATGGAGGAAAATGGGAATTTTTATCGAATAATATAGTATATAAGCAAAGAAACAGCGATATCTTTGTATTTGATATAAATAGCTCAGACAGTGAAGTTTTAAAAGCTGGAGGATACGTGGTGGATAAGGAGAATGCGATTAAATTATTTGAAGATAAAAGAGTCCGTGTTTTATGGGATGAAGAACAAGAAAAATGGTTTTTCTCTATTATTGACGTTATTGAAGTGTTGACTGGAACTGACCGCCCCCGGAAATATTGGAGCGACCTAAAATCTAAACTTAATTCAGAGGGAAGTCAGTTGTCCGATAAGATCGGACAACTGAAAATGAAGTCAACGGATGGAAAATTCTATAAAACCGATGTTGCTGACACAGAGCAACTTCTACGTTTGATTCAGTCAATACCGTCACCCAAAGCAGAACCTTTTAAAATATGGCTTGCAAAGATTGGAAGCGAAAGGATAGATGAAACTGCGGATCCTGAACTTGCTATAGAGCGTGCCCTTGAAACATATCTTAGAAAAGGATATTCAAAAGAATGGATTGACCAAAGGTTAAAAACAATAGAAGTCAGAAAAGAACTGACAGATGAGTGGGATAAACGGGGCGTTCAAAAAGGTATTGAATATGCAATATTAACGGACGAGATTTCTAAGTCCTGGGCAGGATTAACTACCAAAGAATATAAGAATCTCAAAGGTTTAAAGAAAGAAAATTTGCGGGATAATATGACAAATCTTGAGTTAGTTTTGAATATGCTTGCAGAAGCTTCAACTACCGAAATTTCTAAACAAAAAGAGCCAGAAACCTTTGAAAAAAATAAGACAGTGGCTCAGCAAGGCGGTCTGGTTGCAAATGCAGCTAGAAAACAACTTGAAGAAACAACAGGAAAAAAAGTTGTAACAAGCAAGAATGCAAAGAGTATAAAGGAAATCAAGGAGTAGTGGAGTCGCTGTATTTGGTACCAGTTATAATGGGAAGCTAGATATATAGATAAATGAAATAACTTCGTTTATTCAGTAGTCATGTATGATAGCAATGTCGTGGCCGGGATTCGAAGTTATTTTATAAGAATATATACTTATTGATTCTATTTTTTAAAATAAATATTGATAATAAAAATAGTTTCGGGAATCAAACTTACCGATTCCGGTAAATGAAGAAATTATTGTGCAAAACATAATTGAGGCAAAAGGAGATTCGCGTAATGGACATTAAAATTAGAAAAGTATCTATAGAAGATTTGGATGCGGTAACAAAAGTGGAAGCACAATGTTTTCCAAAGGAAGAGGCTGCTACGAAGGCATCATTCGAACAACGGATCAAGACATTTCCGGAAAGTTTTTTTGTAGCAGTCATTGATGGGAAAATAATTGGGTTTATCAATGGGTGTATAATCAATGAAACGGCAATCTATGATGAACTATTTAATGATGCTGCCCTACACATTCCAAATGGAGCTTACCAGACTATTTTTGGGCTTGATGTGCTTGCGGAGTATCGCAATCAGGGAATTGCGGCACAATTAATGGAGCATCTGATAAAAGTATCAAGATCAGCCGGCCGCAAAGGTGTTATTTTAACCTGTAAAGAAAAGCTCATTCATTACTATTCAAAGTTTGGATTTGAGAATAAAGGTGTCTCAAAATCCGAACACGGCGGTTCTAAATGGTATGATATGATTTTAGAGTACTAACCTGCTATACGCATGGCTTTACTGCGCATGGAGGCTGACCCTTATTTTTGTATCCTCAAGGCATGTGGCGTGTGCAGCCCAGATTTTCTGCAGTCTTTATAAAGCTCCCATATTCAGCGAGTTTTTAAAGGTTACCGGATGTCTCACATCCATAGTAATACTTCATTCAAGCACTCAGTCTTATTCCGGTAAAATATTTTCAGCGAATAGGAACTTGCTTGCTTGTTCAAATGTAAGGGTTCTCGCATGTAGACCCCCGGATAACCAATGAAACACCGGATAATACTTTAGTATTTCCACCTTGGATTTTGCCTTGAATAGCATTGAACAGCAAGTTTGCAGCATTACTGCCTATATCTTCAAAGCTTTGCTTTACAGTAGATAATTCAAAGGGCAGGCCATGGGGGTAATCCCAGTCGTCAAACCCCATAATTGACAGGTCCTGAGGGATTCTTATTCCATGGGCTAATAGTTGTTTTGCTACTTTAATTGCAAGTTTGTCGTTACTGCAAAATAAAGCGGTAATATCATGATTTTGAATACTGGCGATCAATTCGTCATAATTAATATTGATTAATAAGCTTTCATCGTTTATATGAAGTCCCGACTGGCGCATTGCATGGCAGAAGCCATCAAAACGTTCTTGCTCTGAATTCAGAAAGAAGTGGTAACTGGCAAATTTAATTTTGGTATGTTTTAAGCGTATCAGCTCTCTCGTAGCTAAAAAGGCTCCATCGTGATTGTTGCAGCCGACGGAATAACATGGATGGTCCACATCGTAGCGGTCGACAAGTACGTAGGGGATGTTTTTTTGCTCAATCAATTTGTAGTTTTCCAAGCTTTTGATTGGATCAAAAGGATAAATCAGCAAACCGTCGACATTTCGAGCCAGCATTTTTTGAATGGATGCTTGTTCAATAGCCAGATTCTCATTGCTCCATTCGACGATTAAGGAGTAATTAAATTCAGCGGCCATCCGTTGAGCTCCTTTGATGATTTTCATATAAGAAACATCGTAATAGTCGACTGCCGATAAAATTAATGCAATTAAATGGCTTGAATTCTCAGCTGCCTTTGTCGTGTTTACAAAAGAACCTTTTCTTTTTATTCGATTGATATAGCCTTCTTTAGCCAATTCTGTCATAGCCCTTCGGACGGTAATCCCGCTTACATTGAATATTTCCGCATAATCTTTTTCATTACGCAGTTTATCACCGGGTTGAAGCTCACCGATTTGAATTTGATTTAATATGGATTGTTTTACTGTCTCGTATTTAGGTTCGTTCTCCAAATTAGGGTCCCCCTCTTTTAGATCATAAAAAGTGTAATTAGCAAAGTCTTGGATTAATTATACCATATAACGTTAAATAAAAGTATACATTAATTATAAAAAAAGTCAAGAAGATGTGTTTGAAATTATGAAGATATGTTCTTGGCGCATCCTTACTGCTGAAACTCACTTTTACTGTGCCGAATCAAACCGGATGCCCGTTTTTGAATAACCGGCATAAATTATAACATATAGCATTTAAAAGTATACTAAATGGAGGGTGACTATCGATGTTTTATAGGAGTAGTTTTCATAATTCTGTGCAAAATATATAAAATTGGAATTCATTCATAAAAATTTTTGCGATGTATTGACGAACAAGATATATTATGTTAGCATAAAAAAGGTAACGATATTTAAAAATAAAGTATACGTTAATGTGGGGGCAATGATATGACAGGTCAAAATCCTCTTAAAAAGCAAAAAGCATATCCAACAAGAAATTCTCATAAAAAAGGAGGAAAAAATAATCTTAAATATGTAATCGTATATTTTCTTCTGGTCGCATTAAGCATTCTGTTCATATTTCCATTCGTATGGATGATTATGACTTCTCTAAAGAATAATAGAGAAATGATTCTCCCTATTTTCTTCCCAACGGAATATCATTTTGAAAATTATATTAAAGCCTTAACTGTAATGCCGTTTGGCAGATACGCCATCAACACATTGATTATCACTGGAGTGAATATATTCGGTACACTTATGTCTTGCTCGTTAGTGGCATATGCATTTGCCAGGCTGCGTTGGAAGGGGAGGGATATATGGTTTATTGTTATGCTGGCGACCATGATGTTACCATCCCAGGTTACTCAAATCCCCTTATTTGTACTTTATAAAAATTATAACTGGCTAAATACATATTTACCGCTGGTTGTAGGGTCCTTTTTTGGCGGCGGCGCATTCAATATATTTCTTTTAAGGCAGTTCTTCAAGACGCTGCCTAATGAATTGGCTGAGGCAGCAAGAATCGACGGCTATTCCGAAATAAGGATTTTCTTACAAGTTATGATGCCGCTGTGTAAGCCCGCACTTGCAACGATTGCCATATTTTCATTCATGGGGTCGTGGAATGATTTCTTTGGACCGTTGATTTATTTGACGGATCCCAAATTGTATACAATTGCACTTGGACTTCGCGCTTTTAAAGGATATTCCGGGGTACAGTGGAATTATTTGATGGCGGCATCGGTAGCAACATCAATACCTACCTTAGTGTTATTCTTCTGTTTCCAAAACTACTTTGTAAAAGGCATCACGCTCACAGGAATCAAGGGGTGAGGATTCACTCAATCCGTATTTATTCGGTCATTGACCGAAAAAATAAAACAATTCATAGTAAAGAGGAGGAAAAATTATGTCAGGCAAGGGAAGTAAAAGGGTTTTGTCAATATTGCTTGCTGTTTTGATTGTTGCGTCATTTGCAGCTTGCGGTACAGGTGCTCCTGCAAAAGATTCCACAACAGCCAACCTTACAACCACTCAGGCAAACGGTCAAACGGGAAGTGAGCAGCCAAAGGAAAAAGTAAAAATCACCTATTGGCACATTTTCCCTGAAGGTGATGTGTTTAAGGCGGTAAATGATAAGCTTATCAAAGACTTTAACGATTCCCAGAACGAAGTATATGTTGAGGATCTTGGGATCAGCTTCTTTGACTTTTTATCAAAAATGGATACTGCCATTCCGGCAGGTACAGGCCCGGATGTTGCTTTTTATAGTCTCAGCGATTCCAATTTCCGTGCGGCTTCCGGAGTTCTTGTTGACTTGAAGCCATTTATTGATGCAGACGGATTTGATATGGGTCAGCTTTATAAAGCCGCTGTAGGGCAGGCTACTTATAATGGCGGCATTTATGCCATGCCGTTTACATGGGCATGCCGTATGTTTGTGTATAACAAGCAAATGTTCCGTGATGCAGGCCTGGATCCGGAGAAACCGCCGAAAACCATGGATGAGCTGCAAGCCTATTCAGATAAATTGACTAAACTCGGGCCCAAAGGTGAAATTAAAGTGATGGGCTTCCATCCTTCTTTAGGCAATGCCGCATACATCGATTATCTTTATGGACGCGGCGGCTCCTTCTTTGATGATAGTGGTAACCCGACAATTAACAATGAGGTCGGATTAAAAACTTTAGAATGGTATGTAGCGATGACAAATAAGTATGGCGCGAAGCAGGCACAATCCCTTAAGGCCGCTTCGGCTACTACAGGCATTGATCCGTTGCTTGCAGGGTATGTTGCAATGGAAGTGAATGTTAACGACTTTTATAAGAAATTATCCGAATCTGATTTGGACTATGGAATTTGTTCAATACCCATTCCCGAGGGAGGCGTTCGTGCTCCCGACGGCGGCGGCTTCGACCTGGAAGTTTTTGATCATAAGGATCCGGCGAAAGCTGAAGCTGCATGGAAGTTTGTTTCCTACATGGCAAGTATTAAACCCCAGCAATATTGGGCTGTTCAAAACAAATGGCCGGTTGCCAATCAAAAAGCAATGGAAACCAGTGAAGAAATTAAGGCGGATAAGAATTGGCAAATCATTGTCGGAGAGCTGCCTTATGCAAAACCGGATCAATTTGTTATGAAAGCTAAAAATTGGTGGCAATTGGTAGCGCCGGAGATTGAAGCTGCACAAAACAAAATAAAAACACCGAAACAGGCATTGGATGATGCTCAGAAAGCGGTAGAATTACAAATTCAGAACTACAATAATACAAATAAGTAGTGATTCACGGGGAGAAGCGTGTTTATCCATGCTTCTCCCCAGTTGAAAAATCTGTAGAGTATGAAAAGAGGTTTTGGGTATGAAGATAAGTCAAAGCAATAAAACATCGGAAGCAACAAAAAAGAAAAAACGCTCCGGATTGAATATGCAAACCAAGGAAGGTATTTTAGGATATATCTTTGCTTCGCCCTGGATTCTGGGTTTTATTATTTTTTCTTTATATCCTATGTGCTCCTCCCTCTATTATAGCTTTACCAGCTACAATACTTTAAAACCTCCCAAATGGATCGGATTATACAACTATGTTTTTATGCTTACCAAAGATCCGCTTTTTTATAAATCTCTGTTGAATACCATGTATTATGCCATATTGAGTGTACCGATCGGGATAATCGCAGGATTGATGGTTGCATTATTACTTAATCAAAAAGTAAAGGGAATGCGGGTATACAGAACACTCTTCTATCTGCCAACAGTCGCATCCTCGGTTGCAACTGCATTATTGTGGTTATGGCTAATGGAACCTAATTTTGGGCTTTTTAATACGGTATTGGCGAAAATCGGTATTGAAGGCCCTGGCTGGCTGACGGATCCGGCTTGGTCAAAGCCTTCCTTGATAATAATGAGCCTTTGGACGGTTGGCGGAGGAATGCTGATCTACCTTGCCGCACTGCAGGATGTTCCTCAATCCTTGTACGAATCTGCGTCAATGGACGGCGCTAATGTATTTTTACAATTCTTTAAAATCACGCTGCCTATGATTACCCCGACGCTGTTTTTTAACCTTATCACCGGTGTAATCGGCGGTTTGCAAGTATTTGCACAGGCCTTCATAATGACGAACGGCGGTCCGGCCTATTCCACTTACTTTTTTGCTTATCATCTTTATACCAAAGCTTTTTCGGAATATTCAATGGGTTATGCTTCCGCAATGGCGTGGGTGCTATTGGTCATTACATTAATTTTAACAATACTTATTTTCAAAACAAATAAACGCTGGGTATATTATGACGGTGACCCGAAATAGGGTAGCGGGGTGCTTTGAAAAAGATGAAATAAAAATAAAGCTGATAGAGGAATAACACAAATATTCGACCCTATTCGGAGGTTTAAATGTCTGATAATACTACAAATGGTGCAACATCCACACAGGTTCTCGATGAGATGTTGGGTGACTGGAGAGAAGCTATAAAGGGGAAGCAAAGAGGATTATTCTCTTTCGAAAATGTTGTCGAATTGAAACTCAAGGCTTTAAAATCGAGGATTTACAAACAAACGGTCCAGGTAGATGAATGGATGATGAAACAGGTATATTTTAAAGGCACCGGAATTTATGAGGATATCGATAAAGAGTGGAGACCTGTAAAGGTAGGGGAAAATTGGGGTGGAAATGACGTAAGCTGCTTTTTTAAGCAGAAAATCAAAATTCCCGAGAGCATGGAGAATGAAAAAGTAGTACTCTTGCTATATTTAGGCGGGGATTCACTTCTTTCCATCAATGGAGTTCCGCATCAGGGAATGGACCCCATGAGAAATATCGTATACTTGAGTGAGCGCGCAAGAGCAAATGAAGAATATGACCTGAGTGTGGAATCATATTATATGTGGCATGCGGGAGAACCGGAGATTAAAAGGATTGAATGTTCCTGTTTGGCTTCTGTAGATATCGAAATCGAAAAAATATATTGGGATTACAAGGCCGCTTTCAATGGGTTTAAAATAGTTAACATAAGTAACGAATTGAAGGAATATTTTCAGGATGTAATGAAGGATGCGATTGAATATATACGTCCGGAGATCGAAAATCGGGATTTGTTTCTGGAATGTCTTAAAAAGGGTGAGCAATTACTAAAAGATAAGCTATATGGCTGTGATAAATTCAATTTACACGGCAAGCTGAATTTGGTTGGTAATTCACATTTGGATGTTGTTTTTTTATGGACTTATGACGAATTTGTCAGAAAAATCGGAAGAACGCATTCAACCATGCTAAGGCTTATGGAGCAGTATCCAAAATTCATTTTCACCCAGAGCCAGCCTTTGATGTATAAGGAAATGAAAAAAAATTACCCTGAACTTTTTGAACAGGTAAAACAAAGAGTGAAAGAGGGAAGATGGGAAATCATCGGCGGAATGTGGGTTGAGCCGGATTGTAATCTTATTTCAGGAGAATCCATGGTCAGGCAAATCCTCTTTGGAAAAAGGTTTTACGAAAAAGAATTTGAAACGACAACCAGAACCTGTTGGCTTCCGGATGTATTCGGAAACTGCTATACCATGCCGCAGATTCTCAAAAAGTCCGGGATTGATTTCTTTGTGACACATAAAATGGGTGTTTGGAATGATACAAATCCATGGCAGTACCATACTTTTTTATGGGAGGGCCCCGATGGCTCACGGGTATTTGCATCACAGCCTCCGACGCATTTTATCGGAACCATGGAGCCGGATCATTTATCATTGAACTGGTCAAGGTTTTCCGACAAACAGAAGGTGGGGGAATCCATATTCTGCTATGGCTGGGGCGATGGCGGAGGCGGCGTTGATTCGGAAATGCTGGAATATGTCGAAAGATATTCGAAGTTTCCCGGCTTGCCGGAAACAGAGCCGATGAAAGCGGAGGAAGCTTTGGAAAGAATGTGCGGCAAATCCGGGCAGCTCCCTGTCTGGAAGGATGAACTTTATCTGGAAGCCCATAGGGGTGTGCATACAACAAAGGGCTTGTTGAAAAAAATGAACAGATATTGTGAAAATCTGTTCAGAGAAGCTGAGATATACAGTGTTATTGCATCGTCATACGGTCTATCATATCCTCAGGAGAAGCTGAATTCCGGTTGGGAAATCGTATTGACCAACCAGTTTCATGATTCTTTGCCCGGCTCCCATATAACAAAGGTATACTATGATCTTTTGAAGGAGTACGATAGGGCAGTTCTTATAGGAGAAAACATAAGAGCAGAAGCTGTTGAAAGCATAGGTAAAAAGGTGGCTTTTCACAGGGAAGGAAACAGGCAGCCAATTCTTGTGTTCAATTCATTACCTTTCATATCCTCGAGAATTGCCTGCATGGATGCAAATAAATATGAGCTTGCAGCAATTTATGATGAGAAGGGCGGCAAGGTAGAATTTCAGAAGGTGCAGAAGCTGGATGGTTCAAATTCAATCGTCTTTCTGGCAGAGGATATTCCTTCTGAGGGATATAGGACATATTTCCTTGAAAAGGGAAAGAGTATGGAAACAGCCGAAAATAGCTGCAAAGTCACAACGGAGCTAATGGAGAATGATTTCTATGCCGTAAGGTTTAATAAACAAGGGGAACTGGCTTCAATATACGACAAAACCGCTGAAAAGGAGGTTTTGTCCAAGGATGGTACCGGGAATAAATTCAGAATCTATGAGGACATTCCATCAAAATATGAGGCCTGGGATATTGTAGAAACCTACCTCGACAGGGAGTTTGAACTGGAGCCGGGTACCCTTGAGGTTTCGGATATTGGTCCTGTATTGTGTTCTGTTATTCTGACAAAGAAAATCCTTGATTCGAAACTCAAGCAGAAAATTATCCTCTATCATAAAATTCCAAGGATTGATTTTGAAACTGAAATCGACTGGGTAGAAAGAAGAAAATTGTTAAAAGTCGGATTTGAACTGGATGTCTATTCAAAAGAATACACAAGTGATATAGCCTTTGGTAATATACAAAGGCCGGCCTACCGTAACAACAGCTTTGAAAAGGCTAAATTTGAGGTTTCGGCACATAATTGGATCGATTTGTCCGATTATGGCTATGGCGTCAGTATTTTAAATGATTGTAAGTATGGCTTTGATGTAAAAGAGAACAAGATGAGCATCTCCCTGCTCAAAGGGCCGACAAATCCGGATCCTGAATCGGATATCGGTATCCAGCGCTTTACGTATTCGCTTTTCCCGCATAATGGAACCTGGAGAGAAGCGGGGACAAATGAAAAAGGATTGGAATTTAACAATCCATTGTTCATTGTTGAGGTGCCCGAAGTCAACGATGCCGGGATTTTACCCTCAGAGCATTCCTTTATCAGTATTTCGGAAAGGAATGTTACGCTGGAAGCCTTAAAAAAGGCGGAGGATTCGGATGATTTTATTATCAGGCTGGTTGAAAGATATGGTAAAAATTCAAAAGTTAAAGTAAACTTCTATAGGAATATTTCGAAAGCCTTCGATTGTGACCTTATGGAAAAAGCGTTGGGTGAATTAACTGTTCAAGGAAACGCACTTGAATTTTCAATAAAGCCTTATGAAATTAAAACCTTTAAATTATCTTTTATAGCATAGAATAGCTGCAAGAATTTATGGAGGCATAAAGGCAATGTATTATGTGGACGGTTATCATGGCGGTATAAAGGGACATATGCCGGAGGGCGCATGGCGGGACGTTCTTACTGCTTTAAAAAATAATCCGGACTGGAAAATCTGTATTGAGCTGGAACCGATATCCTGGGATTATGTTAAAATGAACGATCCGGACTCCTACGATGAACTGAAAGAGTATTTGAACAGTAGCTCGCTTAATACCAGAACGGAAATCGTCTCCGGAAGCTATGCCCAGCCCTATTGCTGGGTTATAGGCGGAGAAAGCAACATACGGCATTTGCTCAGAGGGCTGGAAATAGTAAAAAAGCATTTTCCGAATCATGTTATTGATACTTATGCCGTACAAGAACCCTGCTGGACGAGCTCACTTCCACAGATACTTATATCCCTTGGCTTTAAACGGGCGGTGCTTAAAAACCCGGGTACAGCCTGGGGCGGTTATACTAGGGGTGTGAATGCGGAAACAATAAATTGGGTCGGTCCCGATGGTACTTCAATTCAATGTGTTCCAAGGTATGGCTGTGAAGAACTGGTGAACTGCTGGGAAACAGAGGCGGCGGATTGTAAAAGGAAGTTTTCGGAAAAATGTATTGAAAATGGCATAGAACACCCGGTGGGCATGTTTTTTCAGGATTTGGGCTGGGCTGCAGAGCCCAGGATTTCGGATCAAAAATTGGAATTTGTTACCTGGCGTGAATATTTTGAAAAGATTGCCTCAAAAACCATCATGGATTGGCATTTTTCGCAGGAGGATATACTCTGCACACTTCCCTGGGGAGAAAAAACACTGCATGTCATGGCAAAGCAAGTAAGGGATGCTGAAAACAAAATAGTCCAAGCTGAAAAATTGTCAGCGATGGCCAATGTATTTTCAGGTTTTAAGTATCCTGTGAAAAAACTCACCGAAGCCTGGGATCAACTCTTATTGTCACAGCATCATGATGCATGGATTTGTGCCAAAACAAGGGAAGGCAGGAATAATTGGGCGTGGCAGGCCGGAGCTGAGACCTGGATTTCAGAAGAACTCTGTAACAGAGTAATGGATGAAGCTATAGCCTCCATGAATAAGGATGGTCTTTCCGGGACACAGGCAGATAAAACATCAAGAAGTATAAAGGTATTTAATACGCTTGGCGGAAGGCGGAAAACATCCGCTGAAAAGCATATTGCCCTCCTGCCTGGAACAAGGAGCATTTCCGTTAAAAACCATTTAGGCAGGGAAGTACCTTTTCAGATCATTCCCACAAGAGAATACAAGAAAGACGGCAGTATTAATGCCTGCAAGCTTGTTTTTGAAGCGGAGACTCCTTCCATGGGTTTCAGTACCTATTTCATTGAGGAAAGCAAGGAACTGCCTGAATTCAAAGGACTGAAGGAAGTATATGCCGAAGACCTTGGAAGATATATTGTCATTCATTCCGATCTATACACAATAACAATTGATTTGGAAAAAGGCGGGATAATAAGCGGTTTATACGACAAAAAAATGAAGAGGGAATTTGTTGACCTTACCAATGAAAGGTCATTCAATGAATATCGCGGTTACTTTATAGAAAAAAAGAATTGGTTCAGCAGTACAGATACTTTTGCCAAAGCGAATATCCTTGAGAATGGCCCTTATCGCGTAAAAGTTGAGATTCTTGGAAGGATTGAGGATAATAACTTTAAATCCTCTGTTATAGTTACAAAAAGCCAGCCGCGCATTGATTTCAATGTTAAATTCTATTTTGAAAAAGAAACCTGGGTAGGAGAACCCTGGGACATTGAACCAGAGAAAAGGCATACCGAAAGAAAAAAATCAAACCATGATGATAGCTGGAAGCTGCAAGCTGTATTTCCAACAGCATTAAGCCCCGGTGATCTCTATAAGAACGCTGCTTTTGACGTATGCAAAAGTAAGAACGAAAACACGTTTTTTTCAGGCTGGGATAATATTAAACACAATATAATCTTAAATTGGGTGGATTTGTACGATAAAAATGAAAATGCAGGCATAGCGGTTTTCTCTGACCGGACAACAAGCTATCTGCATGGAAAAGATCACCCATTGGGTATTACTCTGGGGTGGGGCTGGGAAGCTGGCTTCTGGTGGGGAAAAAGTTCATTGAACGGTATTCAGGAATCCAGTTACTCGATTCTTCCCCATCAAGGAAATTGGGAAGAGGCCGGCGTATCCTATGAAAATATTAATCTGTGTGAACCATATCAGGTGGGAATCACATCCGGCAAATTTGAAGCTTCCAAAAAGGAGTATTCTGCATTTGACATTGAGGGAAAAGGGTTTGAAGTGTCTGCCGTAATATTCCATGGAGAGGCTATGCTAATTCGGATATTCAATGCCAAAACCTTCGAGGATGATTGCAAGGTTATCCTGGGTTGTAAATATGAAACAGCTGAAATCGTGGATTTAAAGGGAGAATGTATTGAAAAACCGGCGTTTATAAAAGAAATAAATTCACAAAATTCCATCAATTTCAGGATGGCAGGCTTTGGCATAAGCACAATAAAACTAAAATTAAAAGGTTCTATGGAGGAAAGCATCCATGCGAGTAATGCAAAATGAAAAGCCCTATAAAAACGAGAAATTAACCGGAGATGAAGCGCCCTGGCTTCTTTCCGTACAATGGCCCTGCAGTTGGATCGGATGTGACGTCAACCAGAGTGCGCCTTTTGTAACTGCCTATAAAAAAGAATTCACTATCGGCAAATATTCAAAAATCCGTGTTCATGTCAGCGCGGATGAGCGGTACGAGCTGTATCTGGACGGTACCATGATTGGCCGGGGCAGCGAGCGCGGCGACAGGAATAATTGGTATTTTGAAACCTATGAGCTTGAGCTGCAGCCGGGTAAACACACAATTGTTTCAAGGACCTGGAGCTACGGAAAGCTAAGACACTGCGCGCAAGTGAGCATTTGCCCGGGCTTCATTTTTTCACCCGAAGGGGAGGAGTTTATTGCACTCCTTGGCACAGGGACTTCCTTATGGCTTGCAAAGAAAATTGAAGGCTATGATTTTATCAGTGTGATTGAAAAAGGCGTATGTACGGGTGCGAAAATAGAAGTCGATGGAAAGGATTTCCCCTGGGGATTTGAATCGGGCGGGGGGGAAGGGTGGAAGCCCGCAATTGAGCTGCATAAAGGTTATGGCGGATGTGCAGTAAATATCATTTCCGACTCGCACGTAATGAGGCCGGCACAGCTACCGGCCATGTACGAAAAGGAAATAAGCAATGTACAGGTGAAATTTTGCGAAAGCATTACTTCGATGGAAACCGAAAGAATAAAAATTCAAAAGCAAAATAATCTGAACCAGGAAGTAAAGCTATGGAAAGACCTGTTATCCGGTGGTTCAATTACAATAGAACCTGACTCTTTCAAAAGGATTATAATTGACCTTGATAATTATTATTGCGCTTATCCTGTAATTGTGACTACAGGCGGCAAAGATAGCATGCTGCGCATGCATTGGGAAGAAGCCTTCTATGACACTGCGGAAGATGGGCAGCTGTCAAAAAGCAACCGCGATGCTATTGATGGTAAAATTTTTAAGGGTGTTGGCGATATCTATAAACCTGACGGCGGCAAGTCAAGAAGGTTTGATTCCTTATGGTGGCATGCAGGAAGATACATAGAACTGATTGTTAAAACCTGCGGTGAGCCTTTGATTATTGAAGCTTTTAAATTAATTGAAACAGGATATCCGTTACGGATGGAAAGCTCGTTCAATTGCTCGGATGAACGGTTCAAAAATATTATTCCTGTTCTTTTCCGTTCTTTACAGATGTGTGCTCATGAGACCTATATGGACTGTCCATATTATGAACAGCGCATGTATGTTGGAGATACACGTTTACAGGTACTGGCGACATATGCAATTACCAGTGATAACAGGCTGCCTGTAAAGGCCGTGGAATTACTTGAAGCCTCCAGGTATAACCTGGCAAAAATGATCAACTGCGCTTATCCACAGATGGGGGGAGGAGTCATACCTTCCTTTTGCCTGTGGTGGGTGGCGATGGTTCATGATTTTGCAATGTGGAGAAGGGACAAGGCTTTTATTAAAAACATGTTGCCCGGAGTCAGAGCGACTTTGGAATCTGTCCTTGTAAATATGAATGAGGATGGCTTGGTAAAAAACCTGGAAGGCTGGAACTTCATTGACTGGTGTGAGGATAATAGCTGGAATTGCGGTATTCCGCCTCATGGGGAGGCAGGTATAAACTGTATTTTTAATTTGCAGGCATTACAGGCTCTTTTAATGTCCAAGGAGCTTGAGGAATATGCCGGAGAACCTGAGCTGGCTGCCATGTATCTTCGTAGGGCATACCGGCTGAGAGATTCCATTTTAAAACATTTTTGGGTAGAAGAAAAAGGTTTGTTTTCCGATGATCTTGAGCACAAATATTATTCTGAACATTCCCAGTCTTTGGCTATAATATGCAGGACGTTTGAAACTGATGTTTGCAAGAGGGTGGTTGAAGCACTGGGTTCGGATACCAATCTCGCTCCTGCAACCATCTATTTCAGCCATTATGTTTTTGAAGCTTTCAGAGAACATGCAAAAATAGAAGAAATCATAGACCGAATGAAGCCCTGGTTTACTATGAAGCAGGATGGAATGAAGACGACGCCGGAAATATTTTCCCCAATGACGAGATCGGACTGCCACGCATGGGGTGCCCATCCTTTGTACCATTACTTCACCTCTATCCTGGGAATACGGCCGGGCTCAATGGAATTTACTACGGTAGAAATTATCCCGGGCTTAGGCTCGCTAACCTTTGCAGAAGGTTCCATGGTGCACCCGGACGGTGAAATATCAGTCTGTTTTGAATTGGCAGGAGATAAACTGAAAGGTGTAATTGTTTTACCGGATAAATTAACAGGGGTAATAAAATACAATAATACCGAGGTATGCCTTAAGGGAGGCAGGCAGGAGATTCTTATATAACATAGTAGGGACTATTCCTATGCCGGCATTAAATCGTCGCCATTATAATTTCAAAACAACATGCCTTCAAAAACAAAACCTGCCACTAAAAAGGGCAGGTTTGCCTTTATCACTATTTAATTTACCGCCGTATTTATTGCTCCGCACCCTAAGCTTTTGTTTATGGGTTCTCCCTTAATCACAGGATTGGCGAATTCGGGGCGGACAAGCGGAGGATTTCATCATATTTTTTTTGAGCCGGTCGACCACATAATTGTAGAGCTATTTTTGTCGTGTTATAATGAATAATGTCATTTCGTGTAACAAGAGTATCAATTATGGGGGGATGCAAGTGTTCTGGAAAAACTTTCAGATAGGTCATAAAATGTTTATAGGCTTTGGAGCAGTCACTGTACTTATGTTGTCGGTTCTCGGATATTCCTATCTTAATTTTAACAAAGAGCATGTAACTGTCGATTGGAATATTCATACATATAATGTAATAAGAGAGGCTGATGCAATAGAAAAAAGTCTGATTGGTATGGAATCCGGAGCCAGGGGCTATGCAATCACCGGAAAGGATGACTTCCTGGACCCATTTGATCAAGGGAAAGCCGATTTTGAGACGCATCTCAATAAAATTAAAGACCTCACATCCGATAATGTTTTACAACAGTCGAGACTTTCAGAATTAAAAAAGAGCTACGAAAACTGGGTGCAATGGGAAACGGATCAACTCATAGCCGGCAGGCAAAAAGTCAGCGCAGGACAAGCCGGAATGGAAGAGCTTATAGCTGCAGTCCAAACAGGCGTGGGTAAAAAGGATATGGTCAATATCCAGTCTTTGGTTGCGGATATTATCAAAGAGGAACAGGGGCTTTTAGACGCAAGAAGCCAGGAACTTAAAAAAATGGAGAGGGCAACCGGCCTGGTAATGTCGGTGGGAGGGCTTATAGCCGCCGTACTGGCTGTTTTAATCTCGTTATTGTTCATCCGGATAGTAGTTACGCCTGTAAAGGCAGTAACAAGAACCTTCAAAAAAATATCACAGGGAGATGCTGATTTTGAATTCAGGCTAAATGTTAATTCGAAAGATGAATTGGGAGAAATGGCAAAACACTTTAATACCTTTATGGATAAGATCCGTGAAATAACCATGGAAAACCTTCATGAAGCCTGGATCAAAACAGGGCAAACCGAATTAAATGAAAAATTGCGTGGAGCCCAGGATGTAAAGAGTCTTGCAGCGAGTGCCCTTTCATACATTTCCAGATACGTTGATGCGCAAATCGGTACGATTTATGTTAAAACAGAACAGGAGCTATTCAGATTACTTGGCAGTTATGCTTACAAAAAACGCAAAAACGTATCAAACGAGGTTAAGCTTGGGGAGGGGCTTGTCGGTCAAGCCGCTTTGGAAAGGCAAACAATAATGATTTCCAACGTACCTGAGGATTATATCAAAATAAGCTCAGGGATAGGAGAAGCAGTTCCTGGAAATATTTTAGTCACACCGTGCATTTACAACAATGAAGTCAAATGTATTATTGAAATCGGGGCATTTCATCAATTTTCCGATTTGCAAATGGAGTTTATAGAACGGATAGCTCCAGGACTGGCGACTGTCATTCACTCTGTAGAGTCCCATACAAAGACGCAGGAATTGCTTGAAAAAACACTCTTGCAAGCCGAAGAATTACAGGCTCAGCAGGAAGAATTAAGGCAAAGCAATGAAGAACTTGAGGGACACACGAAAGCGTTAAAAGAATCCGAAGCACATCTGCAGGCACAGCAGGAGGAGCTGCGGCAAAGCAATGAAGAGCTTGAGGAGCAGACCAGAGCGCTGAAGGAGTCCGAAGCGCGGATGCAATCTCAGCAGGAGGAGCTTAAGGTTATCAACGAAGAGCTGGAGGAACGGACAAAAAGCCTTGAGCTTCAAAAGAATGATATTTTTACTAAAAATGAAAACCTTCGGAATGCCCGGAATGAGATAGAAGAAAAAGCAAAGGACCTTGAGACGGCAAGCAAATATAAGTCGGAATTTCTGGCAAATATGTCCCATGAGCTCAGGACTCCGCTAAACAGCATATTGGTACTATCCCAGATGCTTTCAGAGAAAAAGGACAATACGCCTTTGACGGATAAACAGCTTGAGTTTGCGCGTACAATCCATTCATCCGGGGAGGACCTGCTCAAGCTTATCAATGATATCCTTGACTTATCAAAGGTAGAGGCGGGAAAGATGGAGTTTGTCTTTGAGGAATTGGTGATTGGCGAACTGGTACAGTATGTCGAAAGAGCTTTCAGACCCATTGCTTTTCAAAAAGGACTTGATCTAGCGATTATGATTGAAAAAGGAGTACCTGAAAATATTGTTTCGGATTCACAAAGGGTTCAGCAAATAATCAATAACCTGCTATCAAATGCTTTCAAATTTACGAGCAGCGGTAGTATTACTCTGACAGTTGATAGGACAGTCGAAGAGGAAACCCCCTATATAAATCTGAATTCAAAGGACATGCTTCGTATAGCAATATCCGACACTGGAATTGGCATTCCCAAAGAGAAGCAGGAAATTATATTTGAAGCCTTTAAACAATCGGATGGAACAACCAGCAGAAAATACGGCGGAACAGGCCTTGGATTGTCCATTTCCAAAGAGTTGGCAGCTGTTCTTGGCGGTAAAATCGAGCTGCAAAGCGAACCGGGGAAAGGCAGTACTTTTACATTATATTTGCCAATAAGCCATAAGGGTCAAGGAGCACTGGCTGCGGGAAGCGGAAAAAATAGCGCTGCCAACTCGGCTGAGCAAGGAAAAGCTATAGTATCTGAACCTAAGCGGATGAAAAGAGTGCCGGATGACCGGGCGAAGATCAATCCAAAAGACAAGCTTTTACTGATGATAGAGGATGATGAAAAGTTCGCAAAAATTTTACTGGATTTGGCCCATGATAAGGGATATAAATGTATCGTCGCAGAGGATGGACAATCAGGTCTGGAATTGGCCAAAAGGTATGAGCCGGATGCAGTGCTTTTGGATATTGGCCTTCCGGATATAAATGGCTGGAAGGTTATTGAGCATTTAAAAGCAGACCCTGCCACAGAGAAAATACCGGTGCACGTCGTATCGGGGAATGAGCTGAAAAACCCTCTTGAAGCCTTGGAGGGGCTTGTGGGGTATTTGCAAAAGCCTGTGAGTCTGGAGAGTCTGGATGCCGCATTCGAAAAAATCGGGGCCGTTATATCAAAGCCTTTTAAAAAGCTGCTTATCATCGATGAAAGCAAGCAGCAAACCGATGAAATTACTAAGCTTATTGGCAATAAGGATATCCAAATTATTTCCTTGGACAATGGGGCAGATGCGTTAAGCCTGCTAAGGAAGGAGCCGGTTGATTGCATGATTCTTGACCTTAAGCTTAGGGACATGTCCGGGTTTGAGCTTCTGGAAAAGCTTAAGGCGGAAAATATTGTTGAGCTGCCGGTTATCATCCATACGGAGAAGATTTTGACACTAGACGATGAAGCAGAGCTTAGAAAGTATGCCGAGAGTATAATAATAAAAGGCTCCCGGTCTGTAAACAGGCTTATTGCAGAGGCTACCCTGTTCTTGCATGATTTGGACTCAAGGATCGAGCAGAATAAGATTAAGGCAATTAAATCGGAACAAGAGAAGGAGGATTCCTTAAAAAACAGGAAAATTCTTGTGGTTGACGATGACATGAGGAATGTTTTTGCCCTGTCCAGCCTGCTTGAAGAAAAAGGGATGAAGGTTGTTGTGGGGCGTAACGGCACGGAGGGCATAGAAAGGCTTAAACTGAATCCGGATGTTAACCTGGTGCTTATGGATATCATGATGCCGGGAATGGACGGCTACACTGCAATGAAGGAAATAAGGAGACTGGAAAAATTTCAAAAGATTCCGATTATTGCGCTTACAGCAAAGGCAATGAAGGATGATAAACAGAAGTGTATCGAGGCTGGAGCGAGTGACTATCTTACAAAACCATTGGATGTTGACAAACTGACATCCCTGTTAAGGGTATGGTTATATAAATGAGTAACAAATTAAGCTCTATGGATGAAAATGAGGATATAGAAATCCGCTTGCTGCTGGAAGCAATCTATATAAAATATGGGTATGACTTCAGGAGCTATTCCACTGCGCACATGAAACGGAGAATTCTCCAAAGGATGACTATTGCTGGAATAAACAGCATCACGGACATGCAGCACAAGGTTTTATACGAGAAAGAGTTTCTTAAAACAATATTATCGGATTTTTCGATTAACGTTACTGAAATGTTTCGGGATCCTATGTTTTATAAAGCATTCAGGAAGGAAGTGGTGCCTGTTCTAAAAACATATCCCTTTATCAAAGTATGGCATGCCGGATGTTCAACCGGTGAAGAAGTATACTCAATGGCCATTATATTTAAGGAAGAGGGTTTGTATGACCGGGCTCAGCTTTATGCCACCGACTTTAATGCTATCGTGCTGAATAAAGCTAAAGAGGGAATTTATCCGATTGACGCAATAAAGGAATATACGTACAATTACCAAAAGTCCGGAGGAAAAGCTTCATTTTCCGACTATTATATTGCGAAATATGATTCGGTAATTCTTGAACAGTCCCTTAAGGAAAAAATCATATTTGCCGAGCATAATCTTGTGACCGATGGTGTTTTTGGTGAAATGAATGTTGTCTTATGCCGGAATGTCCTGATATATTTCAATAGAGAGCTTCAAAACAGAGTGATTAAGTTGTTTTTGGATAGTTTATGCCATGGTTGCTTTTTATGCCTGGGCTCCAAGGAAACGGTCAGATTTTCATCTTGTGCCGGTTATTTTGAGCCTTTTATTGAGAATGAGAAAATCTACCAGAGGAAGTTAAGTATTTAAGAGCATCGCTCACGGTTGATAAGAAGGTGAGTTATGCAAGAATCTTTCAAGAACCGAAAACAGCACTGGCCGATTCAATGCCTAAAGCTGCTATAAATATAGTAAAGAATGTAGATTACCTATTACCGCTTGGCAATATAGGCGGAAAACTTATAGAACTGGCAGGAGAAGAGAAATGACTAATGTAGACAAAACAAAAATTTTGATCGTAGATGACAGGCCGGAAAACCTTCTTGTTTTGGAAAGCCTTTTAGATAATATTGATTGTACGATTGCTAAAGCTACGTCAGGGAATGAGGCTTTAAGCTTAATGCTTGACCATGAAATCGCACTGGTGCTTCTTGATGTTCAAATGCCTGAAATGGATGGCTTTGAAGTGGCTGAATTGATGCGGGGGAGTGAGAAAACACGCTATATACCCATAATTTTTGTTACGGCGATCAGTAAAGAGCAGAAATGCATATTCAAAGGGTACGAGGTAGGTGCGGTAGATTACCTCTTCAAGCCGATTGAACCTATCATACTGCAAAGTAAAGTACGGGTTTTCCTTGAGTTATATAATCAAAAAATAATAATTAGTGAGCAGGCAGAACTGCTTGAAATGAAAGTCAGAGAACTTATGGATTTGCGGGAGGATAACTGCAGGCTGGAAACCCTGTCGGTTTGCGATGGCCTTACAGGGATATCGAACAGGAGGAACTTTGACCAGTATATGGAGAGAAGCTGGAAAAATGCTATCCGTACAGGTAGGCCGCTTTCGCTGATTATGGCAGATATTGATTGCTTCAAAGCTTATAATGATAATTATGGACATCTGCAAGGAGATGAATGCCTGATCAGGGTCGCAAGAGCCATAACCTATAGCGTCAAGCGGCCGATTGATTTTGCAGCCAGGTATGGCGGTGAAGAGTTTGCGGTGATATTACCCGACACGGATAGTGAAGGGGCAATAGTGGTTGCAGAGGATATCCGTAAATGCATTGAAGAATTATCCTTAAAGCATGAGTATTCCAAAGCCGGAGACTGTGTTACATTAAGCTTGGGTGTTGCTACGGCAATTCCAAAGCCGGCAGACACTATCGGTTCATTTATAAATAGAGCGGATAAAGCACTTTATAATGCTAAGCAAGGCGGAAGGAACAAGGTTGTTCGCTATAGGGCAGAGCAGAAATTTTTCTATGAAGTAGTTGATAGTATCATTATGACTGATTGCTTAAGTATACGAAAAGAATAGGGTTTTTTTTAATTAAAAATCCCCTATTCTTTTCTTCCTTTAATTGCTCTTTTTACTGCTGAAAAGTATTTTATATGACTTAAAAAGATGCAGTATAGTAATTGTATCACGTTTGCTTGACATGTATTAAATCCCTTGGCAGAGATTATTTGGTAGAATAGTGCAGCCGAATGCCGGACATATCTTTCAGCAAAAGGAGATAATCCTCAAAGCTTTTTGAAAACCTTTAAGCAAATTTTCCCGGGTCGCTATTTCTAATAAATAAACGGGATATACCTTTTCGTTGTCCCCTTGTACCCTGCATACTTTTGGCCATGTACTTTTAAAAGGTAATCTTCTTCACACCGCACTTGAATTTCAAGAAAAAGAATAAAAATCAGGTTTAACAGGAAGATGGTCCATGTTGGCCAAATAAGCCATACGCCAAGGTTTAAAAGGAACAACCCCAGGTAGGTCGGGTTTCGGATATACTTGTACAACCCTGTTGTAATTAAGTCGGTTTTAACCTTTTCATCAATACCTACCCGCCATGAATTCCCCATTTTTACCTGGGCATAGAAGCAAAATGAAAGCCCAATTAACCCGACAATGAAGCCAATAATATCAAAAGGCATATGTCATGCCAGTGACAGTGTCAATATAAATTTCTCCGAAAATCTATGTTGACAAAATCCAAACCCATCAGTAAAATAAAAATAGAATTGATTCGATATCGAATATATACTATATCGTTATTAATCTGGAGGTTTATTGTGAATGAAATAAAGCAGGAGTATATCAATAAGCTAGACTACCTTATGCATGCGATATTAAAGCATTATAAAGATTATCAGACTTCTATGAGCGCGCTGTACCCGCAGGGCATCACCAGCACTGAGCTCGGCGTCATCAAGATTGTTCGTTTAAAGCCGGAGGTCGTCATTAAGGAAGTCAGCAAACTTTTGTCCATCCCCGGCAGTACGCTCACCAGCGTTATTGACAGGCTGGAGCAAAAAAATCTCATACTCCGCACCGTAAGTAAAAAAAACAGGCATTCCTTCGGACTGGAGCTTACTGAAGAAGGAATCAAGCTCAATGCCGAACATGAGAAGGCTGAAAGGCAGATATGGCACAAGGCCCTCTCCCTGCTCGACAGCGATCATGACAGAGAAATGCTGATACGTTTGGTCACAACAATGGTGAATAAGCTGAACTGACGTGTCAAATAGCGAAAGGGAAAGGAGAAAAAACATGAGCATCAGCATTTACTATTTTACAGGAACAGGGAATTCCCTTAAAATTTCAAAAGAATTGGCTTCCAGATTCGACGACGCCCAGGTGATTCCGATGACGGAGGCAATCAGGAAAGGTGCTGTATCGGACTCGGAGACTGTCGCACTCGTTTTTCCTGTATATATGTTTGGTCTGCCGCGTATCGTTGGTCATTTTATTAAAAAGCTCTCGGAGCAAATGAGAAATAAATACATTATAGCCCTTGCAGTTAACGGCGGAACCGTTGCAGGAACCTTATTATCGCTTGAAAGAAAGCTCAAGGCAAAAGGGCTGCGTCTCTCTGCGGGATTTTCTATGAAGACGCCGTCGAATTTTATCGTAGAGTTTGTTGTGGAAGAGGATGAGATTGTACGTATTTTTGAAGAGTCAAAAAAGAAAGTAGACGAAATTGCCTCTGTCATTAAAGCAAGAGCGACGCCTGCGATAGAAAGGGGCACCAGAAAGGACCTTATTGTCAAGACAGGCATTCTTAACGGATTTCTCGCGCCGCTTATTCCCATCATGGATACGACATTTAGAAAAACCGGCTCCTGCACCGGCTGTGGGATTTGCACAAAAGTTTGTCCAGTGGACAACATCACGCTTAAAAACGGCGCCCCAAAGTGGCATCATCGCTGCGAGCAGTGTTTTGCCTGCATCAATGCCTGTCCATGCAATGCAATTGAATATTTGAAGCTGTCTGCCGGTAAAAAAAGATACCGCAATCCCTACATCAAACTGGAAGAATTGATGAAAAAGTGAGAACAGCGTTTTTCACCCGATATAAACAATGGGATGAGAGTGGATGCTGTACCTCACTTTGGGTTTCAAAGTATGGAGAAAAAGTATTTGCATAATCTTATCGACAAACAGGAATGAAGGAGAATATCAATGGATATAAATAAATTCGCAACTCGGTATTGGAATCATATTGCAGCACAAGATGAAGGAGAAATAAGAAAGTATTTCCACGAAGATGCCTATGTTCGGTGGCATAATACAAATGAGCATTTTAATATTGAAGAGTTTTTGAGAGCCAACTGTGACTATCCTGGAAGCTGGCACGGCGAAGTTGAGCGGGTAGAACACATTGGTGGAAACATTATTGTTACTGTTGCTCGTGTTTGGTCAGAAGATAACTCGTTTCATGTGACTTCATTTTTTGAAATGAAAGATCATAAAATAATGACTCTGGATGAATACTGGGGTGAAGAGAGTACAGCTCCTCAATGGAGAATAGACAAACATATAGGGCAAGCTATAAGATAAATTAGAATTTGTCATTGGCAGAAAAGACAGCGGAAGGCCCTTCTTACAAAGTATATGCATTGTAGACTGTTTACCCTGACGGCAGGGCTATTACAACGGAGGAAGCCAGGCGGTCACGCGGTTGACCAGCGAAGCAATAGAGGACAATGGAACTCCATCGGGATTCAACTTTGCTGCAGGGACAGGGCAGTGATAAGGATAGAATTTATCATGGGAACGTCAAATGAATCGGACGTTCTTTTTTTATATATAAACATTAGATATTATGATTACAATTAATGTAACTTGAAACTCAAAACTAACAATGATATAATTGAAAAAAATATAAAGTGCGGTGATGAATTGGATAAGCCCTCGTTAGATAAAGAAATAATCCTCAATGCAACAGAAGAAGTTATCCGCCGTTTTGGACCGGAAAAAGCGAATATCTCCGATGTGGCAAAAGTATTAAAAGTCAGTCACGCTGCCATTTATCGATATTTTAACGGAAAAACCGCTCTTTGGAATGCTGTTACAGAACGCTGGCTTGCAAATTTGCATGCGCCTTCAAAGGCTATTTTAAAAGAAGACAGCCCTGCCGATAGTAAACTTTCCCATTTACTGAGAGACTTTGCGGAAGCTAAACGCCGCAGCGCCGTAAATGACCCGGAGATGTTTGCCAATTACATTAAACTGGCCCGAAGCTCAATGGAAGTAATCGAAAAAAGTATAGAAGACGGGATTGATGATATTCAGGAGATTATCGTACAAGGAATTACCGAAGGTATATTTTTTGCAGAATTTCCTCATCAAGCGGCAAGGACCGTATATCTTGCAACCAGTGTTTTTATCCATCCAAACGCATTCGAAGATCCCGACCGGAAACAAAACATAGAATCTGTTATAAATCTTCTGATAAGAGGACTTAAAAATCCTGAGAAGTGAACCGGGTAGGAAAGTCTGGCTCGTGTCCTCCCACAACACCTATTCTATTTATCCATCAAAATCAATAATAAAAATTTTGATAAGCTACATAGGTAATATTTCGTCTTCTCCCGACATTAGTTCCGTTTTACCGGCTACAAGTTATTATACCTTTGGAAATACCGTAATAGGCAGTCTTTCTGCTTCTGTCCAGTATCTTGGAAACAAGAAATCTTTGACCGATCTTGCCGAAACTTGTACAAAAATGGTAATATAAAGCTGCGGAGTGAAAGACTATTCATCTGAATCAATATTACGCGTACAAGAAGGAGGCAAGGCTGCATGCCGCTGCTTTACTATATCCAGATATCTGCCATCGGGCTTATAATCACACTGATCATTGCCTTTCACATGCTCAGGTATGATGTGCGCAGAACACCTTCACGCAAGATTTTTGGAGCTCTCATCCTATCCAATGCGATATTGCTGTCGTTGGAAATGCTGTTGAATTTTTTTACCGGCAGTCCGTCTGCTGGCTCAAGAATTGTTTTGCCAACGGTTGTTAGTATATTCTATATTATGAATCCGGTTCCGGAAGCACTGTGGGTGCTGTATCTGGATTCCATCATACGAAAAAACGGGCAGACCAGAAATAAGCTGCTGCTGTTTCTGATCTCTGCACCGGTGCTGCTCAATCTCGTTTTTTCGCTGCTGAGCCTGCATAACGGCCTTCTTTTTTTTATTGATGAGAAGAATGTATATCATAGGGGGCCCTTGTTCTGGATACTGCTCCTATGCTGCTACAGCTACCTTTTTTACAATATTGTCCTTATACTGGTAAAGCGTAAAGAAATACCGAGAGCGGAATTTTGGGTTGCCTTTTTTGCCGCAATGCTGCCTGTGATTGCCGGAGGGCTCCAAAGCCTTTTTTATGGGATTAGCCTGATATGGATTGCCCTTTCCTTTTCCCTCCTGATTGTTTATATGAATCTCCAGAATGAACAGGTATACAGGGAATTACAGGCACTGGATAAAATGAAGGACGAATTTTTGACAAACACCTCTCATGAGCTGCGTACGCCTCTAAACGGGATCATTAATATTACAGCCTCTATGCAGGAGCATGGGAGTGAAAATCTCAACCCTGTTCAAAAACAAAACCTTCAAGTAGTGGCATCCTCTGCCCGGAGACTATACAGCCTGATCAACGATATTCTGGAGGTGTCCAGTCTGAAAAACGGAAAAATTACGCTGAACAAGCAGGCTGCTGATCTCCATTCCGTCGCAGGAGCTACATTGTATGTTCTCAGCTGTCTGAAGGGTGAAAAGAATATCGAATTTGTGAACAGTATTCCGGAAGGCATGCCTCCGGTAGAAGCAGACGTAGAGAGGCTGTACCAGATTTTTTACAACCTGCTTGGAAATGCGTTGAAATTCACTCAGCAAGGGCGGATTGCAGTGGGTGCGGTTTCCTGTGAGGGCTATGCCGAAATCCGGGTGGAGGACAGCGGCTGTGGGATTCCGGCAGATAAACAGACGGATATTTTTAAGGACTTTTATATGATTGATACTGCGGAGACAAGGAAGAACTCTGGGACCGGCTTAGGGCTGCCCATAACCAAAAATTTGGTGGAGCTTCATGGAGGGAGGCTTTGGGTTTCCTCAAAGGAAGGCAATGGAAGCCGCTTTACCTTCACACTGCCCTTCAGCCGTTCCGACAGAAGAAATGCCTATATTGAAAGGACGGTTCAGCTTTCAGGCCAAGAGACAGATATACGGCTTCCGGATTTTATAGGCATGGACAGGGAAATGGGACAAGGGAAGCCGGCCATACTCATCGCTGACGACGACCCGGCAAGCCTGACGGCACTGTTCAATATCCTCCGGCACGAAAATTATTATGTAAAAGCCGTATCAAGCGGAGAAGCGGTGCTGGAAGAGCTTGAAAGGCAAAGCGGGTATGCGCTGGTCATTTTGGATATTATGATGCCCAAAATGTCGGGCTACGAAGTTTTAATAAAAGTCCGGCAATGCTTTGAACCTGTGGATCTGCCGGTGCTTTTCCTTACGGCAAAGGCCCGCCCGGAGGATTTGCAGGCCGGCTTTGAGGCGGGCGCCAACGACTATTTGTCCAAGCCCTTCGAGGCACGGGAGCTGAAATCCAGGGTCAAAACCCTGATACAGCTGAGGTCTCTGCTCAATGAGAGGCTGGAAACGGAATTATCTTTCCTCCAGGCTCAGATCAAGCCGCACTTTTTGTATAATTCCTTGAGTGTAATTGCAGCTCTCTGCACGCAGGAGCCGAACCGGGCAGAAGAATTGCTCTACGATCTGTCTGATTATCTCAGGGGCAGCTTTAATTTTGAGAACTACAACGGAGTTACTCCCTTATCCAATGAGCTGATGACTGTCCGCGCCTATGTTTCTATTGAAAAGGAACGATTCAAGGGCAGGCTGAATGTAGAATTTGCTGTGGATGAAAAGCTTGATATCCTTGTTCCCATGCTGACCATACAGCCTCTGGTGGAGAATGCCATCCGCCATGGGATCTCAAAAAAGCCCGGAGGCGGTACAGTAAGAATAAGCATCAAAAAATGCGAGAAAGACCTTGTTATCAGGGTTGAAGATGATGGGGCAGGGATTCCGGCCCATAAGCTGGCAGGAATTTTGTCCGGTACAGGGAAGCATTCGGGAGTCGGTCTGAATAACATTCAGAGGCGCATGCGGCTTTATTACGGCTATGGACTGGAAATTAACAGTACGCCCGGACAGGGTACAACGGTGATTATAAGAATTCCTGAGCAAGGGGGGGATCGGAATGCTGAGGGCGATATTGGTAGATGATGAGCCTGTCATTCTGAAAAAACTAAAATCGATCATGGAAGAGAATGAGCATATTGAAGTTGTGGGTGCCTATACGGATCCGATGGATGCCCTCCGGGATATACCCGAAGCTGCGCCGGACTGTGCATTTTTAGACATTGAGATGCCGGGACTCAGCGGAATAGAGCTGGCGGAACGCCTTATGTCCCTGGGCCCGGAGTTGGAGATTGTATTTATAACCGCATACAATCATTATGCCGCCCAAGCCTTTGATGTGAACGCAATAGATTATCTGCTGAAGCCTATCCGGCCGGAGCGGTTGAACCGGGCGGTGAGCAGGCTCTTGGAAAAAAGGAGTTTGAACCCAAAGCCCATTGAAAGTACCTGTAAAGTATGGTGCTTTGGGATGTTCGAGGTCGCGACGGGCGGCAATGCCATCAAGTGGAGCCGGTCCAGGGCAAGGGAGCTTTTGGCCTATCTTTTGCAGCATGAGGGACGGTGGTTGTCAAAGTACAGGCTGTGTGAGGAATTATGGCCCGGATATTCTCCGGAGCAGGCTCTGTCGTACCTTCAGATATGCCTGCACGCCTTGAGAAAGACCTTAAGAGAGGCAGGCTGTGTACAGATCGCAATTGAGTACTCCAATGACAGGTATGCCATACGGGTGAAGGAAGCCTGTTGGGATCAGAGGCAATTTGACGAAGAATATGAGGCCTTTAGAAAAACGGGGGTGATAGAATCGGCCGAACAGGCTATGAGCCACTGCCGGGGCGAATATCTGGAAGGAGAGGATTGGCTTTGGTCGGATATTTTGCGTGAAGAGTATATCTGCAAATATGACCGGCTGAAAACAGCAGTTGCTAAAAACCGGAAGGAGAGGTGGCAGACTGCCGAATACAAAATATAACTATGTAAATATCAGGGATTTATGACAGGAGACAGCGAATAACGCTGTCTCCTGTCGCTTTTTGTAAGCGGTTTGTAAGTGGTATTCCGTATACTTCATATAACCTGCCATGGAAAGCATTACCACCGTGAGGCCAGGGGTTAGAAGGGATGAAAGGAGGAGCAAATATGCTGAGGGCAATACTGGTAGACGACGAGGCGGTCCTGCTGAAGAAGCTGGAGGCCATGCTGAGGGACAAAAGCACATTGAAGTAGTCGGCTCTTATACGCAGCCGCAGGAGGCACTGGAGGAGCTGCTCTCCACCAGGCCGGACTGTGCCTTTCTGGATATTAAAATGGCCGGACTGAACGGAATAGAGCTTGCCGAGCGGCTTGCTGCGGTAAACCCGGACATAGAAGTGGTCTTTATTACGGCATTCAATTACTATGCCACTCAAGCCTTTGAGGTAAACGCCATTGATTATATGCTAAAGCCTATCCGGCCGGAAAGATTGGATAAGGCGGTAGACAAGCTTGCGGCGAAAATTGGTGTCCGGCTAAAAAAACAGGAGGACTGCTGTCAGATCCAATGCTTTGGAGGCTTTAGAGTTACTGTGGGAGACAAGGAGGTCAAATGGAGACGTTCAAAAGCAAAAGAGCTGATGGCATATTTCTTACAAAATGAAGGCAAATGGCTGTCAAAATACAAGCTCTGTGATGAACTTTGGACCGAGCATATGCCGGAACGGGCGGTAGACTACCTGCAAATCTGCCTGCATGCCATTAGAAAAGGCTTAAGGGATGCAGGATGCACACAGATTGCAATCAACTACTCCGGGGAGCGGTATTCCATGAAGGTAGGGACAGCGGCATGGGATGTCAAAACCTTTGAGGAGCATTATAAGGTCTTTTGCCGGTCAGGCTCCGCAGCAGATGCCCAAAATGCTTTGAGCCGCCATCGAGGCGAATACCTGGAGGGGGAAGAATGGCTGTGGGCAGGCACCCGCCGGAGAGTACCTTTCCATGTTTGACCGTCTCCAAGAGGGAGCTGCTACGGCATAAGGAAAAAGTAAACCTTTGCCGGGAGACGGCTAAAATAAACGGAATAAAATGATGAAATTTATGATTTTATATCACTTTTTGTAAGTAGTTTGTAAGTGGTCTTTCGTACAATGAAAGCTAAAGCTTTATATAAACGTAAATTTTATAAGCAGCTTAAAGGAGTGTGAAGGAGCAGCATGTTTTCTAATTTGCAGACCACAAATAAAAAGCCGCATAGCGGATATATGCGCAAGAAAATATCAATTACAGGAAATGGAGGATTCTAAGGATGAAACGAATGAAGAAAAAAGGGAAGCGTATATTGGCGCTCCTTACGGCCATTCTGCTTATGGCGGGGGTTCTGCCGCAGGCGGCATTTGCGGGAGGGGATAGCCCCACGGTTACCGTAGCGCCGGCCATATTCAATGTCAGCGCAGAGGGAAGCCAGGAATATGCCGAGGTCACAAGCAGCGCAGATGGGACCGTATACGTTGTTCCCAAAGCTGCGGCTGATTATGCAAATGCGGCGGACCTTCAGACGGCGCAATTGTTCAGAATGCAGCGCGAGGCTACCGTACCGGAAGCTTGCTATGTGGGCGGGATGTCGGCAGGGCAGTATCAGGTATATGCCGTGGACGGCAGCGGCAATGTTTCGGCACCGGCAGCTCTTACGGTCAAACCTGTATTGACTGCTGCGGCCAATACGGGCAGAAACTATGTAGAGCTTTCCTGGGTATCAAACAGCAGCTCCGATCATTATATGATCTACCAGAAGGATGCTGACGGAAACGATGTTTACCAGACCATTCCGGCGAAATCGAATATCAAGGTGCTTAATGTCTATCCAGATATTAGCTTTTCCGACACACTTAAGGGCTGGATGGAAACTCCGGTGCCCGGAGAGGAGTATAAGGTGGGAAGCCCGGTTGTTGACGGCGTACAATATACGATGGGTGTGGACAAAGTCAGATTGTCGGATTTTAACGGGCATGCAGACGACTATCTCAAGGACAGCGCAGGAAATTACAAATATGATGCCGTCTATTTTGGTGCCAGCGACGCAAATAATGGCATGGATTTGGGTTTCCCCAACTATGACGATTTTCCGTGGATGCCCGGGTATGGGCAGGAGGATGCGACACTGAGTGCCGTAAAATCTTTCCTGAATTATGGCGGTGGAGTTTTAATGGGGCACGATACGGCAATGGGCGCTCATCCCAATTTTAGAACTATCGCCATGGAATATCTGAATATGGATGTTGCTAACGGGACCGAATATGGCGATTCATACCCAGGCAACGTGGTTGTGGTTAACAAGAGAGGGCTGCTGTCAAATTTCCCTTACTCCCTGGGGGACATAGGGGCGCAGCTCCATACTCCCTCGTCCCATAGCTATCGTCAGCTGGCAATGGGAGATGTATGGTTCAAATATTTTCCTCAGTGGCCGGAAAACACCGGAAACGGGAGAGGCACCAATAACTTCTATCTGACCACCTGGAACAATTGCGCTATGGTGCAGACCGGGCATAGCGCCAACGCCGAGCCTGCCACACTGGATGAACAGAAAATAATTGTGAATACTCTCTACTACCTTTCACAGATTACGACGAATAATGAGGCTGCCGACCACATGTCCCAGGATTTTGCGGCTCCTGACGCGGTAGACGCAAGTACTTTGGCTGCGGATAGCTCCTATGTCAGCTGGGCCGCACCCTCGGACAACGGAAGCTCCTATACCTATAAGCTAAAAGAGGTTTCCCCCGACGGAAACAGCGTGGTGGAATCGGATGAAACAAGCGCAACGGTGACAACCGGAATAGATCATTATGTTGTCCTTATTGACAATAACAGCACTGCTGCGGCTAGCGCTGTAAAAAGCACCGGCAGTATTGAGGAAAACCCGTCGGCAGACATAAGTATGCTGGAGGTTGAAACGGGCTATTATATCCATATTATTGCGGTAGATAAAGCCGGCAACGAATCTTCAGTCGCCACCGCCTCCTTTACTACACCTCCGGACAGCGCGGTCCAGCCGGTTATATCAACCCAGCCGGTTGACCGGACTGTTGCCGCCGGATCGACGGCGGAATTCTCCATTGCAATTTCTTATCCTATTACAGGCAACTCTTACCAGTGGCAGAAGGATATGAATGGAGAATGGATGAATATTGATGATGCAACATCGGCGGCCCTGTCCGTCAGCAATGTGACATCGGCTGACGACGGAACCCGGTACCGGTGCGTGGTGACCAATACAGTCGGTGAAACGCATGAATCTATAGTCTCCGATGCAGCTTCGCTGCACGTGGCCTATACCGCGACGGTAAACACCTGTATCGACGGTACCGGCGCCAATGCTCCGGGAGTAGTCGAGCTGTGGCAGGGCGGCGGAAAAAAAGCCACTGCCGAAAGCGGCGGAGGCACCGCAGGCGTTTATACTGTCTCTGTGCTCAACGGCACCTATGACATCTACATCAACGGCGAAGATACCGGAAAGGATGTGGTTATCAGCGGGGCTGCAGCTGCCGGAGAGACAGTAAACTACTACACGGTGAACTATTCTGTGGCGGACAGCGGACTGGCGTCCGGAAGCACGATAGCGGCTGCGGTTGGGGAAGCTGAGCATACAAGCGGAGGCACCGTACTTGCCGGCAAGACAGTCACCATCACTGTGACCGGAGCCGGTGAGGGTGCCAATTCTTACACCTACCTGTGGTCGGGTGACGGGACCGGAGGTCAGACGGCAAATACCCTGACGCTGGTTGTGAACGATACGGTAGATGCCCTTTGCACTGTCACCGGCTCGGCATCCTATGCAATTATCCTGAACGCGAATGGCGGGACCATCAACAGCGGAAATATAAGCACCTATAACTATGGTACTCCTGTAGCCCTGCCTACTGATGTTACCAAGGGGAATGCGGTATTTGCAGGTTGGTACGCCAATGCGGAACTCAACGGTCAAAGGATAACACAGATCACTGCGGCCAATACAGGAGACAAAGTATTCTATGCCAAATGGGTCAACGCCCCGGTCATCTCTGCCCAGCCTGCAAACGCATCTGTTGCCGCAGGCGGGACAGCGGAGTTTGCAGTAGCGGTTTCCTCTCCCGGCGAAGGAGGTACTTATCAGTGGCAGAAATATATCGACGGAGTATGGATGAATATTGGCGGTGCCACTTCACCTACTCTCTCCATCAGCAATACATCGGCAGCAGACGACGGCTCAAGGTACCGCTGCGTAGTAACTAATACCGAAGACTCTGTTGAGGCTTCCGCTATTTCCGGCGAGGCTGCTCTAAGCGTTACTTATACTGCAACAGTTATCACAAGGCTCAATGATTCCGCTGCTGCAGCTCCGGGTGCGGTTGAATTAAGGCAAAACGGAAGCACAAAGGCAACTGCTGTCAGTTCCGTAAACGCAGTATACACAGCGTCCGTATTGAACGGCACTTATAATATTTATATCAATGGCGAAGATACAGGCAAGACAGTCACCGTCAATGGAGCGGCTGCTGCCGCAGATACCGTGAACTATTATACTGTGAGCTTCAATTTTGCGCAAAGCGGTCCGGCGTCGGGCAGCACAATAGGGGCTCATATAGGAGGGACGCCTTTTGCGAGCGGTGCAAAAGTGCTTGCCGGAAAGCAGGTTATACTTACTGCAACAGGAGCAGGTGCCAGTTCCTATACATACCTGTGGTCCGGTGCCGGTACAAGCGGAAAGACTGCGGAGGAGCTGGGAGCAAATGAACTTATACTGACGGTAAACAGTGCTGCCGACGTACTTTGTGCGATTACCGGCTCATCTGCCTATACGGTCACACTGAACGCAAACGGCGGAACCATCAACAGCGGAAATGTGAATACCTATACTTACGGTACTCCAGTAATGCTGCCAAGGGAGGTTTCACTGGCCAATGCAACGTTTGCAGGCTGGTATGCGAATGAGGATTTCTCCGGAGAGCCGGTTACGCAAATAACAGCTTCCGATATGGGGGCTAGGACCTTCTATGCAAAATGGACTAACACGGTTACCTTCAGCAATAACTATGCAGGGGCGCCGGTTTTTGCAACCAAAACAGACGCAATTCACAATGCCGCCATGTCATTTGACCAAACTCCCACACGGACAGGCTATACCTTCGCCGGCTGGTACAAGGATACCGCCTGCCTTGATCCATGGAGTTTTTCTAGCGATACGGTAAGCAGGAATTTGCCGCTTTATGCACGGTGGATCACAACGGCCTACTCTATCACCGGCAAGGTGGTGGATGACACGACCCCGACGCCAAACAATGTTTCCGGTGCAGCGGTGAAGCTGATGCAGGGCAACACACAGTTTGGCGGGACGGTCACAACCGATGAAAACGGAAACTTCAATTTAAACGGAGTGCCCAACGGCACATACAACCTTGTGGTAAGCAAGGATGGCAAGACAGTGACGGTGTGCGTCACAGTGAAGAACGGCAGCTACGATTTCGGAAACACCTACATCGTCCTGCCGGCAGGAAACAAGAGCAGCATCGTGGACGTCAAGGGAAATGACACACCCAGTGTCGTAGTGGATGGGCTCAACAGCCAATTCACGCCGGAGGATGCCGCAGACGTCAGCAATGGGAAAACCATCAAAGTCACCCTGGAGGTTGAGAATAAGGGTACTGCAGCGCCTGGCGCAAATGACCTGCAGACGGCAGCTTCAGGAAAGACCATTGACATGTATCTTGAGATGACGGTATTCCACCAGGTGGACACTGATGCGCGTACGACTCTTGACACAGTGCCGAACCTCCTGAAAATCATTATCCCTTACGATTTATCCTGCAAAAGCAATGTGACTGTTTACAGGTACCACGGAGCAGCTGCACAGGCAATGACACAGCTCGCCTATTCGACAGCAACTCCGGCAGGCGAGGGGTATATGCTTAATACGGCCGACAGCCAGATTATCATCTGGGCAAAAAACTTCTCCACCTATGCGGTTGCATACAGCACCGGCGACGGTTCTGGCAATACCAACCCCCCCGGCGGAGCTTCTGCCGTAACAAGCTACAATATTACGGTTCCGACAAGTATTGTAGGAGGAAGCATTAGTCCCAATGGCACAGTCAATGTGGCAAAGGGAGGCAGCAAGACCTTTACGATAACACCTGATAAGGGCTATATCATCTCCGATGTTCTGGTGGACGCAAAGAGTATGGGTGCAGTCAGCAGCTATACCTTCTCGAACATTACAGAGGCACATACAATCTCAGTGGTATTTACAAAAAGCGGGAATGTATCCGGACTGCCATATTACTATAATGACAGCGGCAAGAAGGTGTTTGTCGGCTTTGCTTCCGATGCCTCAGGCTCTATGAAATATATAGCACCTGAAGGGAAGACCGTGCTGTTCGAGGAAAATCCCAAGGACTTTAAGGACATTAAAAGTCATTGGGGAAAGGCCTATATCGACTTCGTTACGGAAAGGGAAACCTTTGTTGGGACAGGCGACAGAATATTCTCTCCTGATGCAGGCATGACCCGCGCTATGCTGGCGACTGTCATCGGGCGTCTCTATGAGAGGAGCTATGGTCCGCTTGGAACAAAAGGAGTACATGCTTTTACTGACTGCAACTACAGCAGTTGGTATGGCTCATATATAGACTGGTGCTCTGAAAAGGGTATCATCCAGGGTATAGGCGGAAGTAAATTTCAGCCGGACCGCCAGGTTACACGCCAGGAAATGGTAGTGATGCTCTATCGTTTTGCTGAGTTCATGAAGGTTTCCTCTGATATCAAGGCTGGGGGGACGCTGAGCTATTCCGATGCATCCCAGATTCCTACCTGGGCGCAGGCAGCAGCATTGTACTGCCAGCAGACCGGCATCATCACAGGGCGCAACGGCAACAGCTTTGCACCGAAGGAAACAGCAACACGGGCGGAGGTTGCGGTTATATTCAAACGCTTTATTGAAATAGTCCTAAAATAACTGTATTTTATACATTGCAGTTAGGGGATAGTCGTATTGGAACAATTAGCACGGTAATCGCATGAACCGAAATTTACCAATAAAGGGATACGCAAAGTGCTTGGAATCATTGGAAAATCAATGGTACCAAGCACTTTTTTATCGGAACCGGAGACGAACTTACCGGCAAGAAAGCTCTTCATATTGTGAGTGCATGGTTCAGTGAATCGAGGAAAGCGCAATGAGGTTTTTGGTTCGCGATAGGTCCCATGGTTGGTTATTGACATATGCCGGAAATAATGCTATCCTGTTGATGGTTAATGGCATAAGCCAATAATAATTAGAAAGGAAGGTGTGAATGTGCCAAGACCGAGAAAATGGCGGCGTGTTTGTTGCATGCCAGGAAGCCAAAGCTTTGGGCCTTTGGACGTCGGCAGAAATGAACACAGGGTTGTTGCTATGACGGTGGATGAATTTGAGGCAATACGCCTCATCGACCTCGAAGGGCTCAGCCAGGAGCAGTGTGCGGAAAGTATGGGCGTAGCCCGGACAACCGCGCAGGCTATCTATAACAGCGCCCGTGTCAAGCTGGCCGAATGTCTTGTAAATGGCCTGGAGCTTTCCATCGGCGGCGGAGATTACGTTTTATGCGACGGGGATACCCGCGGATGCGGATGCAGCCATTGCCACAAAAAAAGATGTCATTTGACGGGGGAATGATCGAGCTGTTCGACGGGACTTGGCTTGACAGCATGATAAAAGTGAAAGAAAGCGAGGAGAAATACTATGCGAGTTGCAGTAACGTATGAAAATGGTCAGGTGTTTCAGCATTTTGGGCACACGGAGAGGTTTAAAGTCTACGAAATTGAGGATGGCAGGGTCAAAACAGCCACCACAGTCAATACCGATGGCAGCGGCCATGGAGCACTGGCGGAAATCTTGAAAAAACTGCATGTTGATGCGCTTATATGCGGCGGCATAGGCGGCGGAGCGAAGAGAGCCCTATCTGAGGCAAATATAAAGCTTTACGGCGGTGTGTCGGGGGACGTGGATCAAGCGGTAGAAGCTCTGCTTGCCAAAAAACTTGAATTTGACTCGGAAAGCACCTGCGAGCATCATGGTGGGCACCATGACGGCGACTGTGGTGAACACGGCTGCGGGGAGCACCACACCCACTGAAGCGAGTATATGAGGGGTAAACGGTTAATGGCTCCCGGAAATGCATCCGGGAGCCATTAACCGTTTAAGTATTATTTTTTCATTTTTTTATGCCGCTGCACGGCATTTCAACAATCATAGCATCGGATTTATTCCGCCATGCAGAGTAAAATGCTATGTAATGAAGTCACATAAAATCCCGAGATATTCTGTTATACTGATTTCAATGAATATCAGGAGGTTGTGTTTATGTCGGCAGTAACATTGACGAAGGATAATTTCAAAAACGAGGCTCTTGCATCGGAAAAGCCGGTATTGATTGATTTTTGGGCTCCCTGGTGCGGTCCCTGCCGGAGGTTGTCTCCCGTGGTGGATGAAATCGCAGTCGAGTTGGCCGGTAAAGTAAAAATCGGCAAGGTAAATGTCGACGAAGAACCGGAACTGGCCGCGCAATTCCGCGTCATGAGCATTCCAATGCTGGCGGTGCTGAAAAACGGCAGGCTGGCCGCCTCCGCCGTGGGCGTCCAGCCCAAAGAGGCAATTATAAAACTACTGGAGGGATGAAGGATGTTTCTGAATAATTTTTTAAACGGGAAACCTGCTTTTTTATCGATGTCCATGCCGGAGGCGGAAAAGGAACTGGCAAAGGATAAGTCCGTCTACCTGATTGATGTACGTTCCAAGGAAGAATACCGGGACGGACATATTCCCGGAAGTCTGCATCTTCCGCTGGATCTGATTTCGAATATAGGCCGCCTTGTGCCGGAGAAAGACGCCCGGCTGTTTGTCTATTGTCTCAGCGGTGGACGCAGCCGGCTGGCCTGTACGCAGCTTGCGAGGCTTGGCTATTCGGATGTGACCAATATCGGAGGCATTATGCAATGGAAGGGAAAAATAGAAAGGAAGATGGGGGCATGAAAACAGTCATCATCGGAGGAGTGGCCGGTGGTGCATCCGCCGCCGCCCGCCTGCGCAGGCTGGACGAAAAGGCGGAAATCGTCCTGCTGGAGCGGGGGGAGTACATTTCCTATGCCAACTGCGGTCTGCCCTATTATATTGGCGGCGAGATCACGGATAAAGATAAACTGACCCTGCAAACGCCGCAGAACTTTCAGGGCCGTTTTGCGGTGGACGTGCGCATCCGGCATGAAGCCATTGCCATCAATACTGCCAGCAAGATTGTGTTGGTACGGGATATTATAAATGAAAAGGAATACGAAGAATCCTATGACAAGCTGATCCTGTCGCCCGGTGCGGAACCTGTCCGTCCGCCTCTGCCCGGCATGGAGGACGCGCGTATTTTCACTCTGCGTACCATTCCGGATACCTACCGCATCCATGAGCACATACAAACCGCATCTCCCCAAACGGCTGTTGTCGTCGGCGGTGGTTTTATCGGACTTGAGATGGCCGAAAACCTTACCCGTATGGGTATTTACGTCACAGTTGTAGAGTTTGCGGATCATGTAATCGGGCCGCTGGATTATGATATAGCCTGCGAGGTACACCGTTACCTGCGGCATAAAGGGGTCAGCCTGCTGCTTGGCCGGGCTGTAAAAGCGTTCCAGCCGAATGGAGGACTGCTGGGTGTGGAGCTGGACAACGGCGATATGCTGCAGGCCGATATGGTGTTAATGTCGGTGGGCGTCCGTCCGGATACCGGCCTGGCAAAGAGTGCCGGCCTTAATACAAACGTACGGGGCGCGATTCTCGTGAATGATCACATGCGTACCTCTGACGAACACATCTACGCTGTCGGCGATGCCATTGAGGTTATGCATTCGGTCAGCGGAGTCCCTGCCTATATTCCGCTGGCAGGACCGGCGAATAAGCAGGGGCGGATTGCGGCGGACAATATCTGCGGTCTTGATAGCATATACAGGGGCTCGCAAGGCTCTAGCATCCTGAAGCTCTTTGATCTGACGGTAGCCTCCACAGGTCTGAACGAAAGCGCGGCAAAGGCGGTCGGACTGGATTACGATAAAATCCAAACGTATTCCGCTTCCCATGCCACCTATTATCCGGGGGCAGTCAACATCAGCGTTAAAACTCTTTTTGAAAAGAAAACAGGGCGCATTATAGGCGCACAGCTTGTGGGCTATGACGGTGTTGACAAGCGGTGCGATGTGCTTGCCGCGGCCATTCGGGCGGGAATGACCGCTTATGACCTTACAGAGCTTGAGCTTTGCTATGCACCGCCTTTTTCTTCAGCCAAGGATCCGGTCAATATGATCGGCTTTGCCGTAGAAAATCTGCTTACCGGCAAGGTACGGCAATTCCACTGGCATGATGTGCCGGCCGTCCGGGAAAATGAAAATGCCATACTGTTGGATACGCGCACCGATGGAGAATTTGTGAAAGGACACATTCACGGAGCAATGCATATTCCTCTGGATTCCCTGAGAGAAAGGCTTCCGGAGATCGACCGCTCCAAAAGCCTGTATATATATTGCCAGAGCGGACTACGCAGTTATATCGCCTGCAGGATTCTCTCTCAAAACGGCTTTGACTGCCATAATCTTTCGGGAGGCTACCGGTTCTATGAGATTGTTACAGGCAATTGCGCCTTTGACGGCGCACCCTCACACCTATGCGGAATCAAGATATAGCCGGCATGAACCTTTTTTATAAAATTCCTTCAATAAACTTGAAAAAATTACTAACAGACCTTATACTAAATTGTATAGGGTCTATATTTTTGCGCTAAGAAAACCACCCGTTTTCCGGGTGGTTATGTCTATATTCCTGAGAAATTATTTCATTGGAGGCAATATGAGTACGAAGGAAGTCCCAACCCGACTGGAAGAAATATTCCCCCGTTGGGAAACGCTCACGATGGAGCAGCAAAGCAAATTGAATAATTCTGTGAAAGAGCGACGTTTTATAAAGGGACAGTGTCTCCACCAGGGAGGCCAGGATTGTACAGGCTTATATCTTGTAAAGAATGGACAGCTCCGTGTCTTTATTCTTTCGGAAACAGGCAAGGAGGTCACGCTTTACCGGCTTTTTGCGTGGGATATCTGTCTGTTCTCAGCCTCCTGCATTATGAAAAACATCAGCTTTGATCTGCATGTGGAAGCGGAAAAAGACACCGACGCATTCATTGTTCCCGCCGACATATATGAGAGACTGATGAAAAGTTCTCTGCCTGTCTCGGATTATACCAACCAATTGATGGCCTCCCGTTTTTCAGACATCATGTGGATCATGGAACAGCTCCTTTTTACCAGCTTTGACAGCCGTCTGGCTGCTTTTTTACTTGAACAGAGCGTCATCGAGCAATCGGAAGTTTTGATCGTCACCCATGATGAAATTGCACGCCATATGGGCAGTGCTCGGGAAGTGGTAACAAAGATGCTCAATTATCTTGCCAGTGAAGGCGCGGTACGCCTTTCACGCGGTAAAATTACGCTTATCGATACGGAAAAGCTGCAAGGCTTAATCCAGTGATTTTCACATAATCACAATTTCGCTTAAAAAGGCAGGGATATTTTCCAAAGAAGATATGCTCTTTTTATGCCTTTCATTGTTAAAATTTCTCTTGATTCTTTAAAATTTTATAAGTCCATACAGATGAACAGCGGGAAATATCCAGATGGAAGTTTGTCGGCGAGCATCTGCCTGCCGGGGAAAAGTATAATAAAATACAAAAAAAGTAGACTTATCTATAAAAATGATACCCCCTAGAAAAAAGGGATTCATGTATAATAAAATACATAGACCAACGGGAGTGCATATGACAAGGGAGACAGTTATGTATACAATAATGATTGTTGATGACGAACCAAAACATCGTAGATGTCTTGCTGATATGATCCGTATATTAAGACCCCGCTATGAGGTGCTGGAAGCAAAGAATGGAAAAGAAGCGCAAGAATTAGCCGAATCGGAAGATATAGACATTATTATAACGGATATACGCATGCCAATTATGGATGGGCTTTCCCTGACGGAAGCCGTCAACAGAAAATCAGACAGTACAAAAGTGATTATTCTTAGTGGCTTTGCTTATTTTGACTATGCCCAAAAAGCTTTATCCCTCGGAGCATTTGATTTCGTTTTAAAGCCTGTGAATGAAGCAAAAATTTCCGGGATACTGGAAAAGGTTGAGAAAGCAATTGAAAAGGAATGTACGGAAAAGCAGGAGAAGAAAAGATTGGAGGAGCAGTTGAATGCCGCTCTTCCGGCTTATGTAGACCAGAAACTGAATGAATGGGTCAAAGGATATGCAAATGCCGGCGGACTTGAGGAGATTGAGAAAGTCTTTCCTTTTAAAGGGGACGGATTTGTTATCGCTACGGAAGTTAGCGGATTAAACAATATTTTGACCGATTACAGCAGGGATGAAATCTATGAAATCAAACTGAATATCAAACAATGGATGAAAGAGATCCTCAATCCCTTGGGGCATACAATTTCATTTTTTCTTGAAGGCAACAGAAATATCATGATCACAATAGTAAATTCAGACTCACTATGCAGCATGGCTTCCAAGGAAAACCCATACATGCTGGACGATTTTATCAAAAATATACAGGCAAGCTATGGACTTGACACATATATAGGTGTAGGAAGTGAATATGCAGATATATTCAATCATGTACGGACATCTCTTGATGAATCTTTGCAAGCGCTTAATTACAAGTTTTATGAAAATAACGACACGCACTTATTTCTATTTTCAAGCTATAAAATCAGCTTGTATTCAGATTACTCAAAAGAGTACGTAATGATCAATAAAGTCAAGGAGGCTCTTTTTGACGGGAATACACAAGAGGTAAAAAATCATTTGGCGGAATTGTTTGAAGGTACAAATAAAAAGATGCCTCCGCAGCAGTTTAAATATCTAGTGGAGGATACGATTCTTGGCGCTGTAAAGCAGCTTTTAGCCTCTATCAATGAGGATAAGAAGACCGAACTTCTGTCGGATGCAAGAAAATCCCTGCTTGCAGCCGAAAGCCTGAGCGAGCTGAGGCATGTGGTTGAGGAAATCGTTAGCGCCGTAAAGGCATTGAAACCAAGTAAAAATGACAAAATTATTAAAGCCTGTGAAAAATATGTAAAGGAACACTATATGGAGGATATTTCTTTAGACAGTGTCGCTGAAATATTTTGTTTCAACGTAAGCTACTTCAGCAGTTATTTTAAAAATAATTCCGGCATGAATTTTAGCGAATATCTGCAAAAGGTCCGGATGGAAAAGGCGGTGGAGCTGCTTCACGGACATGATTTTAAAATATATGAAGTAGCCGAAAAAGTCGGATACAGGAATGTAAAATACTTTAACAAGGTATTTAAAAAGGAACGCGGAGTCACACCTGATGAATATAGACGAACCGATCATCCTATCCGGTGCTGCGCGATTATTTAATATTTTTCGTAGTAATAAATTTAATAACAATCCTATGGAGAGAAATTATGGGGGTACTTAAGAAAATTAAAACCTCGTTTGCAGACTTAAAGCTGAGGACAAAACTCTTTATCTCGTTCACCGTCATTATTATCGTCCCTGTACTACTGGTCGGCTTACTGTATTTTCACAACAGCTCGGGGGTAATATCGAAACTTGCAAGTAAAAACGTTTTTGAAATTGTTAAAAAGAACAATCAGATCATTGATACAAGACTCTCAAAAATCGGAGAAAGCTCACTGTCTGTGCTCAATGATTATGATCTTTTTAAGGCCTTTAGCGCTGCTAAAAATATAGATCAGATGAATATCCTGGAAATGGACAGGCAGGTTTCAAAGGTGCTGACAAAGTACTTTTCGTCTTCTCCCGACATTGGTTCCGTTTACTGGCCACAAGCTATTATACCTTTGGAAATACCATAATCGGCAGCCTTTCTGCAAATGATGTGGGCGGTGAAAATTACCTGCGCTCAAAGATCTATTCGGATTCGGTAAATGCAAAAGGCAGTTTGATTTGGGAGCCTACGTACGATTTTACAAAGATGTACGGCAACCCCGAATTGAGAGTGAGTCCTGAAATAAGGTATGTCTTTTCCGCAGCGCGGGTCGTGAACAGCTATTACCTTAATAACTTTATCCTCAATGTTCTGGACAGCAGCATAGAGCGCCCGACACTGATTATGAATTTTCAGGAAACTGTTCTGAGCGATGTATACAGCAACAGTGTACCGATTGAAGGTACAAAATATTACATTGTTACCAAGGCAGGGCATATAGTATCCAGCAGTGATAAAAATGACCTGACAAAGGTTTTCGACTTTCCATGGCTGAAAGTGGCGGACACAAAAGGCAGCGGCTCATATGCCTTTGCGATAAAAAACAAAAAGTACATTGCATGTTTTGATACTTCGACGGTTACGGGCTGGATTTCTGCAGCGGTTATTCCGTACGATGAACTCATGAGCGATATCCTGCCTGCGATAAAAACCTATACCTTATTGATTTCCGTAATATTTTTCTTAATCTCAATCCCTCTCGTATATTTACTTTCCGGCTTGATTTTCAATCCCATTCAAAAACTGCTGGCGGCAATGAAAAGAATGGGGCAGGGGAATTTTGAAGAAAAGATTATGGTCGAGAGAAAGGACGAGTTAGGCTATTTTGTAGAGAAATTCAATCATCTGAATGATAAGATCCGGCAGCTGATCGAAGAAAATTATGAGGTGAAACTGAGGGAAAAAGAGACGGAAATCATGGCATTGAACCTTCAAATGAATCCGCATTTTTTATATAACACGTTGAATTTGATCAATTGGATGGCAATCGAAGCCGGACAGGATAAAATAAGCAATATTATAATCGAGTTATGTGATATGCTTGTCTATACACTAAAGCATAAAGGGGACATCGCCGCCTTTAAAGATGATCTGAAGTGGCTCAAATGCTATCTGCATATTATTTCCTGCCGGTTTGACGATAAGTTCCGTGTAGAGCTCGATACCGACCCTGAACTAGACGGTATTTATGTGCCAAAGCTTTTTTTACAGCCGTTTGTTGAAAATTCAATTATCCATGGCTTCGAATATATGGAGGAGAACGGCAGCATAAGGATCGAAGGAAGAAAAGAGGGAGAAACGGCGGTATTCAGAATAGAAGACAATGGTGCAGGCATGAGCGATGAGAAGCTAGAAGAAATTATGAATATGGAAGTAAGCGCCATCGGTATAAGAAACGTCGACAAAAGAATCAAGCTTCTTTATGGTGAAAAATATGGGGTACAGATACAGTCAAAACCAGGTGCAGGCACATTAGTGACTGTCAGGATTCATGTTGATGGACAGCCGAAGGGGTCGGGCATGTGAAAGCTTGAGCCGGAGCTTTTAAACCGGGGGTGTTTTCCAATAGATTTGGATGCAATAAAATAATAATAGTGTACCAATATAAAAAATATATAATTTATTTATTTTGCATTTTCTATATACTTGAAACATGAGCTGCAGCGAATGAAAATCAAATTGTACAGGAGGAAGCATGTATGAAAAGAAATGCTTATAAATTAATGGCGGCTGTTCTGATAATTCTACTATTAAACAGCCTGATGCTTGCCGGCTGCGGCAGTAATACCCCTTCGGCAACTGAAAAGAGTACTGCTACAGATGCAACTGCAGCAGTATCGTCAAGTGGACAACAAACACAAAGCGCTGAACCCGTGAGGCTTAAATTCACTTATTGGGCATCTCCTGATGAGAAAAAAATCAATGATGAGGCGGCAAAGCGATATACAGAAAAAACAAACGGACGTGTAATCGTGGATGCTCAATGTATTCCGTCCGATTACGATACCAAGCTTACAGCGATGATCGCCGGAAATGATGCACCGGATGTTGCGATGATGGAATCCGCGACCATTACCTTCCCGCTTGCGGAACAGGGAAAGCTATTGAACCTTAAAAAGTTTACCGACGAGGATTCAACTTTCAATCTCGATACGCTTGTCCCGAATATTACCTATTGGTCAGGGAAGGATGAACTTATAGGCATAGCGCCCGGACCCGAAATGTTTTTGTTGTATTATAACAAGGACTTATTCCAGGCCGCAGGGGTAGAAACGCCTCCTGCAAAATACTCGGAAGCATGGACCTGGGATAAATTTGTTGAAGTGGCAAAGGAGCTGACCATCGATCAGACAGGGAAGAATGCAGCCCAACCCGGATTTGACCCTAAAAAAATAAAACAATACGGCGTGAGCGGTTTCACCGGATGGTGGGGAGCATGGGGCAACTTTGTGTATGAAAACGGCGGTGATTTTGTAACAAAGGATGGAAAATTCGGCTTAAGCCAACCCGAGGCAACGGATGCCCTGCAAAATATTGCAGATCTGATCAATGTCCATCATGTCCATCCGGGACCTGTTCAGATAAAGTCCATGCCCGGAACCGACCAGGCGCTTCTGACCAGGAAGGTAGCCATGGTGCTTGACGGACAGTGGTCCAATCAGGCAACTGCAACTGCAAAAGTTAATTATGGCGTAGGCGTACTTCCAAAACTCAAGGAAAATCCTACAACGATGGTTGTGTGCGCTATGTTTTCAATATTCTCTTCCACCAAGCATGCGGAGGATGCCTGGGGGTTGGTAAAGATGCTGATTGACCCTGAAAGTACGATGGAACTGACTAAGGGCGGCAGTTGGATGCCTTCCTTGAAGAGTTATTATTCGGATCCCGCATTGGTTGATAGGTGGGCCACAGGGCCGGCACGTCCTGAAGGCTACAAGGATGCCGTAATTGATATGATGTTGAATCATAGTGTAACAGGCCCGACCTTCACTGTGAAGAATTATAACAAAATCATGGATATTGCAAATCCTGCGCTGGATAAAGTATGGCTGGGGCAGCAGAGCGCTGCTGATGCGATGAAAGCTATTGAGCCAAAAGCTCAGGAGCAGGTACAAGGCAGAAGGGATCAATAATCCGGCTGAATTTAAGAAGGGTAGGGCATTCCGTGTCCTGCCCTTTTTATCCAATCATTTGAGAGAGGTTACCACGATGAGTAAATTATCTGTTCATGTTTTACCGGGTAAGGCGGTAAAATCCATGAAATTTGGGAAGAAAGAGCAGTTTTATGGCGTTTTATTTGCCTTACCTGCAATTGCGGGTTTCCTGGTTTTTTTTCTGGGACCGATGATAGCCAGCCTTTTTTATAGCTTTACGGATTACGCCCTTTTTAACAAAGTTCAATTCATAGGGCTTCAAAACTACAAGGAGCTTTTTTCCAGGACCGACCCGTTTTTTTATAAGTCCTTGTCGGTGACTTTATATTATGTAGTTTTAAATGTGCCCGCCAGTGTTATTTTCGCATTTTTAATGGCGTTGCTTTTGAATAATGATATTAAAGGAAGGTCCTTCTTCCGGGCGGTGTTTTATCTTCCTTCCATCGTACCGGCAGTAGCTTCGGCAATCATATGGATGTGGCTTTTAAACCCCGACCTCGGCCTTGTAAACAATGTCCTGTCATCCCTTCACTTGCCGACAAGTCAGTGGCTTTTCGCAGAGGAATCGGTAGTCCCTTCGGTGGTTTTGACAGGATTATGGACAACAGGCGCGACGATGGTAATATTTCTTGCAGGCTTAAGCGGAATACCACATATGTACTATGAGGCGGTAGATATTGACGGAGGAAACAGCTTCCACAAATTCTTTCATGTCACTTTGCCTATGGTATCCCCAACCATATTCTTTAATGCCATTATGGCGGTTATCAGTTCATTTCAGGTATTTACCCAGGCATATATACTGACACAGGGCGGACCCAACAATGCAAGCTTGTTTTATGTATTCCTGCTGTGGCGTGAAGGCTTTAGAAATACCAGGATGGGATATGCTTCGGCACTGGCCTGGATTCTCTTTGTAATCATCCTGCTGTTTACACTTCTCATTTTTAAATCATTCGGGTCCTTAGTTTATTATGAAGGAGAGAGAAAAAATTCATGAAAAAAGGGAATAAAATAAAAAACGCAGGAGTTTATGCCTTGCTTGCCTTGCTCTCCATCCTCTTTATTCTTCCGTTTATCTGGATGGTAAGAAGCTCCTTGATGGAGCTGCAGCAAATATTTATAATGCCGCCTGAATGGCTGCCGAAGCCTGTAAAACTGGAAAATTATATCCATGCGCTGACAATTGTACCTTTTGCCGTATATTTTAAAAATACCATGATCGTATTGGTGCTGGGAATGCTTGGCACATTAGCTGCAAGTTCATTGTGCGCTTACAGCTTTGCACGCCTCAGGTGGAGAGGGAGAGATTTCTGGTTTAAACTTATTTTAACCAGTATGATGCTTCCGGAAGCCGTAACTTTGATTCCGAAGTTCCTTGGATGGAAAGCCCTAGGCTTGGTCGGTACCTTTGCTCCCCTGATAGTGCCTGCATTTTTTGGGGGCGGAGCTTTCAACATCTTTCTGCTGCGCCAATTCTATATGAGTATTCCTTTTGAATTGGATGAAGCGGCGATCGTGGATGGTACTTCATATTTTAAAATATATACAAGTATTATTTTGCCATTGAGCCGGTCGGCTATGATCGTTATAGCTATTTTTTCATTCATGTTTTACTGGAATGATTTTATGGGACCTCTCATTTATCTCACCAACGAGGCAAATTACACATTAGCCTTAGGCCTTCAGATGTTTCAAGGTGCATATAATACCCGATGGGAGCAGCTTATGGCCGCATCGACGACAATCATTGTGCCTTGTGTGATAATTTTCCTGTCGGGACAGAAATATTTACTGGAAGGTATTACCATGACGGGCTTGAAGGGATAAAAGGAGAAAGCTGCACGAGTCTATGATGGCAATAGCATCACATATTGCCTTTGCTGCCTGTTTCTACATTTGCGAACGCATATACGATCTGGGGCACCGATACGACAAATCTGCCGGACAAGCAGGGTGCGGAATCTGGAAGAATGCTAAAATAGCAAAACTTTACATTGAAATTGGCACGGTAAATATTATCAGGGCAACAGGCACAACAACCTGTTGCCCAAAGTCTTGTCCGGGACTGTCAAGGGAAGGGCAAGCGACCATGCTTTGATTTACTTTTCCTCCGATACCATTCCCAATTTCTCCTTGATAATCTTAGCTGCCTCAGGAGAGCGATACGTTTCAATTTTCGAGTCAATCAGGCTGAGATTATCCTGAAGTGCCTCCATTTGTTTTATAATCTCGCTGCGATGATCTTTGAGCAATCTATATCTTTGAACTATGGTATCCGAGCCTTCCATGACAAGATCAATATATTTCTTTATACCTTTAATCGACATTCCCGTGTTTTTTAAACAGCAAATCAGCCGGAATAAATTTAAATCAGATTCCGTGAATTCCCTGTTTCCGGATTTATTCCTTGAGACAAAGGGAAGAAGGCCTTCTTTGTCATAAAACCGGATTGTGTGGGGGGAAAGCTTAAACTGTTTTGCAATGTCATTAATCGTAAAACTCATCTTCTTGTTCTCCGTATAAAAATATTTTTAAAAGCACCTTGACTTAGATATAACTCTAAGTGATAACATCATTTTATACCATGACGTGATTTACTGCAAGCGCATTAAACCTATGAAAGGAGAGTTACAGATGATTGCCAAACAGGGCGGTATGTCACTCTAGCAGGATGTCAAATACAGCGATAATATGGAGGGGTGGTATTTTATGGGATATTTAGGTGAAAACATTCCGAAATTAGGCTTCGGATTTATGCGGTTGCCGATGATCGGTGAAGAAATCGATATTGAACAGACAAAGGAAATGGTCGATCTATATATGTCCAAAGGCTTCAGCTATTTTGATTCCTCCTGGGCCTATAACGGCGGAAAATCAGAAGAGGCAATGAAAGCGGCAATTGTTGACCGCTATCCCCGTGAAAGCTTTCAAATAGCGACAAAATGCCCGGTATGGATTGTGAAAACGGAAGAAGAAGCCAGAAACATGATTTGGACTTCCTTGGAGCGCACAGGCGCGGGATACATTGATTTCTATCTGCTGCATAATCTGGGAGACAGCCGCACCAAATATTTTGACGATTTCGGGATGTGGGACTATGTCCGTGAGCTTAAGGAAAAAGGAGTGGTGCGGCATATCGGCCTATCAATCCATGACAACGCGGAAGCGCTGGACAAAATTTTGACGAAGCACCCGGAGATGGAGTTTGTCCAATTTCAACTAAATTACGACGATTGGGAAAGCCCCACAATTCAGGCCCGAAAATGCTATGAGGTGGCATTGAAACACCGCAAACCCATCGTTGTGATGGAACCGGTCAAGGGTGGTCTTTTGGCGGATCCGGCTGAAAACATCCGGAAAATATTTGAAGACGCCGACCCCAATGCCTCGCTGGCCTCATGGGCCATACGTTATGCGGCCTCAATGGACAGCATAATAACGGTGCTGAGTGGAATGTCGACGATAGACCAGGTACGGGACAACGTATCTTTTATGGAAAAGTTCAAACCGCTTAGTCCGGATGAGCTTGCTGTCATTGAAAAAGCGCGCAAAGCGCTCAGTGAAATTCCCAGTATTCCCTGTACAGCGTGCCAGTATTGCGTTGAAGGCTGCCCGCAGAATATACTCATTCCTAATGTTTTTGCGACCTATAACCGCAAGATGATTTATAATGATCTGCTCGGCACGAAGAGGCGTTACGGACTTGAAACCAGAATGAGCGGCAAAGCCTCGGACTGTATTGCTTGCGGAAACTGTGAGAGAGTTTGTCCTCAGCATATAGCTATTATTGAAAACTTAAAAACGATAGCAGAGGAACTTGAGAAATAAGAAAGTCGGTCAAGTCCTTCCAGGATGATCCAGCCGCCAGGGCCCACCAGGTTCTGACGGCATCTTTTTGCACACTCAAGGCACATAGAATCTGTCGCGAGGATTGATAGTATGTAGATTATATATTGATAATGCAGATATTAGTAAAGCCTAGTAAAAAAATATATTGATGCTTCAGCTATGGGCAGAACTGCTAATATTTAAAGAATTTTTGCAGAAACATCAAAAGACTGTTAATATAGAATTCTACAATCATCGTATCAAAATGGGGTTATGCTTTTTAATCCGGAGCAGCCCCATGACGGTATGGCACATGATAAGACAGGTATTGATTATGTTATGGTATATATTGAGTCAAAGCTGTTTTTAGAGATCCTTGAAAAGAAGGATGCAGTCCGCTTCTCTTCTCCAATTGTGTATAATCACAGGCTTCAGCAAAGAATACCGAACCTTTCTTGTGCAATATTAAGCGGAAAAGATGAAGCAGTGTGCAGTGAGTTGCTTTTGTTTCTTGCTGATACCTTTACCCAGCCTAATCTTTTTATGAGTTGCAGGAAGGAAAATGACTTGATCAGAAAAGCAAAAGATAGGATTCATTGCAGTCTCGAAAATGTACTGAGACTTGACGACATTTGCGGAGAACTTGATATATCGAAATTTCAGTTTATCAGAATGTTTAAAGCCAGTACCGGAATTTCGCCATATCAATATTTCCTGAACTCCCAGGTTGAACTTGCAAAGCAGTTAATTGAAAAAAACAAAGATGCTTATTCAGCAGTTGCAGAATGTGGTTTTGTCGATTTAACACATTTAAATAAGCATTTTAAAAGCATATATGGAATAACAGCTTTTGAATATTTGTCATACTTAAGTTGAGAAGGAGTGTTTTTAAAATCGAATTTGTTAACAAGATAGTAGTTATAATCAGAGATGACCTTTTGGTATGGCAAAAACTAAATGTTGCAGCATTCTCAGTAATAAAATCCAAGCTTTGTAGGAACAATAAAGGCTGGATTTGCTCCACTTTCCGGCGCAAGCACCAGCATTCCATATTCATTAAGATAGATCCTTCCTGTAATTTCATAATTATTGGCTACTAAAAATGTTCTGGTTTCTCCAATATTCAGAGAATTATAAATAGTAGGAATCATAATTGTTTCGCAATTTTCGACAAATGAATCGGGCAATGGCAAATAAGTTATTGTGTTGTTATAGCTACTGTTTGTCAGTTCAAAAGCAGTGATATCATTTATATTAAAATAGAAAAGACCCTGTGGATCAGAGGATGTCACAAAAAGGCCGGCAAGAGAAGAACCTGGTGCCGTATAAAGTGACTGTACTTGCCCCGGTATCCCCCCTATTTGTATACCATATAGAGTAATGTCGGCTCCTGGATACAGGTTTACTATCTGAGTCAATACATTGACCAGTTGATTGCGCTCAAAGCATTCGGAGACATCCGCCGATGCGGTAATTATGCTGAATATCATCAGGCTGGCCTTCACGGGCACTGTACTCGAAAAATATACGGTGTCGGCTGAGGTGTTTTGCAGAGATAACGTTATTGGTGCCGAGGTCACTTCCAAAATGGCAATGCCTCCGGTATTTCCGGTTTTAATCGGTGAATTCCCTCGAATAGACGCTCCGGAACTGGAGTTTAGAGTAAAAATGATATTCGGCGATAGGGAGGATTGGGTAGAAACCCACCAGTTTGCCACATAAGTCCCATTTTCACTAATCGTTATAATGCCTGTAGCATTATTATAGGCGATGCCGCCGGTATTCTCAATTGTTTCGTCAAAAATAACAGTATCCCCGGAGTTTACAGTGCCAGCATTATTTTTCCCTATTTGTAAAGTACTCATTTCTATTCTCCTCAATAGATGTAGGGGCATGACGAGGGCCATATACACTGACTAGTTAATATAGTATATGTACTATGCATTATTTTGTGCAAACTATAAAACCCGACGTAAAAAGCTCGTACACTCAAAGCATACGAAAAATATTAAAACAGCTATGCAAATATAATGGAGTAGAGATTATTGAGGGGCGCCTAATGCCGGGCAACATACATATGCTTGTGAGCATACCTATCCATAAAACTCCTTAATAAACAAAGTTACAATAAATGTTGCTTAATGAACGATTACGCAAATCTGCCTATTGAAAAACGTATATTATTTTGCTAATCTGATAATAACATACATTTGTTTATTATTCAACAATTGTATATTATCAACTCTTGTACCAATGGCATAGAGGAAAGGTGGTAATACCCATGAGAGTTTTAATTTATGGCGCCGGAATTCAAGGCAGTCTCCTGGCTCATGTCCTTATACGGGGAAAAAATGATGTAACTGTTCTGGCAAGAGGAAAACGTGCAGAAGAATTGAAGAGCAACGGCATTGTATTACGTCATTACTTTCAGCGCAGGACAACCGTTGATAAAGTAAAAATTATTAGTGAGCTAAGGCAGGATGATATCTATGACGTGATTTTTGTAACGATGAAATACACAGACTTTCCTCAGGTTCTGCCGATCCTTGCTCAAAACGGCAGTGAGAATATCCTGCTTGTTGGAAACAATGCAACTGCTTCAGAGATGGAAGCTTATCTCGAGGCACACAGCGAAAAAGGAAAAAATATTGTTTTTGGTTTTCAGCTAAGCGGTGGCAAAAGAGAGAAAAACCGCATCTCTGTCTTACGGTTTAATGCCGGCGAAATGGTGGTCGGCGGCCTGGGAAAAGGAGTTTTGTTTCAGGATTCCCTGGAAAAAATCTTTAGAAACACCCGATATAAGATTACGTACGAAAAAAATATAGACGCCTGGCTGAAAAGTCATATAATAATGGTTCTGTCAATGAATCTGGCAGCATTTATCAAGGATTACGACTTCAAAGCGGTTGCCAAAGACAATCAAATTTTAAGGCAGGTGGTAGCTGCGATGAACGAGGGGTACGATGTCTTAAAGGACCTGAGATATGAGATAATTCCCGCCAGGCAGGCGGATTTTGTAAAGCGGCATAAGCATTTGAACTTTTTGTTTTATAAGCTGTTTCACTATTCGCCGCTGGCAAATCAGGTGGAAGGGGCCTTTGTGGAACTAAAGGGGTTATATGATGCTTTTTATAAAATGAAAGCAAAGTCAAAAGTTCTAACTCCCAATTTGGATGTGTTTGTACGGAAATCGGATGAAAAATACCAAAAAGAAGCAAAATAGTTCAACTCTCTTCAGCACCTTTAATTGATAAAGAGTAATAATAGTCCATAAAAATAAGCGTGTGTATTTCCAAACGAAGTATGCTCGCTTTTTTATGCTTTTTTATCTTTCCACAAGTACATACACTATCAACCTTTGTTGAATAGTAAGAGCATTAAACAGGCGGCACATACTATGTCTGCAAATTTTTCAAAAGTTAGCGCAGACGTTTTTTTAATTATCACGTAAAAATAATCAAACAGAATCTGCAGATTTATTAAAATAATTAATGAGGGGTTTGAATTTTGAAAAATGTAATATTGAAAACAAACAAGCTGTGCAAGACCTTTTCAAGCGGAGGCATGCAGCAGAATGTCCTGAAAAATCTGGATATCAATATTTACGAAGGAGATTTCACGGTCATCATGGGTTCCTCCGGCGCTGGAAAATCCACTTTGCTGTATGCCTTGTCGGGCATGGACAGGCCGACGGACGGTGAAATCCAGTTTTTCGATAAGGAGATTTCAAAACTGACGAATGACAAGCTGGCCATATTCCGCCGTCAAAACTGCGGGTTTGTGTTCCAGCAGATGTTTTTGCTTGATAATATGAGCGTTCTGGACAATATTCTGGCAAGCGGCCTGCTATTGAAAGGCGATCGAAGAAATGTCGCCGCATATGCGAAAGAGCTGCTTGAAAAGGTGGGCCTGAATGAAACCATAATCAAAAAATCCCCGAACCAGCTTTCGGGCGGAGAGAACCAGCGGGCCGCCATTGTGCGTGCGCTGATCAACAAACCGAGGGTGGTTTTTGCCGATGAACCGACGGGCTCGCTCAATTCGGCGTCAGGCAAAGCCGTGCTGGATGTTTTGACCGAAATCAACCAGAAGGGCCAAAGCATCATCATGGTCACCCACGACCTGGTTTCCGCAAGGCGCGGCAACCGGGTCCTGTATATCAAGGACGGCGTGATCTGCAGCGAATGCAATCTCGGCAAGTACATAAGCGGCGATAAAGAACGTCACGAAAAGCTCCGTGCCTTCCTTTCTGAAATGGGGTGGTAAGGATGAGAAAATACTGGCTTCATGTGCGCTCGAACATAAGAAAAACTAAATCCGCCACCGTTACTTTATTGATCATGTTTATTGTCTCAGCGCTTTTGCTGAATGCCGGACTGCTGGTCACGGTCAATTATGGGAGCTTTTTTGACAAGCTCAAGGAAGAGCTTGAATCTTCGGATGCATACCTTTTAATGTCAGATGCCCTCTATACCGATGAAGCTAACCGTTTTATCGATACAAACGAACACATTGAAAAAGTGCAGACACATGATGTTTTACTTGTCGATGTAAAGATCGGTTCCAAGGGGGAGGAGAAGTCCTTTCCGATCATGTTCAACAACATGGATGAACAGCGGGAAATATCCAAATGGAAGTTTGTCGGCGAGCATCTGCCTGCCGGGGAAATGTCGGTCTATGTTCCGGACATTTTCAAGGTGGTCAGCGGCTATCAATTGAACGATGAAATCAAGCTCAAATATATGGATGAAGCTGCAGGGGAAGAAAAAGTGCTTGTATTTACGGTTAAAGGGTATACGGAAGATGTTTTTTTCAGCTCCTCCGATACCGGAAACATCAGCTTTTTTCTGCCGGCGGACACTTATAAAAAGGTGGCGGGTATCCTGCAGAGCCCAAAATACAAAGCGCATGTGGCTTTCATGGAGCTTGACGATATCAAAAACGCCCCGAAGCTTGAAAATGAATTGAGGGAGCTTCTGGATTTAAACTCCTCTTCGATGATGGCTCCGGATGTTTCAAAAAGGCTTACGATGATTGACATTGAGCTGATTGGACTTTCCCGCTGCATGATGGCGACCATGATTTCGGTAATGATGGTCGTATTTGCACTGATTATTGTTGCCGTATGCCTGCTTGTGGTATGGTTCAGGATTGCCAACAGCATTGAAGACGACATGATGAAGCTTGGCTCGTTAAAATCCATCGGGTATACAAGCAGGCAGATCATTCTGATCATTATGCTGCAATTCGGCTTGATTGCCGGGATTGGAAGCGTTGCGGGCATTGCGCTTTCCTATCCTGCGCTGCCGGCGGTTTCGGCTGTATATGAACAGCAGTCGGGGCTCAAATGGATGCAAGGCTTTGATGGCGGCGTCAGTTTGACTGCTTTGCTGATTATGCTTGTGGTCGTTGCGGTTGTCGCGTTTTTTGCCGTGCGCAGAGTGACAAAGCTAAGCCCTATAAACGCATTGCGGGGAGAAGGGGCCGCCCGGAAATACAAAAAGAACCATGTGCAGCTTGAAAGTACAAAAGGCAATCTGTCCTTTGTACTTGCGTTAAAATCCGTGGTGCAAAACTGGAGACAAAATACCATGATTGCGGTTATTGTCGCAGCTGTGACATTCACCGGTGCATTCGGCGCTATCATGCTGTACAATACAACCGTCAATACAAAAGCATTCGCAGAGGTTCCGGGAATGGAGATCTGCAATGTCATTGCCGTGCTGAATCCCGGGATGGAGCATACAGATGCCGTAAATACGATTAAAAGCATGGCTACGGTGCGAAAAACGCAGTATCTGGATGAAGTGAAAGTGAAGATCGACGGGGGTGAAGCCACATCCTTTGTCATGGCGGATTACAGTACAAAAGAAACACAGCTGGCATACGATGGGCGTTATCCCAAGGCGAAAAACGAGATCACCCTTGCCGGAATCCTGGCGGAGAGGCTGGATAAAAAAGTGGGTGATACGGTTTTAGTCTCTTATGGAGACAGCACGGAGACTTTTGATGTGGTGGGGCTGTCGAACGGCTCTGCCATGGGCGGCCAGAATGTATCCATACTCAAAGAGGACTTCCAAAGGCTCAATCCGGAATTCAGACCGCAATTGCTGGATATTTATCTTGATAAGGGGACCGATGCGGAGGAGTTTATCAAAAAACTGGAGTCGAAACTGGATAAAGCGCTGCTTTTGCGAGCGGTGAATTTTGACAAAGGCATGGCGGAAGGCATGGCTTCCTATCAGAATATTGTCTCTGCGATGGGAATTGTCATGTTTATAATTACCATGCTTGTGGTCACTCTGGTCCTTTACTTTGTCATCGATTCGTCCATCATCCGCCGCAAACGGGAGCTTGGCATTCAAAAAGCCATAGGGTATACCACTTTCCAGCTGATGAGCCAGATTTCCATAAACTTTGCCGTCCCGGTTATTTTGGGAAGCGTTATCGGAAGCCTTTTGGGTGCGTTTTATACGAATCCGCTCATGTCCGTTACAATGAAAAGTGCAGGCGTTATGAAGGCGAACTTTATTGTCAACCCGGTGTGGATTGTCATTTTTGGCGTGGCAATTATTGTGTTTTCATATGCTTTGTCGCTGCTCATCACATGGCGGATCCGGAGAATTTCCGCTTATTCGCTTGTGACTGAATGAATATAAAAAATGCCGCTTAAGGTACGTCGAGTGCGTGGTTTGATGTCAAGGACAGGTACATGCGTGTGCGGATAAGCTTGTAAAAAGGGATTTTTGAGATTCAGGGGCAGAGACCTTGAACTCGAAAATCCTTTTTTATCATTCCGTGGCAACCTGGCTATAGAGATTTGGGTTCTTAAAAATACCGCTTTACAACCACACTATTCTGTGTTACTATATACTAGTAATAAGTGATACTGCATACCTGTCATACAGAATAGCAAGGAGGGGTTACGTTGGAGAACCTTACAGAAATGCTCAAAGGCGTACTGGAAGGCTGTGTTCTTGAAATCATCGGCCACGAGGAAATCTATGGCTATGAAATTACGCGGCGGCTGAACGCTCTCGGATTTTCGGATGTTGTGGACGGGACGGTCTATACCATCCTGGTAAGGCTTGAGAAAAACAAGCTGGTGGAAATTACGAAAAAGCCGTCCGATATGGGGCCGCCGCGAAAGTTTTTCACCCTCAACGACGCGGGGCGTGAGGAGCTGCGTAAGTTCTGGGAAAAATGGGAGTTCGTGGCATCGAAAATTAACGAATTAAAGGAGAGAAAATAATGAATTTCTGGGAAAGGATCACAGGCAGCGATATGACAAAGGAATTGAAAGCTTTTCAAGTGCGTGCCAAAAAGCTGCCGGCTGACTATCAATCGGCGTGGGAAAAAATTCAAGCCAATCTTTGGTCGCGCTCGGATTTCACCGGCCGCAATATCATGCCAATTCTTGACGGGGTGCTCGGCTTGCTCGAAGAAACGGCGACGGAGGGTCAGAGAGTCCAGGAGGTTCTGGGTGACGATATTAAAGGCTTCTGTTCAGCGCTGGCCGGCGAAGAAGGGGCAAAGTCTTATCGCGACGAGTGGCGTGAGCAGCTCAACAGTAATATTGCCAAAAAATTAGGTAAATAAGGCATTTGGCGCCTGCGGCGCGAATTACATTTAAAATGCTATGAAGGAGGAGCCAATGAAAATACAAGATATCATCGAAGGCAAAAAAGAGTGGCGAGCGCATATGGCACGTGTCAAAGCGCTCCCGCAGGATTATCAGTTCGTTTATAAAGAGCTTCAAAAATATCTCTTTAAGGTTGGCCCTGTTGAGCTAACCAACGGGACGGGTTTGCTCTCGGGGATTATTGATCTTTTTGAAGAGGGGGCGGCCCTGGGGAAAGGCGTGCTCGAAGTGACAGGCAGTGACGTAGCGGCCTTCTGCGACGATCTGATCAAAGATTCAAAAACTTACGCCGACCTTTATCAGGCATCGGTTGATCAGGCAGTTTATAAGGCCATAAAAAAGGATACGGATAGAAGGAAATAAAAGGGGGATATCGGGATGGAAAAAGCAATTGAAGTGAAAGGCTTGCGAAAGTCTTTCAAGGATACCGAAGTCTTGAAGGGTGTGGATTTTGAAGTCCGGCGCGGCGAGATTTTCGCACTGCTCGGCTCCAATGGCGCGGGCAAGACCACGGTGATCAACATCCTTTCGACACTTCTAAAATATGACGGAGGGACCGCCGGCGTCTGCGGTTTTGATGTTTCGCGCCAGCCTGGAAAGGTACGCGAAAATATCAGCCTGACAGGGCAGTTCGCCGCTGTGGACGAGATATTGTCCGGGCGGGAAAACATAATACTGATCGCAAAGCTCAGAGGTATTCCCAAACCAGCCCAGGTTGCCGATGATCTGCTCAAACGCTTTGGGCTGAGCGACGCGGCAAACAAACGGACTGTCACGTATTCCGGAGGCATGAGGCGCAGGCTGGATATAGCGATGAGTCTTGTGGGGACGCCCTCCGTCATCTTTCTTGACGAGCCGACAACCGGACTTGATCCGGAGGGGCGGCTTGAGGTCTGGAAAACCGTTAAGGAGCTTGCCGGCAGCGGTGTGACGATTTTGCTCACAACGCAGTATCTGGATGAAGCGGAGCAGCTTGCCGACAAAATCGCCATTCTCAGCGAGGGCAAAATAATCGCCGACGGGACGCTGGAGGAACTCAAAAAGCTGTTCCCGCCTGCAAAAAAAGAATATATCGAAAAACAGCCGACGCTGGAGGAAATTTTCCTTGCGATCATCGGCAAAGGAGGGCAAATAAAATGAAAAACAATACAGGAGTACTGACCGGGCGCTTAATGAAGCACATATTGCGCAGCCCGGACACGATTATCACGGTAGCGCTGATACCGATTGCGATGATGCTGATGTTTGTCTATGTGTTCGGCGGCGCGGTAAAAATGAGTATGGACGCGGGTGTGAATTATATTAATTACCAGCTGCCGGGCATTCTGTTGATGGCCATCGCGTCCGGCATAGCCTATACCGCCTTTCGGCTGTTTTTGGATACGCAGAAAGGGCTTTTTTCACGGTTCAATTCCATGCCTATCGGCCGGTCGTCGGTGCTATGGAGTCATGTGCTGACCTCGCTCGTGTCCAACATGCTTACCGTCGTTATTATTGCCCTCGTTGCGCTTATTATGGGCTTCCGTTCAAGTGCAGGGATACTTAACTGGCTTGCGGCTATAGGAATACTCGCACTATACACGCTTGCGCTGACATGGATCGCGGTCATTCCGGGGATTACGGCAAAATCGATGGAAGGTGCGTCCTCGTTCTCATATCTGCTGCTCTTCCTGCCCTTTCTCAGTTCTGCTTTTGTGCCGACCGAAACGATGCCCAAGGTTGTCCGTGTTTTTGCGGAGAATCAGCCTGTAACGTCGATCGTGGAGACGATACGCGCTTTGCTGAACTCCGAGCCTGTTGGAAACGACATCTGGATAGCCCTCGCGTGGTGTGTCGGTAGCATGGTTGTTGCCTACCTATTCGCAATGAAGGTGTATCGAAGCAGGCTATGAAGCACGATGGAGGTGTTTCTGGATTCGCTAAGCAGTGAGAGCATTGGATTCCGGTGTCTTGCTGTTGCATCCCTGGGTATTCTGCCGATGCTGGTTGCGTACCCGTTTTTCCAGAAATACTTCGTCCAGGGGATAACAATCGGGGCGGTAAGAGGGTAAGAGGCGTGGCTGCTGCCTTCATACAGGATGTGCAGAGTCAAGGCGCAGGCGCCTGCATAAGGCAGAAGTATTCAAAAAGGCAGAGTTTACGGCTGATTATATTGACAGCTGCAGATTGTAGTGGCAGTATAGATAGTAAGATTTCTAACAATAAGAAATCTTACTATCTATACTGCTTATTATTGGGATGTGCCATAGGGGTTAAGAGAAATTATAAGAAAGGAAAATTTATGTTGGTAACAATTAAGCAAAAGGATTTTGAAGCATTGAATGACACTTCACTTATATGGACCTGTATTGAGCCTGCTATTCAACAGGCCCGGGGTAAAAATTTTGCTGTGAAATCAGAGGCTTACTCTCATTTGACTGCCGGTCAGCGAGCGCTTTTTATGTTCCAGGTGTTATATGGGCACACTGCTAATGGGATTCAAGAGTTTTATTCGAATCTGCAGTACCTTTTGTCAAATAAGGATGTCTGGTCACAACTGAAAAAAGGAATGCAGTATTTCGCCGATAATGATATGATGCAGATTGTTGAAGGGATGGAGAGGGTTTTTGAGGGGATAAAAACGGAAGAGTCCGGGGTTGGTGCAGAACGGCATAATATTTTAACCGCCGGTATTGATAAAAATGCTGAATCACATGCATCAATAAGTCTTCTTGATAAATCCTTCGGCGATGCTCTTCCGTTAACAGTCAAACGGGTTGCCGCATATATCCGGGATAACGCAGATGAATTTGTGAAGCTTATTGATTAATATTATTTTTGGAGATACCTATGGAAAACGGCAGATTGGAAGAACTGCATAAACTTTATTTTAATTTGATACCATTATTCTACAAATGCAAGGCTTTCTATATTGACACAAATAAAACAGATGACTTGTGTAATAAGAATCAAAGTATGGCTGTGATGATCATTGGAAAGGCCGAAAAAATTACACCGACTGCGCTCAGCAAATTCCTTAACATGGAAAAAGGAAGCTTAACGACATTAATTGACTCATTAGAAGAAAAGAAGCTTGTTGTTAGATCCAGCGATCCGAATGACAGAAGAAAAGTATTGCTGTCATTAAGTCCTGAGGGAATAGAGTATATGAAAACCATTGAAGAGCAATCCCAAAGAGGACTGGCATTAATGGTTGCTAATCTGGATGAAAATGAAATAGATCAAATGCATGTCAGCCTTAAAACTCTGGTACAAATATTAAAAAAAATTGCAAGCAGTACCTCCTGATGGGAAATATATAATAAGTCCATACAGAGTTCGACACATTAAATAATGATTGATATTTTGTAATGGCAATGGTAACATTTTTAATAGCTTGTTGGTGCCGATGGCGGTGGAACGGAGAAAATTATGAGAACAATGGCTATCTTTTTGCGCGGTATTAATGTGAACGGAATCAGTATAAAGATGGATGAATTAAAGAGCGTCATTGAAGCCATGCGGTATAAGGACGTTAAGACGGTACTTACAAGCGGTAATATCATTGCGGCAACGGAAGAGGATGAGCTGTCTTATGAAGAACATAAAAACAGGATAGAACAAGGACTGAGTTCCTACTTCGGCTATGAAGCATATATTTTCATAAAACCGGCCGGGGAAATACATGAGATCATGGAAGAATCAACGGGACATGAAGTGCCGGAAGGATACCATCACTATATACTCTTAACCAATGAAAGCAGTATTGCCGGGCAGCTTAAGGCGCAGTTCCAAACCTGCGGCAAAGCGGAGAAGGAGCAGCTTATATTGGGGAAGCATGGAATTTACTGGATTGTTCCAAAAGGGGACACCTTACAGTCTGATTTTGGTAAACTGTGCCTTGGAAAAAAGGAGTTTAAAAGCAAATTGACATCAAGAACAATGAATACCCTTCAAAAAATGTCAAAGTACTTATAAGAAGGAAAGTAACTCAGCGCCAGGGGATCCTCAGGTCCGGCGCATTTTTTGTATCGTCAAATTTTATAATCAGGCATAAGCATTAACTAGGTGGAAGAATGGAACGGAGAGGATCTGTTCCATTTTTTTTGTAAATGAATACTACCGGCTATGCCGGTAGTTCCAAAAAGCTTATAGCTTTAAAAGTGAATTAAAAACCTCCATATGATAGAATAGAGCAGGTTTCGCCGACCGCTCTAGAAATCAAAG
>JAEZCO010000020.1 GCA_023433505.1 Bacillota bacterium | reverse complement strand
AGCATATATATCACCTTTTGTCATTTCTGTATTATGTTGTATAATTCGACATCCAGAGTCAAAATTCCTGCTTCAAACTCACTATATTCAAGGTTTTCAAGGAACATTTATCAGGTGAAACTAACTAAACGAAAAATAAATTCTCTTATTTTAAGTGAGGTTTATTATGACTGGAAAGGTAAAAAAGCTGCTCAAGGTCATAGGAATAATATTATTGTTTTTAATAAGCATTACCGTGCTATACAGCATAATTTTTTGCAATCCCCAATTGCTTTTCAAATATAAAGTGGTAAATGAAAATTTAACGCTCTATTCCGATGAGCCTATCCCAATGAATGCAATGAATATTTTAGAGGAGGTTCAAGCTAAGCTTTCAAAATCCGAGGTATACAAGCCTGAAATTTCTTATAAAATTTTCGTATGCAATGAAATGAATAAATTCAAACTCTTTTCCCTAAGCAGGAATAAAGAAATCGGAGGTTTTTGCAAACCTTATCTAAGCAGCAATGTATTCATTTCGAAATCCAATATTGAAAGTAATCGTATTTTAAGTTCGTATGGGTATGAAATTCAAGGGGCAAGGACTCTTGCGTATGTCATAGCCCATGAACTGACACATGTAATTTTAAAGGGGAAAGCAGGCACTATCGCTGCTTTACAGCTGCCTGCATGGATAAACGAAGGGTATTCGGAGTATATTGCACAAAAAGATTTCAATTATGATAAAACGCTTGATTTGCTGAAAAGCGGAAAGCTGGCGGAGGGACCTGTATTCATGGCTTATTATTATGATAAATATCACCTGTTAATGTCTTATTTGCTCGATAGAAAAAAGGTAAGCATAGAAGAAATTTTATCTGGAAAATTTAAAAGCTTTGAAGTTGAAAAAGAATTGCTAAATACCCGTTGACTGCCACACCACGTCTGCCTGCAAGGAACATATGTACTTTAATTGCACATTATCCGCGAATATACACTATTCCACAAAAAACAATAATATTCTCATACAAAATAATAAAAAATTTGCCAATTAATTCACCAAACATTATAATAAAATATGAGCCGCTGGTTCAACCAGCGACTACAAACACTATTTTATGCGAGGTCGGAATATGGGCGCATTAACCCCCATGATGCAGCAATATCTGGATATTAAGGAACAGCACAAGGACTGTATACTTTTTTTCAGACTTGGTGATTTTTATGAAATGTTTTTCTCCGATGCAGAGCTTGCATCCAGAGAGCTTGAAATAACACTTACAGGCAGAGATTGCGGTATGGAAGAAAGGGCGCCCATGTGCGGCATACCTTACCATGCTGCCGATAACTATATATCACGGCTAATAACGAAAGGGTACAAGGTAGCCATCTGTGAACAAGTAGAAGACCCTGCACTTGCCAAAGGAATCGTTAAAAGGGACGTCATTAAAATTGTGACACCCGGTACTGTCACGGATTCATCCATGCTGGAAGAAAAAAAGAATAACTATCTTATGTGTATTTATCGCTTTAAGAACCTATTCGGCCTTTCTGTAGTAGACATTTCTACCGGTGAATTTTCCTGCACCCAGCTCAACTGGGGAAATACTTTTGGCAAATTAACGGATGAGATCGCCAAATACTCACCCTCCGAGATCGTTACAAATGATGATTTCTTTAATGATCCGGCTTTGACCGGCAGTATACGGAAAAGGTTCAATGTATACCTATCAAGGCTGGACGATATATATTTTGATATCAGCTATGCTGTTTCGAAACTCAATGACAAATTCAGTGACCTGAATACAAAGGAACGGGAATATGATCTTTCATTAAACGCTTCCGGAGCCATGCTTGAGTATCTGGAGCAGACGCAGAAGGTGAATCTTGACCATATCCAAACGATAGCTTTTTACAAGATTGAAGAATTTATGATTCTGGACATTTCCACCCGCAGAAATCTGGAGCTCACCGAAACAATGAGGGAGAAAAACAGAAAAGGGACTCTGCTCTGGGTTTTGGACAGGACCATCACTTCCATGGGCGGACGTTGTATCCGAAAATGGATAGAACAGCCGCTAATCAATGTATCAGACATCCAGGAGAGGCTTCTGGCGGTTCATGAGTTCAAGGAAAAATTCATGGTCCGGATGGAAATCCGGGAGCTTTTAAAAAGAGTTTACGACATTGAGAGACTGATCGGCAAGGTTGTACTGGGCAATGTAAACTGCAGAGACCTCATTGCTCTGAAAAATTCCATCGGACAGGTGCCTTTTATAAAAAACATTTTGAGTTCCTGCGTCTCCGACCTGGCCGAAAAGATTAATTCCGAGATGGACAGGCTGGAGGATATTTTTGCACTGATTGACGAGGCGATTATCGAGGAACCGCCGGTCTCTGTCAAAGAAGGGCTGATTATAAAGACCGGCTTCAATGAAGAGGTTGACAGGCTCCGATGGGCTTCTACCGAGGGGAAGGACTGGGTGGCTGCCCTTGAAGCGTCGGAGAGGGAAAAAACAGGGATCAAGAACCTGAAGGTAGGCTTCAACAAAGTTTTCGGATACTATCTGGAGGTTACCAAATCCTATTTCCATCTTGTACCGCCAAATTATATAAGAAAGCAAACCCTTGCCAACTGTGAAAGGTTCATAACACAGGAACTGAAGGAAATGGAAGACACCATCCTGGGGGCCGAAGAGAAGGTCATTGCGCTGGAGTACTCCATCTTTTGCGATATAAAAGCCAAAATAGCGGGGCAGGTCGTCCGGATCAAAAATACCGGAAGGTGTCTGGCAGAGCTGGATACCGTTTGCTCCCTCTCGGAAGTGGCGGACCGTGAAGCTTATTGCATGCCCGAGGTGACTTCGCAGGATGGAATCGACATCGTTGACGGACGTCATCCGGTAGTGGAAAAAATGCTGGAGCCGGGGACCTTCGTACCGAACGATACCTTATTGGATATGGATGAAAACAGGCTTTCCATCATCACAGGCCCCAATATGGCAGGTAAATCGACCTATATGCGCCAGGTTGCCCTCATCGTGCTCATGGCGCAGATCGGCAGCTTTGTCCCCGCAAAATCAGCCAGAATAGGCATTGCCGACCGGATATTTACCAGAGTCGGCGCTTCGGATGATCTGGCGGCAGGCCAAAGTACCTTTATGGTTGAAATGTCCGAGGTGGCCAATATATTGTCCAATGCCACGCAAAAGAGTATACTGATTCTTGACGAAATCGGCCGCGGCACCAGTACCTTTGACGGCTTAAGCATTGCATGGGCTGTCATAGAGTACATCAGTGAAAAAGAATCCCTGGGCTGCAGGACCCTCTTTGCCACACATTATCACGAGCTTACCGAGCTGGAAGGGAAGATCACAGGAATTAAGAATTACTGCATTTCAGTCAAGGAAAAAGGTGAAGACATCATCTTTTTGAGAAAAATTATCCGGGGAGGAGCCGACGGCAGCTACGGCATACAGGTTGCAAGGCTTGCCGGAGTGCCGCAGCCTGTCATTGAACGGGCAAAAGAGCTTTTAAAAGAGCTGGAAGACTCCGACATAAGCAAACGGGAACACAGGCTGCGCAAGAACAAGCAGCCGGCGGCAGGACAGCTCGATATCTTTGCCTTCAACAGCGAGACCAAAGGAAAAAATGAGATCATGGAAGAATTGAGAAACATGGACGTTTCCGTGATGACACCCCTGGAAGCGTTGAACATCCTGTACGGACTGCAGCAGAAAGCCCGCAAAGGCTGATAGAACAGAAGTGAGGTTACCATGGGAAAAATAATCATACTCGATGAAAATACATCCAACAAAATTGCTGCCGGTGAAGTCGTCGAAAGACCCGCATCGGTTGTAAAGGAACTTGTAGAAAATTCTCTGGACGCAGGAGCTACCAACATTACCGTTGAAATCAGAAATGGCGGTATTTCCTATATAAAAGTCATGGATAACGGCTCCGGCATGGAAGAGGATGATGTGGGCATAGCTTTTGAGAGGCATTCCACAAGTAAAATAAGATATGCCGATGATATTGAAAGCATTACCAGCATGGGCTTTAGAGGCGAAGCACTGGCCAGTATAGCTTCGGTTTCCTCGGTGCTGCTGACGACAAGAACACGGGATAAGTCCCACGGTACGTCAATCGAGATCCAAGGGGGAAATATCCTGGACATAAAGCCGACAGGCTGCCCTGTGGGCACTACAATCATCATCCGCGATTTGTTTTTCAATACACCGGCACGGTTTAAATTTCTAAAGAAAGACACAACAGAGGCGGGATACATCTCGGATGTCATAAGCCGAATAGCCCTGGGCAATCCCAATGTAGCCTTCAAGCTCACAAGCAATGGCACTGTAGTGCTTCACACGCCGGGCAATAATGACTGCGTAAGTTCAATTTTCAGTATTTATGGCAAAGAAACCGCAAACGCTGTCTATGAAATCCATTATGAGGATGGACGGATCAAAGTTTCAGGATACATCGGAAAGCCTGAAATCGCAAGGTCCAGCCGAAATCACCAGTCACTGTTTATCAACAGGCGCTATATAAGGAGCAAAATCGTAACCACGGCACTGGATGAGGCTTACAGCACCTTTCTAATGAAAAACAAATATGCTTTTTCAGTAATTAATCTTGAGATTAATCCCGTACTGGTGGATGTAAACGTTCATCCGTCAAAAATGGAAGTGAAATTTTCCAACGAGCAGGAGATTTTCAAAGCGGTTTATCATGCGGTTAACAATGCCTTGCTGGCAAAGTCAGGCATAAGGTCTGCGAATCCTGCAACTGCCATTAAAAACCCTTTTTTGCTTGAAAAGCCGGATATCCCTCAAGTCGGCTACAAACAGCAAAGCTTGAATTATGAAAAACCTGCCGCAAGGCATGAGGTACCTCTCATAAAGGAATCCGGCAGGGAATATGCCTTTCAGGACATTCGGAAAAGCACTGTCCCCCCAGAAATAGTTCCGGTAATTCCGGTGCCGGTAAGCAAAAAAAGCGAGAACCCTGAGAATGCGAACGAAATCCTAAATGCTGCAGCCTCCGATGCCGTCAAGGAATTTTGCAAGAAAACAGAATATGCTATGGAAGAGCCTCAAAAGATTGAAGCGCATGACGAGAATAAAAAAGTACGGATAGAAAAAGAAATCATTAAGGATGATAGCGGTGAAAGCATTAAAGAAATTGGCAAACTGACGGATGCGAGGATCATCGGCCAGGTTTTCAATACTTATATTCTGCTGCAGCTTCAAGACCAGCTCATACTCATCGATCAGCATGCGGCGCATGAGAGAGTTGTTTACGAGGATTTGAAGGAAGGACTCAGAAGCAGGAATTCAATTTCCCAGACACTCCTTGCAGGGCAGGTGATTGAGCTTACACCCCGGGAAATTGAGCTTTTGAATACGGAAAAAGCTGTGTTCCAAAACCTGGGCTTTGATTATGAGCCCTTCGGAAGCAATTCCATCATCCTTCGCGCCGCGCCTTTGTCGGAAAACGGCAGCTCAAGGGAAATATTTCTTGAAGTCGTCGATTATATGCTGTCCAGTGGAAGGACGGACCGGGATGAGCTGCATGATGAAGCAATCTACCGGATTGCCTGCAAAGCGGCTGTAAAAGCCAATAAAAAGCTGGATGCCCTTGAAATAAGCTCTTTGCTTAACCGGCTGTCGGTGCTGGAAAATCCATATACATGCCCCCACGGAAGACCCTCCGTTATAAAAATAAGCAAGTTTGAACTGGAAAAAATGTTTAAGAGGATTGTATAAGAATCACCCATCTGGGTATAATTGGTAAATGAGGAGAGGGGGGAAGGGCGCTGATATGGAGCCTGTTATTGTCATAGTAGGCCCGACTGCATCAGGAAAAACCAGTCTGTCCATAGAGCTTGCCAAAAGAATCAACGGCGAAATAATCTCAGCAGACTCAATGCAGGTTTACAAATATATGGATATCGGGACGGCCAAGCCGGATGCTGACGAAATGGCCGGGATAAAGCATTATTTGATTGATGAGATCTACCCTGACGAAGAATTCAATGTGGCAAAATACAGAGAATTGGCTCTCAGGGACATAAATAAAATCATTGAAAAGGGTAAGCATCCTATCATTGCCGGAGGGACCGGTCTATATATAAATTCGTTGGTGTATAATATCAATTTTTCCGAAACCATAAGTGATTGGGAGCTGCGGGAGCAGCTGCAAAAGGAATCGGAGGAAAAAGGCAGCAGGTTTTTGTATGACCAATTGCTGGAGGTCGATCCTGAGGCCGCCAAAAAGATACATGAGAACGATACTAAGCGAATCATCCGGGCCATTGAAGTTTTTAAGCATACCCAAAAGCCTATTTCCTATCATCATCAGCAATCAAGGCTTGAACCTCCCCCATACGACTACCGCATCTTCGGTTTGAGAATGGAAAGGTCAAAGCTGTATGAGAGAATAGAAAAACGGGTGGATCGTATGTTTGAACAGGGCCTTGTGACCGAAGTCAAAAAGCTTCGGGAAATGGGGTATGGGAGAAATACCATTGCCATGCAAGGTCTGGGCTATAAGGAAATATTCGCATATTTAAGGGGAGAGGCTACGCTTGAAGAAGCAAATTTCATTATCAAGCGTGATACCAGGCATTATGCGAAACGTCAGCTTACCTGGTTCAAGAGGGTGGAAAATATCCATTGGCTGGATATGGATGCGGATACGGATACCGCCGAACTGGTAAAAAATATTGAATATTGTATTGCATCATCTGGAATTTTCTTGTAGAATGTTAATAATAGGTTCTGACAAGCTAATGTTTAATTTTGATATATAAAGGGTTAAGGAGGAAATTTGGGTGAACAAAGCGAATATTAATTTGCAGGATGTATTCCTGAATCAGGTAAGAAAAGAACACATTGCTGTTACGATTTATCTTACCAACGGTTTTCAGTTAAAGGGTATGGTAAAGGGCTTTGACAATTTTACAGTTGTGCTGGACACCGAAGGAAAACAGCAATTGGTTTATAAGCATGCTATTTCAACAATCAGTCCAATGAAAGTAGTAAACTTTATCTTTAATGACAACAATAAGGAATAATACATAACATCATAAAATAAAAAAAGAGCCTTTTCAAAGGTTCTTTTTTAAATTAAGAAAAAGCAAACCCTGGGGCGCTTTCTCTCTTTATCTATACCATCCGGGCAATAGTGTCAAAGTCTTCTGAATACGCCTATAACCTTCCCTAATATTGAAAGATTCTCTTTAACAATAATCGGATCCATGAACTGATTTTGCGGCTGGAGCCTGAAATAGCCTTTTTCCTTGTAAAAGGTCTTAACCGTCGCCTCGTCGTCGATGAGCGCTACGACGATTTCACCGTTGCTGGCAGTGGATTGCTGCTTGACCAGCACAAGATCCTTATCCAGAATTCCGGCATCCACCATACTGTCACCCTGTACTTTCAGCATGAAAGCCGTTGAATTTTGAACAAAATCGACAGGGAGCGGGAAAGTATCTTCAATATTTTCAACTGCAAGAATCGGCATACCTGCAGTGACCTTACCGATGATAGGAATATCCACCAATTCTTTTCTGGAATAATATTCCTTTGAATTGGCGCCGTTACCATTGGGTGACTGAGTGGATTTTTTACCTCCGCCGATGACTTTCAAGGCCCTGGGCTTGGTAGCATCCTTTACAATAAGGCCGCATTTTTCAAGCTTTTCAAGATAGCTGTGAACTGTGGATGTGGATTTAAAACCAACAGCGCTGCAAATCTCCCTTACGGAAGGAGGATATCCCTTTGCTTCCACCTGGCTGTTGACAAAATCCAGGATCTGCTGCTGCTTTTCAGAAAGCTTCTTTTGCATATGTAACACCTCTTATTCAGTCTTCTAGAATCATTATAGCAAATTATACTAAAAAGTCAAACAAATGTTCGAAAAAAATATTGACACAGAACAAACGTTCGTGTAGAATTGGAATAAGAACAAATGTTCCGGCAGGAGGTTACATTATGAAAAAACATTATGTACTAAAAAACAAAAGAAGATTCTATACGCTGATTATTACATTGACCATTATTGCAAGCAGTATAGGTTTCGCTACCTCCGTATATGGCTCCGAAGTACGGCAGTATAAAACCATAACGGTTGAAAGGGGCGATACTTTGTGGATGATAGCCCATAGACATGGTAAAGGCGGAGATATAAGAAAAACCATATTTAAAATCAAGAAGGCAAACAATCTGGAAACAAGCATGATCTATGCCGGTGACAAGCTTCTCATTCCCGGAATGTAAAATATAAAAATTTCTTAGTAGGAATTAATTAAACCAAACGCTTATTCTTACGGAATTACATAAAATAATGATTTGACAACCTAAATCGAAAGTTGTAATATAATAGCGGATATTGCGATTTGGGGGGTCTGAAAATGCCGGATTCGGCAGTTTTATACATTTTTATTGCAGGATTGTGCATTTTCTTTCTAAGCTCGGTTTTGGCTCTCGTTTTCAGCAAAAAAGATAAATTAAACAAATTGGTTTCGTATCTATCGGCAATTGCAGCATCTTTATTGTTTATTTACATTTCACTTTTAAAACTTTTTTTCAGGACAGGTGATCCAATCACCTTTGAAATATCCTCCAGCTTCGATTTTATTCACCTTCATATTACCATAGACAACCTCTCTGCGTTCTTTATATTTCTGATTTCATTCTTATCCTTGATTGTTTCAATATATTCCCTGGGATATGTCAAGCATTACGAAACAAAAAGAAATACCGGACTGCTGGGAGCTTTATACAACCTTTTCATATGCTCAATGCTTCTGGTTGTCACCTCCGGCCAATTGTTCCTTTTTCTGATCTCCTGGGAGATAATGTCGCTGGTTTCCTATTTTCTCGTTGTTTATGAGAATGAAAAGCCTGAAGTACAAAAAGCAGGTATTATTTATCTTATCATGACACATATCGGAACTGCTTTTATCACGGTAGGTTTCGTCCTGCTATATAAATATTCCGGTCAGTCAGTCATCGGCTTAATCGATGCATCTTCAATTCCGGCTTCAATGAAAAATCTGATATTCTTACTGTTTCTGGCCGGCTTTGGTGCAAAAGCGGGCATTATTCCCTTACATATATGGCTTCCGTATGCGCATCCTTCTGCGCCCAGCAATGTATCGGCCCTTATGTCCGGTGTTATGATAAAGACCGCCGTTTACGGCATACTGAGGTTTGTCCTTGGCACAATGTCTGCCGAAACAAGATGGTGGGGAACTGTAATTCTGATCATCGGTGCCATTTCTATCGTTTTTGGCATTTGCTATGCGTTGATGGAAAAGAATATAAAAAGGCTTCTTGCTTATTCAAGTATTGAGAATATGGGGATAATTTTCCTGGGCATCGGTTTGAGCATATCCGCAGCATCTTACGGATACATGCTGATTTCAGCCTTATCCATTACGGCCGCACTGTTTCATGTCTTTAATCATTCCATCTTCAAGGGTTTGCTGTTTCTTGGTGCAGGCTCTATCCATTATGCCACCGGTACCAAAGATTCCGAAAAACTGGGCGGCCTGATTAAAAAAATGCCGTTTACAGCCATCTTCTTTTTAGCGGGGGCCATGTCGATTTGCGCTTTACCGCCATTTAACGGCTTTGTCAGCGAATGGCTTACTTACCAGGCAATGATTTTGAATATTGCTGCAGCAGGGGACCTTCTGCAGTTGATCATTTTGATATCGGGCGCTCTGCTGGCTCTGGCCGGCGCTTTGGCGGTTTATACCTTTGTGAAGGTTTACGGTATTTCATTTCTGGCTCTTCCAAGGTCGGAGCATGCGGCTGGCGCTGTAGAAGTGAACAAGCCGATGCTGTCTGCCATGGGGATCTTATCGGTTGCGTGTGCTTTGCTTGGCTTATTCCCGATGTTTTTTATAAAGCTTCTGGAGCCTGTTGTTTTTCAGCTGTTTCATACAAGCATAGCCAGTGAAGTCAGTGGCTTCTCCAGCTTTTTGAAATATCCGGTTCAGGTTAACAATGCTTCAATCTCTCCTCTTGTGCTTATATTGCTGGCTCTGCTGCTGTTTACAGTGGTTACCCTTGTTCTGGCGGTTGTATTCCCAAAGACGAAAATAAGAAAATATGGAACATGGGATTGCGGATTCGAAAGCCTTGATTCAAAAATGCAGTATACTTCCACAGGATTTTCCAAGCCTGCAAGAATCGTCTTTCGAAATATGCTTCAGCCGCAGCGTGATTTTAAGGTGCTGGAGGGAAAGCAGCCCTATTTTATAAGTGCGGCAAAATATACCGTCTCCACCAGCTCCATCTTTGAAAAGTATTTTTACAATCCGGCTGTCAAATTTATTGTGAATTTCGCCAGAAAGACCCGATTTGTTATACAGACGGGGAGTATACATACTTACCTGCTTTATATATTTATTACGATTCTGCTTATGTTTGTATACTTTGCCATTAGTGTGGGGTAGCAGGTACAGGAGAGGATATTATGCAAAGTCCGGTTTTAACTGTTTTATTGCAAATACTGCTGATTTTACTTACCGCACCGCTGGTCAACGGCGTCATTCGAAAGATAAAATCCTCTATCCAGCATAGAAAAGGCTTACCTCTGTTACAGACATACTTTGACCTTTACAAGCTTTTCAGAAAAGATATGGTCATATCGGAGACGTCATCGTGGATTTTTGTGGCTGCTCCTTATATCTTCTTTATTTCAGTTCTTACAGCTTTTGTATTCGTTCCGGCAGTACCACAGTTTTTTTCCTTCAGTTTTACGGGTGATGCCATACTGGTGGTATATTTGCTGGCTCTGGGAAGGTTTTTTCTGACGCTGGCAGGGCTGGACACGGGAAGTACTTTCGGAGGCATGGGCTCCAGCAGGGAATTGATGATATCCTCATTAATAGAACCATCGCTGATTATATTGATATTCACCCTTGGTTTAAGCTCCAA
>JAEZCO010000018.1 GCA_023433505.1 Bacillota bacterium | reverse complement strand
AGCATATATATCACCTTTTGTCATTTCTGTATTATGTTGTATAATTCGACATCCAGAGTCAAAATTCCTGCTTCAAACTCACTATATTCAAGGTTTTCAAGGAACATTTATCAGGTGAAACTAACTATATATTGCACCTTGGATGCGGCTTAATACATTTTATCACGTGTAAAGCCATTATTCCAACTATTGTTTAGAAATTGTTTTTGCCGCCTTTCATCAGACTAACCGGAAAATTCGGAGTATTCTATTTCAGAGCAGCTAACAATGACTGGAAATAGTAAATACCGAAGGAGGTAATTATGGAAAATAAATTCGAGGATATAGAGGATATATATGAGGCAAATCTGCCCGTTGAAGCCGGCGGCACTATAGAGGTCAGTCCTGTTGTGCAGGCCGAATCCGGAAATAAGGAAAAGCTATGGACCCCCAACTTCTTCTTGCTGTGGCAGGGACAGTTGGTTTCAGTTCTTGGAGATGTTGTCTACAATTTGGCTTTAGGCTTCTGGATACTTGCCGCAACAGGCTCGACAGCCCTCATGGGCACCTTGATGGCAGCCTCCACTCTCCCTGCCGTTTTAGTCTCGCCTTTTGCAGGTGTTATTGTAGACAGGGCCGACAGAAAATGGCTGCTGATTACGACGGACATCATTCGCGGATTGGCAGTAGTATTCCTGGCCGCAGCGGCATATATGGGTTTTATACAAATCTGGATGGTTTTTATAACAGGAATCATCCTTGGACTGGGAGGAGCATTCTTTTCACCAACCGTAAATTCCGCCGTTCCGGACCTGGTTCCTCCGTCGAAAATCATGGCTGCAAACTCAGTCATAGGCATGGTCGGAACCGGCTCCAACATTGTGGGGAGCTCTGCCGGAGGCCTTCTCCTGCAAATCCTTGGGGCGCCTTTTATGTTTCTTTTCAATGGCCTTTCCTTTATCGTTTCAGCCGTGATAAATTTATTTATCAAAATCCCCAAAATACAGCATAAAACCGAGCAGCATTTCTTTGCCGATATGAAGGCCGGATACCTGTTTGTCTGGAAGATGCGGGGCTTACGGTATATGATTATGGTAGCGGCCCTGTCCAATTTCCTCTCCTTCATTGGCATTGTGCTTTTCCTTCCGCTGTTTCAAATGACCAAAAGCCTGGGTCCGGCGAAATATGGCATTACCATGGCCTTTTACACCGGCGGAATGTTTTTAGCCATGGGCCTTATATCCGCCATCAAGATACCACCGCACATTAAGCCTTATATTTTTCTCCCGTCGGAATTTTTATCACTGGCCTGCTTCGCGGCTTTCGGCCTGGTTGAGTATTTCCCGCTCATGGTGCTTTTACTATTTGCAGGCGGTTTCTTTACGGCCATTGTAAATGTATTTATATATACCACCATTCAGCTGGCAGTCCCGCAGGATATGAGAGGCAAGGTGTTTTCCCTGGTCGGGACCGTATGCTCCTCCCTGATGCCTTTTGCAATGGCACTTGGCGGAGTACTTGGCGAGTTCTTCCCTCTCAGGTCCATCATATTTGCATGCTTTGCCGTTCAGCTGGTATTGTTTTTGCCGCTGATCCTTGTTAAATCCTTTACCCGGTTTGTCGCTTATGATCCCGAAAAACAAACCCCGGAGGACCTTATGGAATATAAAGGATGATGCGACGGGGCCAGATCACCTGTCCCTGTTGCGGGATATTGTGATGATGACCACTGCGCCGACAATGATTACGGTTGCTGCAAGAGAGTAGGCCGTCAGCTCCTCGCCCACGATTGCCCAGCCAAGGAAGACGGCGATCACAGGATTTACAAAGGCATAGGTGGACACCCATGAAGGTTCGGCATTTTTCAAAAGCCAGATATATGCATTGTAGGCAACAATTGAGCCGAAAACTATCAAGTAGCCCAAAGCCACATAAGAACGGAGAGTAATCTGGGCAATATCCAGTTTGGACCACTCGCCTGTAAAGTACGACGCAATCAGCAAAAGTGCGCCTCCCACTATCATTTGCAAAGCTGTTGATAAAAGGGGTGAAGAAGGCTGCGTTGCCTTACGTGAATACAAAGATCCAGCCGACCATGACAGGGATGCAAAGAGCATTGCCAAAATTCCGATTATGTTTACTCCCTTTCCGGCGCCGCCCAGTGATTGCAGCACTAAAACCACCATACCGCCAAAGCCGAGAACTATGCCGGATATCATTCCCGCGTTGGGCTTTTTGCTGTCTTTACCAAACAAATTGAATAAAAGAATCCAAACAGGCACAGTAGCAATGATCAGCGCGGCTACCCCGGAAGACACTGTCTGTTCCCCCCAGGCTACCATGCCGTTGCCGCCCAGCAGCAGTAATGCACCAATGATGCCGGCGCCTTTCCATTCTCCTGGAGCCGGCCTTTTTGCCCGCCTGCACGCGCAATGATATAAAGCAGCAAGCCTGCGGTTAAAAACCGGAAGCCCGCCATGATAAAGGGAGGCATCGTTTCGATGGCAACCTTCATCCCAAGATAGGTACCGCCCCAGAATAAATACAGCGATAAAAATGCCAATACGACGATGAGTCCTTTTCTGTTCTTTAATATTCCGGCTGCAGCCGGCTTCTGGCCTTCAGACATTCATACACCCCCGAAACAGAATGATACCACATTTTGACTCTAGGAAAGCCTACCGACAAAACAGTACGTTTCTCTAGTATAACAGTAGTATAACAGTGCTTGAACAAAAAATCGTCCTGATTTTTATCATGTAATTCCAAATGCTGTTGACGGCGACTTGGCCTATTCTCCGATAATCTTTACCAATACCCGTTTGCGGCGCTTGCCGTCAAATTCGCCATAGAATATTTGCTCCCACGGCCCAAAATCCAGCTTGCCTCCGGTGACGGCCACTACTACTTCCCTGCCCATGATGGTCCTTTTGATATGGGCGTCCGCATTGTCTTCATATCCATTGTGCAGGTACTGGTCATAAGGCTTTTCGGGCGCCACCCTCTCAAGGAAGACTTCGAAATCCCTGTGTAAGCCGCTTTCATCATCATTGATAAAAACGCTGGCGGTGATGTGCATGGCATTGCACAAAAGCAATCCCTCTTTAATTCCGCTTTCTCTTAGGCATTCCGTAACCTCCCCGGTAATGTTGATGAATTCCCTTCTTTTTTTAACATCGAACCACAATTCTTTTCTGTAGCTTTTCACTGCCCTGCATCTCCTTTAATCCGGTATTTTACTGCTGTTCAAGCCTTCAATTGTATATAATTATATCCATGTAAACTGCCCTTGTCGAGATTGAGTAACTGCTTAATATTCTTTGGGGATGAATTATTCATATTCAGTTCACATTTCATGTTCAGAATATGAGCATAATTAGTTTATGAAGGAGATACAACAAAATGAAAAAAAAGATAATCATCGGTTCTGTTATTATAGTCGCAGCCGCAGTGCTTTTCTTAGGCTGGTCTTATGTCAGGGCCGCTAAAATGAAGCCTGAGCAGACCACAGCGGTACTTGCCAAATCCAACCTGACAGACTCCGTACTTGCTTCGGGTACGGTCATAAGCAGCAATTCCAAGGAGATTTATTCCTCATTGCCGAATTATAGCGTAAAAGAAGTATCCGTCAAGGTAGGAGATAAGGTCAAAGCCGGCGATGTTCTTGCAATATTGGATACGGCGTCCCTTGAATCGGACATCAAGCAATCCGAGCTGAATATCAGGAACGCGGAGACGTCCCTTAAAAACGATGCCACAGCCATTGAATCCAATCTGAAAAGCGCTGAAAACAGCGTCAAGCTGGCAGCAATCGAACTGGAAAATGCCAAGCGCAACTATGACAAAACCAAAGATCTGGTGGATACGGGAGCCAGCACCTCCGATGCATTGACCCAGGCCGAGTCGGTATTGGAAAAAGCGTCGCTGTCTTACGACAATGCACAGATTACGCTCAAGAGCAGCCAAAACAAGTCAACTTCCATTTCGAAGACAAATATTGAGATTCAGAAGGTCACGCTGGAAAAGCTGAAAAACACCTTGAAGGACGCTAAAATCACTGCCCCAGTCGATGGAACCGTAACCTTGTCCAAAGCCAATGCGGGGGGATCTTCCACAGGACTCCTGTTCATTGTGGAGGATACGGAAAACCTTTTGGTAAAGACATCCATCGGCGAATATGACATCAGCTTTTTAAAGGTGGGACTGCCGGTGGCAATCAAGGCAGACAGCACCGGAGACAAGGAATTTCCGGGTACCATCTCAAAGATAGCCCCTGCGGCGAACCGGGATGCCAGCGGGAATATCGCTTCCTCCAATGTGCAGTATGACACTGACGTAGCCATGAAAAGCAGCGATTCAAATATTAAAATCGGCATGAACGTCCGGCTGACCATCAAGCTGAATGAAAAGAAAGACGTTTTCGCCGTGCCATATGAAGCGGTCACTACCGACGACAACGGCGACAAATGGATCAGCGTGCTTGAAGCAAGCGTAAAGGACGGCAAAAATGCAGAGGCCGTGAAAAAGATAAAGGTCACCACCGGCATGGAGACGGATATGTATATCGAAATCCAGGCGCCTGAACTTAAGGACGGCCTGAAGATAGTATCAAACCCTCAGGGCGGCAGCCAAACCGCTAAATAGGAGGCTACGAAATGATAAAGGTTAAAAATCTTGAAAAAAAATACTTCATCGGTACACCCAACGAGCTGCATGTGCTGAACAATATAAATCTGGAAATAGAAGACGGTGAATTTGTGGCCCTGGTCGGCGCTTCCGGCTCAGGCAAATCAACTTTTATGAATATCATCGGCGCATTGGACACTCCTACGTCGGGAGAATACATTCTGGACAACCAATCGGTCCATGAGATGTCGCAAAATGAGCTGTCCGACATCCGGGGCAAAAAGATCGGCTTTGTGTTTCAATCCTTCAACCTGATTGCACGCTCAAACTCTATTAAAAACGTGGAGCTGCCCATGCTATATACCGGGGTCTCAGGGCGCGAACGAAGCCGGCGGGCAAAGGAATTGCTTGAGCTGGTGGGGATGGGAGACAGAATGCACCACCTGCCCAACGAATTGTCGGGAGGTCAGAAGCAAAGAGTAGCCATCGCCCGCTCCCTTGTGAACGACCCCTCCATTATCCTGGCTGACGAGCCCACAGGCGCGCTTGATTCCAAAACAGGCAAAATGGTAATGGACATTTTTACCAAGGTCAACAAAGAAAAGAAGAAAACTGTCCTGCTGATAACACACAGCATGGAACTGGCAGAAATGACACATCGCATAATAACCATAAGCGACGGCAGCATTATCAGCGATGTACCCGTCGACCGCAGCTATAGAACAGCAGAAATGAGGTGATAAGAAATGTTTTATATTGAAAATATACGGCTGGCATTTGAAAGCCTGCGTGCAAATAAAATGCGCGCACTGCTCACCATGCTGGGCATTATCATTGGAATTGCATCCGTCATCGCCATCATCTCCGTGGGCAATTCCCTTTCCTCCTCCATCACCTCGGAAATGCAGAATATAGGTACAAACAATATTTTGCTGAGAGTGAGGGAAAAAAGTGATGAATTTTCAAACTCCAGGGGGCCTATGGGCCAGGGCGGCGATCCTATGTCAATGCTGAGCGGGAAGGTTTCTGCCGAGGATAAGGACCTGATGTCCATGGAAATGCTCAATTCCTTATCCGAACAGTTTAAAAACCAGGTAGCCGCCGTCAGCATCAGCGAATCGGACAGCTCCGGCCAGGTGAAGGACGGGAGGCTTTATGCCAATGTGTCGGTATCCGGAGTAAATCCGGGATACATGAAGGTAAACAACCTGGAGATGCTCAGCGGACGTTTCATCAATGACCGGGATACCGCAGGGCACAAAAATATCTGTATCGTATCCGACAAGCTGGTGAACAACATTTTCAAGGCCAACGCCAGTCCCATCGGCAAGGAAATCAAGCTTTACCAGTCCGGTGCAATTAAAACCTATACCATTGCCGGCGTTTACAAATATGCGGACTCGTCCATGTTTATGTCCGCTTCAACCGCATCGGAGAAGGATAAGGAAACCCCTATCTATATCCCCATTACCGTGGAAAAGCAGGACAAAACCGTAAAAAACTTCTCAACCGTCACAGTAATGAGCGACGTAGGGGTTGATACCGAAAAACTGACAAAAGACATTGAAAGGTTCTTTACGAAATATTATAACTCCAATCCCAAGTGGGAGATCGCTGCCATTAACATGTCCAGCCAGATTGAAATCGCTTCCTCCATGCTGTCCACCGTATCAACGGCAATTGCGGTTATTGCGGCAATCTCGCTGTTGGTAGGCGGTATAGGGGTTATGAACATCATGCTGGTATCCGTTACCGAAAGGACCCGCGAGATCGGCACTAGAAAAGCCCTTGGCGCAAAGAACTACCATATCCGGATGCAATTCATCTCGGAAGCGATGATAATTTCACTTGTAGGAGGGGTAATAGGTCTGCTCGTAGGGCTGCTGCTGGGCGTCATCGGAAGTTCCCTGCTGGGAACGGGCGCATCCTTCTCCATCCCCACGATCATCCTGACCATCGCCTTTTCCATGGGAATCGGAATCTTCTTCGGATACTATCCGGCAAACAAAGCAGCAAGGCTTGACCCCATTGACGCATTGCGGTATGAATAGCGTCGTTGAAATGGTATAATTAGACAAAGAATGCCCTGGGAGCATTGGCTGTCCCCGGGCAGGAAAGGCGGTGGAGATTTTGGTCAATGTCCTGATCGTTGATGACAATGCAAAAATAAGAAAGCTTATGGAAATATACTTAAAGCGCGAGGGGTTTAACGTACTTCATGCAGAAAATGGTGAGAAGGCCCTGGATATACTTCTCACAAATACAGCCGACCTTATTGTTGCCGACATCATGATGCCTGAAATGGATGGATATGAGCTTACAAAGTCTCTTCGCGACGCCAATTACACGATGCCCATAGTAATGGTTACTGCAAAAGACAGCTTTCCCGACAAGAAAAAAGGCTTCGAGCTTGGCGCAGACGACTATCTGACAAAGCCTGTGGATATGGAAGAGCTTGTACTGCACGTGAAAGCCCTGCTGCGACGGAGTAAAATATCCAGCGACAGGCAGATCATTATGGGCGGTATCGTCTTTGATTATGAGAGCTTAGAGATAAGGACAGCCGCTGAAACCATCGTACTTCCCAGGAAGGAATTTTATCTTATTTACAAATTGCTTTCCTACCCCAAAAAAATTTTCACCCGTCAGGAGCTGATGGACGATATCTGGGGCCTTGACAGCGAAGCCGACGAACGGACCGTTGACGTCCATATCAAGCGTTTAAGAGAGAAATTCGCCGGTTTCCCCGAATTTGAGATTGCCACCATACGAGGACTTGGGTATAAGGGAGTGATCAAGGTTTGATGAAGAAAATCCATCTGAAGCTTATCCTTATTTTCATTGGTGTATTCATTCTTGGGAATGCCGCCGCCTTTTACATTTCTTCCCTTGATGCGGAAAAAAGCCTGTCAGGGGAGCTGTCCGCCCTGATGGCCGGCATGGCTTCCGATGCAAAATCGGTTTATGAAGGCGGTAATGCATCCGTGGAGGGTATCGAGAAATTACATTCTTCCGGATTGATCAAAGTAAAATTCTATAAAGGTCCGGAAGCGCTGTCAGAAAGGTACAGAATTTCGGATAAGGTGCTTGCGGCAATGTCCGACGATCCTTTGGTTATTGAAGCGGAACCGAAGAATTCGCGTTATTCAAAACTCCCAATGGGCATAGTGAAATCGGGAGAATATTATATTGTTACAGTTCCTGGAGGCACAAGCCTGGTCAATGATCTGCGGAGTCTGATTTTTAGAGTCACCATCCTTTCACTGGGTTTTGGGTCCCTGTTCATGCTTGCCGCGTCCGGTTTTATCGTAAGGCCTGTAAAGAAGCTGAGCGAAGCTACCGAAAAGATTGCTAAAGGTGATTTCAGCATCCACATCGAGAGAAAAAGCGGAGATGAAATCGGACAGCTGATCGACAATTTCAACCTCATGACCAAAGAGCTTGGCGGAATGGAGATGCTTCGAAACGACTTTGTCTCCAACATCTCTCATGAGTTTAAAACTCCGCTCACCTCCATTGAGGGATATGCAAAGCTCCTCCGTAACAGTGAAAGCGAAGAGGAGCGCAATGAATACATTGAGATCATTACCGAAGAAACCAGGAGGCTATCGGCCCTCTCCAGCAATATCCTTCTTCTCAACCGGATCGAAAATGAAAATATCGCTCCTGCCAGGAACTCCTTCCGCCTGGATGAACAGATACGCCAGGTGATACTTTATCATGAAAAGAAGTGGAGCAGTAAGGAAATCGACCTTCAGCTCGACCTTGACGAAATTGTCTATGAAGGCAATGAACAGCTTTTGTATCAGGTATGGCTCAATTTGCTGGACAACGCCGTCAAATTTTCAAAGCCCGGCGCCGCCATCGAAATAAACCTGAGAAAAAACGCCGACAAAACGGTCTTCACCATCACCGATTACGGCCGTGGAATGACGGAGGAAGTCAAAAAAAGAATGTTTGAGAAGTTCTACATGGGCGACAAGTCCAGAACGGCCGAAGGTAACGGGCTTGGCCTGTCCATTGTAAAACGGATCACCGACATGCTCAAGGGAAAAATCGAAGTTACAAGCCAGCCCGATGAATTTACATCCATAAAGGTAATTTTATAGAGGGTGATCTTATATATGTGGTATTACGACCTGCCTTAAGCCGATAACAATCAGCACGATTCCGGATAAAACGGCGGCTTTTTTGCTCCACCCGTACTTGCTTAGAACTTTGCTTATATAATTCCCTGCCCAAAGTGCCAGAAAGCTTATAAGAGCCGACATCAGTCCCATTAAAAACATATTCAGGCCCATCATGCCGGCGCTGAAGCCTCCGCCGATATTGTCCAGAGACAAGGCGATTCCAAGCATTGTCGCCTCTTTGAAATCAATTTCCTTGGACCCGTCCGCATCTGCCGTTTCCGGCTTTCGCAGTATATTCAGGAGTTGTTTTTTGCTTTTTTTGTCCGGCTTGTCACTCTCGTTATCCTTTTGCCTGACAAACTGCTCCTTAATAATCCAGATACCTATTCCCGCCAGCAGCAGCATGCTTATTACCGAGGAAATTCCGGTATCCAGGAACGCTGAAATCCGGCCGCCCACAAGGGCCGCAAAGGTGGCAATGAAAAATGTGATTGCCGATATCCAGAGATTTTTTACGGCGGAGATTTTTATGCCGCTGACGCTATAGGCGATCCTTACGCTGATGTTATCAAGATTATTGGAAAGTGCTATCAAAATCGTATAGATGAAATGCATGAAATCTGATCCTTCGCTATGGTCTCTCAGATTCCAATATATGATTTGCCGGTTGATTGAGTTACAACGGACTTTTACGGATAAAATGCGAAAGCCCCGGTAATCCAGGGCTTTCACGGTATTATTTTTGTTTTTCAGCGATTATGCTTCGTAGATATATTTGTTCAGAAATGCTTCCAGCATTTCCTGTCTCCCGGAGGTATTTGCAATTGTGTTGTCCAGGGCATATTTTTCAAGCTCCTTGAAGCCTGCCTTACCGCTGACGATGTCTTTTCCTATACCGGCAGTATAGCTCTTGTACCTGTCTGCTACAAAAGCGTCCATCTTGCCGTCTTCGACAATCCTGTACGCTACCTTCAGTCCTTTTGCAAAGGTATCCATACCGGCAATATGAGCATAGAACAGATCTACGGGCTCAAAGGAACCTCTTCTCACCTTCGCGTCAAAATTCAAACCGCCGGTAGTAAATCCGCCTGCTTTAAGGACTTCGTACATAGCAAGAACCGTATCATATATGTTGGTGGGGAATTGATCCGTATCCCAGCCCAGCAGCGTGTCTCCCTGGTTTGCATCGATGCTTCCCAGCATGTTATTGACTCTTGATACCCTCAGCTCGTGCTGGAAGGTGTGGCCAGCCAGAGTAGCATGGTTTGCCTCTATATTCAGCTTGAAGCTGTTGTCCAGGCCGTAGGTTTTCAAAAATCCGATAACAGTCCCTGCATCAAAATCATATTGGTGCTTTGTAGGCTCCTTGGGCTTGGGCTCGATCAGGAACTGGCCTTTGAAGCCTATTTCCTTTGCATAATCCACTGCCATGCCAAGGAAGCGGGCAAAATTGTCAAGCTCCAGCTTCATATCGGTGTTCAGAAGAGTCTCGTACCCCTCTCTGCCACCCCAGAAGACATAATTCTGACCGCCCAGCTCATAGGTAACTTCCATTGCTTTTTTCACCTGGGCCGCCACATAGGCGAATACATCCGCATTGGGTGAAGTAGAAGCGCCATGGACATATCTGGGATGAGAGAAAGCATTTGCCGTACCCCAAAGCAGCTTCAGGTCACTTGTTTTCATCATTTCCTTAATAAGCGTCACGATCTCGTCAAGGTTCTTATTGGTCTCTCTCAGGTTATTTCCTTCCGGCGCGATATCTCTGTCATGGAAGCAGAAGAAGGGGATGCCCAGCTTTGAGCAAAACTCAAAGTTCGCTTTAACCTTAATCTTCGCAAGCTCCATCGGATCGCTCACGTTGCTCCAGTCCCTGACAGCAGTTCCCGAGCCGAACATGTCGCTTCCCGCCCCCTGGAAGGTATGCCAGAACGCAGCGGCAAACCGCAGATGCTCCTTCATTGTTTTTCCGCCGATGACTTCATTTTCATTGTAATGCTTGAAGGCCAGAGGATTGTCCGAATCCTTTCCTTCGTATTGGATTTTTCCTACATTTTTAAAATACTCCGACATGTTTCATTACCTCCTGATATATTTTGTATTAAATAACTTAACCTTTGTTCCCTTGACGCCATACTTCCCTACTTACCAAACAGCACCTTCAACGGGATTATAGCCGCTCCGAGGGCAGAGCTTTGTTCGCCTATTTCCGAAGCCACAATTTCCACCTTTGACGCCGGATACTTGAGTGCCTTTGCTGCAACCACTGCCTTTAGTTGCTCGATTACCAGGTCCGAATACCGTACAAACTCTTTACCGATTACAACCTTTGAAGGGTTCAGGGTATTCACCAGGTTGGAAATGGCAATTCCAAGGTATCTGGCAGATTCCAGCAAAATTCCTCCGGCGGCCCCATCCCCGTTTACGGCGGCTGCAATAACATCATTAATGCCAATGCCGTCCGTGTCCTCAATGGCATTCAGGCTTGAAGCCGTACCTTGCCTTATGAGCCTTCTGGCCCTTTCCTCCATGTACTTGACAGACGCCATGGTCTCAAGGCAGCCATAGTTGCCGCATCCGCATTTCGGTCCGCTTTCATCTACGGTTATGTGGCCCACTTCTCCGGCACTTCCCGCTGCGCCTCTGTAAAGCCTTCCCCCGGTAAATATGCCTGACCCGATACCGGATTTGATATTTATACAGATAAAGTTGTTTACTCCCTGACAGGAGCCTATCCAGTTTTCACATATGGCTGAGGCCATGGCTTCATTTTCCACATAAACCGGCATCTTTTCTGCTACTGCAAGATGCTTGCGCAGGTCTATGTCCTTCCAGCCAAGGTTGGGGGCCAGGATTATCCTCTGGGAGTCATTTTCAATAAGCCCGGGGATTGAAATACCCATTCCAAGAACCTTGTCCTGCTTGACGGAATTTGCTTTCAGTATTTTCCCAAGCTCGGTCCCAATGATCTTTGACGCCTCATCAACCGTAAGAACCGGCGCTGTTCTCACCTGCTTTGTATAAACAACAGCGGAGGTGATGTCGATTAAAACAATGCTCATGCTGCCGACATCGATATCAATCCCCACCGTGTAAAAGGAGCCGGGCTTGAGCTCCAGCATCACCGGCTTCCTGCCGCCTTTCGACTCACCGGTGCCCGTTTCGTGAATGTAGCCCTTCTCCAGCAGCTTGTTCACAATTACCCCTACCGCAGTGGGTGAAAGGCCTGTAAACTGTGAAAGGTCGGCTTTGGATATGGCTTTGTTCACCCGGATCAGGTCCAGTATGGTTTTTTGATTCAGTTCCTTGAGAAAGCTGTTATTCCCCGTTAAGCTTCTGCGCATAAATTCACCTGTTTTGTTTTAAGTACTGCAGCCTTGCTGCTTGCGAGTGTGTCCCTTTACCTTGGAGGAGGTGGGGGACATTTGTTGACGCCTCGCTATTTCTGCAATTCATTCAGTTCGCTGAAATTGGCTTTCAGGGAGTTATAGATATCGCCATAAAGCTTATAGTATTTCCCGTAAACCGAATTCAGCTCCATATTGGCTGCCTGTCTGCTTCTGACCGATATCACCGAATCGCAGGCCTGTGCAACACTGTCAAAGATTCCCGTCCCTACACCGGCAAGGATTGCTACACCCAGAGCCGGACCTTCGCTTGAATTGATGGTGGTTATCTCGCTGCCGAAGGCATCCGCCTGCATTTGCCTCCAAAGCGGACTTTTACCGCCTCCGCCCGAAGCTCTTACTTCCGTTATGTCCACACCCATTTCCCTGATGATCTCCAGACAGTCTTTCAGGCTGTAAACTACGCCTTCCATTACTGCTCTGATGAAGTGGGGCTTCTCATGCCTTGCAGATATGCCAAAAAATACTCCTCTTGCATTGGGGTCAAGATGCGGTGTCCTTTCTCCCATCAAATAAGGCAGATATACCAACCCTTCACTGCCTGCGGCTACCCTTTCCGCTTCCTTGTCCATTAAGACATAAGGGTCTATACCCATCAGCTCGGCAGTTCTTTTCTCCTCCATACAGAAGTTATCCCTGTACCACTTCAACGACAGGCCTGCTCCCTGGGTGACGCCCATAATGTGCCATGTATTGGGCACAGCATGGCAGAAGGTATGCACCCGTCCTTTAGGGTCTATACTGACCTTGTCCATATAAGCAAATACAACACCCGAAGTCCCTATGGTAGAAGATATTACACCTGGCTTGACAATACCGTTTCCTACAGCTCCGGCAGCCTGATCTCCCGCGCCTCCCGCTACAGGCGTCCCTTCTTTAAGTCCGGTCAGTTCCGAAGCGCGTTTGGAAACCTTTCCGCTGATCTCCTGGGATTCATACATTTGCGCCAGCATTTCCTTATCCAGCCCCAGCTTTTCAAGAACTTCTCCGCTCCATTTTCTCGCAGGGATATCCATAAGCTGCATTCCGCTGGCATCCGAAACCTCTGTTGCAAACTCGCCCGTGAGCATCAGCCGGATATAATCCTTGGGGAGAAGAACCTTTCTTACCTTTTCAAATACCTCAGGCTCGTTGTTCCTCACCCACAGTATTTTCGAGGCAGTAAAGCTCGTAAGCGCCGGATTTGCAGTAATGGAGATCAAACGTTCTTTCCCTATCCGTGAAGTGATCTCCTCACACTCCTTCGAGGTTCTTTGATCACACCAGATAATGGCTTTCCTCAGTACCCTGTTGTCCTTATCCAGCAGCACCGCTCCGTGCATCTGGCCGGATAAGCCTATTCCCTTGATGTCCGACGGCGCTGCACCACTTTTTAATATAACATTACTAATTGTGGTATACACAGCTCTCCACCAATCCTCCGGATCCTGCTCAGCCCATCCCGAACGGGGCTGATACATAGGATATTCGACAAGATCACTGGCAACGGTATTGCCTGAAATATCAAACAGCACCGTCTTTGTACCCGAAGTACCAATGTCAATTCCCAATAGGTATTGCATATATAACAATCTCCTCTCAACGAATAATTTATTAGAGACTTTATAATATCATATTTAAAAGTATATACTAAAATTCAATAAAATACAAGCTGCAGAAATTATTCTTTCCAGCTATGTACAGGAATGATGCATGAAAGAGTGTTGGTAGGAAGAAAAATAAAAATATACAAGATATGTTTTCATTGAAAGCGAAAAGAAGCCTGTATAGAGCTTTTACACAGAATATAAAGAATGCGAAACAGACTAAGCATTATGGCACTCTAAATAATTAACCCTTTTTCTAATCTTTATAGCGTATTCTATTTCACCTTTTGTACTTTCGCCTATATAACCGTTTTTGTTAATCACATAAATTTCATCAGACATATCAATTTTTCTTTTATGTATATCGTCAAGCATTACTTTAATTTCAGGAGTGATGACATTTTCAAACTCACCATCAGCATGTCCAAACAATCCTACTGAAATAACTATATTCCCTTCTAGAGTTAATTGCTTTTGTACTTTCAAGAATTCATCTTTAAACCTCGTACTCCCGCACAAAGTTATTACTTTATACTTTCCTTCCATAATACCCTCCATTTAATTCGCCTTATCAAACCAGTATGCAACTTGCAACAGTGCGGTTGCGACAGGGGACGGTTCCCCTGCCGCACTTTTGCTGCCTCTTATCGTCGCGAGGGGCCTGCGACGCGGCAATCAGCCTTTATACATAAATAAGTGACCGACACCAATCATCCCAGCGTTGCTGCTGTCTCTTTAAGCTGCTGGCGTATCTGGAGCTTTTGCGGACATTTTGTCTCGCATATGCCGCATTCGATGCATTCCTCAGCTTTTTTGCCTTTCACCCATTCCACTTTACCGATCTGACTATACTGCCCTTTGGCATAATCCGTGAGTCCGTATATCCTATGGTAGTTCATTATTTCGAAATTTAAAGGAATATTGATGTCAGACGGACATGGCATGCAATAATTGCAGCCCGTGCAATAAAGCTCCGCTCTTTTTTTATTCTCAAGCATGGATTCATTGATGCGCTCCACTTCATCCCGGCTAAGAGGGCTTTCATTTGAAGCTGTAAGAACATTTTCATCCACCATTTCCATTGTGCCCATGCCGGAAAGTGCACAGGATACGTTGGGATTTGTCAGGACGAAGCGCAGAGCTATCTCAGGACTGCTTTTTATTTTGCCCGGCAGCAAGTCGCTGATGGTTTGAGACGGCGCACCCAGCCTGCCTCCGCCTACAGGGCCCATGACGACGACGCCCAGACCCTTTTCCCGGGCATATTGGATGGCTTCTTCATTTTTTCTGTCCATAAGGTTATACTGGCACAAAACCGATTCAAAATTTTCGGTGTCAATGATCTTGATCATGTTCTCCGGAGCATCATGGAATGAAAAGGAAATATGTCGGATAAGGCCTTCTTCCTTAGCCTTGCGGGCTGCGCTCATCGGTCCGTCCTTTACGTCGATGTCCTTTACATATGCATCCCAGCTAATCCCCCACATATGATAGAAGTCAATATAATCCGTATCGAGCTTCGTCAGGGATTTCTCCAGTCTTTCCCGCCAATGCGCACCTGAGCTGTCTTCCACAGGATTTTTGGTAGACAGATAGATTTTATCCCGCCAGCCTTTTAAAGCTTTTCCCACTACGATCTCGCTTTCGCCTTCACAGTAATACGGCGCGGTATCAATATAATTCACGCCCGCATTAAACGCATGGCGGATCAATTCTACTCCCTTTTCAACATCCAGGCTCTTACCGCCTTCTGCATTCGTTGCAGGCAGCCTCATTGCGCCAAAACCCAGTGCGGATATTTTCACACCTGTTTTCCCAAATTCACGGTACAGCATATTATCACCCTTTCGACGTTCAGGAAATGACCTTGATAATTTTCCGGCTAATTCATCCTTTTCAGGCCATTCTGATACTAAACTGATTGTTTCTATTATTTTAGCAGAACAGGATGAATATTTCCATAAATAACAAAATAAAAACCTCCGAAAAGCAGCGTGCCCTATGTAAATTTAATTTTACAAGAGACGGTATAGCTCAAGGCTGCGCCGTTTGTCTTTCAATATGCTTATGGACTATAGATATTTTGCCATATAGTACTCGTCTACATATTTCCCATCTACCAGCATAGAATTTTTCTTTATTCCCTCAACCACAAATCCTCTTTTTTCATATAGATGTTTTGCAATAATATTCGGGCACATCACTGTAAGCTCGAGTCTGGTAACTACTTTTTCTTTTGCCCATAAATCCAGCCGTTTAAAAAATTCCGAACCAATTCCTTTTCTCTGAAAATCTTTGCGAATCCCTACAACAATATATGCCGTATGCTTAATTCTATTAAGTTCACCTTTTTCTGCGGAAATGTAACCTACAATTTCATTATTGTCCTCTGCGACCAGCAACAAGTTGTTTCCTTCTACCGCTGGACTGATAATGCTATGAATCCGCTCTAAATTTTTTGTCCGCTCATTTGGCTCATACATCATATAGTTTGTTTCATGGTCCAACTCAAACTGCATTTGCCAAAAAGCCTCTGCATCGCTTATTTTTATTGGCCTGATATTCATACCGCAATCCTTCCCATTAAACAATTTAATCTTTAATTCATAGTATAAAACAAATATATTCTAACTTCTACTTTAGATTATGCTTCAGCCATGTACCCTATTAGATTATACATGCGCTTAGTTTTCCGCATTCTCTGGCGTCATATATGGAACATTTTACATGCTTTACATGTCTATCATTAAATGTTGGGCATATTTTTAAGGAGATTTTCAGTACAAAAAATTTGACATAATAAGTATAGCCTTAAGGGGAAATTAAATATGAAAAAGCTAAAAGTGGTTTTACTTGCATCCGGGATAGTCGTCTGCCTTCTGTTAGTCAAATACATTCTTGACAATAATGCAGGCGTACAAGCTGTAAAAAAAGGCCCGGACACGGTGGTGGATGCGCAAAGCGTAAAATATCTTGCACAGCCTCAATTTTCAAATTGCAGCAATATTTTTGTTGATGGCCTTTTACGATATGAGAAGACAGATCCTGGCGGAGCAACCCGATACGGCTATATCGATGAAAATGGAAAAATTATCACTGATGCTGTGTTTGACGATACACTGGAGTCGGTTTACTTTTCGTCTCATGACCCCCTTTCTGATGTTCCAAAGACAACCCAGGCTCTCATCCCTGTCAAAAAAGGCGGTAAATGGGGGTATATAAACAGGACCGGAAAGGTAATAATCGATTTCAAATACGAGAGCGCCAACGTTTTCAGTGAAGGCAAGGCATGTGTAAAGCTTGCTAATAAATGGGGCTACATCAATATGAAAGGGCAAAATATAATTCCTTTTTCCTTTGATGAGGCCTACAATTTTATAAACGGCGCCTCATGTGTATCGTCAAATGATAAATATGGTTTTATTAACGATAAAGGAAATTGGCTTGCAGAACCTGCATACAACTACCTGAACTCCGCCGTTTTAGGTTCCGCATTTGATCATACTGACATGATTATATTTGACATAGCCGAAGGTCAGGGCTTATTGAAAATGGTGAATAATTCGGTAAAAATCGTAGCACAGCCAACCTATAGTAAAATCTTTCCCTTCAGAAAGGATGAAGCCTTCTATGTCATAAACGAAAAAGACTCCCAAGGCAATTATACCGGTAAATCAAAAATGGGTTATTTGGATAAATGCGGGGAGAAACTTATATCGTGGTCAGGCGACGGCCAGGAAGTATATGGAGCGCTCTCCGAAGGTCTGAGGGCGGTATTTGACGATAATAACAAGTGGGGCTATATTGACAAAGATAAAAAAACGGTCATCCCTTTTATCTACGATAAAGCTGAAGATTTTTCAAATGGTACGGCAGTAGTATGCTTAAATAATAAATACGGTATTATTGACAGTAAGAACAATACTCTGCTGAGCATGGAATATGATTCCCTATCCATGTCCGTAGATACCTGTATCGTTGCGGAAAAAAATAGCTGCCAGCAACTGATTGATACAAAAACCTTTAAGCCAATGGGTAAAATATACAAAGAGATTGTGCCTCAAGACCGCAATTTTTTAATCGTTCAGGAAAACAACAAATTTGGCCTTATTAACAACAAAGGGTTGGAGATTGTCCCTTCTTCCTATGAAAGCACCGACCAGTTAAGCAGTGCAATAAGGACAGATATAGATTCTGATGGCTTTTGGCTTAAACAGGAGGATAAATGGACGTATATGGACTTTGGCGGAAACAGAAAATTTCCTGAAGCTTTTGATGATGTCGAGAGCTTCAGGTTTGGCTATGCTCCTGTTAAAAAGAATGGCCATTGGGGAGTGATCGATAAAAACGGTAATAACCTCGTGGAATATAAATTTGATAAGATTTTTGTAATAGCTTCCTACAAGCCTGATTCTGACCAATGCGTATTTGCAAAAATGGCAGCGGTCCAGCTCAATAATCAGGTTGGATTGATCAGTTTGCAATAAAAACTAATTTATTGTTACGAAGTTACCCCTTATGAAAGATGAGGTTATTAAAGAGAATGAGAAAGAAAAAGCTCACAGGTATTTTATTAACAGGAATCGGTGGATTGCTTATTGTCTATTTTATAATCTGGTGTACAGGAATCTTATTCTGGTCATTTGATATCGCGGTCCTATTTCTGTTGACAGCAGGTTTAGTCATTACCTTCTCAGGGATTAGCCTGATTTCCGGCAGGAATCCTTTATTTTTCATTAAAAATAGAATAGTAAAAAGCATAATTGTTATGGGTGTGTGTATTTTTGCGGTATCTTTTATAGTTATTGAAGGATTTATGATCCAAACCGCATTAAGCAGTAAAGAGAACATAAAGGCAGATTTTGTACTCATTCCGGGGGCACAGGTGGTTGATGACAGGCCTTCGAGAATTCTTCTTCACAGGTTGCAAAAGGCTCTGTCCTATTTATCCAAAAACCCGGATGCCACGATTATTGTGTCAGGCTCTAAAGGCCCGGATGAACTATATACCGAAGCAGAAATAATGAAAAGGTTTCTTGTTGAAAGCGGGATCCATGAAAACCGGATTATCAAAGAAGAAAAAGCAACAAATTCATATGAAAATATAAAATATTCCAGGCAAATTGTTGAACAGGTCAGTAATACTTCAGATCCCAAAGTAGTGATTATTACGACTGAGTATCATTTGTTTAGAATGGTAGCGCTGGCGAAAGGACAAGGGATCAGAGCTTATGGAATTTCTGTCCCGGTGCATTATGCGGTCGTCCCGATTTGTTATACAAAAGAATATTTTTCAATTATAAAAGCATTTCTTGGGGGGATATGAAAATTTAATACCCATCATTTATTTGGTGATATAACCGAATTTTATATTGATCCTCATTTCCTCCCTTGCTTTATTTTTTATGTTTTTTGAGACAAAGAGTAAAACGCCGTTTCGGTGCCGACACTATTTCCCGCTATTTTAATATTTTATCCCCAGAGTCGGACGTGCCGCTGGTCAGCGGCAGATTGTATTTTTCATCGTAAGCCCACGTCTTGCCGTAATCACTGCTTGAAAGATAATAGGTAATGCTTACCCCACCGTTGTTGGAATAAAACCGGATGGGATAGATGCCGTTTGCGCCGGAAAATACCGGAGAAAGCGGAATGTTGTAATCGTATCCGTCCGGAACAGTCACCGCAAGCTTTTCCCAGGTGTATCCCCCGTCCATGGTCCGGTAAATGGTAGGTCCGGGGTCGTCGTCCACCCGGAAGCTGATAAACCCAATCTCCCTGGTTGAAAATCCGGCGCCGGTCATATTGTGCGGATAGAGTCCGTTGGGGTTTCCCATCTGCGTCCAGGTTTTGCCGCCATCGGAGGTCCTGAAAACGTAATTATATGAGGTACCCAGCGACGAACCGGAGCTTGCCACCAAAAAACCGTCATCCTTTGTGATAAAGCCGATATGCTTATTGGCTCCCATATACTTCGAGCTTTCTACCGGATAAGTGTTCCATGTTTTTCCACTATCATCACTGACAAGCACCCGGACCGGTCCGTCTGCGCCGCCAAAGGCAATAGCGGTCTTCGCTGCGGAAATATAGAACCCGGTGTCTTCCGCTTCCATTCCCGGCGTATAGCTGCCGCTGGTGCCCAGGGTCAGAGGCGCTTTCACTGTGTTTTTTCCATTCATGTAGGAAAGGATGACGTTTCCGTCCTGGTCGAGAGAATACCCGTTTCCTTCCTGTGCCAATGCGATATTGTCAAAAGCTTCTCCGACTATCCCCGCAGAGGCAATTTTCGGAGAGGTAATGATTCTGGCTGTGCGCATTTCCTCATTACAAACGGATGCAAACTTCAAAGTAGCTGCAAGATCGGATAGCTTGACATAATGTGCGTTGTTTACAATATACGCCGAAATGGCGGCCCGGCCGCCGGTGCAGTAAAAGACAGCATTAGCGGGATACGCCACGGTATTTCCTGTTTGGGACGGAGCTTTAAGCTCGCGGCCCACCGGCGCATAAGCCATGCCGGATGACAGATCTATTTCTCCGTAGCTGCCATCGGCGGCCCAGGAAACCGAAAACTGTTTTTCTGTGCCGGATAGTGCCATCGCAAGGTCGCGCAGCTTGAAATATACGCCGCCACCAACTTCATAGCCCCATAAGGTCGCGCTTTTGTCATCGACAGAGAAGCTATAGTCAACGGGGAATGCAATGATGCCGGTGCCGCGGCTATCCGCCGTCACCACCTGAATATTCAGAATTGAGAATGCCAATATCACAACCAGTATCAATCTAAATGACCTTTTTACATTTTTCATAGCCAACGCTCCCTTAGTAAAGTTTCTTCCTCTTTTTGCACCTTCAAGCTTTTTCATACGTATAGTTTATCATTTAAAAATCGATAAATATTTAAAGGAAAGTTACAAAATAAAAACCTCCGGAAAAACCGGAGGCTATGAATTGCAGGACTTTATGCCTCTATGGATGGAGTACAAGACCGGCAGCTTTCTTCACCCGTTGACCATGGTGATCTTTTTGCGCTCATCACAGACAATAATCCTCCTTTTGCCGTCGATGAAGGTGGCAAGCATCACCTTGCCGTCCCACAGATCAATAATATGCTTAATGGTCTCGTAGGCATAATTCAGTTCCAGCTCTCTTCCATCATATTGGTGTTCCAGGATGAGCGTATTGTCCTTTTGTACCATTTCGATTACCTTGATAACGGGAATCCCTCCCAAGCCTGTGGAAGCGGCAATGGTATCCCGGATTTTCCTCCACCCTTCTTCATCGGCGATTTCGGAAATAATGTATTCATCGCCTGCCTTCAAATACTCGAAGAGCTTCATTTCATTGCACAGTTCAAAGGTCAGGTATCTCCGGATAAAGGATTCGTCCCTTTCCAATTCCCTGACTTCAAAAATCTCCCGGGGAGCCTCCTTGAACTTTTCCTTTAAAGCCTCAAAAATTTTAAACCCGATATAATAAGGGTTCAACTGGCCTTCATGAGGTCTTATGACCTGGTTATGCCTTTTTAAAAATTCCATATGAAGACCTTGCGGCAGTCCCAGACGGTTCAGTATTGTGTAGTGCCAGAAGCTTGCCCAGCCCTCGTTCATTATTTTTGTTTCCATCTGGGGGATGAAATAGAGGCTCTCTTCCCTTACGATATCGATGATATCCCTTTCCCACTCAAGGAGCCTGCTATATTTTGACAGGAAGTACAGCACATCCTCTTCCGGCTGCAAGGGGATTTTTCTAAGATCCGGAAGGTCTGCCTCTTTATCCTGTACAGCTTCCAGCAAGGGGTATGCCCTTTCCCTCAGGCGATTGCTTTTCGCTATCAGCTGTTTTCTCAGTTCTTCCTCCGTTGTCCTTTTTTCGCCGGCAACCCTGGCGGTTTGAAATTTCAAGGCATGGGCGGCGTTGAGAATTTTCTCCACCTTTTCGTAGCCGATGCCGGGATCCGCGATATAGCTCCTGATCCTGCCTGCGTGATTTTTGAACATTTCAATGGTATGATCCGCCCGTGTCCCGTTTTTGAAGAGCCTGTTGTTTTTAAAGAAGTCGTTGTGTCCATATACATGGGCAATTGTAAGTATCTGAAGCAGTAATGTATTGTCCTTCATTAGGTATGCGATACAGGGGTTTGAATTAATGACCATCTCATAAGGCAACCCGGACAAATTATATTTGTTCAGGATTTTTAACCGTTCATAGGCCTTGCCATAGCTCCAGTGGGGATAGTGGGAAGGCATGCCGATATAAGTCTCATAGCCAAGCATATCCTCATAGCCTACGATCTCAAATTCCTGCTCATAATAGTCTAATCCGGCTTCCCTGGCGATTGCTTCAATTTTTTCATTCCACTGCTCCAACTCGTGTATGCTGAAATCCGCCATATTCCCTCCATCTAATCGCTTTCCCTCTCAAGAAGCTTTTTCAGCCCCGGCAGGAGGTCTTCCTTTTTTGAAATGGTCACTACGGCAAAATTACCGCTCTTTATATTTTTCAGGAATTCCGACTTAATGGTGCTGTAGGATCCATAGCTGCCGGGGACGATTTCCCCGTAGCCAAAGAGGTTGCAGACCTCGCAAAGCTCACCGGCCAGCTCCACTGCCTTCTTGTTGTCTTCCGTCCAGTTATCGCCGTCGCTGCAGTGAAAGGCGTAAATATTCCAACTCTGGGGATTATATCTTTGCTCGATGATTTCAAGCGCTTTTTCATATCCGCTGCTGATAAACGTACCCCCAGATTCGCCTTTATGGAAAAATTCATTTTCATTTACCTCTTTTGCCTCTGTGGTATGGGCAATGAAAACCACTTCGACATTGGCATATTTCAGCCTGACAAACTGGTAAAGCAAAAAGTAGAAGCTTCTTGCCATATACTTCCTTGTCTGGTCCATAGAACCCGATACATCCATAATGCATAGGACCACGGCATTGAATTCCTTCTTTCTCGTTTCCTTGACCCGGTGATACCGAAGGTCATCCTCGGTAAAGGGGAATCTGCCGCTTTCCTTCGTATCAGCCTCATCCTCCTGCTGTTCTTCCGGCTCCGGCTTTTCGGCAAGTGGATCCAGTTCCTTTTCGACACGGTGCATTGCCTGTTTTCTTTTAATTTTTTCCACCACCGAACGTTTCTTTGCCAGCTTTGGGGGTATGCCCTTCTTCTGGTACCCGAGATTCCGGTAGCTTTTTTCCGACTCCACCTCCGACAGCTTCTTTTTATCGATGTCCGGCAAATTGAGGTCGTCAAAAAGATAGTTGATCAGTTCCTCAATGGTAACTTCGGTTTCATAGATATCCTCGCCCGGGTCGTCGCCTGCACCGCCATTTCCGGAGCCTTTTCCTTCTGACGGGTCCTTGCCGATGATATCCCCGCGCTTTTCGGTTCCGTCTCCCGACCCGGCTCCGCTGCTGTTTTTGCCGTAAACAAAGCGGTATTCCTTGATCCCCTTGATGGGTATTTTTATTTTTTTATTTTTGCTTTGTCCGATAATGCTTTCTTCAGCAATGATATTGCCGATATTTTTTTTGATGGACTCCTCCACAAGCTCCCTGTGCCTGCGCCTGTCTTCCGCCGAACGGTCCTTTCCCCCGGAATCGTATTCCTTGAAAATAGTCATTTTACCTCCACGCTCCGCTCCTTCTGCAAGTCAATCCTTCCAAAGGTTGTTGGCCGCATATTTCAATATGACGTTGCAGCAGTGATCGCAATAGCCGTTTCGTTTCATCTCCTCCACCATGGCGTTATATTTCCTGTTTTGCTCCTCATCCCTCACCTTGGCTTTGGTCACGACCCTGCTCAGTTCCTTGACGGAGGCGGTCAGCTTTTTCTCTATAGCCTCTTTCAAGGGCTCATAGCTGTTATAGTCCAGCTTTCCTCCGTTGCGCAGCACAAAGAACATATAGGCGGTAACGTCCGACCGGAAGCCTTTTGCCGCCGACTCCGTTATAC
>JAEZCO010000086.1 GCA_023433505.1 Bacillota bacterium | reverse complement strand
TGAGCCAGGATCAAACTCTCTAATAAAGTTTTATTTAAGGTGTGCAAGCACACCGTCAATTACTCTTTTCGAAAGCCATTTGGCTCTTTACTATTTACTGACTTAAAAAAGTTCGCAAGCTGTTTTTACAACTCTTGATATTTACGAGTTCGATGATTGTTTAATACTCTGTTTAGTTTTCAAGGTCCATTTGCGGCCCCGTTTTAGGGCGCTTTGTTATAACGACCTTATTCAAAGAAAATTTTTCGTTTGTAGAAAAATTTTCTTACCTCAGCGGAGTTTCAACAAAGTGAGAATGATCTCACCGTTTAAAACCGGCTCGGTACCCATCACCTACTGAAGTGAGGGGCCGTTTTAGGGCGCTTTGTTATATTACCACGCTGTCGTTATTTTGTCAACCGTTTTTTCTGACTTTTTTTTCAGCTGACTTTCGGTCCGCTTTCCCTGTCGTTCCATGATCTCCAGGGCAACCGTACCTTCCGGTTTGCGTCCCGTCCGCGACGGCTTACTTACTATAACACCTGGCAGACTTGTTTTACAACCTGCAGGCTAGAGCATTTACAATTGTATATCCGGTTTATACCCGTTATTCTGAGCTATGCTCCATTTTATCAGTGTATTATCCTACTATCTCAATTGTTACACTAAAAAGGAGTTTCAACGAGGCTGGCCGCAAATGTCTTGCATTTGCTGTTCACCATACATCCCGGGCGGGACCGCCTGAACACCAATTCAATACCCGGCCCCTACAGATGCGGGAATATTTTTGAGCCTCGCTATACTTGCGTAATCGCTGCGGGATTTTGGCCGGTGCTTTCCGTATATCTCTGATATTGTGTCGTGAAATGTTCTATTTTGTGAGAAACCTTTCGCAAATGCTCCTGCATTTCCTCAATTTGTGCCTCCACATTTCTTTTATGCTCCACCAGCATATTATACCGCTGCTTTAGTGTTTTTCCGCCTTGCATGCTCAATTCGACAAAGTCTTTGATCTGCTTGATCGCCATTCCGGTATTTTTAAGGCAGCAAATCAATCCGAGCCATTCCATATCATCCTCCGAATAACGGCGGATTCCGCTTTTGCTTCGGCTAATGCAAGGCAGCAGGCCCTCTCTTTCATAATACCTCAAAACGTGGGCTTTTAATTTTGTTTTTTCGGATACTTGCTTAATTGAATAATCCATAAAAATTCCCCTTCCATTTAATATCGAATTTCCGATATCCTTCTTGACTTAAAGTTAACGTTAAGGTCTACAGTTTTAAGTATACTTTACGTTACTGTATGCTATCAAGCTATAGGAGAATTTTATTATGGAGTACACATATTTAGGCAGGACCAGAATGAAAGTCAGCAGGCTGTGCCTGGGCACCACAAACTTCGGCCCTTATATTGAAGAAGGGGTAAATTTGCCGCACATTTTTAGCCGGTATTGAACCTTGGCCGGCTGACTTTTCTTTCTCAGGCTGCTATTCGTCGCACTTGACGGCCCCTTTGATAAAGTTGTTTTTCTTGGAGTCCATCTCTTCATTGGCTTTATCGAATTCTTCCATGGTATAGATATGATTTGTAACGCCCTTAAACTTCCAGATACCTTTGGATATCAATTCCAAAGCCCGTTTGCAAAGCGTGGCCTCATAATCAATCCTTCTTTCATGGCAGTTGATGGCAGTCATCGCTTTTATGTTCCAGAGCTTAAAGTCAATGCTCCGGCCGGTATCGTTATGATAACCGCCTATGCCAAGCCTTCCATGGGCGGATACCAGTTCTCCCGCAAGATTTAATCCGTCCTGTGTGCCGCTGAACTCCATAACGTCCTTGAAGCCTATATTGAAAATATCCGCTTTATGTCCGTCCCTGGTAAGGTCCGGCTTGCCCCATGTTTCCCAGTTCAAAATATATCCCTGCGGAAGCGCTTCCGGCTTGTAAACCTCTGTTGCGCCGAATTTTAAAGCGTTTTCCAGGGCTTGCTCCCTGACGTCGATTGCTATTATGTCACCATACCCCATGGCCTTGAACAGGGCAATTATGCCAAGTCCCATGTAGCCTGCGCCCACCACCGCCACCGGGTCCCCACACAGTTTGGGAGACATTTTCTGCCCTGCACTGAGCAGACATGCCAGAGGCTCTGCTATTGCATCGACGTCATTCATGTTATCCGGTATATGACAGGTCTTTTGCGGTTCCATAACAATATACTCTTTATACCCGCCGCCGCCAAGTCCGGTTACCCGGTCTCCAATATGAAACCCTGTTACATTCCTTCCGGCGTCCGCAACAATACCAACTGCCTCGTGGCCGTATGTGTCACCCGGGGTTGCCGTTGCCCACGGGTGCCATTCCGAATGGCACATGCCGGTGTATGTGACCTTGACAAGAAGCTGGTCATCGCCGATTTTGGGTATATCAACCCCGATTATTTTACTTTTTCTTGGTCCTTCCATGATTATCTGCTTCATAATGGACTCCTCCCACTCTTTCTGGCTATAGTACTTATTATGATAGCAGGCTTGCGATAGGCACGAAACTAAAATTCCGATTTGCACATGGACGAAAACGACTTTTTTTACTATAATGTCTATAGGGGATTGGTGATCTATGAGGGTAAACTACATTGCAATATCCTATTCCAGACTTAAGCAGGTTACGTCCCACAAACACGATTCGTGGGAGATCATATTAAACATCAAAGGAAGCGGTTTGAACTATATCGGAGACAATACGACCGAGTTCCATCCCGATACGATTTCCATCTGCCCTCCGGATACCTTTCATTGCAAAACTACAAAAGAAGAGTTTTTTCAAGACATTTATGTGAGATTTGACGACCCGTATCTATTTAACAATCTCAAGAAATATTGTTTTAAGGACGATTCCGACCAGAAGATCAGAAAATTGATGCTGATGGTAAATAATATTTACCATAAAAAAGAAAAGGGGTATCAAATCATTGCAGACCTGCTGGTGGAATCAATATGCAGCATTCTGGTCAGCTGGGATAACAGCAGCCCTTCCGACGAAAGAGTTTCCCTGCTGAAAAATAAAATTACGCAAAACTTTACAAACCCTGGCTTCAAGGTAGAGCAGGCCATGGATAAAATAAACTATTGCAACGATTATGTGCGAAGGTGTTTTAAGAAGGACACAGGATTAACTCCGACAGAGTACCTGAACCGGTTGAAAATCGATTATGCAAAAAAACTGCTTCAAAAAAATACGTATCCCGAATATCCTATCAGCGATGTTGCCTACATGTCCGGTTTTTATGACGTGGGTTATTTCTCAAGGATATTCAAAAAGCTGGAAGGGATTTCTCCCAGTCACTTTATACACAGGCAGCCATTCCATGATGCCTTGGGTATTAAACATGGGCAAGCTTTTTCAAAATAATGATTTTGTTGCCCTTGCCATTTACTTTCACGTGGTCGCATAGGTTTTTTACAATAAAAATGCCTCGGCCGCTTTCCATTATGTCACAAATTTCGTCGCCCTCGGCACACTCCGCTTTCCTTTTGCACAGGCAACCGAAGTCATACCCGCAACCTTCATCTTCTACGATGAGACATGCAAAGCCATTGTCGGTAATCCCGGCTTTAATTTTTACACTTTTATTTTCGTCTTCCTTATTACCGTGCTTTATTGCATTCAGTATAAGCTCATTCAGTACTACCGTCAGTTCAAACTGCGTACACTCTGCCAAAAGTCCGTAATTAGCCTGTATATTACCTATCACATCACGTACTGCAGTACCTACATTGTTTATACTGCTGAAAAAGCTGCCATCGTATATATATCTTATTTTCGACATAACTCCGTCCCCTAAGGAAAGTATACTACGTTATATATATTACCCGCATCGGATTGGTATAAACATCGGGTTGGCAAGCTTATGTAACTATTTTCCAAGGATTGTCCGGAATCTGTCCAGTACCTTTTTTTCCAGTCTTGATACATACATTTGTGAAACGCCGAGTTTTTCTGCGATTTCCTTCTGGGTTTTTCCGCGGAAGTAGCGCATCCGTATGAATTCCTTTTCCGGCTCATTGAAACGGCTGAGGCTTTTTTCGAGAAAGTCCCTGTTCTCGATGCGTTCGAAGGTGGTGTCATCCGCGCCGATGGTTTCATGAAGCTCCAGGTCGTCATCGTTGTATACGGTCTGGTCAAAGGACTGGATATTATATGCATTGGAGGATTCGATAATTTCCAGAACGTTTTCTTCGCTGATATTGAGATATTTTGCAATCTCTTCAACCCTGGGTATTCGCTGAAGCTCATGGGATAGATACTCCCGGGCATGGTTCACCTTCTGATAAACCTCATAAATCCTTCGGGGTATCCGGATGATAGACCCCTTGTCGCGGAAATACCGCTTGATCTCCCCGATGATGGTGGGTGTGGCAAAGCTGACAAACTTGACTCCCTTTCCGGGATCAAACCGCTCCACCGCTTTTATCAAAGCAATACAGGCCACCTGGAAGATATCTTCATAATCAAGGCCTCTGTTGAGAAACTTCCTTGATATGATTTCGGCAAGATAAATATATTTGTTTACGATTTCATTTCTGTGAACGGCACTGGGATTATTCAGATACCGGCTAAAAAGGTCATCGTTTTCATCTGCCGCGCTGTCCAAAACAATCGTATCGATTTCATTTTCCATCCGTAAAGGCCCCTTCTTCAACAGCTTTTGACATGGTAAGGATGCACCCGGACGCCGGATACAGCTCTACATCATCCATGAAGGCATTGATGATGGAAACGCCCAATTCATCTTCTTCATTGTTGAATACCAATTTTACGGCTTCATCCCTGGAGTTGAAGGAAATAACAATTTTACCGGATAAAATATCGAAAGCTATGACGTAATTGCCTTCCGATTTGCTGCCTGCATTTACAAGCTTATTGCATATTTCTGCAACAGCGACCTTGATATCCTCTATTGTTTCTATGTCAAATCCCACTCTGTTGGCTATGCCTGATGCCGTAAGACGCGCTATGCTAACATACTCTGCCTTAAAGGGCAAAACCAGCTCGATTTTATCTGAAAAATCACTCATCTCATTCCACTCCTTGATGCAGTAATATTATTCGGCTCACTGCATCCTTCTATTCATTTATATGCCTACTGACTAATCAAGTACCCGCTTCCTGCACAGGTCAAACAATTTTTATCCGATGATAAACAGTTTGTCCAGCCCGGTGATTACAAACAGTTTCCTGATATTGTCTTTAAGCTTGTCCAGATAAATATTCTTCCCATACTGCTTGGTCTTTTTCAGTACTCCGACAAATATACCAAGGCCTGTACTATCGATATAATTCAAGCCGCCGCATTCGAACCGGAGATCTGTCTGGTTCGTCTCTACAATGCCATAAAGCTTATCCTTAAGGGTTTGTGCCGTATAAATATCAATCTCACCAATTAAGGTAACCTTGACATAATCAGCATTTATTTCCTCTTTCACGATCAGTTCACTTGACATAAGATAACCTCCCTCTGTAAATATGATCTACTCTATTTAAGTAAAAGTGCAATTACTTTCTCCGCTTTTTCCGGCATTTTACCCCTTATGGGTATTGCCGCAATCATTTCCTTGCCCTGGATGTTTGCGTTTTTAAGAACCTCACTTTTGCTTATATCGATACCGTAAATATGCTTTGCCGGATCGTCATTTGTCTTTAAGGTATAAGGCTTGCTTTTCTCGCTGTCAATTCCAAGTCTGGGAGCAATTTCATCCAGGCTGATGAATGCGCCTTGATCTACATATTTTTCAAAGTTTTCCTTATCCAGTATGAATAGATCTACATCCGCCGCCGCAAAAAGCACCATAGCTTTCATCTGCATGGCATACTCCTGCTGCCCGCCGGCGGAATCTCCTGTCCCTATAAATGCTCCGTCAAATCCTGGCTCCTTGATTTCGGGTATTTCTTTCTTGATGGTATCCTTGAGTACATCCGTTTCATTAAAGTACAGGCTCCCCAGGAAAGCGATGTTGAAATCCGGATCTACTCTTGTCACACATCCCCTTACCGTGGCCCCTATAACAATGAGCGCGATGATACCGATGATGATGTGAATTTTATAATAGTGAAAGAAGTTGCCTGCCTTTTTTTCATCGATGCCTACTTTTTTTAGCAGCGGGTTGGGCGCTTTCGCTTCCGTCTCAGGCTCAACATATCCCATCAGCAGGCTGTAGGCGGCGGTAACTTCGTCAATATCAACCGCTTCAGCGTTCTCCTGACCTTCAGCTGCCGCCATTCGGTGCTTCTTAAGGATGATTGAATATCTTCTTTCTATATCATTTTTGCTTGCGTTTTTCCCAACGCCCAGTATTTCGTGAGCTCTTTTGGCATCAAGCATATGACTCCCCCCTGTCTTTCATGTGAACGACAGCCGGCAATGGATGCACACAACTGACGGCTGCCAGTCGATTACTCCCTTGGTTTCATTGTGGGAAACAGTAAAATATCCCTGATGGAATACGAATCGGTCAACAGCATGATCAGTCTGTCAATGCCTATTCCCAGGCCGCCGGTTGGAGGCATGCCGTATTCAAGGGCATTTACATAATCGTCATCCATCATGTTGGCTTCTTCATCGCCTGCTTCCCTTTTCTTCACCTGATTTACAAAACGTTCCTTCTGATCAATGGGATCATTCAATTCGGAGTAACCGTTTGCCATTTCCCTTCCGGTGATGAATAATTCAAACCGCTCGGTCAGCTCAGACATTTCAGGCTTTCTCTTTGCCAGCGGCGACACTTCTACAGGATAGTCGGTAATAAATGTGGGCTGTACCAGATGCTCTTCAACAAACTGCTCAAAGAAAAGATTCAGGATATCGCCCTTTGTCATGTCATTCTTTATCGGAAGCTTTTTATCCTTTGCAATGCTTCTGGCTTCATCATCACTTGTGATTGTCCTGAAATCCACACCGGAGAACTGCTTTACCGCATCCAGCATGGAGATTCTGTTCCATGGGGGCGTGAGGTCCAGCTCCTGTCCCTGGTAAACAACCTTCGTAGTTCCAAGCACCTCTTGTGCCGCAGCCAAAAACAGCGACTCGGTTATCTCCATCATTCCCTCGTAGTCGGTATAGGCCTCATAAAGCTCCAATAGACTAAATTCCGGGTTATGCTTTACTGACATGCCTTCATTTCTGAAAACCCTGCCCATCTCATAAACTTTTTCAAGACCACCGACGATCAGGCGCTTTAAATATAGCTCCGGCGCAATCCTCAGGTACATATCCAGATCAAGTGTATTATGATGTGTTATAAAGGGTTTCGCAGTAGCTCCGCCAAGAATCGTGTTCAATATTGGAGTTTCAACCTCGATAAACCCTCTTTCATCAAGAAATTTGCGTATGGCTTTAAGGATCCTGCTTCGGACAATAAAGGTCTTCCTCACCTCGGGATTAACAATCAGGTCCACATACCGCTGTCTGTACCTGAGATCCATATCCTTAAGTCCATGCCATTTTTCCGGCAAAGGCTGCAGTGATTTCGCCAGAAGAATTATCTTTTCCGACTTGATGGAGATCTCGCCCTTGTGAGTCCGGAAAACCGTCCCTTTAACACCGATCATGTCACCGATGTCGAATTTCTTGAATTCTTCGTAGTTTTCTGCTCCGATGTCATCAATCTTGACATACAGCTGTATTTTACCGTCTCTGTCCTGCAGGTCGCAGAAGCTGGCTTTTCCCATTCCCCTTTTGGACATGAGCCTGCCGGCAACCGAAACATATTTGCCCTCGAAATTTTCAAAGGAATCAATGATTTCAGATGCTGAATTTGTCACGTCGTATTTTATAATTTTGAAAGGGTCTTTACCGTTTTGCTGCAGCTCCTGAAGCTTTGTCCTTCTGATTTTCAGGATCTCGCTCAAATCCTGCAATTCCTGTGTATTGTCAACATTGTCCGCCATCCGAATCCTCCTCAAGCCGTACTTCCGTAAAAGTAAGTCTTGTAATGTGTTTAGTAATAGAACAAGAATAACAGTTCACTAATGCAAACTGTTATTTTCTATTATTATATATTAAATTAATTCATTAGTACAAGCCATTCTAACCCTTATTTCTCAATTTTTAATATTTTAAACTTCAATACGCCGTCCGGCACTGCCACTTCAACGATACTGCCCTTCTTTTTCTGCATAAGAGCGCTGCCCACGGGAGATTCGTTAGAAATTTTGAAACGGCTTGGATCCGCTTCTGTGGAGCCAACGATGGTATAAAGCACTTCTTCGTTATATTCCATATCCAGAAGCTTGACCTTGGAGCCTACGGTAACCTTTTCGGTGCTTACGTCGTCTTCGTCGATTACCTTTGCATGCTTCAGCATAGTCTCCAGTTGGACAATCCTGCCTTCTATATAAGCCTGCTCATTTTTGGCTTCATCATATTCGGAATTTTCAGATATATCGCCAAATGAGAGGGCCTGTTTTATCCTTTCCTTTATTTCCATGCGCTTGGCGCCCCTAAGGAATTCAAGCTCTTCCTCCAGTTTTTTCAAGCCCTCATAAGTCAGTATGACTTCTTTACCTGTCATTTGAAGCCTCTCCTTTACCAAAAATTTTGTGTTGATAATATATGCAATTGGTACACATTTATTCCGTAGGACTAAATATTGTACAAATATAAATAGCACTGGAAAAAATGCAGTGCCTTAGCAGGTAACACAAAATCTGTTCCGATATTTTTATTAATTATAAAATACAAACCTGCCATTGTCAAGCCGGGCAAAGATAAATGTTTTATCTTCGGGCTCATCCATTGCCAACAGCCTTGATGACGCTGTCCAGGCTTATCATCCCTCTTCGCCCGACAAAGCCCGCGATCCTGCAGCCTGCTTTTTTTAATTCCCGCCGCAGCTGTTCCGACGTCTCAAAGGTAAATTTTTCATAGGCGTCCAGTTCAAATTTTTCTGCCAGAATAATTTCGTTCAGTTCCGCTTTGCTATAATATCCGCGAAGCTCGAACAGCAGCTCTTTTACAGCAGCGCCGCCTATTTCCATGGCAATGTCGTTCAGCACCGTATTTTCTCCGGGGAGGCTCGATTCGATGGAATCATATAAATTGATCAGCAATGATTTTTTGGCCATCCGGCAGCGTGAAATATCCGGAGGGTTGCCAAGATTAATAACCAGATCGGCGAGCTTCAACTGGTTTCGGTATTCCGAGCTTACGGAGAATGCCAGTCCGGTATCCGAGAACAATTCCGAAAACCTGCTTTCGATATCCCCCTTCTCCGCCGCAACAATCGTGATAAAGCCAATCTGCGGCTCCAACTGCCGGATTGCGGTAAACGCCTCTTCGGTATCCGCTCCTGCAACAATTACAATATCAAGCTGCTCTATTCTTTTCCCTGTTCTGGGGTATATCTCCTCAAGCACAGATACCAGCAGGGATTTGAGCAGGATTTTCCCCGAAGGGCGATGATAGATGAATTTATCGGGATCAATATGAAAGCCACCGGCGATTTTACTGCGGACAATCCCGGGAATCAGGAAGTCCCGTATTCCTTTCTCCGCACATAAACCTTCCAATTGCGCAAATATATACTCTATATTTAATCCGGATAGTGTCTCTGCAGTAAAGGGAAGCTTGATTATCCAGACTTTTTGCCCCTCCATGGGTTCGTGGCAGGAAAAGCCGTTTTCCAGACGGACCTTGCAGGAAGATAGATACAGCCGGGTGCCCAATCTGGTAGTAAAAAAACCTGCATTGAAAAGCCACCGGGCAATTCCTCCGGATAACTTCAATGCAAGGTTTTTTATCCTGCTGTCTGCAGTTTTTCTTTTTATTTTTATGTCTTCAAAGATAACAAGTCCAAAATCCGCCATGCCTGTATCCTGTAATATTATTTAAATTGCAGTACTCCTAAATAATATTTGCAGTCCTCAGGAATTATGCATGGGAGGGTTCACTTTCCTTCAAGATGACATCGTGTGCGCCGCCCTCTATGATGCTGGTGGAGGACACCAGTGTCAGTCTGGCTTTTTCGTGAAGCTCCTCAAGAGTCAGACTGCCGCAGGTGCACATGGTTGCCCTAAGCTTGCTCAAGGTAATGTCCAAGTTGTCCTTAAGCTTGCCTGCATAGGGCACATAGGAGTCTACGCCCTCTTCGAAATCCAGCTTCGACTTGCCGCCCATGTCGTATCTCTGCCAGTTGCGGGCTCTGTTGGAGCCTTCACCCCAGTACTCCTTTACAAAGCTGTTGCCGATTTTCAGCTTCCGGGTGGGGCTTTCATCAAACCTGGCAAAATAGCGGCCCAGCATAATGAAATTGGCTCCCATGGCAAGGGCCAGCGTCATATGATAGTCATGCACGATACCGCCGTCAGAGCAAATCGGCACGTAGATACCCGTTTCCTCATAATACTCGTCTCTGGCTTTTGCCACTTCTATTACCGCCGTAGCCTGTCCTCTGCCGATACCCTTCGTCTCGCGGGTAATACAGATGGAGCCGCCTCCTACGCCGACCTTTACGAAATCAGCACCTGCCTCCGCAAGATAAAGGAAGCCTTCCTTATCGACGACATTTCCGCCGCCGACTTTCACTTCACCTTTATATTCCTTTTTAATCCACTGAAGGGTATCCTTTTGATATTCCGTATATCCGTCGGAGGAATCGATGCAAAGTATGTCAGCACCTGCATCAACCAGTGCTGGCACGCGTTCCTTGTAGTCCCTTGTGTTTATTCCGGCTCCGGTGATTAATCTCTTGCTGGAATCAAGCATTTCGAAAGGATTTTCCTTATGGCTGTCGTAATCTTTTCTGAATACCATGTATACCAGATTTTGCTGCTTGTCTATGATGGGAAGGCAATTGAGCTTATGGTCCCAGATCATGTCGTTGGCTTCTTTGAGGGATATTCCCTCCTCACCGTAGATGAGGGAGGTGAAAGGAGTCATGAATTCATTGATCTTCTTATCCAGCGCCGTCCTGCTGACCCTGTAATCCCTGCTTGTCACTATGCCCAGCAGCTTTCCGGTGGGCGAGCCGTCTTCCGTTATCGCTATGGTGGAGTGTCCCGTACTCTCTTTTAAATCCAGTACTTCTCTAAGGGAGTCATCGGGTTTCAGATTGGAGTCGCTTACAACAAAACCCGCCTTGTATTTCTTTACCTTGCGTACCATCTCTGCCTGCTGCTCTATGGGCTGTGAAACAAATATGAAGGATAATCCGCCGCATCGGGCCAGCTCGATTGCCATGTTGGAATCGGAGACTGCCTGCATTACTGCTGAAACCAATGGAATATTCAGGTTTAAAGAAGGCTTTTCACCCTTTTTGAACCGGACAATGGGTGTTTTCAGGTTGATATTTGCAGGTGTGCAGTCCCTTGTGGTCAGATTGGGCAGTAGAAGATACTCGCTAAAGGTTCTTGAACGTTCATCGTAATAGTAAGCCATATTATTTTACCTCCTACCGGTTTTTATTCGGCTGTTCCGGGGAATTGTCCGAAAAATATTAGATAAGATTATACATAAATCGAAGACTTACGTCAAGGGAAAAAATTTTGCATGGCTAACGCATGAACCCTAATGCATGAATATTATTTCCAATTAGGAATTCCATCGGGAATTTTTTAAATATGCCATTGCAGCATATATTATAAGACAGGACGTATTTTGCGGGGGTACTGCAACCTATCTGACAGACATATCGAAAAGTAATCACATAACTCTTTGTGAAAAAACCAATATTATTAACATAACTCTTGACCATACATAATTGTTGATAAAATAACTTTATTTAAAATATCCATGGCAAGTTGAAAATTCTCATGTGCGCATATGCCTGCAGACAGTATAATCCCATCGGCACCATCTAATATCATCTGCGTTATATCAACGATTTCAGACCTTGAAGGTATCGCTTTATTGTATAATGAATCTAGTATGTCTGTCGCAACAAAGGCTTCTTTATTATATTTCTTTGCCATCTTAATAATCCGTTTTTGATAAATACCCAAGTTTTCAAAAGGTGCAGCTAAAGCTAAATCGCCCCTTCCAATCAATAATCCATCACTTTCTTTTGTGATATCTTCAAGGTTTAAAATCCCCTTTAGTGATTCAATCTTACTAACGAACTTTGGTAATGATCCGTTAGTATACTCTCCAATATGCCTCTTCAGGATTTTTATCTGCTCTGTACCTTCTATAAATGAAAACGCAATATAATCAGGACAAACATTTCCAACAATATCGAAATTCGCTTTAATCTCTGTTGCATTTTCAATTACGTCAATAGTTTTCCCTAGCGCAACAGATCTACCTAGTCTAATATAATTACTATTTAGTGAAATGGCTGAAAAGCTATGTTCATCAATAATCTCATCTACTTCTAGTTTAATTTCCCCATCACCTATTAATATTGTTTGTCCTAAATAGACTTGACTTCCGATCCTATCATGCTTTATAGGTATGTACTCAAGTCCGCTCTCGGCATATTCACCACTTTTGAACACTAATTTTTGGCCTTTTTTTACTTCTATTTCTGGTTCGGGAAACAAACCAATCCGAATTTTAGAACCTGGAATAGGTAAATCTAATAGAATTCCTATTTTGTAGTTTAAATTCATATCACATATTATTTTTTTGATAAGACTTATATCTTTAATATACTTATCGGGTGAATATCTAGTAACATTAAAGCGAAGTATATTAACGCCTAGCCGAATTAGTTCTTCAATTCTTGTTTTATACATACTTTCATCATTAGTAATTCTTATTGTTGATATGATTCTGGGGATAACCATAAATGCACTCATAGGTACCTCTTTTATTCATTATTTACTTCATTATAAAGATTTATGACCTTTTAACAAGACAACCATTGGTAATTATTCTATCTTATATATTAAAAAATGTCTATTGCTTGTAGGATATACCACGAAATAGTAACTTATTTTTGTTTCTTCCTCAAATATCCGTATTTAACTGGTTCCTGATCTAGTTGGTACATCAGCTTTGCAGCAAGCAGTTTCCTGCTACACCTCCCATACATAGTACGCTTTACCATTTTTAACTTATTGTTACTGCCCTCGACATAGCCGTTGCTTAAATCAGTTTCAAAATCGTTTTCTAGGCCTTTTGCAAAAGATGATATTTCGATTTATATTGTAATTCTTATAACACTCAATGAACAGGTAAAGCAGCGGCATATTCTTTGTACTAAATATTTCCCTGAATTCATTAATGCATTTTGCCAGTTTGTACAAAGATAGGATATTTATTAAAGATGTATCTTCTATGGTAAACTGTTAGCTTATTATTCATCCATAAGTGGTTGAATACGTCCTTCCTGGTTATATAATCAAACTTCTCGCCACTTGAACCATTGCCCTTTATTAATCTTTCTGTCCTTTCTCCCTTCCAGCATCTTGCTGCTTTAATACCGTTCTCATCACGGAGGTTTTTGATATAGACTCTTGCATTGGCATCTGAGCAGTCATATCCCTGCTCATTGAGCTGCCGTATGACCGCTGCCTGATGCAGCCCCTCCTGCAGGAATTTTATAATAAAGTCCTTATATTGGTCCAGTATACCGCTACAATTGGATTTACATAGTTTTGTGGGATCTCCTTCAAGATATTTTTGATAGTCTTGGAGTGTTTGCCCGTTCGCCTTGATATTTCGGATAGGCTCAGTCCCTCTTTATGGAACTCCTATATCTGTCTGATTAGTTGTAAACGTTTCTCTTCCGCTCCGCTAATGTTATCCACAATTGGTGATGTTTTTTTACCCTTCGCAGGTTTTTTTGTGGATAACTTTTCAGGCTCCGGTTTTTCCTTTGGTATGACTATTGTTGCCGACATCTCACGGCCTATGGTTTTAGTGATTGCTTCAAGAAGGTTCTGGTGTAAATGGAAACGGTCAGCTATCTGCCTGGCATCCGGGAGTTCCTCCGCAATTGCCTTTGCATTCGCACTGGCACGGTCACGGGTTACGATTTTGATATGTTTATTATTCTTAAGCCATTCCCTTAATGTTTTTCCATCACCCGCCCAGGATTGCAACGGTTTGGTGTGTATTTTCATCAACTATAATTGTTCCATACGTATGACGCTTTTTGAAAGAGAAGTCATCGACGCCAATGACTTCTCTGCATTCCGGCTGTGGTTGCTGCTCGAATCGTTTTTCTTGCAGCCTAATAATACATTCACCGCTGGTTTTTATCCCTATTCCTTACAGATTCGGGCAGCGCCCTCACAGCTTGTTTCCAACGCCAAGGTACATATGAAATCCTCACACCTTTCTGTCATCCTGCTGTAATAACTCAGAAAACCGTCATAATCCTCAGTAGTTGAGGTTGCATTACATTCTGGATTTTGACATTTATATTCATATGAGTCTATTTCAAGTGTAACGTTTTTACCAAGGATGGGGAGATCCTGTACATTACCGGTATAAGTCCCATGATACTTCATTACAGGCTGCCCACATTTAAACACCTACACTCATACGTTTTCGACTTGAGGTTAACCTTTATTCCGCCCTTACCATTTCTAATCTGCCATATCTCAAGCAGATCCACAGGGTAAAACTCTTGTAAGAAATCTTTTGAAGTACTCCTTGGCATAACCTGGCACAGACTTTCATATTATGGTACTTCAATTATGCCATTCATAGGCGAACTTTTCCAGTATTTTTATACGAATATTTGAGGAAGTACCACTTATTTTTCCACCATGATGTAAAAATCAATTTCTCTCTCCCTGTTTACTTTAATAAAATTTTCTACAGAATATAGAAAATCGTTTTCAAATATGCTCGCACAATCTGAACAATTGTTACCCGCACATGATCTAATTTTGCTTGCATTAGATGTTGCGTAGATACAACTCCCTTTGCGTATATCGCCAAAAGACCACTGTTTGGGATTGTTAAGTATGGGTGTGACAGTACATGGGTAGCTTGAATTCATCAATACTGCTGGTTTCATAGCTGCACTATAGCATTTTCTTGAATTTCTCTCGTCTAGCATGAATCTTGGATAATATAAAGTAGATATATCTTTTACATGAATAACATGAAGCTTGTCGCTTGAACCATCAAACAATTTAGTCATATCGTTTAATTCGTTTTGAAGTGTAACTGGAGTAGAAGGATTATCTTCAATATCCAATGGCTGGAGTTTCTTTGATATCTGAAAAATGTCAACACCAATTTCAGATAAGAGATTACTCATTGCTTGATACTTCCTCTCATCTTCCAATTGCATGAACGTCTTTACTATAATCAGACTGTCTCTAAGTGATCTATGATTTGAAATTCTTGAAATAAATTTTAAATTTTCTTTCAAACAACCTGATTGTTTGTAGTAACATATGCCTTCTGAGATTCCATATAAATTAAATCGCAAATAATCCGCATATTTGCTTAGTATATCTGCAAACTCTATAGACTTAGGTAAACCCTTTATAATTGCACAAACTTTTATTTCAAACTCAATTTTACATTTGTATATTAAGGCTATGAACTCTTTTAACATGTCTTGATCAACTGAAAGAAAGTCTAATGTAAATTCCACACAGCATAATTTAGCATTCAAGTTTCTAGTTTGTAAAACACAGCATTTTATAAATTTAAAATACTCATTTGCATTTAAAGTAGGTTTATCAAAACTTATAAAAATAATTGGCAACCTCGGGATTTCATTTCTTACATAACTTGCTAAATAAACCACATAATGAAGTATAGTTAACGGATATAAATACAATTGTTGTATGTCGGTAAATGTATATATGATCTTTTTAGTCATTCTATCAACTGCAGCAAGCTTTGGAGATTTAAAAAGCATCTTTTTAATATAACCTTTTTGAGCCTCTTCTCCATGATAGTTTATCACCTCATTTAGCTCATTAATAGAAAAAGGAACTCCATCTACATTATAAAGTGTTTTTTCCATTGTTAATACAATCCTTCCCTATACTAAAGAAACAAATTACCAAAAATCTTTAAATAATAATTATATTCAATTTCAGTCAAACGCCTATGCCGGAATGAATTCGGCTTCGGCTTACGCAGGCTGTGCCCGCGCACTCCGCTTTCGCGTGACGTTTAGACAACATCAGATGGGAGATTGTTTCTCACCACTGACAGATTTTTAATCGGAAATCCTTCACCAAAAGAGGTGGGGACTGATGAACGTTGTTAATAATTAATCTGTTTTTTACCTGTAGATAACCCTGATGGTGAATTAAATATCTTATTGCATGCAATACATTCTCCAAAGCGGTATATTATATCCAAAGCTTCCTCATATCTAAAACTACTATTAAATTGTGATATGTATAATTTCACTGCTTCCTGTATATTTCCACATAATAGTGCTGTTTGGATTGGATCATAGAGCCTTTTACAGATTGCCTTCCATTCTTCCAATATTATATTTCCTATTGGAGGAACACATTTCCATGAACAAACATATAAGTTTCCACCAATGTCTGTAAATAAGTATGGCTTATAAATAGTCGATGGATAATTCATGCATTTTTTTGATTCCCTTTTTTCTTCTTCCAATCCTTCGCCTCTTCCTATGGGAAGAGCTTTATTTTGAATAAGGTAACTAGCTCGTATAGACAATCCCCCCTCTTGCAGAACCTTACCGATCAATCTAACTTTTTCCAAATCAACCCCCCCAGCAGCATGGAATTCATCATCGGACAATCTAATGACATCCACGCCATAACTAATTAGTCTTTTTGCTTCTTCAATGATTGTCTGTGGAGATTGATAAAAAAACATACCGTTTGTCTCAATTCGTATACTAAGCTCTTTATTGTTTATGAATTTCTTCTGAACCTGACTTAATGCATAATAGAGAAGGTCTTTTTTCATGTATACTTCTCCACCTGTGAATATTATTCTTTTTGGATTTGGTGGGAGATTGTCAATTAGAGCATCTAGTTGAGTCTTGGTGATGGTGATTTTATTTGTAGAACTGTCAGCTCGCATATAACAGTGTGTACATTTAACATTGCATAGTTCAGTTAGCATAATGTCTATGCAATATCCATCGCTCATTTTATTACATTGCATTAACTTAACTCCTTTATCCATATAAGTATATATAAATAGTTATTTCTCAATTAGGTGTTGGATTTCTTTAATTGTCCCAATAACCAATTCCGAATTTTCACAAGCAGAAAGAGGTGCTGATAATACGACTCCAGCAACTTCACTAATAATTAAATCAGTTATATCAATAATCTCTGCTCTTGAAGGAATAGATTTAAAATATAAAGAATCCAGTATATCTGTGGCCACATATACGTTTACACCTTTCTTTTTACACGCTTCTATTATCCTTTTTTGATATATTCCTAACATTGTGAAAGGTGATGTCAAGGCTAAATCACCTCTTGCTATCATGATGTAGTCAGATAATTCTGCTATGTCTTCTATATTTTTTACCCCTGTTGATGTCTCTATTTTACTGACAAAATCAATTTTTTTTTGCTCTAATATGGCGCTAAAAAGTTTTTTTAGATTGATTACCTGCTCTGAACTTTCTACAAATGAAAAAGCTACCATATCGGGTGAAATGCTTGATAGAAAATCTATGTACTTTCTAACTTCAATTGGATCACTCATTTGATTTGTAATACTACCAATATGAATACCTTTATGAGACCACATTGAGAAACTATTTTGGGAAAGTGCTGAAAAACTGTTGTCATCGATGATATCATCGATAATAAATCTACCTTCACCATCACCATATACTATAATTTGTTCATGAAATACTTTATTTCCTATTGCATCGCATTTTATAGGTATGAAGTCACCAAAACAGACTGGTTCAAAGCTGCTCTTAAATATAACTTTCTGCCCTTTCGCTACTTTTATTTCATTTTGAGGAAATCGCCCAAGCCTTATTTTTGTCCCTGGCAACGGAATATCCACCATAATCTTGATTTTAGTAAGCAAATTCATGCTTGAAATTATATCTTTCGCTGTAAAAATATCTTTAACATAATCAACCGCATCGTGTTTGCTTATATTATATCGAAGAATAGTTGATCCTAATATAACCAATCTTCTCACTCTCTCTTCATAGAAAGGTTCTAACTTTGAAGAACGTACCGTTGAAATAATTTCTAAGTTGCGAGTCATATCTCTACCCTTTCCAATTAGTTTTATAATTAATACTTATTATTAATAAAGAACTATTTAATAAATCTTAAATTTCTGCCTAACGGAATTAAGTTACTTTGGATAATAAGTCAAATAAAAACCTACTTCATTAGGATCCTTAGCAAGTGATAACTGTGCTTTAATTGCTGACATAATCAGGTTATCATATATAGAACAGCAATCATTACAGCGGCTAGGCACATGATCTCTAATCTTATTTGCTCTATTCCCGGCAATTATATTATTTAGCTGACCAGGTTCACCAGTTATTACTCCATAATGTGAATTCTCAATATCAGTAATTTTTCCCCAATGTGTGCATATTACGAGATGAGGCCCGTATAATATTGGTGATACTGATGAGCTAAAACATTCAGCTGGTTTTATTAGTTCATCGATTTCTCTGCTATAATACATATAGTCAAGTTTTTGGGGCACTTGGACATGCATCAGCTTTCCATCCCCCTTTTTTCTTTTAACTTCCTGTAATTCATAAATTGTTTCATTAGATAAAGGAAAATCCTGAACATTATATCCAATGGGAACAAGTATCTTTACAATTTGAAAACTGTCAGCCCCTAATTCACCAATACGAAGGGCAGTTTTATTATACCAGCCTTCATTTTCAGGACGCATGCATGTCCTAATACCAATTAATAATTCACCATCTCTTCCACACTGTGCCCTTCTATTAGTCAGTGTTTCCAGTAGTCTCAAAGCAGCATCATATGTAAACTGGTCCTTACGATTTCCGGCTTGCCTAGAATAAATAGAATATGCGTCATTGTTAAGTCCCGGAAAACTTATTCTTATATATGATGCACATTCAACAAGAGCATCAATGGACTCCTTTGTCAAACGACTTCCAGAACTTACATACACCACTCCCATATTACACTTTTCCTTAGCATGCCTAATAATTCTTGCTCTATGGGAATACATATCAGGATTGCCTTCACCAGACATTTCAAACCTTACAGATTCACATCCTCTTTCCCGAGAATATCTGCTGATTTCTGTCAATACTGCTTCATAATGAACTGGGTCAAAATTCTTAAAACCCAGTTTTTTTTCTCCCCATGTTCTAGTCTCTTCCGCCAAACAATCCAGGCATCTAAAATCACAAGGTCCATAATCATGTGAATCAATGGAGAGAATAGGAAGTGAAGGTATATTCCTACAAACCAAGTTTTGTATAGCTACAGCATAATCTAAAATACTTAAGGGAAAAAAATGCTGGCTGTGAATAAAATTAAAATGTGCTATACTGGTATTTGTAGGTTGATGGACCATTATCATACCTTTAGCATTAAGTAATTTCTCCTTTAAAGTCATTCCTTCAACAAAGTCCCTTAATCTTTTTGAATTCCTTTTGATCGAAAGGCCTACTTTATAATCACTCAGTGATGTTATATTTCCTTTAAGGTTATATCCAATTACCATATTATACCTCACAAATTTTTATTGATTTAAACTGTATAGAAAATTAAATTGGGAAGCATTTATGAAACTTTAATTTCTACTATATTGTTATCAAAAAATGACTTAGCAGAAGAACAAATAGGTTGATACACGTGTTCATACACTTTCTTTAAAAGTGTCAAACAATATGCAACCTTTAATAAAGGTTTTGAAACATCTATTAATAAGTCCTTAAAAGGAACAGCAGTTTTTATGATACTAATTTCATCAAAATTGATTATTTCCCCATTACAACGTTTGAATAATTCATTTGCCCTTAAATCATTTGAACTAAATGAATCATATGAATTACAATAACCACATACTATATCATTTTCATTACGTGATATGTCAACGAATGTTGTCATAACCCTACTCCCCATATCATTATCAAATACACGAAATTCAAAAATATATTTATTGAGGTTTTTATACATTCTTTTATCCATATTCAGCAAAAGAAACAAGTTGCTTTCGTCATAGGAAATTAGAAACCTTAAGTCCAGCATATACTTATTCTCTAAATAATAATAATTATTTGTATCAAATAGATCACATTCTTGAATATTCCTAGATTTTGATACAGATATTAATGGAGAGACTGGCTTGCTAAAAATTTTTTCTTTTATTTGTTGAATTGTTTCGATTTTCCCTTCCATTCCTGAAAATATTCTATTCACAAAGGAGTTTTTCCATTTAAGTTCAGGATACGGATTGTAATTATGATTCTTCTTTAGGTGTTCTTTAATATCAAGAACCCAATTATCCTCATAAATTTGGAATAAGTTTTCGAAAACTATAGTTATTTGATTTAATACATCATATTTGATTGCCATTTCCTTGAACTCATCCCAATTGATTTTATTTTTATATTTTGAACAGAAAGTATATAAGTCAATATAATCTCTAATCATGTATTTGCCAAGTGAACTACACATCTCTTCAGAATTTATATAGGTATTCTCACATAAAGATAGAAGAGTATGATAAAAATCAAAAGTACTTATAATAAAATCATTTATTTGAAGAACTTGGATACCCCATGAAAAACTACTAATATGCCTATCTTTAATAATATGGAGAAATCTTGCAATTTCGAGTTTTATAATTTCATTATTTTTCAGCTTTATACAGTATTCAAAATATTCATGGTGACCAGGATCTTTAAGCAACGGAAAAGGAAGCAGCTTAAACGACGAATTATGCGAATCAAAATAATATACCTGAAAATAATCGTTTTTTCTTATAATATAATCCAGCTTAATCATGTCATCTTCTTCGACTAAAATATCAATATCGTGAAATTGTCTGGCATAGATATCATCATAAATAATTTTTGAAAAAGAAATACCTTTAAATACAACATATCTTATAGCATTTTCATCTGCAAGTTTGCAAACCCTTTCAATCTCTTCAACAATACAGTTTATTTTGTTTATAATAGCATTATATTCTTGCTTATACTTGTCTACATAAAAATTCGGCAAGTATCTGAAAACTGCCTTGTATGCTAGTAGAAACACTTTATGATCTAGTGCAGTTTTTAAAAATAAATCCCAGTCCATGTTGCTTATAATCTCTTCATTTACTTGTAAGTCCTCAATATTTAAAGCATTCTTGGCAATATCCAAAATTAATGCTTGCTCACTGGTAAGTTTAGTCACTAAAAATCCCCTCCAATTCCTGATTTGATTTCAACCTATTGCAATGCACTTATTTTCCGTAATTTTATTGTTTATATATATCTCTCTTACTACATCCTCTATATCTGCCTCCTTAATGCTGATATCAGTAATCTTATAGTTCTGAGTTATACTTACAATCACATTAGCAACGCCCACAGTCCTTTTATCAAATAGAATATGTTTGCTCCGCCCTTGTTCCTTAATAACCTTTAACCTTGGGTCTGATATAATAGTATTCTCGTCCTCAAAATCTACCGCCAACACATATTCACTTCCGTATTTTACCTTGAAAGAGTCAAGAGACCCGTCATATATGACCCTTCCCTGATCTATCATAACTAATCTAGAGCAAATCTGTTCAATATCATCCATATCATGTGTTGTCAAAATCACTGTCGTATTTTTTTCTTTGTTTATTTCCCGTATAAATTTTCTAATATTGCTTTTTGCAACTACATCAAGTCCTATAGTAGGTTCATCAAGGTATACGATATTGGGGTCGTGAAGTAATGCAATTGCCAGGTTCCCTCTCATTTTCTGCCCCAGACTTAATTGTCTTACCGGTCTATGCAAAAATTCCTGCATTTCAAGCAATTCAACATAAAAATCTACATTTCTTCGATATGTTTTATCATCAACTTTATACATTTTTTTATAAAGCTGAAAAGTATCCTCCATTGGGAGGTCCCAATATAATTGTGAACGTTGTCCGAATACAACACCAATCTTCATTGCATTTTCTTTTCTATTTTCATGAGGTACCATGCCATCTATAAAGATTTTTCCGGCAGATGGTGTCAGTATTCCAGAGAGCATTTTAACTGTTGTAGATTTACCTGCTCCGTTTGGTCCGATATATCCGACCAACTCTCCTCTATCAATACTAAGGCTGATATTATCAACAGCCTTTTTTATTTCAAATTCTTTTGAAATAATGGATTTAATTATATTTAATATCCCTTTCTGTCGCTTTAAGGTTTTAAATTCCTTTGTAACATTTTTCATTTCAATTAATGCCATAGTATCCCCCTCATGAACCTGAACTCTTATAATGCCTAACCCCGATATTCCAAAATCTATACGCCAATGCAAATAATATTATCCCTACCACCGGAGACAGATACTGTATATATGAGTTAAACATTAAAAAATCATTTTTCTTTAAAAAATACTGTGATGGATAAAAACTGATGAAAGCATATGGGATAATAAAAGTAAGAGTAACTTGAATAACTTTATTATAGACTGAGACAGGGTATCTGATAAATCCCCGGAAATCATTTGCAATAAACCTTAAGCCACTGCTTTGTATTATCCAAAAAGCCGGAACGGATGAAAACATGAATGCAGCCCCTTGAATTAACACGCCGCCTAAAATAACCATTATAAAGAATAACAGGCTTAAAATTCCAAAAGAAATTTTCAATTTTAGTAAACAAATTACCATGACCGTTATTGATATGGAAATATTACTGAAGTAACCTGTATTGAATTCTCTACAAACAAGATATAAAAAATTGTTCATCGGTTTTATTAATACCTCGTCAAACTCTCCTGAATTAATCAGGTTTGGCAAACTAAAGGATAATCCAAAAAGGAAGAAACCTGCAAATGAATATGATGTAAGATTTAACGCGTAAAGAAACATTACCTCATAAGCCGACCATCCGTTAATGGATTTAAACTGCTTAACCATAATCCATATCAAAAGAAACTCTGTTGCCCATACAGCAGCTTTTGATACAGATGACCAAAAGAACGCACTCCTATGAATAATAATGCCATTAAGTTTAATTTTTATAAATTCCAAATATAGTTTAAGGTAATCCATCTTAACCTCCATGGACAGTTACTATTGATCTGATCTGATTCCACATAACATATTCAATTAGCTGCAACAGCAAAATCCAAATCAATTGCACTAAAATAATGTCATTTGCACTGCCTGTGGATACCTTTTCCAGATAAATAGAGATCGGGTCAAACAAGACATACCGAAAAGGCAAGTATTGACTTATTTTATAAAGTACATGAGGATAAAACCATAATGGCACAAATGTTCCTGCAAACAACTCGAAAAAGGCTCTTGAAAACCACTCCATATAGAATGCTGTTTTGAACCAGAAAGCCAGCAGGCCTAAAACATAATCTATCTGATACATAAGCGCTATCCCTAAAATCATGGAAACAGCAAACAGAATGATATGTGAAAGCCTGGCAGGAAACTGTACGCCCCAGAATAGACTGGCAAAAATACATACAGGTAACACATTAAAAAGAATTTTAAAAAAAGCCGCTCCCATATCTTCCGAGATCAAATAAAATTTAAAACTTACAGGTCTGATAAAGTCAATCCCTATCGTCCCTTCCGATACCCTTTGCCCTATTTGGTTACCTATATTTGTATTAGCAATACTTGTTATTATAAGATTAATGATTAGGAAACTAATCATATCTTGTAATGATATGCCGTTTATTTCGCCTGTATTATGATATAGGGCTGACCATACACTTACTTGAACAAATAATTTTAACATTGAACTTGCTATTTGAATAAACGAATTTATCCTGTAGGCATACTGTTGCAGGAATGATCTTTTAAAAAATTCTATATATGCACCCACATTACCCTCCAATAACATTAAATTATCTTTGAGAGCATAGATCTTTCTAATTTTTTTTATGATTCATCATCACTTTTTCATGTATTCGTTTTACAATTTCTTTCTTCTTCTCTTTACTGCATATGATGGCTTTTTTAGATACAAGACTATATCTACAAAACAGGTTTTACTTTTCCAATTACTTTTAAAGATCGTACTTGATTTACCTTAGTAGTAATTTTATATTTACATTTTTCTCTTGTATATAGTTTAATTTCCACTTTTGTTGTCTTTTATCCACTTATTTACCTGCTTGTCTTTGTGGTAGTTTACACTAAATTGTTTTAGCCAACATCATTTCTTGTTTAACGTCATGTTTTGTTCACTCTATTCCAGATTGGCGGCTTGAATCCGGAAGTAATGGCGGAAATCGTATTGGCCTTTTGGCTATTTCATGAAAAATAATCATCCACCCGTAAAACGGGCGGTATTTATTTGAACCCTGAAAGGGTCTAATACTAGCTGTGCCTGAAGGCACTTTTGGGTTATCTCGCTAATTGGATGGAACTGCATAACTATACAATTCTTCTGAATCAATTGGATTCCAGTATTGTCATGAGACTTTGGGGAACCCATATATTGGCTGAAAAGTTAACACATAGTGAGCGGATACAGCTAGGTGCAGTCGGTATGCTGACTTCTTATCAGAAAGACGGTGATTTTGAATTCCGTACCCCTCAAGTTGAAAAGATTTTCCATGGCAGCACAGACATGGAGATAAGCTTGTACCTATTTCTATCTTCGCATGTGCAGCATCTTTCAGCGAGCACAATAACGAACAAGGAGCAGTATCTGTACCAATTCTTCTGTTATCTGGAAAAATACTCTCTTACATTATTTAAGATTATTTGTTATTATAACTGGGAGTATAATAATATTTTATATAGTATTTGCAAATACTCCAGGACAGGGAGGTTTATACATGCGGGAAGAAAAATACAGCAATTTCGACGAAAAGCGGATGGTTATTTTTCAGGAAGTGGTAAAGAGATATTGGGACGGAAGCTTGAAAAGCGCTGCCGATTTAAATGCCCTGGCGGAAGAAATCAAGCAAGACTATGGTTTTCCCGACGATGAGATGCCTTTTATAAAAAACCACATCCGGGTGGCCATGGGGCTGGACCCCAAAGGGAATGAGGCCTTCAGCGACGAGCTTGAGAAAATCAAAAGCTCCGGAAAAGTCGAGCTGCCGGTGATTGTCAAAATTGACGGTCCCTGCGACGAATGTACCGACAAGCCCTGTGAATGCACTCAAGCCGTTAAGTATGAGAATGACATCTACCGGAGGAATCGCCCGCCGGTAATTGAAAATAACAAATGCCTGAGTTGCGGGTATTGCTTATCCAAATGTGATTTCGGAGCATTGGCCGACAAAATCGAATTCGTACCGCTCATTGACTTGCTGAAAGATCAAAAGACGCCTGTCTATGCCACCGTGGCTCCTGCCATTGTCGGCCAGTTCGGTGATGATGTCAGTATTGGACAGCTGCGAACCGCTTTGAGACTGCTGGGTTTCAAAGATATGATCGAAGTGGCACTGTTTGCGGATATCTTAACCATAAAGGAAGCACTGGAATTCAATCACCTTGTAAAAACAGAGCAGGATTTTTTCCTGACCAGTTGCTGCTGCCCGGTATGGTTTAACATGGTAAAAAAGAGCTACCCGGAAATAAACCGGCATATGTCACCCTCGGTGTCGCCGATGATCGCCTCCGGAAGAATTCTGAAAGAGCTGTATCCCGGGGCAAAGGTGGTTTTCATCGCACCCTGCATTGCCAAAAAGGCGGAAATCAAAGAACCGGACCTGTTGGATTCCATTGATTATGTCCTGAATTTCAGAGAACTGCTGGAAATATTTAAAGCCCTTGACATCCATCCGGAGGAGCTGCAGCCAAACGATAAGGACCAGGCCTCCTTCGGAGGCAGAATCTATGCCAGGACGGGAGGCGTCAGCCTCTCGGTCAAAACGGTGGTCAACAGGCTGGAGCCTGCCAGGGTTATCAAGCTGAAGGCCAAGCGTGTAGACGGAGTAAAAGATTGCAAAAGGATATTGGACAGCCTGGGCAGCGGTGAAAAGGTCAATGCCAACTTTATTGAAGGCATGGGCTGCAAAGGCGGCTGTACGGGCGGACCCAGGACAAACATTGATGTTGAAAAGGCTACAAAGCTGGTGAATGAGTTTGGCGAAGATTCTTTTATACTGACACCCTTCGATAATCTAAATGTAATGAAAATACTGGAGCACTTTGGTGTGGATGATCTGAAAAAGATCATGCAGAGTGAAGTATTGAGGAGGATTTTATCCAGAGATACATAATCTTACCATCCGTCTTCATAATGAAGAAAGCGATTACTCCACTGTAAGATACGCCGGCCTGGCGGCTGGACATCAATTCTCCTTTGGGGAACACCGCATTACTTTCATTCCTATTTTTATTATATTCGGACTGCGTAGTCCGATCATAAAAGATATCCTTCAATGCTTTCCGTGGTTTACCCCACCAGGGTGCCTTACAGTAATCACCTTAATTTGCAAACCTAAAATTGGATTTTATTTTTTTCTAAAACTGACCGCCATAATAGCGCGTATAAAAAGTAAAGGAGCTTACTAATCCGCCTTCTACTTTATAGGAAAATGAATTTGTAAAACCTTCATAACCGTATAGTCGCCATGCCCGATATGCCGTATCTCCGGTTTTCAAGCCACGTGGCGTGCTGTAGCGGTTACCGCTTGAGAAGCTCTCTCTGATAGCGCATACTTTCCCATCCATGTCTTCGATGTCGTCATATGGCTTATTAATACGCATGACATATACTTCCACATCATCGTTTTTATATTCCTCAATACTATAATTGATTACCTCGCCTACAACCCCTGCGGATTGCAGTTGCGACCTGAAACTCGCCGACAGGTCGTCATAGGAATCCTTTAATTTGACTTCATTAATACCTCGTTCATTTTCAAGACCTCCTAAAATCACCATGCGTGATTCCGGATGTTCACATGTTGTATAAATACCGTTATCGGGAACGTTAATGGGATAGATACGCGCAGTAAAATTTACGGGTATAAATACAACGTTATTCGAAACGATAGGTACATATTTTTCATCAACGGCTACAGTAGTGTTGAAAGTTTCATCTTTATTGAAAAGGAGTCTTTCACCCGACACTACGTAAGTTTCCCCATTGATAATAACAGAACGGGAGCCTATTTGATATTTGGTTGTGCTGCCAAATAATTCAATGGTTGCAATATCGCCTTCGAAAGAATATGTCCCGCCAAGCAGCTCCGCTACTGCTTTCAGAGGTATATAAAAAGTATCGTTTTGAATAAAAGGAGGAGTTGGCAATGTTACAGCTTCTCCATTTAAAAGCGCTTCATCATTGTCTGCTATCAAACTTAGCACATAGTTGCGTGCTTCAACATTGACTTTTTTGTTTGCACTTTGTGCGTTATTATTTGCAGGTTTTAGACTGCTTGAAGAATTGGCGTTGCTCTCATTATTAACATTTTCTGTAATGCTTTGCGATATGTTATGGCTTTCAGTCGGTGACGTCCTTTGCTGTACGCACGCCGTTCCTAAGGTTGCGAAAAATATTAGGAGATATGGAAATATAATAATCTTTATTCTTTTTTCCTTTTTTAGTTTTAATATCATCTTGATTCTCCTTCGTACTCATACCACTGCACTCTTTATTTATATTCATGCAAGCATGCTATTTTGTATTTTACTAAATACTCGCGCAGCGTGTCAACTAAATTCCAATACTGTTAATATATTGTAATATATTATACTTTTTTAGTACAAGATAGGAGATGTTGAGGAACTCTTTTTGAAAGAATTATATGACGACGACAATGCATTCCCAAAGTAATTGACAATTAATAATCTCAGTCCCTATAAAAATGCACAAAAAAAATAGACCTTGCGGTCTATTACGGAGTGTTGAAAATTTTTGTTATCAGTCCTGTGAATTTGATTTTTGAGTCCTGGAAGAATTCAACGATCTTGAATTTAATTTTTACCGGTATTTCTTCATCCGTCTCCACAGACGTGACGATGCTGTATTCCTCATCGGTAAGCGCATTTTTCAAGTCCTCTTTCACCGGCTCCGGGACGGTGCCATGGGTCACATCGACAAAGCATAACGGAGGAAAGAGTACACACCACCAGTTGGCCCCTTCGCCTTTTCCAATGACCACTCTCAGTGCTTCGTAATTCCCGGCGGGCAGGGCGATATCCCCGTAGGATTTGGTGGGAAAGGGATAGCTCCCTAGACTGACCCTGACGTCATAGTCTTTGCCCTGCCGGGTAAGCTCATCTTTTACAACGGATATTATTCCATCCATCTTTTCATTTATAATGACTTTCGTCTGATCAACGTTCTTGGAACCCCCCAGCTGCAGTTTCATATAATCAAGGACCCTGTCCCTGACATCCCGCTTTAAGGCCTGATCTGCCGGTGAATCGCTGTTGGCGATAACGTGAAGCCTGATCAGGTTGTCCGCCAGCCCCTTGTTTACCTCTTCGGAATAAGAATTCAACAGCATTCCGGCAACAAGGGATACCGTGATAATTAACGTTACGCCTATTTTAACTGCGTTTCCTACCCGCTGGCTGCTTCCGATTGCTCTCATCATCAGTAAAACTTTGCTCATTTAACAATCCCCCTGAAATTTGCTTTCATTCAAGAGAGAACATTTGCTTTTTGCGGCTGTGTCCCCTCTCGTTTTTTTAAATCAATTCTACTAATAAAAGTATTGTCAAGGAATGAGCATATTATACAAATAAAAAGAAGCACTTTCATATGCTTCTTTTATTCTTTATATAATTGATTTAATTTATTTCGATATACTTTTCTGTTTTGCCAGCGAAGCTCTGATAAAATCTCTGAATAAGGGGTGAGGCCTGTTGGGTCTGGACTTGAATTCCGGATGGAATTGAACGCCGATATACCAGGGATGTCCGGGCAATTCGACGATTTCCACCAGCCTTTCACTGGGAGAAAGTCCTGAAAGCACCAAGCCTTTACCTGTCATTAATTCCCTGTACTCATTGTTGAATTCGTACCTGTGCCTGTGTCTTTCATAGATGAGTTCGTCGTTATAGATACCGAAAACTCTGGATTTCTCATTGATTTTGCAGGGATAGATTCCCAGGCGCATGGTCCCGCCCTTCTCGTCAATATCCCTCTGCTCGGGCATTAGATCAATTACCGGATACCCGGTGTTTTCATTGAATTCGGAGCTATGGGCTTCCGTAAAGCCGCAGATGTTTCTTGCAAATTCGATGACAGCCATCTGCATTCCGAGGCATATACCGAAATACGGGATATTATTCTCCCTTGCGTATTGGGCTGCAAGGATTTTTCCCTCGATGCCCCTGTCGCCGAAACCGCCGGGTACCAGTATTCCATCCGCCGTTAAAAGCAAATCCTTAATATTTTCCGTATCCACATGCTCCGAGTTGACCCATTGTATATGTACATCGGCGTTATTTGCAATCCCGCCGTGCTTCAATGCTTCTACTACACTGAGATAGGCGTCATGCAGCTCCACATATTTCCCAACCAGGGCGATGGTGACCGATTCTTTTAGATTTCTCTGTTTCTCCACCATTTCATTCCATTCGGTCAGATCGGGCGCATGACATTTCAGTTCGAGCCGTTTGCATACGATATCGGCCAATCCTTCTTTTTCAAGCATCAGCGGGACTTCATACAATATTTCCACGTCCATGTTCTGAATCACTGAATCGCCCCTTATATTGCAGAACAAGCCGATCTTGTCTTTTAAATCCTTGGAGAGCTGCTTTTCGGTACGGCAAACAATCACATCCGGCTGAATACCGATACTCCGAAGCTCTTTTACACTGTGCTGAGTGGGCTTTGTTTTCAACTCGCCGGACTTGCCAAGATAAGGCACCAGGGTCACATGGATGTACATGACATTTTCTCTGCCGATATCTGTGGTTACCTGCCGGATGGCCTCTAAAAAAGGCAGGCTCTCTATGTCGCCGACGGTGCCGCCGATTTCGGTGATAACCACGTCGGTGTGATCGGACTTGCCTACCCTGAATATTCGATCTTTTATTTCATTGGTTATATGCGGTATAACCTGAACCGTACCCCCGAGAAAGTCACCTTTTCTTTCTTTGCTGATGATGGACCAATAGATTTTTCCTGTGGTGACATTACTGTTTTTGTTTAGATTTTCATCGATAAACCTTTCATAATGTCCAAGGTCCAGATCAGTTTCAGCGCCATCGTCTGTGACATACACCTCTCCGTGTTGATATGGGCTCATTGTTCCCGGATCGACGTTGATATACGGGTCAAATTTCTGAATGGTTACATGCAGACCTCTTGCTTTCAGCAACCTTCCAAGTGATGCGGCAGTAATCCCCTTTCCTAGACCTGAAACAACACCGCCGGTGACGAAAATGTACTTTACAGACATGGTTTTTCCTCCAAAATAGAATGCCAAACATACCTTATAATTTTATATTTGTAGGTTGGCCATGTCAATAGTAAAAACAGCGAAAATAGTATAAAATAATGGAATTCGGGCAAGCTGCCGGAAATGGTAAGGGACACCCCTTGAAATGCGTTTTTGAGATGTCCCCTGATTTTCTTCTATAATAATTAGTCAGCCGTTACACTATTTGTTCAAAACCTCCATGGCCTTGGCAAATTGTTTGTCATACTTAAGGAGTATCCCGTCCAGAGCGCTGTTAAGGGCCTTTTGGGTTGTAAAATCCAGAACGCCGTATGCATACAACTTCATATCCTTCTGGAATTTCTTTATAGCGGCAAATGTCTTTCCATCCAGCAGGTTGTCCGGTGTTCCGACATCATAGCCCAACACCTTGAGTATCTTTTCCGCATTGGTGACATCCGTCCCGCCATCGTTCAAGCCGGGCTTAGCGGTGACTGTAAGCTTTTGAATTCCAGACAGGACCACATCTGCAACGGACCGGGTGTCATCCACCGTTATGTCGGGTGTGATGCCTGTTCCGTCAATAAGCTTTCCATTGGGCGTATAATAAAAGCCGATGGTCATCTTTGTATAGCCTATGATTTCGTCCTCCTTGGGAGTAATCCCATATTCCTCCTTCAGGTTCACAACATCCACGGTTTTTACGCCAAGCTGCTTTTCATATTTGGCGGAGGCTTCGGGAGTCAATAGGGGGATCAAGCCCTGCACCTTGGACTTGCCAAAGGTTTTAGTGCCGATAAGGGTACCCGCCTTGGTGTCCTGGATCGCACCGGCTACAATCTCCGACGCGCTTGCGCTCATGCCGTCCACTAAAACCGCCAGCTTATACTTGGGGGCTGCAAGATAAGAATTGTATACCTCATCCTCAAAAGCTTCCGATTTAAAATCCAGCTTTGTTATCAGTCCTTCCGGCACAAACCTTCTTGCGATGGCCACCGCCTGACTCACCTCGCCTCCCGGATTGCCCCGGAGGTCCAAAATAATCTTGGTAACGCCGGCATCGTCCATCTTTTGCAGGGCCAAAGCCATATATGCACCCGACGTTGAGCTGAAAGTATCCAGTCTTATATAACCGATTCCGTTGATGATATCACAGATAACAGGATTGATGGTAATTACGGCACGGGTGATATCAATATTAATAACCCCTGTCTTGCCGTTTCTGAGAACGCCAAGCTTCACTTTTGTACCGGCTTCACCCATAATAAGCGAGGATGCTTCATCCAGAGACACCCCTACGATGCTCCTGCCGTCGACTTCAGCAATCCTGTCTCCCTGCAGTAACCCCGACTTTTCTGCAGGAGAACCGGAAAACACTTTGGCAACTAAGATGTAATCGTCGCTTAATACCATTTGTATTCCAATGCCGGTGAAGGTCCCGCTGATATCACCCATAAACTTGTCCGCCTCTTCCGGGGTATAATAGGTGGTATATGGGTCCATGGTATCGAAAACCCCTTTTAATGCACCTTCCATCAATTGCTCCGGAGTTATCTGGCCATTATATTTCTCAAGGATCATATCGATCACACTCTGCAAATAATTTGTGTCAATCTTGTTCTGGTCCAGGGCAGCGGCACTTGCAACCATGACCTGGGAAAATAACAGGCAAAAGATCAATAGGAAAAACACCAATCGCTTGAACGAACCGTTTTTTATGTACTGTCTCACAAAAATTCCCCTTTTGTATTTTATTGGTACTGTGGCAAAATAACATGTCCGCCATGGTATCATTTTAATTTTAGCACAAATCATAAAAAGAGGCGACTTTTTCAGGCCGCCTTTGCAAGGTAAATATTAACTTTTAACTATTTATTAATAATTAATGATGTTACCCCTGTATTCCTCCCGGATTCCGGATTGCATATAGGAAATAAACCGGTTGATCATCGTGGCCGTCCTTGCTTTTGTCAGCTTTTCATTGGGCTTCAGGTATCCCTTCTCGTCCCCCTGAACAAGGCCTATCCTTGCAGCTACGTAAGCGGCATTTCTGGCGCTTGTCGGTATAAGGTCATTATCCTTGAAGTTGGTCACGGCCACGGGGGAAGGCGCCAAAGCTTCAAGCCCCAGGGCGCGGACGAAAATCGTCAAGGCATCGGCAACCGTAAGACTGTTGTTGGGGCCAAAGAGATTTTGGCCTGTCCCGGTGATAAGTCCCCGCTTGAAAGCGTTGTCGATTTGCGCAAAATAAGTGTTGTCAATGGAGACGTCGTTGAATGGAGAAACCGGCGTCTGTTTTTTCGCGGTCTGGCCCCGGGAGGCAACTTTTGAAGCAAGGGCGGGGTCCGCCGGCACTTCCTTTGCAGCCTGGACCATTGCCGCTGTGAACTCAGCCCTGGTAATATACTGATCCGGCCTGAATCCGGCGCCGTCTCCTTTAAATACCTCCAATCCGAACATCAGCCGGATATCCTCTTCGGCCCAATGTCCCCGAACACTGCTCAACGTCATGGACGGCAGCATTTTTTGTACGGGGAAGGTTTCTATTTTCAAGCTGTCGGATTTTGTGACCATACTGTCGGTGGAGACTCCTTTGGAATCAAACTCGGGAAGCCGGCAGGTATATTCCAGCACATTATTGTTGTACTGGGTTTCCGCATATCCGCCCTCGAAGCTTATCTCGTCCGGCTTGTTTTTGTAATACTTCAGCTGTTTTGTGACGTTCGAAGAGAGTGAAACGCTTGCTGTCCCTCCCCATTTGTCAATTTCACCGCCCTTGTTTTTTTCCCCTGTAATGATATAATTCAGTACCTCTACCTCCGCATTGCCCCAATACTGGTCATAGCCATAAAAGTTCCCGGTGGTTTCCAGTGTAACGGACCCGCCGTTTGTCGCTGTTCCTGTCTGGTAGACCCTTTTACCCCAGAGGTTGCCGGCATAATAATTTATTGCAGGCTTGGTGTCTATGAGACTGGACCTTGTGAAGTCGCTGCTTTTCAATGTGTAGGTGGTATTGCCGAATTTGATGCTCTCCGACGCAGGCTTTGCATAGGAGGACTCCTCAATGGTCTGCCCATTGTCTTTTTTGGTAACCGTCGTCGTAAAGGACAGGGTTCTGGTCAAAGTTGCCGCTTTGTCCGCATTTTTAAGGTTATAGGTATAGGTTGACGTTATTTTATCCTGTTTCATCTGTTTTTTAATTATCAGGGTCCCCTTCAGCACCACGGGTTCACCTGTGATAAAGCACACTTCCTGGTATTCGTAAGAGGTTTTGCCTGTCACATCTCCGGAGGATATTCCGCCCTCATAGCCGGCGTCGCCTTCTCTTGCAAGTGCGGTTTCCATCGGAAGCATACCGATGATGAAAATAAGGCAAACTGCAAAAATCATAAATTTCTTCATAAGAACCCCCTCGCAAGCCTGGATCAGCTTTCAACAAAAATCAAATATGCATCGCCGGTTAGCCCGGTATCCTTCTTTATTATTCTTACGGCGTCTCCGTTTCTGATTCCGGATGGCTTTATGGCTATGCCGTCTTTAATGATAATCGCGTTCTCCGGGATAGTGATTGCCATTTCCTTTGCGTCATCCCATACATAATTCCCGCTATTGTAAATTCTGGTATTGCGCAGCTTCAGGCTGTCCGGCTCTGCCAGCAGGGTACCTTCCTCGCCGGTTTCGCCTCCGGATATTTCAAACACGGTACCCTTGACATTTACCGTACCGTAGGGCGCCGTACTGATAAGCTGTGCATTGGTGCCATCCGAAACAATGTAGACAACTCTGTTCAAATAACTATCCTTGCCATAGCCCTTGAAATCCCTGATATTCAATACGCCGTCATCGCCCAGCAGCCGGGTGTTGAAGGTCAGGGTAAAGGTTTTGGGCGTATTGTGGTATTCCCACTCCGTACCGCTGAGCTGGGAGAAGGAATCTGCCGTGAAACTGCTGTTTTCATCAATTGCTTTAATCCTGGCCCTGTAGATCTGCAAAAGCCCGTTATCCACCGGCGCCTCCACCAGCACAACCCCTGCGTTGAAATTTCCTGTGCCGTAGCTTCTATTGGCCACCACATAGGCCCTGTCATTTTCAGCCAGACTGCTGCCTGAAACCAGTCTGCCGTTTTTAACTACAATGCTTCCCGAATCGTAGGCGATGGTTTTGTTTTCAGCGGCAAGTCCGAAGCTGGCGGAACCGGACATTGCATGTGTAATCTTGTCGCTGTATTTCGTTTCCGTATCATCTGCGAATCTGTAGGAAACCAGCACCGCCTTTTCTTCTCCGCCATAGTCCTTTTCAACGGCTACATACGCCTCATTCCCGGCTAAAAGCTTATTGACCTTTTCAATGGTGTACGCACTGTCACCCAGGTTGAGCCTGTACCCATCCGCCAAAGGGATGCTTGTGAAGCCCTTGCGGTCGGTACGCTGCCAGGCGCCGTTCCTGAAAACCTGCAAATTTAGCAGCATCAATTTGTCTGACATATCATCCAGGTAGGAAATTTCACCTTTATAAATGTTTGTGATAAAGTGTTCATCGCCTTCGATCGTGACTTCTTTCAGGTCCGTAGCCTTATTGGTGGCGTTGAGAAGAAGCTTTACCCGATCCCCATCTTTTAAGGAATTGAAGGATGTAAGCTTTTTGTCCTGAATAAAAAGCACGTCCTTTCCGACAGCCAATACCTGCTGTGTGCCGTCCCTGTATTCCACCACGATTTCACCGGGCAGCTTCGATTTGACTGTCCCGTATTTTACTAAATAATTGTCAACAGCGCTGACGGAAACGATGTTTCCATCCTCATCCAGCTTCAGAAAAGCGCTGTCTCCCGTCTGGATGTCGTCCACCCTTGCCGCCGAATGATTCCGGAAGACCTCCATGCCGTTCTGGTTAATGTAATTGTAAGTCCTTAAAGCCGCCAGCTTTGCTGCCGCATTTTTTCCCGTCCCCGTACCGTCTTCATTATACAGGGTGATATACCCCAGCTCCGGATTGTTTTCCTCGACGATGCCCTTAACGATCCTGTTTTCCTCGGAATTGATGCCGAAATCCGCCGATTGGACAGCGGTCACCGTATTGCCGGCGTTAATGGTCAGAATCACCGTGGCGTCGGGGGATAATGACGCAAGGCTTCCTTTGGCGTCGTTAATTGTAACGTTTACATTCGTACTGTATCGGTAAGTGACGTTCTGGCTTTCATTTCCCAGATTGAAGGAAACATTCTGCTTCAGCAGCGCCGGGTCGGGGAAATCCATCTTGAAGAACTGCATCACCTTGAGGAGCCTGTTGGCGGGGTCAATGGAGCTGACGAGCGCGGCAACATATTTTTCCTCGTTTGCGTTGGATAAAACATTGATGTACTTTACAGCTTTGTCCGAAGTCCGGGTGATATACTCAACCCTGTCGCCGGTTTTCAGCAAACTGCTGTTGCCGATTTTACCGTTTTTATATACAATCAGTTCCTTCGTGCCGGATGTTGAGCTCCCCTTTTGCTCATTTTTACCGGCCTCGGAAGATTGGGTGCTTATGCTGTGCAGCGCTCCCATACTGTTTCTTATATCGATTTTTTTCCCGCCCAGCCCTTGTCCGTTGGAATAATCGCCGGATGAAGCTATGGCTTCGATAGTGCCTGACAGCTTATCATATTCCAAAGCAGCCAGAACCGGAGCCTCGGCATTTTTTACAATTTGCGCCGCCTGCTCCCTGGTGACGGGCTTAGTGGGATTAAATCTTCCGCTGCCGTCGCCGTTCATAATTTTATTCTGCAGTACTACTTCAATATAGGGAACTTTCTCCGGATCGGCACTTCTCCAATCCAGATAGTTGTTCAATAGCTCCTGCTGCCCCCGAACCGCCTGAAGATTCAGGGCTCTTGCCAGCCAGTAGGCCATTTCCTGCCGCTCTACGGCTCCATTTCTCCGGAAGGCGGTACCTTCCAGAGAGGCTTGATCCTCGTTGAGAGCATTCGTCAATTGCTGCGGGGTAATCAGTCCATCATTGGCAGCAAGCTGCAGAAAGCCGTCATACCATACCTGGAGCACATCGGTTTTTTTAACCGTCCGGGCATTGTTCAGCGTCTCTCCCGCAATCTGCGCCTCGGCCTCTCTCCCTGCAGCCCTGTATACCAGGGAAAGCGCCTCTTCCCTGGTCATGGAGTCGGCGCGGCCAAACCGCCTGTTCATGTTTGCAAGCCCCTTTATGACGCCAAGGGCGCCGGCTTCATAGATTGCCGGCTTTGACCAGATATTTGTACCTGCCACATCGCCGTAGTCAAGATTTTTCAATATAGCGTCCGCATCGGCATCCCCTGTGAACACCGTTTCGGGAGTCTCCGCCGAAACTGCTGTTATGCTTGTAAAAAGAAGCATGGCAGCAATGATAAAAGCTAAAATTTTTCTCGATTTTGATTTTTCCGGTTTCCTATTCAAAGTAAGCTCCCTTTCTTGCGGTAAATTCCCAGAGATACACCTTGCTCCAAAAGCAGGCAAAACAAAAGCCGATCCAAGCAAGGATAAGATATCCGCTATATATATCGGCTGATTTTATGCTTTAGTTTACCCTTCGGGGGGTAAAATTTTATTAAAATTCTCTTTATGAAATACCTTTATCCGGCCGGTTACTTGACTTCGGCATATGCGAAATAATAGTGGGGTGAAGCATGATACCCGTCCGGCTGGTTTTGAAAGTAACGCTTCTCTATTTCACCGGGGCTCAGCAGCTCTTTCAGGGCCAGTCCGGCTTTATCAAGCTCCGCGCCGATGGTTCCGGCATGGAAGGCAGTTTTCATAGGCTCGCCGGCTGTCTTGACTATTTGCTGGATTTTCTGGGACTGTGCCGAAGCCTTTCCGGGATCAAAGGCTTCGGCTCCCAGGAAATCAAAAACAACGGCACTCCCTGAAGGGGCCAGTTGGGCGATGGCCCTGAAGGTGTCTATGACTTTATCATATGCCAGATAAAAGGTAACTCCCAGCCAGCTGAAAATACTTGGCTCACTCCTGCTGAACAAGGATGGCTCCAGGACATCTTCCAGGCTGTTGGCATTAAAATCCGCCGGAATAAAATAATGATGCGCCGAAGGGATGAGACCTGCCCGATGAAGCCGTTCTTTTTTCTGTGCCTGGGAGGCCGGGTGGTCCACCTCCAGCACCTTTATTTTTTCCAGCAGCTCAGGGCGCCTGAAAGCAAAGGTGTCCAGCCCGGCTCCCAGCATTACGTATTGCCGGACGCCCTTGTTCACAAATTCCTCCACGATTCCTTCGGCATACCTTGAACGGCTAAGCGTTGTCGGTGCGTTATATCTTAAGGCAAGTTTCAATAAGCCTGCCTGGTCCGGACAGGCTGCCGCCGCCTCCGGGTTAATAAATTTTGCCGACTCCGCCAGATTATATTCAAAGAATTGATGCTCCTCCCTTGTAAATAATTTGGGGGCAACGAAATCATCGAAAATTTTCGGACAGTCATACATTGCGTGGTAAGCACGGCAGTATGCTGTGACGACAGACGTTATACTTGCACGGTTATCCTCCATTGCTATTCGCTCCTTCCAATAATTTTATTGAATTTCCAATGGAAGAAATGATATCAAAGGCGCAGATTTTAAACAAATGCCGTCAATGCGGTTTGTCACCGGAATGCGAAAGCTGGTTTGAATTTTCTGGAGATTGCTTGATATTTCTTAAAATTTATAACACAAAATTATATCACAATTTATTTTATTTGTCAATATGTTTTGAAAATATTTTGGGTTCTCCATTTACCTCCACGTGATTATTCAGTATCTGCCTGCCATTGCACGGTATTTTCTATAGAAATGGCCCGTACCGGCGACCCATCGGCGTTTCCATATTTCAGCGGAAGAATGCTTAAAATAAAATATTCACTGCCAATGGAGGTCAGATTGGTTAGATTTTCAATGATAATAATATTTTTCCGGAGGAATATTTTATGGACTGTCAGTGCCGCTGACATCATGGCATCAATTGAAATGGCATCAATGCCAATGCCCTTTAAATTAAAGGCAGACAGCCATTGGGCCGCTTCTTCGCTTAAGGAGGGAAAAGCTTCAAAGTACTTTTCACTCCCCCAATATTTACTCCATCCAGTGTTTATTAAAATGAACTCCACGTTTTTTATCTTTTCTTCCCAGGGCTTTAAACGCTCAACACCTATGGTTTTCTTATCTTCATTTGTAAAATCCAGCACAAGTGCACTCCCAATAAAATGTCCTGCATCCAGACGGTCCAGAGAGAGTCCGTCACGCAATAAATGGGAAGGTGCATCTATATGTGTGCCCGTATGTGAATACATGGTGATTTTTGTTTCTTTGAAACCATCCTTTTCCAGCGTATTTGCATTTATAAAAGCCGGTTGTTCGGTCCCCGGATAAACCGGCATATCTGAAAGGATGGCATGCGTTAAATCAGTGATTTTCATAATAACCCCATATTATGGACTTTATCCTTAATAAGCAAATAAGTTCGGTGCCTGACACCGATTTTTACATCCTCTCCGGGGCGCTGATACTAAGTATTTCCAGCACATTCCGGATAATTGTCCTGGTGCAGTCTACCAGCAGCAGCCTGGCCTTCATCAGCGCCTCCTGCTCTCCTTTAACTCTGCACACCGTGTAAAAGCTGTGAAACAGCGAGGCGACATCGGTAACATACCGGGTGAGCCTGCTGGGTTCCAGGGTTTGTGCCGAAATCCTTATTTCATCCGGATACTCGGCCAGCTTTTTGATCAACTCCAGTTCTTCTTTGACGGATAGCTGTGCCATATCCACTTCTGCGATATTGGGTACTGAAATTCCCTCGCTCTCCAGCAATCTCAGCATGCTGCATATCCTGGCATGGGCATATTGCACATAGAATACGGGATTGTCGTTGGACTGCTTCACCGCCAGGTCCAGGTCAAAATCCAGGTGGCTTCCTGAAGCCTTTGTGTTAAAAATAAATCTTGCCGCATCGCGGCCCACTTCTTCCAGGAGATCCGTCAGGGATATGGATTTCCCCGTCCTCTTGGACATCCTGGCAACCTCGCCGTTCCTGTAAAGCCGCACCAACTGGAACAATACGATATCCAGCTTGCCGGGATCAACGCCCAGCGCCTGCACTCCCGCTTTCATCCTGGCTACATGCCCGTGATGGTCCGCTCCCCACAGATTAATGACCCTGTCGAATTTCCGCTTCAGAAATTTATTCCTGTGGTAGGCAATATCGGAAGCGAAGTAGGTAGCAAGCCCATTATTTCTTACAATTACTTCATCTTTCTCTATACCGAAATCAGTAGCCTTGAACCATTGGGCTCCTTCCTTTTCAACCGTGTATCCATTCTCCCTCAGGAACTCCAGGGTCTCCTTCAATTCTCCGCTATCGTACAGGGACTGTTCTGAAAACCACACGTCATACTCAATCCCATAGCTCTTAAGGCCGTTCCGGATCCTTTCAATATTCTTTGGAAGGGCAAAATCCACAAGGATCCTGCGTCTCTCAGCCGATTCGGTCTCAAGATGCTTGTCCCCGTTTTCAGCAATATAATCCTTCATATGGTCGATAATATCCTCGCCTTGATACCCATCCTCCGGAAAAGCTATTGCGTCCTGGCCCTTTAAAAGCTGTATATACCTTGCTTCCAGCGAAATACCGAACTTCTCTATCTGATTTCCCGCATCATTGACATAAAACTCCCGGGTGACTTCGTATCCGGCGGCCTGCAGCACGCTTGCAATGCAATCGCCAAGAGCGCCTCCCCTTGCGTTGCCCATATGAAGCGGTCCGGTAGGGTTGGCACTGACAAACTCCACCATTACCTTCTGCCCGTTTCCGATGTTTATCCTGCCAAAATCCGGGCCTTCCTTGTTGATCAGCTTTAAAGCATCGTACAGCCATGCGCTGCGGAAGTAGAAATTTATGAAGCCCGGCCCGGCGCATTCAATCTTTTCGATATAGGTGCCTTCCGTCTCCAGATTCTTGATGATAATCTCCGCTATTTGCCTGGGCGGCTTCTTCGCAAGCCGGGTTACCTGCATGGCAACGTTGGTGGAAAAATCGCCGTGGTCCTTTTCCTTGGGTGTTTCCACCGTAATAGAGGGAAGCTCTATTTCAGGAAGTTCACCGTTCTTGATGGATTCAGCCAGTGCTTTTTCAACTGTATCCCTGATTTGTTGCCTTAAGTTCTCTATAATGTTTGTCATTGATACGTCCTGCCTCTCTTATGAACATATGAAAATCATTTTCTCCGGTTTTGCTGTTATCAATCTCCATCTGGTACCCCACCCGGATTTCACCGCCATTGTCGTCTACCTTGATATCCACCTCATTGGCAATGACGCTGATGGTAAATGCACCGTGCTCCGTATCATAATACGATACATGCTTTTGCCCTCTTTGGAAAACAAAATGGGAGTTTACGGAGCCTGATCTCATCAATGTAACGATGCCGTTGGCAACCTTCAAAGTGGTGATGGTCCCGCTCATACCGGTAACCTCACTCTCATTGTAAGTAACATAATAAGCTCCATCCTGCCTGTAATACTTGCCTTCCGTAACCAATTCCATGATGTTCGGCTCTCTGTCGTCAGCTACTTGCGTACCTTTCACAGAAATAATAACATTTTTGTCCACTTGGCACTCACCTTTCTTACAACCGGTAGATTACCGGCAGCCGGCATTTTTAGGATCTTCCGATTTCTCTTCAAACGGAGACATTCCCCGGACCCGTAAGGAATACCTGCTGCTCTGGCCTTTGATTCCTTCTTCCTGTGGGTTGTTCCCGCACTTATTATAACCATATATTCAGTATTTCTCAATATCCACTCTTTCGGCGGAGGTAATTTTCGTCCCCAATATGGCGCTGCACAGCGGTTCGAATTTTTCAACGCTGTCGCTGGTATAAAACCTGTAAACCGGTTTTAGCTGTTGATTCCTTTGCATATCGTGCTCCGCGATGGTATTCTTCACGACTTTTGCCATCTCCAGCGCCGAGCTTACGAGCTTCACTTCCTCGCCCATAACGTGGGATATGGTATCGTATAGGAGCGGATAATGCGTGCAGCCCAGGATGAGCGTGTCTACCCCGCTTTCCTTTAACGGCGTCAGATATTCCTCGGCTACCCGCACGGCAATGTCATTGTTCCACCATTCCGTGCCTTCTTCCACCAGAGGCACAAACAGCGGGCATGCTTTTGAAAAGGTTTCGATTGCGCAGTCAATGCCGTTGACAGCCTCTTCATAAGCGCCGCTGTTAATTGTTGCGGTTGTCCCTATAATCCCGAGTTTTTTGTTTTTTGTTTCACGTACCCCTGTCAGGGCTCCCGGCTGTATGACATCGATGATGGGTATGTCAAAGTTTTTGACTACCAGATTGTACCCGAAAGCACTCATGGTGTTGCAGGCAATGACGATCATCTTTATATCCTGATTCAATAAGAACCGTATGTTTTGAAAAGTATATTTGATCACTGTTTCTTTGGACTTTGTGCCGTAAGGCGCCCTTCCGCTGTCTCCGAAATATACCACACTCTCGCCGGGCAGCAGCTTCATGACCTCTTTTAATACAGTAAGTCCTCCCAGTCCCGAATCAAAAACGCCTATCGGTCTGTTGTCCATAATCCCCAAATCCCCCGTTATGCTTCATTTGCCGCCAATTTCTCTTTTGCTGTCCTCAAAACGTTCTACCGCCAGGTCAAGGAGCTTCTCAATCAGCTTTGAATATGGAATTCCTGAAGCCTCCCAGAGCTTGGGATACATGCTGATGCTGGTAAAACCCGGAAGGGTGTTGACTTCATTGATAAAGATGTCCCCGGTATCCTTGTGAACAAAGAAATCCACCCGGGAGAGCCCCGCCAGGTCCAGCGCCTTAAATGCTCTGACCGCATAATCCCTGATTTTCCGGATCACCTCATCCGGCAGCCGTGCCGGTATGATGATGGTGGAGCTGTCTCCGCTGCTATATTTTGCTTCATAGTCATAAAATTCGTTGCAGGGTACCACTTCACCCACGGTGGAGGCTAAAGGCTCATCATTTCCAAGGACTGCGCACTCCACCTCTCTGCCGTCGATGAATTCTTCAACCAGCACCCTCCGGTCATATCTTGCGGCATAGTTCAGAGCTTCCATCAATTCCTGCCTGTCATGGGCCTTGCTTACCCCTACCGACGAGCCTGCATTGGAAGGCTTCACAAAACAGGGGTACGTCAGCAAAGCTTCAACCTGGCCGACAAGGCTGTCCACATCCTGGCTGATCTGTTTTCGGCTGAATACGATATATTTCCCCTGGGGAATCCCTTCCTTCTCAAAGACGATTTTTGCAAAACCCTTATCCATGCCAAGGGCCGAGCCCATTACACCGCAGCCCACATAAGGTATGCCGGCCAACTCGAACAGCCCCTGTATTGTACCGTCTTCCCCATTGCATCCGTGCAGCACGGGAAATACCACGTCAATTTTTTTATCTTCCCTTTCCACGCCCGCTGCCTTCAAAATCCCCCTGGCTGAGCTGTCAATGGCGCTTGTTGCGCAGGCAGAAAGTTCACCGCATTCTCCGGAGTTCAACAACCCTTTGCCGCCGGCCTTCAGTTCAGCCCTGGCTTCCGCCAGAGCCTGCCATTCGCCGGTCCCGATGAGCCCTACCGGCCCGTCGTAGGAAAGCCATCTGCCGTCCCTGGTGATGCCAAGCATTTCTACTTCGTATTTCTCCTGATCTATATTTTTTAGAACCGATTCGGCAGACACTCTTGATACCTCATGTTCCGAGGATTGGCCGCCAAAAATCACCGCGATCCGCTTCTTATCCTTCATTTTTCAATGCCTCATTTCATTCCAAATGTCACATCATAAATATATTTACTATTTTACTATTTAAGTACCACAACTTCAAGGCAGGATAAATCCAATTTTTTGGATGGATATTTATCTATAAAGCTTCCGGTATTCTTTGGGCGATAAGGAAAAATGAGAATATTTACAGAGAATTGATGGAAATAAATAAACCTTATCTTCCGCAATTTCAATGGTAATTGCGGTTATTGAAGAGCGTCCCGTAAGTACTGGTACAAATATAACTTCCCGTATAGATTTCTAAAAATGCAGTCTTAGAGTGCCGGCATTTTCAGAAAAACGGGAAGTAATATTTGCAGTACTCCTAAGTCGTACTCTGTCGATACAAAGGTATATGAGACAGGATTGGAAGAGTATGGCTATTTACCCAATTCTCTTGCTGCAGGTAAGCTACTCAAACCGTGTCACTTTGGATGACCATCTGAATTTGCCTGCCTCAAACCCCCGAATTTCCGCGAGACCGGCTGCAGCTAGCTGTACGGGTGCTATTTCGGGGATGGGGACCAGCATTTCCGGTACTTTCTTTTGTTCCAGGACCAGAATTTTGTCGCTTGCCCTCCCAGTAGGCCGGTTGGTTACCAAAACAACCTTCCCGCCTTTTTCTGCAATATTGGAAGCCAGCCTGCAATTTAATTCATAGGAGGGGCCTCCCGGGGCAAAAATCATGCCATGGAAACCCGGCTGCACCATTTCAAAGGGACCGTGCCTGAACTCGGCGCTGTCAAAATCGATTCCGGGAAATTTGGCCACTTCCCGGATAAATAATGCACCGGAGCGTACTGTCGCCATTGAATGTCCACGGCCTGCCAGACAAAGGTAGGAGGCTTCTTTAAGGAAATCCTTCAACTGTCCGTAGACCTCCTCATATCCCTCCAGAAAGCTGGCCAGACCTTCCACAGATGCCCGGATTCCTTCTACAAATATTTCATTTCTGCATTTCGCAATGGAAGCGGCAAGAAGGTCCTGAAGGACCAGGGCTGCAAGATAGGTCCTGGTCGAAACGGCTTCTTCCTCCTCAACATTCATATGGAAAAGATAGTTTGCCCTTTTCGCAAGAGTGCTGTTTCCATTGTTTGTAACCGCCACAATTGTGCAAAAGGGAGGGATACTATCCAAAAGCCTTACTATTTCAGCGCTTTCACCCGATTGGGATACCAGAATGAAAAGTGTGTCCCGGCGAAGCAATCCGGTCTCATAGTAAAGAAGCTGTCCCGTAGATTTCACCATGGAAGTGAATCCGCTGTTATTCAGCAGGATTTCAGCGCTGCCGTTGCAAAAATTAGAACTTCCCATTCCTGTAAAAACCACTTTTTCAAAGCCAAGGTCCGCGATCTCATCCATCCTCTTTGCATTGTCCCCGGACAAATAGCCTTCGATTGCTTTCCGCAAACTTTCAGGCTGACTTATTACATCCTTAAGAAATCCGTTCATTCCTGATCAACCTCCCGGCTAAAATTTGAAATATAGGTTATTATACTCTCTAAATCAGGGCTGCGCCCATTTGCAACATAGTAGGACGAAACAGCATTTCCCAGCAGCAGGGACTGGTCCATATCCATTCCCAACAATTGCCCGGTACAAAAGCCTCCGTTGAAATTATCCCCGCCGCCTGTGGTCAATACCGGCTTTCCCACGAAGAATCCCTTTGACTCCACAAAACCCTTCTTTGTAAAGGCATAAGCGCCATCCCGCAAATGTACGATCAAAGCCGAAATACCCAAAAAATCTGTCAATTTCATGCAAACGCCGATTAAATCATTTTCACTGCTGCCCGGCGCCACGAATTGATGTATCTGCAAAGCTTCGTTTTCATTCAGACCGAGCATTACCAAAGATTTTTCGCAGATTTTTGCCATAATCTTCGCCAGATGCATAAAATCTTCTCTGCTCCTTGCCGTAGGATCTGCAATATCAAAGAAAAATAATTTTCTTTTCAAAGTCTCCCTGTCTATGGCCGGTAATACCGTATCAACAATGCCGTCCAAAATTCCGTTCATACCGGCAAGACCGCTCCAATTCACTAGTCCTACCAGCTCACTCTCAGCAAAAATTTCTTTCAGCCTTTCGAGTCCGACACGATTTATAAGTCCGTTCCAGGATAATTCATCCGCATTCGCCGTATTCCCGAACATAAGCTTTCCGTCATCAAACTCAAATGCATAGGTTTCACAGGGTTCCCCCAGGCTTATGCGCTCACAGTCAGAAGAAAGCCCGGCAAAGGGCCCTTTGATTTCGGGGTATCCCATAAGCGCGATACATCGGGCGGCCGTCCCAAGCGTGGAGAGGGTGTTTGCAAATATGGGCGCATTCCCGCCGGCCCGCTGCTGAACCGGATAAATTCCGGTGTCGGCACTCTTTCCGGAAGCCTTCAAAATCCGCTCACCAAATTCTTCGATGGTATTATAGAAACCCAATGTCCCGTTATTTTCTCTGGACTTGATGATACGGAAAAGCGTATCGATATAGCCATCAAAACCTATACAGCATTTTCGATGTTTCAGGCTTGAACCTCTGATTTCAAGGATTCTTACAACTTCCTCCATCGCATCTTGCTTTAGAAATTGGTTATTCATCTGCAACGCCCGTCCTGTCAGGGTATAGACTGAAATCAAACAACCCCTGAAGCTGTTTCCCGCTTTTCAGTATATCGGAATACCCTGTAAGGAATTTCAAAATATCCGGATCAAATTTAAAATCAATGCAGATATCCAGATTCTCCTTAAACGTGCCTTTAATTAATACCTTATAGGCATCTTCCCGCAATAGCCGCCAGCAATCGGCAACAGCATCAAGCTCTCCGGCGGCAGCCATCCGTTCGGTAGAATCGCCCGGCACGGGGAATTTCAGCAATCTCACCGCCTTGCTCAGCGCAATACCCACACTGCATTTAAAATGTTGCATTTTACCTGCCAGCGCTATGACATCAAAAACGTCCTTCTTGTACAAGACATTTCCGCTGAGACCGTCAAGAACGGCAATGGCTTTCTCCGCGTTTGTCCTGGCCTTCTCCAGCTGTGCGAATACTTGAGGGAGGCTTTCCTGGTTGGTGTATTTTCTCATCAATATGTTAAAATCCCTGCCCGACCAGTCAAACCGGTCCAGCCAGTCCGCCATGAAGCCCTCATTCAGGTCGCTGTACGGCGCAGCCCAGAAATTATTCAGAACATCCTTTTTCCTCAGGCTGATTTCCGACAAAAGCTTGAAAACTTCATCCATTCCCTCTGTTTCCAGACCAAAGAGCAGGGATGAAAAGCTTCTGCCAAACTCCTTCTGATCGTTGTGAAAGCTCCAGGCAACGTGGGCACCGAAGCAATTGGCAATGATGCCCACCTCGTTGGGCGCCAGCTTTACCCAGTCGGTGACCATCATGCCCTCAAGCCGGTTCCTTCTGCATTCCGATGCCATTAAGCTTATATTGCGCATTGCCTTTTTATACAGGAACAAATATTCGCTGTGCGCTCCGAATTTAGCCGCACACGCTCCGATTACCATTCTGCTGCTTTCTGCAAATTGTTCCATTGCATATGGCCGCCAGTCAACCATGTCATAATTCCAGAAAACCAGGCCGATATTCCCGTCCAGAACAGCTAAAATATCCGGATGCTCTTCTGCAATGTCGGCCCAAATCAGCGGCTTTATCCCCTTCCGGACCAAATGCCCGGCCACCCTGTTCATATGGTCACCGTACAAGGCTCCCATACCATGCTCTGCCAGCTTTTTTTCACATTTTGGACACTTCCCCAGCCTCCGTGATTCATCCCCGCCCAGGTGAAAATACCGGATAGGCCCAAGGGCATCGATAACCTCCTCCACCATGCTGTTATAGAAGGCAGGAACCTCATCGTTACAGGGACAATACTGCTGGGAGGTGTCGGGGAGCTCCCGCAAATGCGCAAATTCAGCATGTCTGAGCACTTGATAGGCATGGCCCAGGCTCTGCACCAGAGGAATAATTTCAACATGGCGGCGGCGGCATGTATCGCGCAGTAATTCCACCTGCTGGCGGCTGAAAGCGTAAGCATTGGATAATGCCGGATATTTTTCATAGGGAAACAATCCTTCCGCTTCAAAGAGCAGGGCATTCATTTTTAAGTGGGAGTACAATTCAACCAGGTCCAGCAGGGTTTCAAAATTCGGCGTCAGCGAAGGCATATTTGCTACAGCCGTATGATAGCAAACATTAAAGCACCTCATTTTTAAATCAGGCCAGTCTTCAATGACCAATGCAGGAATATCCTCTCCCCTTGTGCCGACGATAATTTGTGCAACGGTTTGCACAGCATAAAACCGCGCTTTTTCAGTATCCGCACCCACCCAAACCCCCTCTGGCCCTATCGAAAGAAAATATCCTTCTGAAAAGTCAAATCCAGGACTGCACTTAATGCTGCCAATTTCGCTGAATTTATCAATACTGCAGTAGCTCAGTACAAATCCGAATTCGTTTACAATTCCGTCTTTGGCTTTTATTAATTTCTTGGCAATCTCAATTGACGATTTACCCTTCTGCCCTTGTATTTCTAATCCCCGGCCGCCTGCCTCCATAAAAACCTGCGGCTCGGGTATGAGCCGGAAAGCCGGTTTTATTCCATTATCCATCCATTCCACTCCTCCCTGAATGACCTTGTATTGGTTTATTCCTTCAGCATTTTTTCTAACCGTAACGTCATGTTTATAAAAGTCTTCGGTATATGGAACGGCCTTGTCCGGAGGCTCACACAAAAGCCGCGTCCCGGGTAAGCATCAGTTTTTCAATGATGTCTTCCGCATTGGCATCGGCATTCCAGGCAGCTTCGGCAAACATGGCCACCGGCCCCCACTGCCGTCCCTCCCAGAGCCCGTCCTCCACCAGCATGGCTGCGGAGGTCTGCCGGACCCCGCTTTCCTTGATGCTTTTGGCCATCTCCAGCGCATATCTCAGATGTTTGGTCCAATAGGCCTGGGTATATTTCCATATAAATTCCTTTTCACGGGTTTTGTCCTTGATCAGCTCCTCTTTGGATTCGCCAAGAATAAAGGCGCCCTTTTGATGTTCAAAGCCCGGCCAGTCAAGCATTGACATCCCTTTCCACACCACGCCGAAATCCTCCGCCTCGCCTCTCAGCCTGCATATTTCATTGGTGAAAGCCAGCGTGGCCTCATAATCCTTCATCCGCCCGGAATTGTGATGAAAGGGAAAGCTTCCGGCATCCTCCCAGGTGATATTCAAACGGGGGTCAATATTTTTGTAAGCGGCGTACTCCTTTTTAACATGCTCCGCATGCAGCCCGAATTGAATCCATAGATCCGGATGCCGTTCCAGAAGGGCCCCCGCAATGTGGTTCACCCAGCTCACAGACAGCTCCGCAGCCGACTTCCCTTTAATTTCCGGACCGGAATGCTCCGTAAAGGTTTGAAAATATATTCCATCGGCGCCAAGCCGTGCATATTGCTCCTCATAAGTCTTGATCACTCTGTCTGTCCAATACGCCAACTGTTTCGCATCGGTGGGGTCTACCTCCTCCCCCCAGCACCAGGTATAGCCCCAGATCACCTTTATGCCCCTTGAATGGGCATAATCTGCAACGTCCCTGGCATTTAAAGGGGCAAAATCGTTCCACAGCGTAAGAATATTCATTTTCCACCGGCTCATATTGTCTATATAATTCCTGTAATCATAAATTACATGTCCCCAGGTCCAAAGCCCTCTGTTTTGTATGGCAGGAGCACTTGACGCTTCAAAGTCGGGCATTTCGTCCACAAAAACCCGGTAGGGGGTATTATAGACATATCCGCCGGTATAGCGGGCGGGGTCCGCATAGTAGTGTTCAAAATCCCGGACTCCGTACAGCAGTCCGTTATCATCCGCACCGGAAAGCAGGATCATTTTTCTTTCAGGGTTCAGATAACTTGGGCATACTTTTATCGAATATCCTTCCCGCAGCGTCTGGGGCTTGAAAACCCCTTCCAGTGCCAGCTTTTTTACTATCCCGTTGGAGGACCCGGTCCCCATGATAATCAAGTGAAAATCCTTGAATTTCTCCACATTCTCCGTATCATGCGCCGTAAGTATATATGGCACGTATTGTTGGACGGCCTTGTAAAGCTCGTTTACCGCATAGCCCTCCAATCCTTCATATTTCCCGTAGACCACCATCCACCGGTTTCCGTCAAAGCTTTTCCTGTCCATTGTCATATCCTCCTTCAGCTGTGAATCTCATTCCAATACGCGGCGGATCTCTGAATTCGATGACTCTCTTTATTATTTCCTTCTGACTCATCCCTGCATAGGATTCCATTCATCCTCACACTCCCTGGTATCAAGCTGTCTATCCGGAAATTTTCAGGAAGCTTTTTTATAAATTCCTATGCTTCAAGAAAATTTACCGGAATCACTTCTTCTTTATTGTCGTCCGGCACAAAAAAGGTTATTACTTCAAATGGCCCGAAGTCCTGCTCCCATTTACGGTTTAAGAAAGGCAGGCTTATGCCGGTATGGAACTCCCTTCCTGAAGTTTCACAGCATCTTAAAATATACCCCTGCTCCGACTCCGCTCTTTTAAACGCAGCGGCGACGACATGGGGCGATGAAATCGAAATGCCCTCAAAACGCCTTGGAAGGGTGCCTTTATGGTATGTCTCCGTTATCCTCACCGCAGGAACATTCAGCTCATAAGCCTTCCTGACGACTCCGGCCTCTATAAATCCTCCCTGATGCGGCACCAGTGTATAATTGAATTCCTGTATCCCTTGATCCATGAATTCGCACAAATCATCCCGGACGCTCTCGTATTCGGCATAGATGGGGCTCCGGACAACGGTCAGCCGCATTTCATTTTCAATGGTGCAAAAGCTGTATTTTCCGTCATTTAAAACAGCCAGGCCGTGGATTTCGCCTCCACTGCCAGTTGCACGTCCGCTTAAGTCAAACCACTGCTGTCCGGGTTCCTCCTTTCCATCCGCAGGCCTTTTGATAAAGCCGAAGGGGATATCATAGACTGCCTTCCGATCAGTTACATTCACAGGGAAACATAGCTTCAGCATTTTATGCTCTTCACGCCAGTCCAGCTTCACCTTCACTTCTACTTCCTCCTTATCCGCATAGAGAATAAAATCCTGGCGGAGGGTCGAACTGCCGTATTTGCTTTTGACCCTGAGACAGGTCCTTACAGGACCTGTCTCTATTATGGAAAGGACAGCATCGCCGAAATACCCTGCAACCTTGTCATACTTAAGGACACTTATGCTGTGGGAATGTCTATCATGTCCCCATGTGTCCACGCCTTCTTCATCGATGACCAGCGCCGCAGCTCCGGCTCCGGAGAATACTTCACGGCAGTTTCTTTTATCAAACAGGCTGGAAATCTGTCCTGTACCATCGTGGACGGAGAGCCTGAAAAACCGGTTTTCAATCATGCCTGCCGCATGGCTTGCCAGCCCCGCTTGGGTCTCTGCCCTAATCTCTTTGTCGCTATAGGCCCAATAGGTGTTATAGCCCATGGCCGGAATATCCGCCACGAACAGAGTGTCCCATTTATCCGCGGCCTGCAGCCTGCCTGCCCTGACTTTTTGGAAAGGGCGGGGACTGCCGCTGTCATCGGTTATTCCTTTGACTTCTCTATTCAATTGAACGGGCTGTCTTACGGGCCATGAAAGGGGATTGAACACCACGATAGGCGCTCCAAGGTCCTTCATCTCCCAGAAAACCCAGTCTTTATCCCTGCTTAGCTTGAATTCATGCTCTCCCATGGTATCAATGGACCAGGATATCTTTTGTAATGCCCCATTCAGGACTTCGGCGCTTTCCGTGAGGGACTTGCCGTAAAATTCCGCCACATCGCGGTAAACCTCCTTGATGCTGCAGCCTCCCATGATATCGTGAAATTGGTTGAACAACAGCTTTTCCCAGCTCGACGCCGTTTTCTCAAAAGGATACTTCATTCCGGTCAGCTTGCAGGCCACTGCTGCAAATTTCTCCGCATTGATGACCCTGTGCTCCGCCCGGCGGTTATTTGCTTTTGTCTCCGAATGGGCGGAATAGCATCCGCTTCCGTGATGTTGAAGCTCTTCCGCCACAACGGGGAGAGCGTTTTTTTGCAGGGCCGCTTCCTGAAAGTAGGCTTCCGGAGAACTGAAAAGAATTTCAGCTTCCCTGTAATCCTCCTGCATTTTCAAAATGGTGTGTATATTCTTCACGGTGGGTCCTCCTCCATGGTTGCCCACACCATAAAAGTTCATGAAATCGGTCCCTTCGCTTTCCGCCAGCTCAAGAACGGCAGAGGTCTTTTCAAACAACGGATCGGGCTCTCCCCACCAGCTCGCATAGTTGATGGGGATTCTGAAGGTACTGACCCGGGTACCGTCAGGGCTTTCCCAAGAAAAAAGGCTGGCTGGCAGCTCCTTCTCGTGCCTGCCCGGCCTCATCATGACATAGCTGTCCATCCCGCTTTTTTTCAGTATCTGGGGCAGCATGGCGTTATGTCCGAAGGAATCCACATTATATCCGACTTTGGCGGTTTTCCCGAAGCGTTTCAGGAAATACTGCTGGCTGTATAGCGCATGCCGTGCAAATGCTTCACCGGAAGGGATGTTGCAGTCGGGCTGTATCCACCAGCCTCCGGCAAGCACCCAGCGCCCTTCCGCCACCCGCTTCCTGATTTCCTCAAACATGCCGGGCTCGTTTTCCTCAACCCATTTGTAATATGCCGCACAGGCGCAGGTGAATATAAACTCCGGGAACTCCTCCATACGGTCAAGGGCCGAGCGGAAGGTGGCTTTTATCTCAGCAAAGCCCTCCTGCCAGCTCCAGAGCCATACCGGATCGATATGTGCATTTCCTATCATATGAATTTTTTTCTTCGCCATATAGACCTCCGGATTCTGATACTGGAGTACATTCAGATAGCCTTGACAGCCTCAAGCCAGCTTTTTGCCATCAGGGCATGCCCGGCGTGGGAGGGATGTATGCCGTCCGCCGCCCAGAATTCCGGCGCCCTTTTGGTTGAAGCCGAAGCAAAGATACCGTCAAAGGGTAGATATGCTGCATTAAACTCTCTGGCCAGTTCTCTTATGACATGGATTTTGGCATCCAGGTCCTGCCGCCACATTTGTTTGCCGCAATCCGCCGCAGGTATCAGAAAAGGTTCGCATAGGATTAGCTGCGCATTAAGCTTATTCTTTATTTCATTCAAGAGAAAACCGTAATTCGCTTTAAACTCCTCCGCCGTAGAGGGGTCATTTTTTTCAAAGCCTCTTCCGCAGTCGTTAATTCCGATCAGTATGGAAACCACATCAGGTTTTAAATCAATACAATCTCTTTGCCAGCGCTCTTTCAGCCTCAAGGCGGTATCGCCGCTGGCCCCCCTGTTAATGAATTTAATGTTCAATTCCGGATGCAATGCATTAAACCAAGCCGCAGACATCATGGCATATCCCGTCCCAAGCAGGCTGTCATCCTCATAGTTTCTGCCGGCATACGTAATGCTGTCTCCTTGAAACAGTACAACCGACCCTTTTTTTATCTCCATCACATGATCCCTTCCTTTTTCCAAATATCAAGTATCAGCCGGTACCTCTCAAGAGGCATGCCTGTATAGATGCAGTTTGAGGTGGAGAAGATATAGCCGCCGCCCGGCATACCTGCCTGCAGTGCATATCTGGCGGATTGTGCCACCTCTTCCTCTGTTCCGGTCTGCATCAAGCCGCAGTTGACATTTCCTATGAGGCACAGCTTCCGGCCTGCCAGCTTCTTAATTTCAGCAATATCCACTCCGGCCTGGGGGTCAAGAGAGTGGAGTCCATGGGGGTTTGCCTGGATAAGCTGGTCGAGGATGGGCATGATATTCCCGTCCGTATGCTTAATGGTATAAAACCCCATGCTCCTGTACCCGGCAATGAGCTTTGCAAGATAAGGCGCTACGAATTCCGAAAACATGGAGGGACTCAAGAACGGCCCCGAGTTGAAGCAATAATCGGAACAAAGCGCATAGCCGTCAATCAACCCGGAAGCTGAAATTTTTTCCGCCTTTTTAAGGGCCGCTTCCACCCGCTGCTGCGCATCAGATTTTAATTTCTCAGGTTCATCTGCAAGCCTTCCGGCGAATTCTTCCAATCCTCCGCCGCTGGGTATTTTGTAAGTTGCATCACCGTTTAGCAGTAAGAAGAATTCTCTTCCCGACTTGCTTCTTATGATTTCCGCAAGGCGTATGGACTCCTCCGTTGTATCCGGGTTTACATGCATAAATATGGCGTCATGGCTGAATTTTCTTGCCACAGCGATATAGAGGTCAGCCATGTCCTCCCGGTGCAGTTGCCTTTCCTTCTCCTCCATTTGGTGCCACTGGCTGTAATTCCTGTGATTGGGATGAACCTTGCCCAATGTCTCCATGGTAAGAAAAAACACCAGTTCAAAATGCGGCACCAGACCTTTATACGGTCTTCTCTCCAAAGCGTTGATGAATCTCTCTCTACCTGTCAGGTTTCCTGCCACTCTCTATACCTCCGGAGCATTTTCAAAAAATGCGGGAAGATATTGTTGGTTCATATCGATCAATTCATTGATCAGATCCATTCTTTGCTCGGAGGTCAGTGAATAGCACATCGGGTCCAATGACAGCGCACTCAGGCAAAGCTTTCTGCTGCCGCTCATACAAGCCTCTACGATATAATCCTGTACAGCGCCGTGAACTCCCGACAAAGCGGCAGCGCCTACAGGAAGATTGCCGATGCAGCAGCCCTCGTATCCGTCACGGTTCAATACCACAGGCACCCCAACACAGAAATAGTCTCCCAGATTGCGTATATACCCTTTATTTGTGACATTTGCATACAGCACATACGGAGTGTTTGTCGCAATGCTGTCGATAATTTCAGCCAGCTTTTCGGTGACTTTTTCCTTGACAATCTCAGACAGAGGTCTTTTTCCGTTGATATAGTCATGAAGCTTCTCCCACCGGCTCCCCCTGTCTGCCATCCTGTTTTCGATGTAATTATGGGTCAGGCGGAACTTTTCCAGCTCGCTCCGGACAATTTGATAAGGGAGGAATTCCAACACATGGATATCATGGTTTGTAGGAAATGCTCCAAAAAGCTTGTATGCTTCCATCGTAGCCCGGTCCCCATAATCGCCCGTCGTCCTGTCGATTTCCTCCAGCTTGCCGATCAAAGCCGGGAACATATCCACCCCGTCCTTTTCAAGTCTTGTCACAAATTCGAAATGATTGACCCCGCCTGCCGTAAAGCTCAACTCTTTTACCGGAACCTCAAGCCACTCCGCAATTTTGGCTATTGTGCCGTCCAACCCGTGGCACAGGCCGATGCACTTGATGCTGCTGTACCTTTGGACTGCCAGGGTGATCAATTGCATCGGGTTTGAAAAATTCAACAGCCATGCATCCGGACAAAGTTTTTCCATCCGCTTTGCCAGTCCCAGGATGAAGGGGATCTGCTTGAGGCCCATGATCATTCCTCCGGGGCCGATGGACATGCCCTTGGGATGCTTGATGCCATATTTCAGTATCAGGTTCATTTCATCCTTCCACACAGCGTGCCCGCCCACTAAAACCGTACAAATAACATAGTCCGCTCCGATCAGGGTCTTTTCAAGATCAGTTTCTGTTTCTATCGTGATCTTGCAGCCTTTTTCAGCCACGACGGCTTCGGAAAATGTTTTCATTGTATTCAGCATTTCAGTATCAATGTCATTGAGTACGACGGTACCGCCCTCCATTGCCTTGGACTTGCACAGGTCTTTCAGAAAAACCGGCAGCCAGGTGATACTGGCACCGCCGACAATTACAGTTTTTAAAGGTTTGTTTTTCGACATGATTTGTTCCTCCTGATAATGGAATGTTTTTTTATTTAAAATTAGTTTCATGATGTCCGGCGGCCTATTCCTTAATTGCGCCCACCATCATCCCCTTTACAAAATATTTCTGCAGGAAGGGGTACGTCAAAAGTATGGGTAATGTTGCCACCATGATAATGGCATATTTCAGCTGTATGGCAAAGAGACTCCGTTTGAATGCATTTACATCCGGCGAGTTTACATCGGGGACATTGGCAATCAATATCCGCTGCAAATAGACCTGCAAGGGCTGCAGTTTGGGTGCATCAGGCAGATACAGCAAGGCAGGCACATACATGTTCCAGAATGAGACCGCAGTAAACAGCCCGATAACAGTGATAATGGGCAAGGAAAGCGGCATCACGATACGTGCAAGTATGCCTATATCATTGCATCCGTCGATCCTTGCCGACTCTACAAGACTGTCGGGGATCGTCGTTTGAAAAAATACTCTCGCCATCACTGTGCCAAAAATGGATATTGCAGAAGGTAAAATAATTGCCCAGCGTGTGTTGTATATCCCAAGCTTTAATACCAGCAGCAGCGAAGGGATGAGTCCTCCGTTGAAAAACATGGGTATGGCCGTATAAACCATAAAATACTTGCGTGCGCCAAATTCCTTGCGCGAAAGCGGGTAGGCAAAGGTTATTGTGGTAAATACGTTGACAAGAACTCCAACGACCACATACCAGAGGGTATTATAGTATGCCTGCCATACGCGCGGATTTGTTACAATAAGCTTATAGCCTTCAAGTGAAAACCCGACAGGCCAAAGCTTGATGGACATCTTGAATACTTCGTTGGGGTCGCTGATAGAATTGCTGAAAACATATACAAAGGGATAAAGCGTTGCCGCTCCCAGAAGTATAAGGAAAGCATGGATTACGGCAAGTACCGCCTTTTCGCCGGGAGTGGCTTTGATTTTGTTGTTGACCGCTATCCTGGCAAATTTCGTCATGTTGCCTCTCATTTCAAGCTCCTCCCCCTCACCATAATGATATTTCATTGACTTTTTTGCTGATATAGTTGGTAAGCAAGACAAATCCGAAGTTAACCGCAGAATTAAAAATACCGACTGCGGTGCTGTAACCGAAATCAAAGCCAAGGACTCCCTTACGGTAAACATACGTATTGATGACATCGGCAACATCATAGATAGCCGGAGAAGACATAAGATAAACGGTTTCAAACCCCACATCCAGCAAACCGCCCATACGGAGGATCAGCAGGATAACAATAGGCGGCATGATAGACGGAAGTGTAATATTCAGCATTTGCTGCCACCGGGTAGCTCCGTCAATTTTTGCCGCTTCGTATAGCGTTTGATCTATACTGGATAAAGCAGCAAAAAATATAATAGAATCCCATCCGAAGGAACCATATACCCCAAGGGCTATATAAAGGGGTCTGAACCATTGAGCCGTACCGAGGATTGCTACATCGTGCCCGACTATCGTTTGTATGACTTGCGTCAATATCCCATTTCCCGGTGAGAAGAAGGTGTACACAAAACCTACCAAAATAACCGTGGATATAAAGTGGGGCAGATAGCTGATGGTCTGTATGGTTCTTTTGAAAAGGGTGCTCCGGACCTCGTTAAGCATAAGCGCAAAGATGATGGGTGCCGGGAATGTAAAAACCAGCGTCAGAAAGCCCAGAACAAAAGTATTTTTTACTATTCGCAGGAAATAGATGGAAGAGAAAAAATCAATAAAGTTTTTAAAGCCGACAAAAGGGCTGTGAAGTATCCCCTTACCGATGGAGAAATCCTGAAAGCCCATAATAAGGCCGCAATACGGGACATAATAGAAGATAAAGATCAAGATTGTTCCCGGTAAAAGCAGCAGGTAAAAGAAGAAATTCTTCTTTATATACCTGACAAAGCGGTTGTGTGCCGTAGCACCGTACCCGGGACTGATTGCAGCTTCCCTGGGACTGATATTATCCATTTTGAACCTCCGGTTGCACATATGCCGGCATTTTAGAACGCCGGCATACATTCAAATTTAGTATAACGCTTATACCGGAATGAATCCGGCATATGCTCACGCAGGCGATGCCTGCGCGCCCCGCTTTGAGCGTGGCGTTTGAACAACGTCAGTGAGAGATCGCTGCTCACCAGCGGCAGCCTGCTCAATCGGAAACCTGCCACCTAAGAGGGGGAACTGATGACGTTGTTCAACACCCATAATTATTCTACCGCCGAAAATTACTTCTGGTAATACCTGTTGTATTGGTCCTGTTTGATTTTTACCATCTCGTCAATTCCCTGGCTCTTGAGCTTGCCGACGAATTCCGACCAGGTCGCGTCGGTAATCTGCTTGCTGCCGGTGACGAACTTGAACAGATATTCATCCAGGGTGGTATTGAGATCCGTCATCTTCTTCAAGGCTTCGGACTCATCCTTGGTAGCTGTTACAAAGGGGAACATCACACGGACAAATTTCTTAACGTCAGCCATTCTTTGAATGAGCTCCGGTGAATAACTCAGAGAATAAATCTGTGTTTCCGCAGCTTCGCCTACGAAGTGGGGAAGCTTACCGCAGCCAAGGGCAGCAACCGCAATGTTGGGGTCCTTATAGTGGTCTTCTACAATAAAGGATTTGATGAACTCCGGCTTGCCGTCCTTCATTTCATAGCTCTTTCCTTCGATACCGAAATCATTCAGGATCTGGCCTTCTTCGGTAGCAAAGAGGTAATCCAGAAGCTTCAGTACGGTGGCAGGGTTTTTGCAGCTCTTGCTGATCATCCAGCGTTCGCCGTTTACATAGGGATAATTTTCGTAGGACTGGTCGCCGTATGGGCCTTTCGGCGGCAATGCGACCTGCCACACAGCGTTGGGGTAGGTTGCCTTCATCTGAGCCGTCATACCCGCAAAGGTCCCCGTCCAGGTAACTTCCGCACCGGCCTGGTCACCCACCAATTGAGCCTGGGAAGCATCCGAATGCTCCACCAGCATGGATTGGTCAAGGAGCTTCTCTTTATACCACTTTGCCATCATGGCCGTGTATTCTCTTGCTTTTGAGGATGTTTCCCCGGAAGTCCAGTCATAAACGATCTTATCATTGATTGCTGTAAACCAACTACTCCAGGGTGACATCCCAAAGGCCAGCGCAAAATCGTATATCTGATTCTTTGACCAAACAGCAAAAGGGACCTCATCTTTCTTTCTATTGCCATTGGGGTCTCCGTCACGGAAGGCCACCAGCATGTTATACCAGTCATCCAGTGTTTCGGGTTCTTTCAAGCCAAGCTTCTGTACCCAGTCAAGACGATATCCCAGATCAAGTCCCTGGAAATTGTCGTCATAGGGTGCGATACGGCCGGGGAATCCCCATATCTGGCCTTCAGGAGAGGTAATGCTGTATTTTGCAAGAGGCCATTTTTCCAGAAGCTGCATTGTATTGGGACAATTTTGCTGCATCAGGTCCTTCAAATCAATAATGGTGCCGTCCTTGCCCATTTGCACCAAATCCGCTCCGCCCATGACAAACAGGTCGGGAAGGTTTGAGCCTGAGGCAAGCAGAGGCAGTAATACATTACCGTAGTTATCAGAGGAGGATGCCTTGAAATTGAGCTTGACGCCGGTCCTTTTTTCCAGTTCTTCAAACATCGGAAGCTTTGTAGAATTCATATCGGTATCGGGAGCTTCACCAACCTGCGTGAGCATGATTGTGACCTCTTCACCGGTAGTTGAAATAGGAAGCACAAGACCATTGATGTTTTCACCTTCCGAGGCGGCGGCGGTGGTTCCCGCAGCTGTAGTAGCGGCAGCGGCTGCCGTGGTGTCGTTGGCCGGAGCAGGGGTTCCGCAGCCTGTAACGATAGAACTAAGAATGAGCATGACAGTGACTAGAACAGCCAGTTTCTTCATCGTAATTCTCCTTTTCTGATATTTAATGAATATAGAACAGAACTTGTTTCAAATGTGTGCGGAGGGCCCTTCCACTTCATTCAAGACTGATTTCATTCTAATTCTATTTAAATATCCGCCGCAAGAATCATTTTTTACGATTAGTACTACAGCGTAAACTTCATTCGCTTTTCGGCATTCCTGCGCTACTTATGAAAGAGTCATTTGGAGGTTTACGCTGTAGTATTGAAGAATTCGATGAAGGTTCATTTTTTGATGAGAGTTCATTTTTTCACATTAAGTTTTTGAGGCCGCCGTATACGCCTGCCGGTGATAAAATACCGACAGGTACTAGTTTTTCATATACCGGTCGTACTGGGCCTGTTTGATTTTGACGATATCGTCGATGCCCATGGAGTTGAGTTTTTCAATGAATTTGTCATAGTTGCTCAACGGTTCGGAGCCCGTAACGAACTTGCATATCATTTCATTCAGATAGGTATTGATATCGCTGAGCTTGTTTGTCATGGCGCCGGATTCCTCTTTTGTAGCGGGAACAAAGGGAAACATGGTCTTGAAATACCCGGAATAGGAAGCCAGCCGGTCAATTGAATCCTGGGACATGGTCATGGAGGAAAGCTGTCTTTCCGCATCGGGAGGCACGAAGGAAGGAAGCCTGGACATGCCCTTTGACGCCATTAATGCAGAAGGGTCCTTATAGTGTTTTTCTTTAACGGCAGACTCTATAAACTGCGGTTTTCCGTCCACCATTTTATACGTATCCCCCTCGACGCCATAATTGGCAAGGAGCTGGCCCTCTTCGCTTGCAAATCTGTAATCCAGCCATTGGATAACCAGCGCAGGATTTTTGCAGCTTTTTGTAAGCATCCATCTTTCACCGTTTGTCATGGGATAGTTTTCATAGGCCCGGTCTCCGTAAGGTCCTTCCGGAGGTGCGGAAAGCGCCCAATAAGCATCGGGATATTCCGTCTTCATCTGGGTTGTCATGGCGCCGAAAGCCCCCGACCACTCCAGCTCCGCACCGGCCATGCCGGTTACCAGCATTGCCACGGCTTTATCATAATGATCCACAAGGATCGCCTGGTCAATAAGCTTTTCCTTATACCACCGGGCCATTTCTGCTATCCACTCTTTTGCTTTTGGACCGGTTGCGGCCGAAGTCCAGTCAAAGGCAATTTTTCCCTTGACCTGACTGAACCAGTTGCTCCAGGGGGACATGCCATAGGCCAGGGAAAAACCGTTGATCTTGTTTGGAGCCCAGCAAATAAGGGGCACCTCATCTTGTTTTCCATTGCCGTTGGGGTCCCCGTCCCGAAAAGCAATCAACATGTTGTACCAATCGGTGATGGTTTGCGGCTCCGCAATCCCCAGCTTATTGAGCCAGTCAAGCCTGTAGCCGTATACCAGGCAGCTGTATTGGGCATCTGCCGGAGCTACGCGCCCAGGAAAGCCCCAAATGGTCCCATCGGGTCCGGTAATGGTACGCCGGATGTCAGGGTATTTTTCAAACAGCCTGTTGGTATTGGGAGCATTCTGTTTGATCAAATCATTCAATTCAAGGATGGTCCCGTCGCTTCCCATTTTCGTTAAATCGGCGCCGCCCATGACCAGCAGGTCGGGAAGATCTGTCCCCGAAGCAAGCCTTGTATTAATCAGATTGCTATAGCTCTCCATATAGGAGGTATCGATTTTCAGCTTTACACCCGTTCTTTTTTCCAATTCTTCAAGAATGGGAAAAGAGTCCCTTGTCCAGCTCTTGTCATCCACTTCGACTTCAGGCATCATCACCCGTATGACTTCTCCTGTGGTTGAAAGAGGCAATGGCAGTCCTCCCACATCCCTTGTTTTTACAGGCGTTGCCTGGGCAGAATTCTCCGAAAGGGAACCGGCCGAAGTTTGGGAGCTTTCCCCGCTGTTTTGCACGCTTTGTCCGCATCCGGCCAGGATGGCTATTGCAAAAATCACTGCCAGCCAGCTCCTCAGAATTTTCCCGAACATTCTTTTCTCCCCTCTCCCATTGATCATCCGCCTTTTCCTATAATATAGTTCCCGGCTTTCAAGCTACTTATCAATGCCTGTCACTTGCGGCATCCGTTAGCCATGACTTTGAAGCAGGTCAAATTTTCCTTCAATTCGCCCTCTCCCGGACTTTTCCGGTGACTTCGCGGTAGTCCCCCGGATTTACTCCCTCATATTTCTTGAAAGCACGGCGGAAGGTAAGGGGATTTACATAGCCCACGCTTTTCCCTATGTTTTCAATGGATATCTCATGAAGGCTCAGCAATTCCTTTGCTTTGGATATTCTCTTCCTTGCGACATAGTCAATAAAGTTCAGGCTGGTCTGCTCCTTGATGAATTTGCTCAGATAGGGCACCGAAACATTAAATTCGTCCGCCACGGATTGGAGGGTAATCCCGTCATCAAGACATTTGTCGTCAATAAATTTGAGCAGGCTTCCCCGCACCTTCAGGCAGTGTCCTTCGCGCTTAAAAGCCATAGCGTCGCAAATTTTCCGGTAAACGTCAAAAATATAATTTTTCATATCCGCAACGGAATTCAAAAGCATAAACTTCTTTTCGCTTATGAGGTTCGACACTTCGAGCTCGGTATCTGCCAGCACTTTTAAGGCAGTTGAAAGCAGGCTGTAAAAGAAGCATTGGACACTGATGAAGGATGCGCCGCGGACATGGGTATTTTTCTCCAGAAGATATTCCAATATCTCCATTACCGGCTTGAATTCACCCATCCGGATCTTGTTCAGCAGTTCTTCCTCCCGGGTATGAGGGAAATAATAGTTAAACTTGCCGTCGGCGTTGATCTCGTCAAAAAATACCGGCGCTTTTCCGCTGTTTTCCTTAAAGAAGGCGTAATTCACCGCCATGATGGCTTCCTTATAGGAAAGGCATATATCTTCCAGTCTGGAACAGGGAGTTCCCACGCCCACAAACATTTCGGCGCTATTGCCTCCCGAGATGCTGCCAAGTACCATTGCGGCAGTCTCCCTGATGGTATTCCTGTCCTCGGTATTGAGTATCAGCGCCAGTCGTGTGCTTTCGATTTCCACCACATACATGGGCCGGTTTCCGCTCATGACCCACTGGGAAACCTTCTGGCGGATGCCTGCCTCATTTTTGCCCATATGCTCGAAATAGACCACCGCAACGGACCACTGGCCCCCTTCGATTCCGATTCCCATTGTTTTTTCCACCATTTCGGCTTCTTCACAGCTGATGACATTGTAAAGGAGCTTTACGAAAAACGAATGGATTGCCATGGGCAGATACAGCTGCACCTTCTTCTGCAAATCGTTTTTGTTTGTCACCACCTGGTCAAATACCGATTCAATCAGGCGATATTCGTTTTTGCATTTTGCAGCCTTGCCATCGCCTTCCGTTTCGCAGCTGAGCTTGTTCACAATCACCTTCAGCGGCCGGTAATTGCTCCGGAACAGGCTATAGGACACAATAAGGCTGATCAGGGTACACAGGAAAAACAGCATAACCGTTATATATTTTATATAATTGACATAGCCAAGGACTATTTTCTGAGGAATGACAGCCACATATTTCCAGCTGTTGTGGTCTCCCGGCAGCGTTTCTGTGGAAAAGGCAAAATATTTCATTCCGCCGTCATCCTCAATGTTGACCAGCTTTGAACTGCCAAGGCCATTGCGGAGGAGCTGCCCTTCAAACTCTTTCTTAGGATTGACACTGGTTACAGGCTTGTTGTCCTGGTCCAGAATATACACCGAAAAATCTTTTGTCTGTGCAACATTCTGCAGCACCTGTTTGATGGAAGCTTCATTCACAGAGATAAAAAGTGTGGCCCGGGGACTTCCGGAACTGTCAATGACCCCTTCGTTCAACGGCAGCTCCAGGGTTTTAATGTAGGTAAACATCCGGATGCTTTTGGGATCTCTGGCTGTTACACGGTATTTAAAAACATCCATCGGGTTGATAATCGTCCTTTTATTGACATTGTTTAAAATTTGCTGCCAATGAGCCACATCCACGTCCGGGGCTTCATAGCCGTTTTTAAAAAACCACTCGATGTCATCCACGCCGTTTTTCGTAATGATGAGATTCTTTTGATTGATAACGACACCGATGCTGTCAACGTACCCATTCATGGAACTGCCGTAATTATTTATTTCGTCGGGGTAAATGCTGAGCTCAAAAGGGCTCATCCGGGATTCGTCGATGGTATCGCCGGTCATATAAGCGATTTTGCTTATCCATTTTGCATCTTTTAACGTATCGGCCAGGCTGTCGATCCTTTTAAAGACCCCATCCACAGAATCCCTGACCTGCTCAAGCATGTTGACATAGGTCTGCTTCGCCTGGCTTTTGGCAATATGCGCCGTCCACCAGTATCCTCCCATCCCCATCACAAGCGGAAGTATCAACACCAGCATATAGGACAGGAACATCCTTTTTTTGACTGATTCCAAACGAAAGAAAGCTTTCATCGACTTCCCCCTCTTTTCATTCTTCAAATACCAACGCAGTAAATAATGCGGCCGTCCACCCAAAATCCCTTACATTTTGTATCCTTATCCTCAAGTCAAATGGATTCAGATTTCTCCCTTTTCTGTTCAGTCTGGCGGGAGAAATCCTGTCCCTGCAGTCGAAGTACTCATAGATGCAGCCATCGTGCATATACCAGAAGGCTATGGCATTTATGGTTTTCTCCGTTATTTCGGCAGCAAGCCTGTTATAGCCGTATTCCTTCAGTCCCTGGATAATCAGGTAATTATAATTTATCCATACCGGTCCCCTCCACATATCCGCCTCATAGGAAGGGTCATTTGCGGCGATGCTCGGTATCGGCAGTTCCGTATTGAAGGATCCGGTATCCGTAAGATGCTTCACAAGCCTTTCGGCATGGTGCTTTTCACATACCCCGGCATATAACGGAAGAAACGAAGACACCGCCTTGACTTTTTTCAGGCTGTCCGTCTCAAGCACCCGGTCATAATAAAAGCCATCCCCTTCATCCCAGAGCTTTTCATTCATCTGCTTTTTTATTTTTTCAAAAATCTCCGACCAATACTCCGAATCCTCTTTCAGCCCCAGCATTTCTGCGAGTTGGGCCATACACCGGGCTTCGTTTGCCATAAAGCATGAAAAATCAATACATTCCATCGCAACAACATTGTCAAATCTGGTTGAATTGTCCATGCCGCTTTCTCCGCAGCGGTTGGTAATGCTGTCACGGGTTACTTTCCACTCAAAGAGCAGATTGCCATTGCTGTCCCGATGATGCATATTCCATTCAAGATACTTTCCGAGGCAATTGTAAATTTCTATAATTCGACTCTCCGGAGCGTTATTCCTGCCATCCGGCGGCATGTAATATTTGTAAAACCCCCAGGCCAGCAAGGGAGGCTGTGTCAGCTCCGTCCTTTCGTCAGGAGGCGCAGCCATCAGCGGAATAAAGCCATCCTCCCTCTGGGATGCCAAAACAGCCAAAAGACTTTCCAGGGCCAGTTCCTTTGAAATATACCTGTTCCCAAGGGAATGAAATACAGAATCCCACAACCACAGGTTTTTGTGAGGAAGCCTGTCGGGAGTGGTCCAACGTGTTTTAAAAATCCCTTCAGGCGTATATACCTGGGTTTTCATTACCGAAAAGCACCTGTACAGGGTTTTCTCCACCAGGGGAGCTCTGTTAAGCGGCCTTGGCAGGTTGTAATAGAATTCCATCTTGTGCTCTGCCTCTTTAAATATATCCAGTTTAATTGCCGCACAAACATTCCTTTTTGCCTTTTCCGCCGACGTTTTGCTGAAGGAAAGTGCGAACAGTACACCCGTTTCCGTCTGTCGACAACAAAGGGCAGAATATTCACCGGAACCGTTCTTTTCCGTATGATGGATCCGTACTCCATCCTCTTCGAGGCATTGAAAGGGACTCTCGCATTGGATCACCGGCATTGCGCATTCTGCTGTTATTCCTATAACGGTATCCTGCGAATAGAAAACGACAATCAGCGGAACAGCTTTCCCTTCGCCGTCGCAAAGCTCCATCCTGATGATATCCGAAGCAACGATTTCATACTCGAAATTTCTGACGGCAGTGAACTCAAAAAACAGTTCTCGCCGGGCAGCCGTATGAAAAAGTATCCCGATCCTGTCGCCGCAAAGGGTCCCCGTCACATTCTCCCAATAGGAATTCTCTCCGTCAAGCCCTGAAAATGCGAATAAACTTCCCTTACCCCAAAAATCCGGCAAATTCAAAATAAACACTCCCATCCTATTTAGTTCTTCCGTATAGAACTATTTTATACCCTCCCATAGGTTGGCTGATACATAAGACTTTGCTAATTGGCTACATTATTTTGCTATTTATAAAAATATGCTATAATTATACGGAGTACCTGCAAAGGAGATGAACTATGGCAATCCCCGTGAAAAAAGATGAAGTTTTTGAAGGCAGGCATTTCCCCTTTAGAATCATAAAACAAAATGAATCCGGTGAAATCACCAGGCCCCATTGGCATGAACATCTGGAGTTTATCAAGATCCTTTCGGGAAATGTCAGAATGGCAATCGACAACAATATCCTGCTGCCCAATCAAAATGACATTCTATTTATCAACAGCTGCAGAGTCCATTCCATCTACACTGTTACAGAGGCTCCTGCATCGCTGCTCTGTATGTCCTTTGACCGTTTTTTCCTTACAAATATCATTGAAGGCTTTGACACGAGGTACTTCTATTCTTTGTTTACCCATACGGGCTATTCAAAAATCAGCTTTGAAGAAGCCCATCCGCTTTGGCCGGTGATCAACGGCTGCATTGAAAACTCCTTTGCGGAATATGCCCAACAAGATATTTGCTTTGAAATGTCTATAAAATCCTATATTTACAGACTAATCACAACCTTGCTGCGATTCTATGCAGGAGAAATCCTCGGTGAAGAGATCCCGATGAAAACCTTCAAGGAGTTGAACCGGCTAAAGCCTGTGCTGGACTATATCGACATGCATTATCCACAGAAGATTACGGTGGACAGGTTGGGCAGGCTTCTTGATCTGAGTCCCTTTCATTTTACAAGATATTTCAAAAAAGTTATCGGTAAAACGCCCGTTGACTATATCAACCAGGTCAGGATCAATGAAGCCATGAAGCTGCTTATGGATTCGGCGCTGACAGTTACCGGCATTTCCGAAAAGACAGGGTTTTGCAATTCCAACTATTTTGACAAGGTTTTCAAGGAATATACCAGCTCCACTCCCATGGAATTTCGGAGGCATATCCTTTATCAAAAATAACGCTGGTTTCTGACCATTCCTAAAGAAGACTAAAAAGGACTTCATTAAGCCGTTTTATTTTTTAACCAGGTCCGTCAGTTCATCAAAACTGTAAAGTCTATATGCTCTTGACAACCGGTCGTCTCCATTTTTAAAGCCAAAAAGCTTCTCAGCTTCATTGTAAAATACCTCTTCGTCACCAAGTGCCAGAAAATTGAAAATCGGACCGTTATCATTCTTCTTCAGCATTTCTACCGACTGTACGCCGCCGCTCCAGGCATTTTCCGCAAGCATTTTCGGCTGCCACTTGGCATTCAGGATAAAATTATCCGTACCATCCTCACACAATTTCGTGACATCCGCGCTGTACTCCGGAATGGCCGATAGATCCATATCCGCAATTCCGGTCGCATTTTTTCCCAGTATATCAACAAGCGACAGATCCTTAAAGGTTGCAAGGTCCAATTCCGATTCCGATAAAATATACAAATTATCTCCGGATACAATCATGTCTATAATATAATCGGTTCTGTCACCAAACGCCTTGAACGAGTCATCGTCAGGATCAAAAACAGCAATTTTATAAAGATTTGTACCATCCTGCTGGATTAGGTTGGTTAAGATTACCATTTTATTGTTTTTTGTGCAAAACTGAATCTCTGACATGTTTCCGGAAAAATCCAAGGATGAAACCCGGCTGCCGTCCTCTATATTATAAATATCCAGATTGTATTCATAGACACCCCGGGTGGAGCTGACAACAACATATTCTCCGCTGGGCATAACTCGTACATTGTCATAGGCAAAATTCTCCATTGGTTTTTTTATCGGTATATAGCTTATCTTTTTATTTTCCAAATTTATAACACCGATGCCCCCGGAGCCAAAGGGATCATACTCAGCCGTACTATCGTTAATATCAGAGAACAAACCGCACAAAATATTTCCGTCGATGCTATGCCATTCGTCTGCGAATGCGATATCCGGTTTAGTTCCTGTCAAGTTAGCTACCGCATTATTATTCATATATACGGTATTGTCCTTCAAGATAACTTTGTTTTTACTGTCATGGAAGCCGACACTCTCTTCATAGCTCACGGATTGTTCCCAACTTGCCGGGTCTATTTCATTGCCCTTTAAATCATACGACAGAATGGAGCCGTCCTCGTATTTTAAAGTAAGCTGCATCAGGCTTTCGTCAAAACGGAGCTGCATGTTGTAAATAACTTCTTTGAAGGTTATGGGGACAGCATATTTTAGTACCAGATATTTGTCATAAATATTTACATTTCCCGTCTTGCCGTCTGTCACAGCATAGGTAACCAGATAATTGCCCTCAGAGGAATAGCATATATCGCTGTTTTCATTCTCTACAGCCTCATAGGTGCTGAGGGCAGATACGTAGTTTGCTTTCAATGCCAGCCAATTCATGTTTTCCTTGACAATTTTGTAATTTTCGGCATTGCCCTTGTATTGTGCCGCAAAATCCGCTATGCTTTTCAATGTGCTGATACGTTTTCCCGCTTCAATATTTTTTTCAGTTTCAACGACTTTTTCATTGATGGCAGCGGTCTCTATTTTTCCCTGTTGTACGATGATTGCGTTATTCTGGTTTTCGATCTGACGCTGCTGATCCTGGATTGAAACATCCCTGCTTTCGATCTGGCGAGTGACCTCATATATGGCTATTCCTGAAATGATCGTGAAGAATGCTGCTGCAAATGCAATCTTAGTAATTTGCTGCCGCTTTCTTCTCTTATGTCTTCCATACAGGTCATCATAGCCACATCCGAGGATTGGCGCTGCAATCCGGAGGAATTCGGCCTTCAATCTTTTTACAGACTTATTAACAGCATCCGCCCTGACATCGGTACAAAGCGGTTCTATTTCCTGCTCAACCGCTTGCAGAGTACTGTCGGGCAAAGTTACCCCCTTTATTTGGGTGCAGAGTGCAGGAGGAAAAACATCATGCGGTTCTCCGTCAACCAAAACCGTTAAAATATTATTTGTACCGCCGTTGTGCAACCGTATAAAGTAATTGACTTCTTCCATACACCACTTGGAATGTATGGTCTCACGAGAACATACGAGGATTAGAAAGTCCGATTGCTCCAGGGCATTTCTTATATTTCCGCCTAAATCCCCGCTTGTGGGCAATTCGCTTTCATCCCGGAAAATCCTTTTAATTCTGTTTGTATTCTTGAGTGTTATGCCCTTGGGTGGCTTATATGTTTCCAGAAGATATTGAAGTTTTATTGCAATTGCTTTGTCCAGTGCCAGATGCCTGTATGAGATAAAAGCGTCATACCTGTTTGTGCCCATGATATTGACTCCCTTCATTTCCCTGTTCTCTCGTATCCTCAAGTATCCTAAAGCTTTCAAAGAATTGTCCTTCGTACATAATATCACATTATCCCTTTTAT
>JAEZCO010000038.1 GCA_023433505.1 Bacillota bacterium | reverse complement strand
TGACCCTTCGGCACGGACGCCGAAGACGCTTGTCTTTGAGCCAGGGATGGCGAATGACAAGCGCCCGCATTGGAACGAGCCTGGACATTACAGCCTGCCCATGACGGAGCTTGATGCAGGGATTTGCAGTCATGTCCGCCCATTTCCCTGAAAGTCAGCAGGATCCCTTTCTGGCCAAGAATAGCATCTTGAAGTTGAGATTGCCGCGCTTCACTGCGTTCGCAATGACACACGTGCTAGCATACCGCCAGTGTGCAAACTCAGGTGAGTTTCACAGCAATGACAGAGTGTAGATATCATACTGAGTGCAGCGAAGAATCTAAAGGCAGCTATAATATCCTTCGCTATTACTCAGGATGACAGGCCACTATTTCACACTTTCAAATAATTTCGCATCATCCCACTAATGCGCTGTAGGTGTTCCAAAAACCTTATGCCTTCTTTGGCTGGGGAAGCCTGGCATACTTGAGGATCAAGGCTACAAGTATGAAGGAAATTATGCATTCCGGAAGCAGAAAAGTTCCATTGTAAAGGATAGAGTAAATCAGAGGGTTCTGCCCCTCCGGAGTGTAACTAGCAAAGACTACGACCCCTGAGAGTACATGGCATGCAAACCTTCCGAAAATGCCAATAACGGTTCCCGTAAGCATTCCGGCAAGCTTCTTTCCAAAAAAACCTGCCAGGCCGACCATGCCATAGGCGATGGGATAGTCAAACAACAGTGAAACCGGATGAAAGGAATATTTCGTTCCCAGAATGAAATCCATGACTCCGGCGACTGCACATACAAATACTCCGCTAAGGCCGTCCCACCGGAAGGAAAATATCAGCAAAGGGACCATGGCGCCTGCTGTTATGGAGCCTCCCATGGGCATTTCAAAAACTTTTACCTGCTTTAAGATTAGAAACAGCGCAATAACTATTCCCGCCTCCGCAAGTCTCCAGGTATTATACTTTTTCATTTCAACTACCTCCCGAAAGAATATGATTCAACCGGATAAAATGGGGCAGGTTCACTCTGAATGGCTCGTCGTCCTGTTCCGCACGCTATGCTTATAGTTTTGCGCATAAAAAAACCCTTTTACCTGATTAAGATAAAAGGGTTTGATCTCACAAAAATATGTATGTCACCAATACTCCCTCCGCCGGCATTATCCGTCTCAGGTTTAATGGGTCGGGACATTTGCAGCCCCCTCTCAGCCGGATTCTTCCAGCTCCCCAGATTATTCTTAAGTTGTGACCTAATCATAATTCAAAAAACTCTTAATGTCAATAAAAATTTAGCTCCCAGACCCACTTTCATATTAAAAGCGGTTGGGGAAAATCCTTTGCTTCTGTTTTTCCAGGAGCAGCAGCAGAGGATATCCGAGGATGTAACAGGCTATGACCTCTCCGATGGCCACAAACCCCATAGTGGGAGGCATGGGCAGATTTGCGGCAAGCTTTAGTATTATGGCGACAGCCACCGCATTGATTATGACCGGAGGCAGCGGAGCAAGAAACTTTCTTGGCATTTTCCATGTAACAAATGCAGCCAGTAATGTAGCCAGACTTCCGATAATAATATCATAGGGGCCGTTCCCTACAAACAGATTGGCAGCCAGGCACCCTACAAACAATCCAGGTATTGCTGCAGGTGTGAAGAACGGCAGGATCGTCAGCGCTTCCGATACTCTGACCTGTATTTGTCCCGAACCTCCTGGAATGGCAATTGTCAAAACGGCGTACAATGCTGCAATAATTGCAGCTTCTGTGATAAAACGTGTTTTTTTCATGTACGGATCCCTTCCCTTTTACGTTCGGACCAACCAAAAAGCAACAAAAAAGGGGCTTTCAGCCCCAAACATACTAATAAACCGTAATGCGGTTACTGCCGCATATACAATCATTCCGTAGTTTTGTTTAGAGACAGGATGGTTACGAACTGTCTTATTTGTAATATCTATTGCATTATACCATCAAAATACCCATCCGGCAACACAATAATTCTAAAGAAAGGGCTGTTTCAAAACATTCTGCCATTGGTATAAAAGGAACCTAGTGTAGGGGCGGCCACTGGTCGCCCACCCTGGAAGGACTTTGGAGGACGATCAATGATCGCCCCTACATCTTTTGAGCCTCAGAATGACAGCTTTCCTATTTTGAGACAGCCCCTTTTCATTTCTTTATTGGAAGCCACCTGAGCACGTTTTGAATCTTTTTATCCCAGTAGCTCCATTCATGCACACCGTGCTCTTCTTCATACAAATAATCAAAGGGTAATTTTTTCATGAAATCCCTGAACCTGACGTTGTCCTCATAGAGAAAGTCTTCCGTACCGCAGCATTGATAGATTTTGGGCTTTAGCCCTTCGGATGCGGCTACCTGTTCTGCCAGGTAAAAAAGATCGTCCTTGCTTCCCTTGATTTTCTCCCTGCTTTCAAAGATAAAATCAAAATCAGGAAGAATATCCTCTTCGCTTAAATATCTGCCGGCTAAATCAACAGCACCCGACAGACTTGCTGCCGCAGCGTATTTTTCCGGATTGCCCAGTGCCAGCTTCATTGCCCCGTATCCACCCATGGAAAGGCCCGCGACAAAATTATCTTCTCTTTTTTCTGAAATGGGAAACAGTGACTGTACGATTGACGGAAGCTCCTCACTCATGAATGTACCGTACCGGTACCCGTATTTCATGTCTGTGTAAAAGCTTCTGTTAACAGCCGGCATCACTACAGCAAGCTCCCTCAGTTCCGCATATCTCTCAATAGAGGTCCTTCGGAGCCAGGCCGTATGGTCGTCCGAAAGACCATGCAGCAGGTAAAGCACCGGAAACTTCTTTTCCTTCCTGTTTGGTATCTGCGGGACGATGACATTCATGGAAGCCATAATCCCCAATACTTCGGATGTAAAGCTACATTGCATTAGCGCCATAATTAACCCCCCAAAAAATATATTTATGTGTTACTCCGGATCAGTACCGGACTAAATTTTTTTCCCTTCCGAGCAAAGCGAAGAATCATTCCATACCATCATTCCGGCAGGACAATGACCTTATCCTCTTTGGATTCCTTGTAAAGGACAAATTTATTGCCTATCACCTGGACAACTTCGGAGCCTGTCAGACTTGATATCTCCTGCGAGATATCCCTGGTATCGGACATGGAATTTTTTAAAACCGACGCCTTTACAAGCTCTCTGGCCTCCAGGGCATCGTTAAACTGTTTTACCATATTATCGCTTATCCCGCCCTTGCCGACTTGAAATATGGGTTCTATACCGTTGGCAAGACTTCTGAGATAGCTTCTCTGTTTACTTGTGAGCATTATGTAACCTCCTGATCTTTAAAAAGGAATTCCGCATTCAATTTCCAATGGGGACATTCCCCCATATCCCCTCGCTGCGGGCGAAACGAATTCGCCCTGCGCTACAACTTCATGTGCCACACCTAAACGTGGCGTTTGAACAACGTCAGTTAAGCTTTTTCATTCGGTAATCCCCACCTTAGAGGAGGGGGGCTGTGACGTTGTTCAAAAGAGATCTTCCACGCAAAGGGTTTGAGGGCGTCCCACACCCTTTACGCATGAGGTCATTCCTTACCTTGTATATTCAAATTCAAAATCGTACATCTTCACCGTATCACCTTCGTTGATCCCCATTTTCTCAAGAGCTTCGACAATTCCCTTGGTCCGGATTGCTCTCTGGAAGTACTGTGAGGATTCAAAAATGCCGAAATTGGTGGAGCCGACAATTTTCCTTACCCAGTTGCCTTCAACAATATAGTTTTTGCCTTCTTTTCTGATACTGAAGGGTTCTTCCTCCGCGGCAGTATAAACCACTTCCTCTTCAATATCATCCGTTATAACCGTGTCAGGCAGCTTGGAAAGCATTTCTGCCACATACAGCATTAACTCTCTCATCCCCCCGCCGGTTGCCGCGGATATGGGAAATACCTTATATCCGTCCTTTTCAAGGGCGCTGGTGAATTCCCCGAGATTTTCCTTTCCCTGAGGGAGGTCGATCTTATTTGCAGCCACTACCTGGGGTCTTTCAGCCAGCTTGGGATTGTATTGCCTCAATTCGTTGTTGATGGTTTCAAAGTCCTTCAACGGCTCCCTGCCATCCATGGCTGCCACATCCACTACGTGGATCAGCAGCTTGGTCCGCTCCACATGCTTCAGGAATTCATGGCCGAGCCCCACACCTTCATGGGCTCCTTCAATAAGTCCCGGAATATCTGCAATGATAAAGCTGGTGATCCCCGCAAGGTTCACAACGCCCAAATTGGGCTCAAGGGTAGTGAAGGGATAATCCGCTATTTTCGGTTTGGCAGCAGAAGAGCTTGATAAAATAGTAGACTTGCCCGCATTAGGGAAGCCCACAAGACCTACATCGGCAAGTAGCTTCAATTCCAGGATAATATTGCGTTCATCCCCGGGATCACCGCTTTTGGCAAAGCTGGGGACTTGTCTTGTGGACGTGGCGAAATGCTGGTTGCCGGCGCCCCCCTTACCACCTTTGGCCAGAATGAAGCGTTGGCCGGGCTTTGTCAAGTCTACGATGATGCGGGAGGTGTTTTCATCCTTTATAATGGTTCCCTGCGGTACCTTGATTACAAGATCGGCTCCGCTTTTCCCCGAGCAATTTCCGGCTCCGCCGTTTTGGCCGGATTCAGCCACATATTTTCTTTTATACTTAAAATCAATCAGAGTCCTTTGCCCCTCGTCGACGACAAAGGTCACATCGCCGCCTTTGCCTCCGTCGCCGCCGTCCGGACCGCCTGCAGCTACATATTTCTCCCTGTGGAAGGATACGATCCCGTTTCCGCCGTCCCCTGCCTTAATATATATCTTTGCACTATCTATGAACAAAAGTAATGCACTCACCTTTCAACTTACTTCAAAATCTCCGGAACATGGAGCCCGCTCCGTTTTATAGATATAGGTATTTTTATCAAAATCCCGTTTTTTATGCCATGAAACAGGCGACCCATCCCCTGCAATGGTAATACGCAACCGGATTGTCAAGGTTATCCATCCTTCTTGTACTCCAGGAAGCCTGCCAACAAGCGTCTCTACAAAAAAAACCCGGTCACCCGGGTTTTTTTTACATTGTTACTATGCTTACCTGCTTTTTGTCTTTACCCAATCTTCCGAACTTAACCTTGCCTTCGGCAAGTGCAAAAAGTGTATCGTCTTTTCCGATTCCCACGTTTTCACCGGGATGGATCTTGGTACCCCTTTGCCTTACGATAATGTTTCCGGCCAGTACGAACTGTCCGTCTCCCCTTTTCACTCCGAGTCTCTGAGCCGCGCTGTCACGACCGTTCCTGGAGCTACCAACTCCCTTTTTATGGGCGAAAAATTGTAAATTAATTTTTATCATCGTTCTTTACACCTCCTCATCCAAAATCGAAATATATTTCCTATATGCAGGAGTATATTCGATTTGTTTAAAACCAATCGCGATTGTATCAAGTATAATTTTAACTTTAGGCTTTAGCTCTTCTACTATATCTAAAGGAACAGTACACTTTATACAACCATCTTCCATAGAGTAACTTTTAATACCCGCTAATTCTTCTAGAGCATTTATAGCTGTAAAGGTTATTGCAGAGATTGCTGCACATACGATATCATTGTCTCCCTTTTTGGAGGATTTCGCATGTCCGTCTACTGTAATTTCCCAAATAAAGCCTTCCTTGTCTCTAACAATATTCACTTTCGTCATTACTTCGCCTGCTTAATCAAGCATTGATCTTGTCGATCTGAACTTTCGTGTATGGCTGCCTGTGACCTGTCTTGTTCCTGTAGTTTTTCTTGGCTTTGTACTTGAATATGATCACTTTCTTTTCCTTGCCATGTCCAAGCACTTTGCCATTGACACTTGCACTTGTTACTACCGGGCTTCCGAAAGTAACACTGCCTTCGTTGGAAACGGCCAAAACCTTGTCAAAAGTAACAACCGCACCTTCATCAGCTTCAAGCTTTTCTATAAAAACTACATCGCCTTCCTGTACTTTATATTGCTTTCCGCCTGTTTCAATAACAGCGTACATTAACTGCACCTCCTCTTACCAGTCTCGCCAACCTGAGGCAGTGAAGCCGCCGGTATCTGTCGTTGAAGGATGTTTTTATCCACCAACCGCCATTTACCTGCATTTTTCACATTTTAAAGCCTTGGCCGAGCGGCTACCGAAATATTTTAACATACAAGCGAATTAATGTCAACGTCCCTGATTTTAATTTCATCATACTTCGCATCTGTTGAAGCCTTAATAAAAATTTTCTTGCCCAAAGTATCCTCCAGCTTTGCAAAGCCGTCCTGATCTTCCTTCAGCACAGCTGCCACCGTGGGATGCACCTCCACCTGTATTGCGTTTGCTATGGACTGCCCGAAATACCGGCTTATTTCCTTTTCTACATTCCTTGCTATAGCCTCCGGCGAAAGTACTTTGCCGGTGCCGTCACAGTGCGTGCAGTCTGTCATCAGTACCGTTGACAGCTCCTGCCGGACCTTCTTCCTGGTCATTTCAATCAGTCCCAGGCCTGTCATACCTACCACCGTCGTCTTGGTCCTATCCCGCTTCAACGAATGCCGGAGGTTGTCAAGCACCATTTGCTGATGCTCGTGCTCATGCATGTCAATAAAATCTATAATAATGATACCGCCGATGTCCCGGAGCCTGATCTGTTTGGCAATTTCCTTTGCCGCTTCGATATTGGCCTTAAGCACAGTATCCTCAAGGTTGCTGCCGCCCACATATTTTCCCGTGTTCACATCAATGACCGTCAACGCTTCGGTCCTGTCGATTACAAGATATCCCCCGCATTTCAGCCATACTTTTCGCGCCAGGGCCTTGTTTATCTTTGTTTCGATCTGATAATACTCAAAAAGATCGTAGCTCTTGCTGAAATACTCCACTCTGTATTTCAGGGCCGGCGATATCATTTCCACCAATTCCAGAACCTTGGTATATTGCGCCCTGTCATTTATGACAAACCTGTCAATGTCCCAGGTAAAAAGGTCTCTTACGGCTCTGTAAACAAGATTGAGATCCTTATGGATGCAGCGCGGTATTGCTCCGCTGTGTTCCTTCTGCTTTATGCTTTCCCAGAGCTTTAACAGAAAGCTCAGGTCATGAGTGAAATCGTCTTCGCTTTTGCCTTCGGAGGCGGTCCGTACGATGAGCCCCATCCCCTTGGGTTTAAGCCTTTCCGCTATTTTCCGCAGCTTGCTTCTTTCACCTTCATTTTCTATTCTTCTGGAAACGCCTGTATATTCGGCATTGGGGAGCAAAACCAGGTGCCTCCCCGGCAAAGTGATATGCGTCGTAACTCTTGGGCCTTTGGAACCGATAGGCTCTTTAATGACCTGGACTGTGATCTCTTGCCCCTGTCGCAGTATTTCATCAATATTGCAGCACTTTACATCCGCATAAACGTCCTCTTCCTCTTCGGAATATTCCTTGTGGGATACGGCGTCGCCAACATACAAAAAGGCATTTTTGTCATAGCCTATATCGATAAAAGCAGCCTGCATTCCAGGCAGGACACTGCTCACTTTTCCGCGGTATATGTTCCCGACCATTCTTTCATTGTAAGGTCTTTCAATATAGACCTCCACCAGTTCCTTATCCTCCAGCAGGGCTACCCTTGTATCCGATATCCCGGCGTCGACGATTATTTCATTAATCAATATCACACCACCTCCAAAGGGTTCAGCATCTTGCCGTCTTGATCCACAAACAGCTCCTTGCGGTGTATTTTTGCAGCCCCTATTTTCAAACCCGCATGTTCCGCAAAGGCTGCCAAAAGCAGCTCCGGTTTAAGGTTTGAAACGCTTCCCGCACTTAGCAGCGCTTCCATGCAAAAAACGGTCTTAAACTCCTCATAGCCCTGAGGGACAGAATTCATAGGGTATACTTTCAATTTATGTAGGATGGGCCTTATATTGACATCTTTTATTCCGCCTTTGCCCTCTTTTTTAATAATAATTTCCTTCTTTTCAAGAAAAGCTTCCAACCTGCTGCTGATTTCAGCAAGCTCCAGGCTTTCCGCAAGGAAAACGGACAGGACATACCGGGCACCGGATACGGACGCCATAATATTACCTTTGGCAGTCTTGACGACAGCCTCCGAAATAACGATTCCTTCAGGCAGCTCCCTGTTCATTCGGGCAATAAATTCTTCAGGTTCCATATTTTCAGACAGCTCAAAATCTGCATATTCCGCTTCACTGGTGACACCGACGGAAAGAGGCAGCCCGAACACCATCTGCGGATGCGGGTTGAAGCCCTGGGAATAGGCAATGGGTAGCCCGGTACGCCGAAGCGTTCTTTCAAAAAGCTTCATCAAATCAAGATGCGATATGAACTTTACATTATCACCCCGGGTAAACCGGATACGTATACTATTCAAGACGGATTCCTCTTTTCAAATACCTGTAAGGGTTTAATTATAACCATATGCCGATTCTCTTAATACTAAATGGGCTGCCGCCCATACCCAACGGAGGAACTTAATTGCCGCTCTGTTAGATCATTTCATGTTCTTTATTGCACTTTAGCGGCAATAAGTTACTAAATGGGCTGCCGCCCATACCCAACGGAGGAACTTAATTTTGCCGCCCCGTTAGATTATTTCATGTTCTTTATTGCACTTTGGCGGCAATAAGTTGCTATTTCCTGCAAAAGCCTGTGCCGGCGTCTACCAGTGTCAAAGCTCCGCATCCGGAGCAATCCAGTTTGCAGTCCCTTGTGAGCTCGCCTTTTAATGCCTTCTCATGCTCCCTGGCAAGAAATTTCTTGGTAACGCCGGGATCTATGTGGTCCCAGGGCAGTATTTCGTCATGGGACCTGGTCCTGTTTGCATAGAAAGCCGGGTCAATGCCGCATTCCTCAAAGGCCTTCATCCACGCGTCAAACTTAAAATGCTCGCCCCAGCCGTCGAATTTGCAGCCCTTTTCCCATGCCTTCAGCAAGACTCCGGCGGTCCTCCTGTCGCCTCTGGAAAATACGGCTTCCAGAAAACTTACTTCCGACTCATGCCAGTTGAAGCTGATAAACCTGCTTTTTATTTTATTCCGCAATAACTGCTGCTTTTCCCGCAATACCTGTCTCGTATCCTGGGCTTCCCATTGAAAAGGCGTAAAGGGCTTGGGCACAAAGGATGACGCACTGACGGATATCTCCAGCCCTCTGGCTCTTTTTTCCCGGGGTATGCTCATGTAAGCGTCTACCACCTTATTGGCAAGCAGGGCTATTCCTTCGATATCTTCACTGGTTTCTGTGGGCAGACCCAGCATAAAATACAGCTTAACACCGCTCCAGCCGCCTTTGAAGGCAGTTGTAACGGAATTGACGAGATCCTCCTCCGTGACTCCCTTGTTAATGACATCTCTCAGCCGCTGAGTACCGGCTTCAGGAGCAAAGGTCAGGCCGCTCTTTCTCACCTTCTGGGCCTTTTCCATCAGGTCCAGGGAAAAGGAATCAATGCGCAGGGAAGGGAGTGCAAGATTGACGCGCTTTTCTTCCATTTCATTGATCAATCCATCCGTCAGCTGCGGCAGCCCCGAATAATCACTGGTACTCAAGGAAACCAGGGATATCTCCTCATAGCCCGTTGCAGCTTCCAGCTTTTTCGCCATGTCCATGAGCTTTTCAGGCGAGCGCTCCCTGACAGGCCTGTAAATAACGCCTGCCTGGCAGAATCTGCAGCCATGGCTGCAGCCCCTGTAAAGCTCCAGCATGATTCTGTCATGGACAATGCTGGTAAAGGGTACGATGATCTTCTCAGGAAAATACGTGGTATCAAGATCCTTTATGATTCTTTTCCGGATTTTCTCCGGGTATTTTGCATCCACAGCCTTCATAGACGCGATTGTGCCGTCCGGATTGTATCCGGCTTCATAAAATGCCGGTACATAAATGCCTTCAATGCCTGCAATCCTGTCAAGGAAGGCTTCGCGGCCTGTTCCTTCCGCCTTCCAGACCTTATAGGCGTCCATTACTTCAAGAATGATATCCTCGCCCTCACCCAGCATGAAAAAATCAACAAACTCCGCCAGCGGTTCCGGGTTGAATGCACAAGGCCCGCCTGCACAAACGAAGGGCTGCTTTCCGGCCCTGTCACTGCTTTTCAGGGGTATTCCCGCCAGGTCCAGCATGTTGATGATGTTTGTATAGCTCATTTCATACTGCAGGGTAAAGCCCGCAAAGTCGAAGTCCTTTACCGGATCCCTGGATTCCAGTGCAAAAAGCGGAATATTGTTCTCCCGCATTTTTGCCTCCATATCCACCCAGGGGGCAAACACCCTCTCACACCAGATATCCGGCCGTTCGTTCAAAAGATGGTAAAGAATTTTCATGCCCAGATGGGACATGCCGATTTCATAAGTATCGGGAAAGCAAAAGGCAAACCTGATATCAACCTCTTCAGGCTTCTTTGAGATGCTGTTCCACTCGCCGCCCGTATAGCGCGCCGGTTTCTCAACACTCTGAAGCAAATCGTCTCTAATTGTAACTGCCACGAAAACCTCCGAATAAACTTTTATATAATAAACTTAATTATCAACACAACATATAAGGCATTCCGCCCCGAAACACTATAAATAAAGGAGACAATTTTTCTCCTGTCATATATAATACCCAAATAAACAAATTTTAGCAACTGAATTTATATACGATCCCGGCAGTGCAGCCGGGAAAACCTATCCCAGTACGAATTTACGTATTACGTGAGCTACACCGTCTTCGTCATTGGATAACGTGACATACTTTGCTCTCTGCCGTATTGCTTCCTTTGCGTTGCCCATAGCAACACCCAGTCCTGCATATTCAATCATGGAAAGGTCATTAAAACCATCTCCTACGGCAATCATCTCTTCCTTTGGAATGCCGAAATGCTCTCCGATCTTCTCCATGGCAAGGGCTTTGGAGGCCTTTTTGTCCACAAATTCGAGAAACATGGGTCTTGAAGTGTGATAATTCACATTACCGCTTAAATATTGGCCGATCTCATCCTGGTACCGTTCTACCACCGAGGGCTCATCATTCCATAAAACCTTGGTCACACCCTCACGGACCAATGCATCGATATCGGTGATCTTTTCCGGAGTGATTCCGGCGATGGTGGAATATTGGAAAGCCGGCTCATTCAGTTCATTCACATAAAGCCTGTTTTCCGCCCAGACCGCCACCATGCACCCCCGTTGATTTCCCAGTTCAATGACGTTCTTTGCATCTTCTGCGGAAAGCTTCTGCTCGTAAATAATTTCCCTTGATTTCCCGGTAATCACCATTGCACCGTTATAGGTAATGACGGGACTGTCCAGTTGAAGCGCATTGATCAGGGACTGAACACCCTGGACCGGTCTGCCTGTGGAAAGAGTAAATATCAAGCCCTTCCCTGAAGCCGTCAGGACCGCTTCCCTGGTGGCCTCTGTCAGTTTACCGCCGCTGTTCAGAAGTGTTCCGTCAATATCTACTGCCATAAATCTGTATTTCATACTCTAACTCCTTTGTTATGTATAAAAAATAATTTTGCAATATCTCCTCGAAAATACCCGGCAGGTCTGTAAGCTCCCTATAGCTTTAACGAATTTTCTGCCGTGTTCAGGGATTTTCTCCCTGTCCACCAGCGGACGATATAGAAGGATGACGCCATAAATCTCAGCATGCCTATAATAAACATTGCCGCATATATCCCGGACATTTTATATAACCATACCCCTATAAAAGGCGATATAAACCCGGAAACATTGATAAAAGTGTTGAACAGGGAGATGTAAAGGGTCTTTTTATCCTCCGGCAAGGTTTCAAGAAGGCTGCAAAACAGGGTATAGGTAAATCCTGCGCCGGAGAATCCCGCCAACACGTTTACCAGGATAATTGCATAAAAGCTCAGGAGGCTTGTGAAGAAGAGCGGATTCAAAGCAAGCCCCAATGCACCGAAGATGATAACAAACCGGGTGCCCTTCTTTTCAATAAACTTGCTCCAAACGGAGTAGGAGAAAAATGACGTTACTCCCGCAACCACGCTTATCATGCCTAGCTGGAATTCATTAAGCCCTGCGTAGTCCACATTATAAAGGAAAAACAGCGGCCAGCCCATCTGCCAGGATAGATGAAACAAAAAGGTGCAAAGGCAAAAAATCATAAACCCTTTGTTATGGAATATTTCCTTAAAGCTGGAGAGCTTAAAGGCCACCGTCGCTGTCTGGCTCTTATCTGCCGCTTCCGCAGGTTTCTGCCGGACCCTGGACAAAAAGTACAATTGAAGCAGGGAAATGGCAAAACACGCAATATAAAATGCCTGGTAAATGACAAGCCGCTGGGAATCATTCCTGGGAATTTCCGTAAGGATAAGTCCCGAAAAAAGCGCGGCCAGCAATCCGAAAAAGGCGCTGTATTTGCTTCTGAGGGAATAAACATGATTGGCATCGGACCCGCTGAAGGTATCTGCAAAAAAAGACTGCCAGGTTGTAATATAAAGGGAGCCGGGCCAATTCATAAAGCCGATAAGAAGTATGTAAATAATGATTTTTATCTGTCCGGGGATGAAAGGAACAAAGGCGATAAAAAAGTAAAAAATACTGTTAAGCAGTATCATAAGCCTGGTCGTGCTCTTTTTCCTGTTGGCCTTCTCGATCAATATGCTGCACGGAATCAATACAAATACCGCAATGAGCGGCGGCAGGGAGTTCAGCAGGGCAATGTGAAAATCCCCGGCTCCCATCCGTTTTGCAAACATTAAGATAAACGGATTGTAAATATTTAAAACGACTGTATACGCAATACCTTCAAGTATAATAAAAAGCGCCTTGTTATCAAAATTAAGCTTATTTCTAAAAAGTCTCATCAAAAGCCCCACCAAGTCCATCTGCCCTGAAAATAAAAACATTATCAAATTGTAACACATTTTTCAAAACAAAGAAATAAATATGTCGAATAATTTCACCCATGCTTACCCTGCTTACACCATGCCTTCCAGCTTCAGTCCCTTTTCACCCGCCAGGTCCACATATTGTTCCCCGACTTTCACCAGAGGCCTGTGAAGCGTTTTGGAGTTGATGAAAATAACCTCTCCTACTTCTCCGTTGCTCAAAAAAAATTTTTCGCCAATAAAATAATTGGGCGCATTTTCCAAAAACTTCAAAATAATCCCGGTGTTATTCCCTTTAAAGCCCTCCGCCTGCATGGCTTCAAACGCCTCAAACGGGTTCAGCGCCTTTCTGCCATTGGAGCCGGAGGTAAGGTTGTCAAACATGTCGGCAACGTTGATTATCCTGGCAAGAATATTTATCCCCTCTCCCTCAATACCCGAGGGATAACCTCTACCATTCTCCTTCTCATGATGCATCAGTATAGCTTCCGCCAAATCACTGTCGGAATTGCCCGCAGTGCGAACTATCTCCCATCCCAGCACCGGGTGCTGTTTCACTTCCCCGCTCTCTGCTTCCGCCAGATGCTCATATTTATTCCACAAAACCGGATTCGTTTTTATTTTGCCTATATCATGGAGCACGCCTGCTTTTACAAGGCTATCCGTCTGTTTTTTTCCAAGCTTCAGCCACTTTGCAACCAGGTATGAAAGCATACTGACATTCACACTGTGCGTATATAGACGCTCACTAAAATTCAGCAGTTTTTCCTTGATTTTCAGACAGGCCCCGTCAGATTCCCCTATGTCCAGAACAGAGCCGGACAAGTGTTCGACTTTTGCCATATCCAATGGCTTGCCGGAGTAAATATCGGAGAATACTTCCTTGGTAACAGCCAGATTCCTGGTATACACTTCCCTGAATCTTTTTGACATATCCTCCGAAGTATTGTTCTCAAGCTTTTGATATACCTTTACCCTGTCTATACCCAGCCTTTTCAGGCTGTTTATGGTTGCGGGGTCAAGCTCGGTATTCTCAAGTATCATGATGGCGCCCATATGGTTGTAAACGGTTTCCGCCATGAGCATCCCGGGAGTACACTTATCTAAATCCAGCTCTATCTTCGGACTTATACTTTCCTTCGACAATATATGTACAGTTCCGATATCATCAATCCCCATACTCCTGTAAACCTCCGCCAGACAGCTTGATATAACATTTTTTGGATATATATAATCATCTTATAACAAACAGGCATCGATTACAACTCCGTAACTGGAAATAAAAAATCCTCGTTTCGCAATAAAATATCATTGCAATCTGTTTTGATTGATGGTACAATAAGTATCCGCAGGGCAAATTTTCGGGGTGTAGCGCAGATGGTAGCGCGCTTGGTTCGGGACCAAGAGGCCGTGGGTTCAAATCCCGCCACTCCGACCATAATGAATGACGGTTGATGATCATCAACCGTTTTTCTTTATGCTAATCCCTTGTTCTATATACTGGTTCAAATCTATATGAATATAGCGAGTTGAAGATTATGGAATTGAAAAAGCCACGATGTTTAAATGAAGGTGATACAATTGCAACTGTCAGCATTTCGCTTGGATGGGCAGGCGATAAAGGGGTTTTATGGAAATATCAGCTCGGAAAGAAGATATTAGAACCTAAATTCCCACCAAATTATACTATACAGTTAGCGAAGATAACCAGACTGGTAATTTGTCTGTAGACAGACCACAGGTATTAAGGATATCCCTTTGCTTTTTAGTGACCGGGGACAGAAGTTTCCTTCCGTCCCTGGTCTTGACATACTTGATCTTTCCGAGCTCTTTTAATACTGTCGTGAACGATATACCTTCGGTACTCATATATTCTTTCAACTTATTCTGCATCCATGAACGCATGATGAGCGCAATAAATGCTACAAACATCTTACCCTCGGTTGTCTGGTCATTGTGGCAGTGAAGGCGTTTCATATCCAGT
>JAEZCO010000012.1 GCA_023433505.1 Bacillota bacterium | reverse complement strand
GACCGTTACCGTATCCATACCTGTTGCTAGGTTACTCTTGACGGAACAAGAGGTTCGTTGTATACTTGGAACATAGTCATACCAAGCCTTTCGGACATTTATCTGCACGACCTCGTGTCGTAATTATCCTTTAACAGCCCCCAACACGATTCCCTTGGTGAAATAATTCTGAAGAAACGGGTATACGCACAGTATTGGTATCATTGCAATCGCAATCTGTGCAGCCCTGCTGTTCTCCGTGCTGAGATTGTCAATATCACGCAGGTCGCTTATACGAGAATAATCAATTTGGACTACAATCGTTTGCAGATATGTCTGAAGAGGATATTTTGAAGTTTTGTTAATATACAGCATCCCATCGAACCATGAATTCCAATGCCCAACAGCAGAAAACAGAACAAGAACGGCCAAAACCGGCATTGAAAGCGGAAGTAATAATTGAAAGAGAATTCTCCAGTGCCCGGCACCATCCATATAGCCTGACTCAGGAATTTCGTTTGGTAATGATTTAAAATAGTTTTGAAGCAAAATCACGGAGAAAACAGGAACTGCGCCGGGAATAATTAATGCCCAAATTGTGTTTATCAAGCCGGTAGAGTTAACTACCAGATAGGAAGGAATCATCCCCCCGCTAAACAACATAGCAATTAAAATATACCATACATAAAACGAACGACCTTTAAAATAACTGCTAGACTTGGATAAGGGATACGCAGCCAGAATCGTAAGAAGCATATTTATCGCAACACCCAGCACAGTACGTTCTACGGCAATTAAAAACGAAGTCCAGAACTTTGCCTCTTTGATAATAAACGCATAGGCGTCGAGTTGGAATTGAACCGGAAGCAAGTTAACCGCACCGGCGCTTATAGCAACTTTTGAGCTAAGGGAAATTGCAACCAGATGAATCATTGGTATAATGCACACAATAGCCGTTATCAACAGAACCACATGGTTGGTGATGTCAAATATTCTACTTCCAAGTGTAACATGTCGAGCTTTCATCTCTTTGACCTCCTATATGATACGATAACCTGTAAATCGATAAGCCAGACGATAAGACAGTATAATAAGCAAACATGATACACCCGACTTGAATAGCCCCGCTGCTGTTGCCAGGCCAAATTGGGCGTTCTGAATACCATATCTGTATACAAGAGTGTCGATAATATCTCCACTTTGCAGTGTCATTGGGCTCAAAAGATTGAATATCTGCTCAAAGCCCGCGTTCAGTATATTTCCAAGGCTCAGCGTTGCTACCAGTACTACCGTTGTGGCAACTCCCGGCAGCGTAACGTGGAGCATTTGCTGCCACCTGCCTGCGCCATCAATGACCGCAGCTTCATAGTGCACTGTGTCAATACTTGATAATGCAGCAAGGAAAATGATTGTTCCCCAGCCGAATTCCTTCCATACGTTGGTTATGACCATTATATAAGGGAACAGAGTATTATTGCCCAAAAAGAAAATCGGTTCAACGCCAAAATTCCCAAGCATATTGTTTAAGAGGCCGTTAGTCGGCGAAAGAATGTCGATAATAATGCCTGCCATGATAACCCAGGAGACGAAATAGGGTAGGTAGATAATTGTTTGTATCGTTCTCTTGAAAGCCGCGCGGCGCACTTCATTGAGCATAAGCGCAAACACCAGCTGGAAAAACAGACCTGTTACTATTTTGAGAAGGGAAATATAGACTGTATTGAACAGTACGTGCTTAAAAGCAGGATCTAGGAAAAGGGTTTTAAAGTTATCAAAGCCGACGAAATGTGATTTCAAAAAACCGAGTGAGGGGATGTAATTCTGAAAAGCAATCACGACTCCCGCCATCGGTATATAGGAGTATATAAACAGCAAAACTACCGGTGGAAGCATCATTAGATGAAGTGCACTTACTCTCCTGTTTACCCTGAACATACCTCTTTTCACCTTCCCAATATACATTTTTGCAATTATGCGTTTTAACGAATGCCTGCCTGACCAACACAGATTCAGTGCCGATAAGGCAGGCATTTATTCTCTATCAAAAGATCATTTATTCGTTATTTACTTTGTTCGAACCACGCGTTGACTTCGTCCGCAATAGCCTGGCCACCACCCGCCAGCCATGCCTTTGCTGCTTCGTCATAGCCGGAAATATCACCGCCGCCGATTACCTTGATCATGGCATTCGTAAGGTTGGTATCCAAGAGAGTCTGCTTCTGGCTCATCCGGTCGGTGGGCAATGCTTTGTATTCGCTCAGTACAATCCGGTTCTCATCTCTCAGCTGCTTAATGATTGAATAGCTGGAGCTCTGTGAGTCATTTATAAGAACATATCCGAGTTTTGCCCGGTCAGGAGTGCCTGCATGGTACGAGGTAATGTTATTGTATGAGTCAAGCTCACCGTCATTAAGCTTTGACGTATCCTTTGACGTCATGGCGTCCCAGACTTTAATGGTGCTGTTAAGGTTCCTCCAGGGCTCCCACGCCGCCACAAGACGATATGACTGAACCTGAATCTGGGTCGCCTGATTGAAATTATACTTCATGTATTGTTCCACATCCAGTTTGAATCCGAGATTCACGATTTTTACAGCGGCTTCCGGATGCTCATAGCCCTTTTTTACAAAGAAAAATGAAGTCGGCAGTCCATCGCCCCACGCCTGCGTTTTCATAGGCGAACCATCCACAGTCGGAAGCGGCAGCACCTCCCAAACTGAATTTGGATCTTTGTTCATCTGATCCTGAATCGCCACAACCGGCGCCCAATATGTTCCGTAAGCTATTCCCGCTTTACCGGATACGAGCGCTTCAGTGGGATTGCTATTTACAGAAAAGTCCTTGGGAATCAGACCATCCTTGTAGGCCTGTTGCAGTTTCAGAAGCGCAGTACGCATCTCAGGCTGAATACTTGAATATGCAAGCTTGCCGGAACTATCCTTGAGCCATATTCCTACGTAAGCTCCGAAACCATTGAGGAATCCCTCCCAATCGCCTTGTCCGCCGAATACATAGGGTCCCATACAAAAACCGGAAGTATCCGCACCGCCAAGTTTGGCATCTTTAAAAGCTTTTGCAACATTGAGCAGTTCATCAATCGTTTTGGGTTCAGGAAGATTGACCTTTTCAAGCCAGTCCTTGCGGATATAAAGAAGGTTTATGCCGTCAGGCGTAGCGCCTGTTAGCGGCAGCCCCATCAATTTACCGTTTATTGTCATAAATTTTTGCGCCGCTCCGTCAATCTTGACCTGCTCTTTGTAATAATCGGAGGCATATTTATCGAAGGCATCTGTCATATCTTCGACAAGGCCGCCCTGCAGCAGTGATTTGTACGTGTTGGCATCGACCCACCCCATGTCCGGCAAATCATTGGATGCGATTGATGTATTCCACTTTGTGGCGTATTGATCCGCTGCCGGGGTCCAAAGGTAATCCAGTTTTATTCCCAGCATGTCCTCGTAAGCTTTGGACCATACGTTGCTTTCCAGCGACTTTGTATCCTCAAGACTCTCATCAAACTTGATGGTCGAATCCAGAGTTCTTACTGCTTTTATAGTAATCGTTGGGTCGTATTTTCCGAATGGGTCAGCCGAAGCGGCTTGCGTGGAAGACGAATCGCCGGCGTTTGATGTTGAAGAAGACGATGTTTCCGATTGAGAAGAATTATTGGTACACGCTGTGGTCGCAAACATAAACACCAAAATCATAGCCAATGAGATGAACTTGATTCCAATCCTTTTCATAATTTTTCTCCTCCATTTTTTATTGTTGTGAAAATTTTACGAGACCTTTGAGATACGCGTTGAAACCGCCTGTCCATCACCCCCTGGAATTAGAACTTATGTAATCAGTAATCACATTTGTATTATACGTGTATCGATTTACGTTGTCAATATAAATCACAGCATATTTTTTATTCTTACTTGAATACATGGATTTATATGAATCAATCGATGGAAAAAGCGGGTATCCAATATTATCCTCCGCCTTTGGCACTTGGATTAATAAGAAGCCTATACCCGGGATTTCGGGATTTTTATCCATTTAACGATCAAAAAGCCCATAGTATTCACGTATAGATTTTTCGTGCATCGATTCACATAATTATCGTAACATTGGTTTTTAATTTCCGTTTAACTACTTAGATTGATCTATATATAATATATAAATCCATAGTTGACAAACACAAGTATCTAAGATTATACTAAAATCAATCTTTGATGTATCGATTTACTGAATAATGGTCTGGTTGAATTATACAAATCAGCGAATAGGAAGAGAGCATTATGCCAAACATTAAACAAGTGGCTATAAGAGCCGGGTTATCATCTTCATGTGTTTCAAAGTATCTTAATAATAACGACAGTGTTCGGGATGATACTCGCTTAAAAATAGAAACTGCCATAGCAGAGCTTCATTATGTGCCTTCATCCATTGCTCGCAGTCTGCGAACAAACAAAACCTATACGGTGAAAATACTTACTCCTTCCATTACAAATCCTTTTTTTGCCAATATGTTTGAGATGCTGTTAAATAGCTTCAAAAAAGCCGGGTATCGGGCTGTGCTTCAAATAATTGATCCGGCTCAGCCGTTTACCTCCGTAGATTTTTCGTGGGTAGACGGTGTAGTTCTTTGTTTTTCGAATGATGATCAAACAGTCGATGCCTTGGTCAAAATCCTCAACAAGCTTGGTAAACCGATGATCTGTGTACACTGGCATGGCACCGAAGCTCAAGGCACTGTTGTCTTCGACTTAAAAGAAGGAAGCAAGCAGGCTGCGCTGCATCTTTTCCAGCAAGGTTGCAGCTTCATCTCCTTTGTGGACGGCCCTGAAAACAGTCTGGTAGTTCAGGCACGTTACAGTGGTTTTTGCGAAGTCGTTTCGCCGGGCAGGAGATTGCATGTCGAATACGGAAATTTTTCCATGGAGTGGGGGTTCGAGGCAGCATCGAAAATGATCGCTACCGGAAAGCTGCCGGAAGGCATAATCTGCGGCAACGATGTGATAGCCGCAGGAGTCATCAAGAGGCTTCAGGCAGAAAAAATAATTGTTCCCAGAGATATCGCAGTCGTTGGATTTGACGATATTCCGCTTGCCAGTATGTATTCACCCTCTATCAGTTCACTCGCTATCCCTATAGAAGAAATGGTTTCTTCCGCCACACTTATGCTTATGCAAGCGATGGAAAATAAGATTGTTGACAATGTTTACTACACGGGTATCCTAATGCAAAGGGACTCGACTGCCCGCTGATTATACAGGGCAGGGCTGGAGGTTATGAAGTCTGCCTCTGCTTGACTTTACGATAATAAGGATGGGCCTTCATGGTGCGGGCTAATTATAGATGCGGAAGCACCTGAATTTTCACACCGTATCCTCCGGGATAAATCCACGCAATAAAAAACGGCATACCTGGTAAGATATACCGTCTCACTCTATCTAAGCTATACCTGTTACCCCATAGTCGCTTCCACCACGTGGATTTTACCGTCATTGAACAGGGGAATCTGATTTCCGATGACTTCATTTCCGTCTACGACCATTTTTGCAATTCCTTTGGAAACATGCTCCGGATTATACAGGATGATTTCATAGAAATTTCCCCGGAACTGCCGGTGAATCCGGTACCCATCCCACTGCCGGGGAATGCATGGGTCGATTGTCAGTCCGTCATACTCCGGTTTGATCCCCAATATCCACTGGGATATGACGACAAAATTCCATGCCGCCGCTCCGGTAAGCCATGAATTTTTCGCTTCGCCATACCGTCCGGCATCTTTGCCTGCAATCATTTGCGAATAGACATAGGGCTCCATTTTATGGACGTCACTTATTTCTTCCCGATATGCAGGCGCGATTTTCGTATAATATTCAAAGGCCCTGTCCCCTCTTCCGAGTACGGTTTCAGCCGCTATGATCCAGGGATTGTTATGGCAGAACACCCCTGCATTTTCCTTGTAGCCGGGAGGATAAGACGTTATCTCTCCCAGATTTACATGATAACCGGTGTAGGCAGGATTCAAAAGCACAAGTCCATGGGGAGTATCAAGATATTTCTTTACCGAGTCCAGCGCCTTTTCAGCCTCGCCGCTCTCGACCCCCAGCCCCGCCATTACACAAAAGCCCTGGGATTCAATGAATATCTTCCCCTCTTCATTCCCGCTGCTGCCGACTTTGCTGCCAAAATCGTCATAGGCCCTCAAGAACCACTCTCCATCATAGCCATGCTGCATGATTGCCTGCCGCATGCTGTTCACATGCTTTCTTGCCGCTTTGGCTTCATCATAGTCACCTGTATAAGTACACAGCTGTACAAACTCATTCCCGATAAATACAAACATACCTGCAATCAAGACGGATTCTGCTGTTTTCCCATCTTTAGAGGTCGTTGTCTGATAGGATTCATCCGGAGTAGTGGAGAAGCAGTTGAGATTCAGGCAGTCGTTCCAATCGGCTCTTCCTATCAGCGGCAGGCCGTGAGGCCCCAGATTATTGACCACATGGTAGAAGGAACGTTTCAGATGTTCAAAAAGACTGGCCGTAATTGTCTCATCATTGTCGAAGGGCACCGGCTCATAGAGAATATTGAAGTCTCCGGTCTCCTTGACATAGGCGGTGGTGGATAGAATCAGCCATAACGGGTCGTCATTGAAATTACTTCCGATTTCGTTATTGCCTTTTTTCGTCAAGGGCTGGTACTGGTGATAAGCTCCGCCGTCCTCAAACTGTGTGGAAGCCACGTCAATGATCCTTGCCCTGGCCTTTTGGGGAATCTGGTGCACAAAGCCGAGGATATCCTGGTTGGAGTCCCTGAACCCCATCCCCCTGCCGATCCCCGATTCGAAGGAGGAAGCGCTCCTTGACATGCAAAAGGTAACCATGCATTGGTATTGGTTCCATATGTTCACCATCCGGTCCAGACGTTCATCCCCGCTGTCAAGGCGGAATTTTGAAAGCAGGCCGTCCCAATAGGCCCGCAATCTTGCAAAGGCTGCGTCAGCCAGCGCTGCTCCGGAGTAGCGGCTTATTATATTCAGGGCTTTGGCTTTGTTGATGATGCCAGGCCTCTGCCACTTTTCCTTTTCTTCATTTTCGACATAGCCCAGCACAAAAATGTAATCTTTTTTCTCACCCGGAAGAAGGTTAATCTCTATACAGTGAGAAGCTATAGGCGCCCAACCGTCCGCCAGGGAATTCCGGGACTTTCCTTCGGCGACTGCCGCCGGCGCATCAAAGCCCTTATATGGACCGAGAAACGCATCTCTGTCGGTGTCAAAGCCGCTGATATCGGTATTCACAGAGTAGAACGCATAGTGGTTCCGCCTTTCCCTGTACTCTGTTTTATGATAAATCGTATTGTTTTCGAATTCAACCTCGCCTGTGTTAAAGTTCCGCTGGAAATTTGTCATATCATCGTAAGCGTTCCAGAGACAGAACTCTATAAATGAAAAGAGCTTGACCTGTTTATCGGAATTACCTGTATTTTGTATCGTGACCTTGTGTATTTCGCAATTATCTTCAAAGGGTACAAACATAAGCAGTTCAACGCCTATGCCGTTTCTTTCCCCGGAAATGCGGGTGTAGCCCATACCGTGCCTGCATTCATATTTATCCAGGTTTTTCTTTACGGGAGCCCAGCCCGGCGACCAGAAATCCGCCTTGCCTTCCAGGGTGTCCCGGATGTAAAAATATCGGCCGCCGCTATCTGCCGGCACGTTGTTATACCGGTATCTTGTCAGACGCCTGAGCCTGGCGTCCTTATAAAAGCAATAGCCGCCGGCCGTATTGGAAATGATTGAAAAGAAATCCTTCATGCCGGAATAGTTGATCCACGGACTGGGGGTCTCCGGCGTAGTAATTACATATTCCCTGTTTGAATCATCAAAATATCCGTATTTCATAATTCAACACTCCTAATTAGTAGATCATCGGCAAACGCAAAGGGTGGGACATGCCCACCCCCGGCTGATCCAGGCAAACCGGCATGATTTGCCTGGGATGCTAAACTGTTATTTTGCTGCCAGCCATGCGTCATATTGTTTCTGCATTTCCGCCAGCACTTCGTTCACCTTGGCTGCGTTGAGCTCGTTGGTCATCTTTTTGACAGTGCCGTCAACATCGGAAGCGCCTGCAAACAATTGCTTGTAATACTTTTCGACAACCGACTTGGTAGCTGCGCACTGTGCGTCTACAGGAGTCCTGTCGAAGGAGAAGCCCAGGCTCTTTAAAATCAGACCTTTCTTATTGTACTCAAGGAATTTATCCCATTTCTGCGGATCTTCATTATCCACGAGGTAATCCTTGAACTGGTCTCCGAATCTCCAGCCGTTGCCTGCCTTATAAGCTTTTGGAGAATCCAGCAGCTTGATTACATTGTCCGATACCTTCTGGTAGTGCACTCCTTCAATTCCGTATATCAGCAGGTTAAGGAGTGTCTTGTCGGTATAAAGGGTGCTGATGAACTGGAATGCAAGGTCCTTGTTCTTTGATGAGGTAGGTATTGCCAGCAAAGCGCCGCCGGAAGCGTCACGGTTTGCCATTACCACAGGAGTAATATCCGCCTGCACCCAGTCGATTCCGCCGGTTGAGCCTTTCATTTCGTCATTCTTGCCAGGCTTTAGCTGTTGTACGCAGGCGAAATATTTTTTGGTCTTGAGCTGGTCGTTGAAATTGGTCATGGTAGCGGCATCCGCAGAAATATAGCCTTTCTTTGCATATTCTGCCATGGTTTTGTAGTAATCGATGGATTCGGGCGCAATCCACTGATTGATTACCTGGGTCCCCCTGTTGTCGGAATACAGCGCGCCGGGAATGGAATCATCACTGAAATTATCCCAGTCAAGAAGCTTGAAGGGCGCTTCCTGTTCTACCGTCAGCAAAGGAGTGACTCCCGGCTCGCCGGCTTTGATCTTGTCAAAGTAAGGCTCCAGGTCCGACATCTTTTTTATCTTGCTGACATCCACCTGGTATTTTTCTGCGAGATCCTTCTTCAGCAGAAAGCCCCAATTGTGTACCAGTTCCTTGTTACATGGCACTGCGAAGGTTTTTCCGCCTATTTTGATACCGTTCATGAAGTCCTTGCCAACCACGTTGGTAATGGTGGGATCTTTGGCAAGATAATCATCCAGTTGCGTAAAATAACCGTTTGCGGAATTCAGCTTGATATCGGCTGCCCAGCCTGCTGTGAAGCAGATATCAATAGGGTCGCCTGCTGCCAGCATCGTGTTTACCTTTTTGTTGTATGTATCACCGTATGCAAGCACTGTCAGGCTGAGTTCGACATTGAGTTTGTCCTTCAGGTATTCGTTAATCTTGGCTAATACGGCGTCGGTGTCCGGTTCCTGCCCGGGTCCTACACAGTACCAGATCAGTTTTGTTGCCGGCCCTGCCGGTTCCGTTGCCTTTGTTGTCTCCGGCACTGCAGCAGTGGTGCCATCCTGTGCCGTGGTCACATCGACTTTTGCCGTCCCGCACCCGCTCAGGGTGATGGCAAGGGCAAAAATCACTACCATTGCCAGGCATAGATACTTTTTCATCTTGAACATGAAAATACCTCCTTTAATTTTGTTTATGTTTGATCGCAAGTCCTTCAGACTCATCACTGAAAGTCCATGCGTCATCACCCTTTTACAGCGCCTACGGTGAGGCCTTTTACAAAGTATTTCTGGAAATAGGGATAAGCAAGTATGATGGGGCCGATGGAAATTACGGCAATTGCCATGCGTGCTCCCTCATTGGGAAGGTCCTTCATAGCGGCAGCGGCATTGGAGAAGCTGGATCCCCCCTGGGTAAGGTATTGGATTGTCATCAGTGTCTGGTACATCAGGAACTGAATGTTGAAGAGCTTTGTATCCGTCAGGAATACAAGCGGGAGATACCAATCATTCCAGTAATTCAGAGTACAGAACAACCCGATTGTAGCAAGGCCTGCCCGGCACAGCGGCAGTACGATCACAAAGAAGGTCCTGAACTCTCCTGATCCATCCATTTTGGCGGATTCTATAATGGATTCATGAATGGTGGTTTTAAAAAATGTCCTCATGATGATGACAAACCAGGCATTCATCAGGTAAGGCACCACCAGTATCCATACCGTACCCTTGATCGGCACAAGGTGTGTATATACCATATACCACGGCACTAGGCCGCCGCCGAAGATCATCGTAAAGTAAGCGAAGAATGCGAATTGACCTTTATATTTAAAGCTCTGTCTGGAAAGGGGATACGCATACATGCAGATTACCAGCAAACTCAGGACCGTACCCACCAGGGTAACGAAAATGGAGATGCCATATGCCCGCCAGATGATCTCTCCTGCCTTCATCACATACTCATAGGACTTGATTGAGAACTCCCTGGGTATAAGGTTATAGCCAAAGAGCAGGATATCCATTTCTTCTGTCAGCGAAATGGAAATAACCAGAATAATTGGTGCTATACATACAACCGCACACAGTATGAAAAACAGGTTTATAGATACATTGGCCCCTGCTGAAATCCGGTTCAGCCTGTTGGGTTTTATTGAAATCGTCATATCCGGTTTTTCCATAAAACTCTTCCTTCCTCCCGCTCCCGGGACCATAGGTCAGAATTAAAACAATGCCTTGTCGCTGTCGATCCTTCGGACAATAAAGTTGGCGGCAAAAACCGTAATGCATCCGATAACCGCCTGGTACGTGCCTGCCGCCGCCGCCATTCCAAGATTGTTGGTGTCCCTGAGGGTCCTGAAAACATAGGTATCAATGACATCGGTAACATCGTACAGCGCTCCGCTGTTTCTGGGTACATTATAGAACAGCCCAAAATCCGCATTGAAAATCCTTCCTATCGCCAGCAAAGCCATTATGATCATCAGCGGCTGCAGCATCGGCAGAATGATATGCCTTATTTGCTGCCATTTGGTCGCTCCGTCGATAGAAGCCGCCTCGTAGAATTCAGTGTCTATTCCCGATATTGCAGCTAAATAAACCACAACATTATATCCGGTATACTTCCACATCTGAAAGAATGTCAGGATAAACGGCCAGTAGACCGTTTCCGAATACCACCTTACACGCTCAATGCCAAGAGGCTCCAGTATGCTTCTGTTGACAAAACCGTTCTCCACGCTGAAAAGTGAATAAGCAAGATAGCTGACAACAATCCAGGAAAGAAAATACGGGAGGAACAAAAAGCTTTGATAGGCTTTGGCAAGGCGCTTGCTGCGAAGCTCATTGAGCATGATTGCAAAAGCCACCGGCACAATCAGTCCGAGAATGATGAATACAAAATTATAGGCGATGGTATTAAAAGTAATTTGAAAAGCATAGGGTGTGGCAAAAAAGAAGTCGAAGTTTTTCATCCCTACCCATTTGCTCTTTACGAGGTTGGTAATGAAGTTTCCGTAGTATCTGTACTGCTTGAATGCTATGACTACGCCAAACATGGGGATATAATTGTTAATGATGAGCAGGAGCACACCCGGCGAAAGCATTACAAACAGCGGCCAGTTCCTGCCAAATTCCTTCATAAAGCGCTTTTCGGCTTTTCTTTTCTCCGATAGTGCTGCTGCGGTAGTTAAGTCCATTTTTTATCACACCTTTTCCCAATGGCATAGTGAATGCTTACGGCTAATTTTGCCGGCTGCGGGGATACTGTACCGCACACCGGTTTGTCTTTAACTTGCACTACCATATTATTGTAAATCAGGATGTAAATAAATGGAGGGGTTTGCTATATTGTGCATAACCTTGCCGGAATCAGAGTGCAAGATTATGCAACAAAATAATGCACCGTATATATAAAGAAGCTACCTATAGCGAATCTGCGATTTTTATATAGGTTATTGTTCCCGGAATTCGGTGGGCGTCACTCCCACATGCTTTTTAAACAGCCTCGAAAAGTAGTGGGCATCGGGAATTCCCACTCTTTCGGCTACCTCATAGGTTTTGTATTTAACATCCTTGAGAAGGCCCTTGGCTTTTTCTATCCGGATTTCATTCAAATAATCGACAAAGTTCCTGCCGGTTTCCTTTCTGAACAGACGGCTGATATAATAAGTGCTTACAAAGGCATGTTCGGCTACTTCGTTCAGCGAAACCTGCTCGGCATAATGTTCCTGCAAATATTCCACAGCCGTCCTCAATATCAGCTTCATGCTCTTGTTATTGTAGCCGTTTACCTTTTGAACGACGCTGATGGCGGCTTCTTCGAGAATTGCATTCAGTTCGTCCATTCCCGAGCTTTTTTCGATTAATCTGTACGCACCGCTTAACTGCCGGTCCTCAGGCGCTTTATCGGTATCCGCGGCAACAATGGACGCCTTTATGGAATTGATAGAGGAGACGGTATTGCGGTAGAAATTTTTTAAATACACTTCATTCGGAGCTTCCAGGCTCCTGACATAGGCAAAGATATCCCCCAGGATTTCTTTGACCGAGACCTCATTCCCTGATTTTATGTTCTCCAGCAGGTTTTTTTGCAATCTTTCCAGCAGCGAATTATCTTCATACCGGAAAAAAGAATTGACATCCTTGTAAAATATGATGGACCCGCTGCCAATGTAGAATTTGTGCTCCAGAGCAGTCCTGCACTCCTTCATCCTCACTGAGAGCTGTAAAGGGCCGGTCCCTTCGGAGCTGACAGCAATGGTCACGGAAAAGCCAAAGCAGTTTTTGATAATGTCCTGCAGGTAGGCGCATTTCCTGTCAATTGTGCTAAATCCGGCATTCCTGCCTTCCCTGGGCACAATGATAAAGGCTGTCCCTTCATCGTGCAGCGCAATGCCCGTCACATTAAAATCTTCTGAAAAGACCTCATGAAAAGTATTGATAATGCCAAACCGGTACAGGTGCTTGTCGTATTGGCTGACTTGCGTGCTTTCGGCCGAATCGGGATCGTTTTGGACCATCAGCATGACAAACCGGGTCAGAGGAAATTTATACAATTCCATTTTTTCCGCGATTTCCGCTTCGTTGGTGTTTATCTCATAAATGACATCATACAGAAGCTTTTCGCGCAGGGCGGGAATGTTCTGTTCAAACAGGCAGCACAGCTTGTCGATCTCTTCCTTTCTCTCCTTTTGGAATTTCAGCTCTTTTACGGCTTTTGAAATGACGGCCGTCAGCTCTTCGATTTTCGAAGGCTTCAAAAGGAATTCAAAGGCGCCCAGCTTCAAGGCCTCGTGCACGTAGTCAAAGTCCCTGTAGCCTGTCAGTATGATGATTTTACTGTCGGGGACAATATCCTTGATTTCCTGCAGCATGGATAATCCGTCGACTTCAGGCATCCGGATATCGGTGATGATGATTTCGGGCAGGACCCTGCGGATGAGCTCGCTGCCCTCCTGTCCGTCTGCGGCTTCCCCTGCGACCTCACAGTTGAAGCTCTTCCAGTTGATGATATTTTTCAAGCCTTTCCTGATAATGGGCTCATCGTCTATAATCAGAACCTTGTACATAGAAACCCTCCCCGGCTGTGGCATTATCGGCAGGCACAGTTACCGTAACCTTTGTGTACTGCCCTGCCTCGCTTTCGATTTTTAAACCGTAATTCTCCCCATAAAACAGCTTGATTCTTCTGTTTACATTCTCTATCCCTATGCTCTTGTTTCTCTTGTCTTCCAGGGTCTTAAAATACGTATTGTTATCCATTGATAATTTTTCGTTGATGCATTCCAGCTCTTCCCTGTCCATCCCGGCGCCGTTGTCGATAACCTCAATGGTCAAAATCCCCTGGGACTTGGAGGCGTTCAGGGTGATGACCCCCCGGGTCCGGCTTCTTCCAAGGCCATGATAAACCGCATTTTCAATCAGGGGCTGAATCAAAAGCCGGGGTATTTTTATGCTCAGCACATCTTCCCCTACATTCCTTATAAGCTCCAGCCTGTCCTCAAACCTGCTCTTCAGAAGAGAGATGTATTTATCCACATAGGTAAATTCCTCTTCCACCGATATCAGCCTGTCATCCCTTCCGATGCTTGCCTCCATCAGGTCCGAAAGATTGGATACGGTGCTGCTTATCTCAGGGACATTATTCAAATGTGCCATCCAGTTGATGGCCTCCAGGGTATTAAAAAGAAAATGGGGATTGATCTGGGACTGAAGGGCTTTCAGCTCAGCCTCCTTGCGGGTAAGCTGCTCCCTGTACACCCAGTTCACCAGGTGGTTTATTTCCCCGGACATTTCATTGAAGGTCTTATTTAAGAAGCCCAGCTCGTCTTTCCGGTCATCCCGGATATAGACGTTGCTTTCCCCCTTCTGGACTTTTTTCATGCCCTTGACCAGCCGGTTGATGGGATTGACAAAATCAATGGCAATAAATGCGCTGAACACAGACAGCAGAAGAACGGAAGTTATGCAAAGCATGATAATGTTGCGCCTTAATGCATATGCATCGCGGTAAAGCTCGTCCAGTGCGACATAAGCCACCACCTTCCAGTCAGGATTTTTCAAAGTGACATAGGACGCGAATATTCCTGCTTGCTCATCGATTTTTTCACCTTTTTCATTGCTGAGGCTTCCCATGAATTCATCGGAGAAAATATTGGCGTCATTGGTATCCCGGCTGGATATCTGCTGATTTTCAGCGCCCACAATGGCGATGTTTTTCAGGTTGCCTGTCAGGCCCTGATAGATCAAGTCCAGGGATTCCTTATTCACCAGGAGCACCAGCAGGCCAATCTCTTTATAGTTATCTCTGCTATATACTGTTCTGGCCAGGTAGATGCTTTTTACTATACGATTCTCGGAATCCAGATACCACACCGGTTTTCCTTCGCCGCCCCTGGCGCTTTCAAGCACGCTCTCATAAGGCAGGATTTTCCGTATACTCACGTTTTTACTGTTATTGTCCGCATAATAATAGGTGCCGCTATTTGTAACCAGACATATTGACTGTATTTCCGCCGCCCTTGACAGCACCACCTTTTTCAACAGGCTGTTTATTTCATTTTCATACTCGTAGGTGCTGAGCCGGTCGGCCTCGCTTTTCCCGGCATTCAGAACATTATAGATCTTGCTGTCATATAAAAGATCCTGGGAAATGATGGTCAGATTGTTCGTATTGTCGTTGAGTCTGAGCTGGATCATGTTCAGGATATCCCGGGAATAGTCCGTGGACTTCTCTTTAATGATCCCCTCGGAATTTCTATAGCTCAAATAGCCTATAAGGATCAGGGGTACAAGGATCTGAACATACAATACCAGTATCAGCTTTCTTCGTATAGGTAAATCTCTGTAAATTTTAAGCAGGTTCTTCAAAGAATTCTTCAAATGTAAAAACCTCCGTGCTCCTCGAATCCTACAGCGAAAACTTCCCTATTTAATCATCATTCATGTTCCTTGCAGGAATATCGCAAAGGTTTTAATGCGTTATCTCTGCAAGGATAATTCTGTAGTTTTCGTTGTAGTACTATTTCTTACTCCGGTATGATACCGTTGGCTATAGCCTTGGCCCATACCTCCTCCGCGGTGATTTTCCCTTCAAGATAATAAGGAAACTGCTGAGCAATGTCCTTTTCCCACGAGGACCTGTCCACAAAGCTGTCCGGCGGGCCTACGGGCAAGCTGGCCTCCGAAAGCATTTTCCGGCCTTTTACAGTCATCCTTCTGTAATCGATATTGTATTGATCGATGTCTATATTGCTGATCATTCCGGTATCGGAAGCAAAAGTAGCAGCGGTTTCCCTGGAGGTAAGGGCCTTGAGCAATCTTACCGAAGCCCCCTGCTTGTGTTCATCCTCGGCCGCAGACTGGCTTAAGTGAAAGGAGCCTCCCCCAAGGCCGTAGACCATGGTACTCTGAGGCGCGCTGCTGTCTGGAATCAAAGGCATCCGGATGATGTCCACGGTGAGGTCGTCCGCCTCGAAATCACCGATAAACCAGGAGCCCTGCACAATCATGGCCGCTTTTTTCTCCTTGAAAAGAGTATTTCGCTCATTGTTGGTCAAATTGAAGCAATCCGCAGGAAATGCGCCTAAATCATAGAGTTCCTTTACATATCCCATTGCTTTGATATAGCAGCTTTTTACCTTCCCATTCTCAAAAGGATTTTCCGTATCCTTCCTGCCCCCGATCATGGCAACGATATTCTGGTATAGGAAAGTGCCTTCGGCGAGGGTATTATAGGCTATCGGAGTAATGTTGTTCTGCTTGAATACGGTCACGGCAGCTTTTAAATCATTAAAAGTCTCAGGAATTTTCACATCATATTTCTTAAACAGATCACGGTTGATAAACAGGCATTCGAAGATGACTTCCTCCGGCAATCCGTAGATTCTGCCTCCATAGGTCGTATAATCCCACATGTCGTGGCTGAAGCTTTGCTTCCACTGCGGATCGGCTTCCAGCAAGCCGGACAGGTCGGCCACCTTGCCCGCCTTTATAAGAGAAGTGATATCGGAGCCCGGCCACAGTCCGAATACATCGGGGTTGTTGCCCGATGCGAAGTCCGTCTTTATTTTGGGCAGAAAATCCTCCCCGAACAGCGAATCGTTGATGACCTCGATTCCGGGATTATCTTTCTCGAATTTGGCAAGGATATCCTTCAAGGTCTTGGCTTTGGAATCCACACCGCCCCAACTGCTGATAAACCTCACGGCCGTTTTGTCCAAAGCCCCTTTTTTCTCTTCACCGAACTGGTTAGCTGGGGGAACAGAAGAACAGGAACTCAGTATTAGAGCCCAGGATACGGCTAAAATCATGATCAAGGTTCTTGAAGATGGCTTACTCACAAGGCATAACCTCCATCGAAGCAATAATCAGCTTGTATATGCAGTACTAAACCCATTTTCGACAACAAACTTCCATAGCTGTATTATATAGTCAAAATTTAGCGCCTATTTGAATTATATACCAATATTAAGCAAAACAAAAGACTTTTACCGCGCTGTTCTACATGTTCATTCATATAACTGAATTGATATACATCCTGAAATACATTATAATGTTATGGGAAATTAGTCCCGGAGTACAATTATCGCTTTTGCCTGGAGGAGGAGCTGTCGATGGTAAAGGTCCTGTTTCTGGAAGATGAACCCACTATTCAGGAAGTTCTGACGGAATATATGAAGCTGCAGCAGTATGATGTCACTTCCGTTGAGGATGGGGACGCTGCAGTAAAATTATTGGAAGAGAAGGCATTTGATCTGGCGGTGCTGGATATTATGGTCCCCAATAAAAGCGGACTGGAAGTATTACAGTACATCCGAAAATTCAGGCCGGATATGGCAGTGATCATGCTGACTGCCATTGACAATGAGCAGACTCAGGTTAAGGCATTTAATCTTTATGCGGATGATTATGTGGTGAAGCCTGTCTCTCCCCTGATTCTGCTGAAACGAATAGAGACCATCCTGCGCAGGACCAAATCCTTTGATAAAAAGCCCGAAAAGACGGATGGACTGTATCTGAATGACGATTCTTACCAGGCCTTCTATGACAATGTGCCCCTGCAGTTGACATTAAGCGAATTCCTGCTTTTACAGACGCTGAAAAAAGAGGCCGGAAGAGCTTTTACAAGAGAGCAGCTGATTCTGAAAATATTTAATGAGGACTATATCGGAAATGACCGCATTATCGATGCCCATGTGAAAAATCTCCGCAAAAAGCTTCCGCGTAATTTTGTCAAAACAGTCATCGGTGTAGGTTATCAATATAATGAAGAAAATTAGTTATGAAAGGGGATGGACAGAGCAATGAATTTATCCAGAAAAACGTTGCTGTACAGCTCAATAATTTCTGTGATTATTGTATCGCTGATTGTCGGATACTTTATACTTATGCTGCCTTCCCTTTATGTCGCTTACATGCAGGACCGGAATTACGCCTCTATCGTCGAGCTTCAGAAGGGTTTTATGAAAGCGGGAAGCTATGAAAATCTTGAAGTAAAAAATCCAACGGGGACCATAACCGTTGACATACCCCGATCGGGAAATTCCTTTTACCTTATAAGCAAATTTTTTCGGATCACAGTGGATGTAAAGGATCGGAGTATGCAGGAGCTCCTGGATAAATTACGCTATTATGCCGCACATAAAGATGAAATAAAGAATATCCGCGAAGCAGATTTTAATCTTGAGGATATCCGGGATAAATTATTGATGGACAACAGACTGCCGGATAATTATCCCCTGAAATTTGAGCTGGAATTCTATCAATTCAATAATACCTTTCAGGAAATATCCTCCCAGCTTCATATAGAGTCGGACGATTTGATGGTGTACGAAGTCAACGTGACCGACGGCCATAATTTTTATACCAGCTACATTGCCATGGGACTGACGGACCAGGCAATCAGTATTTCCTTTTTACCGGTTATGACTCCAAGAATCGATGAAATAAGTCCTGTGGTTTTCCAGAGCCTGCCCATGATTGTTGCGGTCGCATTGCTTCTGGTATTGGTATCCTCCCAGATATTTTCAAAGCTGATTATCCATCCGGTCATTAAGCTTGCCAATCATGCGGAATACATGAAGGATGCGAAAAACCTCAAACTGGAGCCCATTCCCATTACCGGCCGCGATGAAATCAGCAGCCTTGGGGAAAGCCTGAACAGGCTCTATCAGAAGATACAGGAAAGCTATCAGGAGCTGGAGGTAAAGAATCAATACCTGTCGGAGGAGAATAAAAGGCAGGAGGTATTTCTCCAGGCATCCTCCCATCAGCTGAAGACGCCCATTACCGCAGCATTGCTATTGGTGCAGGGCATGATAAGTGAAGTGGGAAAATACAAGGATGTCAAGGCATACCTGCCTCAGGTAAAGCAGCAGCTGCAGTCGATGCAGAAAATTGTTGAGGATATTCTGTATTTGAATCATTGCTCCCGGAATTTACAACTGGAAGAGCTTTCCCTTCCGGAGCTAATGGAAGAATGTATAAAATCTTATCATGTCCAGATAGAGCAAAAGAAGCTTGGTATCACAGTTGAAGGCCAGGGGCCGCAGCTTATGACAGACCGGGAATTGCTAAAAAAGATATTGGATAATTTACTATCCAATGCGGTAAACTTCACTCCCGAAGGCGGCAGTATAAAAATATCCTATGAAGGACGCAGGCTGTGTATCATCAATTATGGCGTCACCATTGACGATGAACTGCTTCCTCATGTTTTTGAGCCCTTTGTCACAAGTATCAATAAGAATAAAACCCATGGCTTGGGACTTTATGTTGTTTCCTACTATGCGAAGTTTTTGCAGTGCCAGGTAAAGCTTCACAACATTGATCATGGTGTTATGGCTGAACTAATTTCATAATATGCGCATGGAATCTTCATCCTAAATTCATATGTTGCTGTTAAAATAGAAATAATACAAAGAGCCAATAGGATGAAAGGATGCGCGGCATAATATGATTATCATCAATAATGTCCAGGTCAGGTACGGGAGTCATCTGGCCCTGTCCATAAATGAACCGGTCACATTTGAAGCTGGTGACCGTATCGGTATCATCGGGTCCAACGGTGCAGGCAAAACCACGCTTGTAAAATCGATATTGGGATTGACGAATTACCAGGGCAGCATCGTAACGGATTTAAAACCGGAAGAAATCGCGGTGCACATGCAGCATAACAATTATGTAAATACCATGGCAGTAAGGCATATCATGGAAACCATACTAAATACCAGCATTAAGAAAAATAAATTATTACGTGAGCTTATAGCCTTCTTTGATTTTGAAGAGTGCCTGAATAAGAAGTATTCAGCTCTGTCAGGCGGCCAGAAGCAAAGATTCACCATCATCCTCGTATTGATTCAAGATTCTCCTCTGGTATTTTTTGATGAAGTTACCTCCGGTTTGGATTTCGAGACACGGCAGCGGCTGATGTCTAAATTAGGAGAATGGTACAGGGATAAAAATACCACGCTTTGCGTCGTATCCCATTACTATGAGGAATTGGAGCAACTGGTCAATAAGGTGTTAATCCTGGAAGAGGGCCAGGTGGTTGATTTCGGAGATAAAGAGGAACTGTTCCGCAAGTATTGCGGGAAGACCGTCATTACAATTGAAAACAACCGGAAAAACGAAGAATTGACCGGCAAATTCGCTAAATTGGAAGCGCCAAAGCATCTGATTGCCCTTTCCTGCGAAAATAATGCACTGGAAAAAGAGATCGCCGAGCTGCTGAGTAAGGAAGATATCAACTATAAACGAAGCAACAATGACATAGAGATCATGTCCATCAATGCAAAAGCCGGATTTATAAAAAACAAGGCAGGAGGCGGGAAAAATGCTGAGAAAACAGCTTAGCTGGAAGTTAGTCAAATATGAACTGCGCAATATTGCGGGCAATATTTTCGTTATTATTTTCGGGGTAATCTTTCCTATTATGATGTCTGCCTTGTTTTCTTTTGTATTTAAGGAGCAAGTCCCTGAAGAAATGTATTCCAAAATGATAACAGGGATTTTTATCACCATGAGCATGATTATACCGCTGGCGGTGCTGCTGATCGGATATGCGGCCAATTTCTCCCAGGAACTGGAGAAAGATGTTCCGCTGCGGCTGAATTTGTTTGGATTTCGTGAGAGAACAGTGCTTGCTGCCAGGATGATCGCTTATCTGATCTTTACTACGGCAGCTTTGATGCTTTATATAGGCTCCGACCTCCTTATGCTTGATATCCAGATGCCCAAGCTAAGCTCGGCAATATACTTTATCCTGTGTTTATACGCTTTGTCGGTTATTTTATTTGTTCTGTCCCATGGGCTGGCATTGATATTCAGAAAATTTGGACCAACCTACGCTGTCTCCATGTTTCTGTATTTTGGCTTCATGATATTATGCGGGATGATGGGTGTCTCCGTAGATATGCTTCCGCAAAGCTTAAAGGCTATAGCAAGGGTCTTTCCCATGTCTTATATCAGCAGCGACTTCGTGGAGTTCTGGCAGGGAGGCAGCTATAATTTTGCACCTCTGGTTCAAGCGTTTTTGTTTTTCGGAGCCATTTCCTTTCTGGTTTTAATCATCAGTATTCGAAAGAATCAACGGGTCATCCGATGACAATAAAAAGAGAGAGGGACAGTTTCATATTGACCTGAAACTATCCCTCTGCTCATTATCTCAGAACTATTTTTCCTTCTTCCACATCCACCAAAATGCTGCTTCCCGGCTTGAACCTGCCCAGGAAAAACTGCTCGGTAAGCTCATCCTCGATATGCTTCTGTATGGTCCTGCGAAGCGGACGGGCTCCATACTTGGGATCATACCCCTTTTCAAGTACAAAATCCTTGGCCGCATCGGTGAAGCATATGCTTAACCCCTTGGAAGCAGCCTCTTCACTGACTTCTTTAAACATCAGCTCAACAATGCGCAGCAATTCTTCCCTGCTCAATTCCGTAAATACAATGGTTTCATCCAGCCTGTTCAGGAACTCCGGCCGGAAGGTCTCTTTCAAGACGTCCCTGACGCGGCTTTCCAAAGCCTTGTAGCCGTCGTTGGAAAACCCTATTCCATTTGATTTCAACGTCGTTCCGGCGTTGGAAGTCATTACGATGATGGTATTCTCAAAATTGACGGTCCTGCCGTGGCTGTCTGTCAATCTGCCGTCCTCCAGGATCTGAAGCAGCATGTTGAAAACATCGGGATGGGCCTTTTCAATCTCATCCATCAAAATGACGGAGAAGGGCTTTCTCCTGATTTTCTCCGTTAACTGGCCTCCGTCATCATAGCCCACATATCCCGGAGGAGAGCCGATGAGCTTGGAAACCGTATGCTTTTCCATATATTCCGACATATCCAGACGGATCAAAGCCTCTTCACTTTCAAACAGTTCTACGGCAAGGGCTCTCACAAGCTCGGTTTTGCCCACGCCAGTAGGCCCTACAAAGACAAAGGATGCCGGTTTTTTCTTCTTTTTGAAGCCAGCCCGGTTCCTGCGGATAGCCTTAGCTATGCTTACCACGGCATCATGCTGCCCGATAACCCTTTTGTGGAGCCGCTCTTCAAGATTGAGGAGCTTCACGGCTTCAACCTCCGTCAGCCTTTGAACAGGTATCTTGGTCCATGCTTCAACCACGCCTGCTACATCCTCAATAGTGATCACATCTTCCTTATTGTTCTCCTCAAAATCCTTAATCTGCTGGGTAAGCTTGCATTCCCTCACCTTCAGGTCAGCCGCCTTCTGATAGTCTTCGATGGAATCTGCCGAAACCGCATACTCCTTCTCTTCCTGGACTTTTTTCAATTCGTCCTTCAAGGCTTCAAGCTCCACCAGGCCCGAGTTTTTGAGGTTGGCTCTGGACCCGGCTTCATCAATAACATCAATGGCTTTATCCGGTAAAAATCTGTCGGTAATGTATCTTTCCGATAAAGTAACCGCAGCTTCAATGACTTCGTCTGAAATCTTTACCCGGTGATAATTCTCATAATAATCCCTGATCCCCTTCAATATCTCAATGGATTCCTCAACGGAAGGCTCTTCCACGATGACCGGCTGGAATCTTCTTTCCAGCGCCGAATCCTTTTCGATATGCTTGCGGTATTCATTCAAGGTGGTGGCCCCTATAACCTGAATTTCCCCCCTGGATAAGGCGGGCTTCAGGATATTGGCGGCGTTCATGGCTCCTTCCGCCTCTCCGGCACCCATTATATTATGCAATTCATCAATCACAAGAATAACATTCCCCAGGGCCTTGGCTTCTTCAATAATGCCTTTCATCCTGCTTTCAAACTGGCCTCTGAACTGTGTTCCCGCCACGATGCCCGTAAGGTCCAGCAAATATATTTCCGAATTAAAAAGCTTCGCAGGCACCTGCCGTTTTGCAATTCTCACTGCAAGACCTTCGGCTATGGCAGTCTTGCCGACTCCGGGCTCTCCGATGAGCACAGGATTGTTTTTGGTCCTTCGATTTAATATCTGTACGACCCTGTCGATCTCCCTATGCCTTCCGATGACCCTGTCGATCTTGTCTTCCTTGGCCATATCGGTCAGGTTGGAGCCGTACATATCCAGATATTTCTTCTTTTTAAGGTTTTTCTTCTCCTGGGTCTTGGTCCTTGTGCCGTTTTTACTTTCCTTTTCTTCATTGGCTTCTTTTCCCGGATCTCCCGGGATCTCGCTCAATTCGTCATTCTTGGGAAATGCGCGGTTAATGAGATTGAAAAACGGGTTACCCTTGGAAGCAGGATTCTGCGGGATCGGCTCATTGGCCGTAGTTTCCGGTTCCATATTCTCAAACATACTGCTCATTTGCTTATTCAGATTGTCAATGTCTTCTTCCGACATCCCTGTTTGTTCAATTAGCTGGTTTACCGGCTGTATGCCCTGCTTTTTGGCACATGACAAACAAAGACCTTCCTGGGTCTGCCTTCCGTCTGTAATTTTCGTTATAAAAACAACTGCAAAGTTTTCCTTGCATATTGAGCACAGCATCATCAGTCATCAACTCCTATCCTTGCTGTTATTTATAGTGCTTTAGTTCAATGCCTTTTACTAATACCGCAGCGCTAATTTCATTTTGGGGGATCCCGGTCATAACGCCATAGTTATAGCTCTTACCATATAGTATACCAACATATATCCAATTACTACCATATTCCAGCGAAATTTTTATTACCTAAAGTATAGCACATTATTATACAACAGGTCTATTTGCAATACAACCGTCTGAACCTGTGCAAAGTGAACAGAATAATTTAAGCCCAAATAAATAACAATACCTGTATCATGGTCGCCATATCGAGCACTTACGGCCAATCAACAGGTAATTTAATTTTGAATTAGGTCGTTATAAGGGAATAATTTCTTATGCGACAAAAAACTTGATGATTGTAGTGATCAGCGCGCCCAAAAGAGCTGTGACAGGTATGGTAAATACCCATGCCCAAACCATGCTGCGGGCAATGGACCATCGGACTGCCGAAATCCTTTTGGATGCCCCTACGCCCATGATGGAGGAAGATATGATATGCGTGGTGCTGACAGGCCTGCCGGTCAGCGTTGAGCCAAGAATTACCAGGGCTGCGCTTGTCTCAGCCGCAAAGCCGTTAATGGGCTGAAGCTTGATCATATTGACACCCATGGTTTTAATGATCTTCCAGCCTCCTACCGATACTCCGAAGGCGATTGAAACGGCACAGGCAATTTTTACCCAAAGGGGTATCCCCTGATCGTTTCCCCACAGCCCCGCGCTTACAAGGGCCAGGGTAATGATTCCCATGGACTTCTGGGCGTCGTTCATCCCGTGGGAAAGGGCCATGCTGGCTGCCGAAAGTATCTGCAGCTTGGAAAACCACTTGTTAATAAAATGCTGGGAGAAGGGCCTCAGGAGGAAATATAAGAGCTTCATCACCGAAAATCCCAGCACAAGCCCTATCACAGGGGATGTAAAAAGTGGGACAATGACTTTGTTGAAAAGGCCATCCCATTTGACAATATTAAAACTCAGGGCATAGGCGATGGATGATCCCACCAACGCTCCCATCAATGCATGGGAAGAGCTACTGGGGATGGCAAAGTACCAGGTGATGAGGTTCCATATAATGGCTGAAATCAATGTGGCAATGACCACATACTGAGGCGGTGAAACATTAATCAGCCCGCTGGAGATTGTATGTGCGACCTTGCTGCTAAGCAAAGCGCCGATAAAATCAAGTGAAGCAGCCATGATAATTGCCTGCCTGGGAGTAAGCACCCGGGTAGAAACAGAAGTGGCAATTGAGTTGGCTGTATCATGAAAGCCGTTGATAAAATCAAAAGCCAGCGCTAAAATTACAACGATTACCAGGAAAAAAGGTATATTAGGCATTCTTCATTGCGACCCCTTCAACAATATTGGCCACATCTTCGCATGCATCCAGCGTGTTTTCAAGGTACTCGTAGATTTCTTTCCATTTAATGACCTCTAGCGCGTCATGTTCCGAGGTGAAAAGCCGCTGCATGGCACTTCTGAAGATATCGTCTCCTACATTTTCAATTCTGTTGACTTCGATGATTTTATCCTTTAACGTCTTGCTTGTCTTCATCTTTTTCAGTTCCTGCATGACACCAGCCAGTTCTTCGGTGCATTGCGTAATAAGCTTGGCGAGAGTTACCGCATCCTCTTTCATGCTTGTGACATTGAACATCCTGAACCGGTGGCCCGTTGATTCGATTGCGTCAGTGATATTATCAAGCTCCTTGGCAATCTCAAAGATATCTTCCCTGTCGATGGGAGTGATAAAGGACCGGTTTAAGTGCTCCAGCATCTTATGGACATGCCCGTCGCACCGGTGTTCGATTTCCTCCAGGATACCTATCTTTTCATCTACGTTAACATAATTTGTCATAAGCTCTTCAAGCTGTTTTGCTGCCCTGCAGGTGTCCTCCGCAGTAGAAACGAACAAATCAAAAAAAACTCCCTCTTTGGCTGTAATTCTAAACATTCCTATTCCTCTTTCCCAAGTAATTTTTTCAAAATGGGGAATCGCTCCAATTTCCGCCATTTGATTCTCTGATGAATTTATGATTTCCCGTATGCATAGCAAAAATTACATTATGTATCGCCTAAAAAATTATATACTACTGTACAGCGTAATACAATATGACTTAACATAAATTTAACAATTGGTTTAACAATTGAAGCTTCCATTTCACTATAAATTTATAATATCAAATTTGTAACCGATTATTGTTTACAGGAATATATTTATATTAGCTACATTGCAGTAAGCTAACGATTTGGAATGAGGAGGTGCTACTTATGTCAGATGGAAAATTCCTTGGCGGCATTTTTAACGATGACTGCGCAATATTGTTCTTCATACTTGTATTCCTGCTCCTGTTTGTAAGCCCACGCGGTATTGCAAATAATGCGTGCTAAGCCTAAATAACGGAGAATACTTTCCTCCACGTAAATGTACATGGATTTGGCGTGAGACAAGACTGAGGCAGGTATCATGCCCCACCCGGTCTTAGTCGTCTGCTCCTGCAGATGCCTTAATAAAAGCCCCGGGGGCATCAAGCCCCCTTGTCTTTTGATGATTCGGCTTTGGCCGAATACCATTTAAGGAAAATTCGCTTCGCTCCAGCTTGAGCATCGAAGCGAATTTTCTTGTTCTTTCTTCCCTGTCACTGTGAAATAACCGGCTTTGCTGTCTGGCTTTTCAGCACCTTTTTCATGAAATGGCCCGTATAGGAAGCCTCTACCTCAGCCACTGCTTCAGGTGTGCCGCTGGCTACGATATAGCCGCCTTTGCCGCCTCCCTCGGGTCCCAGGTCAATGATATAATCCGAAGTCTTTATCACATCGAGGTTATGTTCTATAACTACGACGGTATTGCCTGTGTCCACCAGACGCTGCAGAATATCCACAAGCCTGTGAACATCGGCCATATGCAGGCCTGTCGTAGGCTCGTCCAGAATATACATGGTCTTTCCCGTAGCACGCTTTGACAGCTCGGTAGCCAGCTTTATTCTCTGGGCCTCGCCGCCTGACAGCGTCGTTGAAGGTTGTCCTACTTTTATGTAGCCAAGTCCTACATCAAAAAGTGTTTCTATCTTCCTTGCGATCCGCGGGATATTCTTGAAAAATTCCACAGCGTCTTCTACGGTCATATCAAGGATGTCGGCGATATTTTTGCCCTTATACCTCACCTCAAGCGTCTCCCGGTTATACCGTTTCCCTTTGCATACCTCGCAAGGCACATAGACATCCGGCAGGAAATGCATTTCTATTTTGATAATTCCATCGCCGCTGCAGGCTTCACACCGGCCGCCCTTCACATTAAAGCTGAAACGTCCCGATTTGTAGCCCCGCATCTTTGCTTCGGTGGTGCCCGCAAACACCTCCCGGATCAGGTCGAAAACTCCCGTATAGGTTGCAGGATTGGACCTTGGGGTCCTTCCTATGGGCGACTGGTCGATGTCAATGACCTTGTCCAGATGCTGGACTCCTTTAATGCAGTCGTGGCTGCCTGCCCTGGTCCTGGCTTTGTTCAGGTCTCCGGCAAGCTTTTTGTACAGGATCTCGTTGATCAGTGAGCTCTTCCCTGACCCCGAAACACCGGTAATGGAAGTCAAAACACCCAGGGGTATTTTGGCCGTAATGTTCTTGAGGTTGTTTTCTCTGGCTCCGATGATCTCGATCCATTTCCCGTTGGGCTTTCTTCTCTTCTCAGGCACTGCTATGCTTTTCCTGCCGCTGAGATACTGACCCGTAACGGATTCCTCACTCTTCATGATCTCATCTACCGTACCCTCCGCGATGACATACCCTCCGTGGATGCCCGGGCCCGGACCCATATCGATAATATGGTCTGCTGCAAACATGGTATCTTCATCATGCTCCACCACGATCAGGGTATTTCCAAGATCCTTCAAGCGTCTGAGCGTCTTCAGGAGCCTGTCGTTATCCCGCTGGTGGAGGCCTATGCTGGGCTCGTCCAGGATATAAAGCACGCCCATCAGCCCGGAGCCGATCTGTGTCGCCAGCCTGATACGCTGGGCTTCTCCCCCTGAAAGCGTACCGGCGGCCCTGGATAAGGTGAGATAGTCCAATCCGACATCTACCAGGAAGCCTATCCGGGCGTGAATTTCCTTTAATATCTGCTGCGCAATCAATTTCTCCCGTTCGCTTAACTGAAGCTCATTGAAAAAGTCCCTGACATCCTGCACCGGCATCCCCGTAAGCTTATTAATGTTGCTGTTTCCGACAGTCACAGCCAGGCTTTCCTTCTTTAGCCGGGCGCCATGGCACTCGGGACACGGATTGGTGCTCATGAATTCTTCATAATACTGCTTCATGCCTTCCGACTGGGTTTCCTTGTAACGTCTTTCCATACTGCTGATGACGCCTTCAAAGGCAGATGTAAAGGTACCGCTTCCATATTCCTTATCGTAAACCACCTTCAGCTTCTCGCCCTTGGTGCCGTAAAGGATGATGTCCAGTATATGGGGCGGAAGCTTCTCCACGGGAGTATTGAGGTTGAAATTATAATGCTTTGACAATGCATTGATATACATTCTTGCATACCCGTCTTCATTTTCCACATTCCAGCCGCCGACTTTGATGGCGCCTTCGGCCAGGCTCTTGGAACGGTCGGGCACAATCAGGTCGGGGTCCATTTTCAAAAGGGTACCCAGGCCGCTGCAGGTCGGGCAGGCACCGAAGGGATTGTTAAAAGAAAACATCCTTGGCGTCAATTCCTCAATACTGATACCGCAGTCGCTGCAGGCAAAATTCTGACTGAACAGCAGCTCCTTGTCTCCCATCACATCGACAACAAGAATGCCGCTGCTTAAGTGCAGCACTGTCTCAATGGAATCGGCAAGCCTTTTATGTATGTCCGGGCGGATAACAAGCCTGTCCACGACAATCTCGATGGTGTGCTTTTTATTCTTGTCCAGATTGACGGTCTCATTGATATCCATGACTTCGCCGTCGATCCTGACTCTGACATAGCCGTTCTTTCGGGCATCCTCAATCAGCTTGTGGTATTCCCCCTTGCGCCCGCGGACAACAGGCGCCAGCAGCTGAATCCGGGTGCCCTCTTCAAGGTTCATGATATTATCCACCATCTGGTCAACGGTTTGCTGTGTTATTTCCTTTCCGCAGATATGGCAGTGCGGAATGCCTATCCTTGCATACAACAACCGGAAATAGTCATAAATCTCCGTCACCGTACCGACTGTGGAACGCGGATTTCTGCTTGTGGTTTTCTGGTCGATGGAAATGGCAGGCGAAAGCCCGTTGATGTAATCCACCTCGGGCTTTTCCATCTGCCCGAGGAACTGTCTCGCATAGGCTGAAAGTGATTCCACATAACGCCTCTGGCCTTCGGCATAGATGGTATCAAATGCCAGTGAGGACTTTCCTGAGCCACTCAGGCCCGTAATTACTACAAATTGGTCTCTTGGTATCTCTATATCGATATTTTTCAGGTTATGCTCTCTGGCACCCTTGATAAATATAGTGTTTGCACTCATGACGGCCACCCTGTTCTCCTCTGATTTTGCGACACCCTTCTGGGGTCATAAGCACTGGTGAAAATATAACTTCCCGTATAGTTTTCAGAAAATGCAGTCCATTGCGTACGGCATTTTCTGAAAAACGGTAAGTACTATTTTCAGTGCTCCTAAATATTATACCCAAGTTGTCCTGAAATTGCAAACACTTGTTCGAAAAAATATGAAAACAGTATACCGGTTAATCACGCTGCAAAAACTTAACCTCCTGGGAATCATTGTTCAAAGAAAATTCAAAGCTGTTTACGCCGCTAAACGCCAGGCTGCCGCTATTAACCAGACTTTCATCAAAGATAACTTCCAATTTCCTTCTTTCCCGGGCATGGAGAGCAAGTACCGTTTCTTCATTGATTAATATTTTTTCCTTTATTTCTTTCAAATAGCTTGGAACATTTACCTTTACATAAAATTCCCGGTCTTTTGACGAGCAGTTTTCCAGTTCCAGTTTGCAAACTATTCTCCGTTTGTCTTCCACAGTCTCAATCGATAAGCTCATGCTGCTGCGATAGCAATAGATTGAATTCAAATCACTGCTGAAGCTTTTGTATAGCTTGATACCGCTTTGCGAAAAAGATGAAAAAATGCTGCAAAGTACGATAATTATAAGAATTCTCCTGAATCCGGTGTCTAAAAAGCTATAATTGTTCCGCCTATATATCCCCTTTAAAGAATAATATATGATCAATAATGGAAATAGCGCTGCATAATACAAGGTCGAATTTCCAAAGTGAATCGGTTTGAATACTCTTTGTATCAGAGCGTTTGGGTTGTTATTGGTATTGATCATCAAAAGCAATGCAAAAAGTACCAATGCGCCATATGCCATACTCTCCATCTTCCGCTGCTGTTCATTGGTCATAATCCACCTCCATAAAGATTATACCTGAGATTCGCCTTATTTCAAAGCGTCTGAGAGCAAATCGAAGCTGGACCAGAGGAAATCTTTCTCGCTCATCTCCGGCATATCCCACAGGTTAACCGTTGCGGATACGGTATATAACAAGCTGAATGCGGCAAAAAATATACTGCCTTTTTGACATCCGGCTTCGGATTGATACGCCTCGTTATAGGAATAGCTTCTGTTTTTTTGTATAGTATGTCTTCCTGGTAGCTATTTCCTTTACAAGAATCGTTTCTCCTTCATCTGTTTCCGTTTTTTTGCGATTGTGAACTTTCAAAAAACTACGTTCCTCTCCGCTGATGATATCCGGTGCAATTTTTACAATATTGCCTATTGCATCCCTTAAAACATCACCGATGGCTGAGAACAAACCGGAAAGCGCTTCATCCGGTATTTTTCCAACAACGGATTCGGGAGAGATGTTGGCTTTCCAAAGAATCTCGTCTGCGTACGCGTTACCGATTCCCTTTAGAATATTCTGATCTGTCAGAAAAGCTTTCACATTCATGATGGATTTCCGCTTAACCGCGCCGGTAAAATATTTATAATCGAATTTTTCCGACAAGGCATCCGGTACTTTGCTTTTGTTGGGATTGAATGTCACCGTGCATAAGCTTTGAAAATCGGAAACAGACAATGCGCTGTTGTCTTCAAAAGCAATCGAAAGGATTTTATATTTAATGCTGCCGATTTCTTCCACCGAAGATAAGTTGAACCCTCCGTGCAGCATAAGATGAACGCTGAAGGCATTTCCATTTGACAAATGAAAATGCAATTCCTTTCCCACGCGTACAATATCTACAATATTAGAATATAGGACACCGTTTACAAATACAGCGGCGGGCACATTCATTTTCCGGCTGTTATTCACGGTTACCGAAACAATAGGTTTATTCAGTATCTGTTTTTTAAGGTTCATGGAGAACACTTGAAGGTCTGGCAATTCCGGCATTTCTACTCCCTCCGTAATACAAATCATCCTCTGTCAGAGTATCATTACAGCTATTTGCTGTCAAGCATTCTTGCCTCCGGCTGTCACGTGGAGCTGCGTTTCAGCAGATTCACAGGCATGATGATTTTTTTCGGCAGGGAGTCATCTCCCTTGATTCGGTCAACCAGAAGCCTTGCCGCGATCTCGCCGATCTCCTTCTTTGGTACGTTAACGGTACTGAGGGGAGGGTTGGTGTAAAGAGACATTTCTATGTTGCTAAGACCGATGACCGCTATGTCGTCAGGTATCCGCAAGTTCCTTTCATAAATTGCATTCAAAGCCACGATTCCCATCAGGTCGCTTGCCGCAAATATTGCCGTAGGCCTGCCGGGGCCGTCCAGCAGTTCAAGCACCTGGGAATAGCAAAGCTTTGACTCCCATTCGCAGTTTTTCACAATGGACAGGTCCTCAGCGATCCCTGCATCCTCAAGAGAACTGAGATACCCTTTATACCGTTTTTCTTTTCTTATATTTTCAGAGATGTCCGCCCCTCCAAGGTAGGCAATTCTCCTGTGTCCTTTTTCGATCAGGTGGTTTACTGCCAGTACGGCAGCCTCGAAACGGTCATAGCAGACATTGTCTATATCGGAATGCAGCGTATCAATGCCGATAATGTGTTTAACCTTGCCTTTTAGGATCGTATATATTTCGCGGTCAAGGGATTCCATGATGATCAGGCCTGTAAGCGGTTCGCTCAACGTATTGAAAAGCGTGCTGCGGTCCTGCAGCTCGTAGCCTGTTTTGACGACGGACAGGTCATAGCCCTCCTCGGCCAGCTTGGACTCTATTCCCGTTAAAATAGACAGAAAGTACGGGTCGGAATATTTTTCCTTCGTAATACAAAGGATACAGCCTATTCTGACGGTATCGGCGCCGCTGCGCTTATTTCCCTGTCTGGACAGATTCCTTGCAGCCTGGTTGGGAATATAATTCAGTTCCCGTGCCGCATTCCAAACCTTTTCCCTTGTTTGCTCCGTCGCCTTGTAGGTCTTGTCGCCGTTTAAAACCCTTGAGACGGTTGCCGTAGAAACTTTCGCCATCCTGGCGACATCCTTGATGGTAGCCATAATGTCCCCCTTGCATTTTTAGTAAACCATTTACATCAGTTTACCATATGCATTATGCAATGTAAAGAGCAGGGTTTAGCAATTGTCCGCTTGGTTCCAGCCTGCAAGTATATGGAAAACAAAATTTATTTTAGCTATTTACAAATAAAAATCAGGGTGTTATAATCACATTTGTAAACGTTTTAGTAAAATTATAGTGTTCGTTACATAAAAATATCACAAAATCCAGGGTATTTCATTGATATCCATCACTTTCCGCAGACGGAGCAAAACCATTACAGGGCAAGAATACGGTACCTCCAGGCACGGCTCTAATAAAAATAATGTTTTAAAAAGGCTCACACAAACACAGGGGGACAAAATGAAAAAAACCAGAATAGCCATCATAGGGCTGGGAGACATGGGAACAGGTCATTTAAACGGATTTGACGCATTGGAGGAGGCTGAGATCGTGGCAGTTTGCGATACCAGCAGCGCTGTCCTTTCCAGGGCGGCCGCCGCTGTTAAAAACAACCGTCCTTCACTCTACACAAGCAGCTCGGAAATGCTGTCCAAAGAGGAAGTAGACGGGGTTGTCATCGCCGTTCCCGGCTATCTGCACGAATCAATCGCCATGGAATGCATCCGGTACGGAAGGCACATTCTGCTGGAAAAACCTGTTACCATCCACTATGACAGCTATAAGCGGCTAGAAGCCGCAATAAATAAAAGCGGCCTTATTCTTCAAACAGGCCTTGTCTACAGGTATTCACACTTTTACAGGACCATGGCGCACAAGCTGGCGGTACAAAAGGAACTGGGCAGCGTCCTGCTGGCCTGGTGCAAGGAATTCAGGCAATGCTTCCCGCAAGAGGATTGGTTCTATGATGAAACCAAATCGGGCGGCACCCTGGTCGAAAAGGATTGCCACCACTTCGACCTTTTCAACTGGATGATCGGTTCCCGCCCCAGGCGCGTATTTGCCATGGGCGGACAGCATGTTTACAAGGACGGTCACGGCTGCCTGATCGACTGCAGTTACTCAATAAGCAAGCCAAAGGTTATGAATAAAATCAGTATCATCGATCACGCTTTTGTAATGATCGAATATGAAAATGGCGCCAAGGCTCAGCTCAGCCTGTGTATGTACCTAAAACCCATGAACAATTCCGATGACGGCCTGGAGATAGGCTTTATCGGAGACAACGGAAAGGAACTGATATCCAGGCAGGATAACCGTTTCGGCATTTACGGAGGCGAATTTAACGACCGGGCAGAATACAGACCCGATACGGTGACGGACAATCACGGGCTTGGGCATATCGGCTGCCAGACCCAGCGCCTTGAATTCATGCAATGCATCGCGGAGAACAGACAGCCTGCGGCCAGTCTGGAGCAGACAAAGGATGCGTTTCTGATCTCTCTTGCCGCTGAAATGTCCATCAAGGAAAACAGACAGGTTTATATCGATGAATTCAAGTAATCCGCAGAGGGCAGTCCAATTGAAATATACGGAGGTAACGGGATGAAGAATAGACACACCATGTATCTGTACATATTTATTCTGCCGGGGATCATAGGCTTTTTATTCTTTCAGCTTCTGCCCATCCTGTGGGCGTTCGTGCTGAGCTTGTACAAATACAACGGCATTGCAAAGCAGATATTTGTCGGACTGGATAATTATGCTTCCATGTTTGGCGATCCGAGGTACTGGCAAGCACTGTGGAACACCCTGTTCATGCTGATTTTCCAGCTGCCTGTAAATCTCATTGTCGCTTTGCTCCTCGCTCTTCTTCTGAACAGCAAGCTGAGAGGCGTCACCCTGTTCAGGGGCATCTTTTACGTACCGACGCTTATGCCGCAGGTTGCCACTGCCATTATCGTCCTGATGCTGCTCAGCAATAAGTACGGATATGTGAATAAAATGCTGGGATTGCTAGGTCTTGGCCCCGTAGACTGGCTCTTCGACCCCCATATTGTAAAGTTTTCACTGGTATTTATAGGCATCTGGTCGGTGGGAAGAGCCATGATCATATACCTTGCAGGACTCCAGAGCATTTCCCCCTCCTACTACGAATCAGCGGAGATCGACGGCGCCCGGGGATTGAGAAAATTTACCGGAATAACGCTGCCGCTGCTCACCCCGTCAATTCTTTACAACCTGATCATCGAAGCCACTTTCATTTTCCAGTTGTTTACGCCGTCCTTCATCATTACCAGCGGAGGGCCGGACGGAGCCTCCACCTTCTATGTCTACAAGCTTTATCTGGACGGCTTCAGGTATTCGAAGCTGGGTCTGGCTTCCGCAGAGGCTGTAATCCTGTTTGTCATCATGCTGATATTTACTTTCATCTCGATGAAAAGCTCAAATTCATGGGTCCATTATGAGGGAGGGGAATAATTCATGCGAATTGAAGCCAGCTACAAAAGCGGCGTGAAAAAGACATTGGTCTATCTGCTTTTGATTTTGTTTTCACTGATCTTCATTCTGCCGTTTTTACAGCTTTTAAGCACATCGCTTAAGTCCTACTGGGAGACGCAGCAAATCCCCCCTTCGATTTTGCCGTCAGTCCCTCAGTGGAATAATTATGTAGACATCTGGAGCAAAACCAGTCTTCCTGTTTTCCGGTGGTTCCTGAACACGGTATTTACAACTTCCATGATCGTGCTTGGCATTGTGCTGTCGTGCAGTTATATTGCCTTCGGATTTGCCCGTTTTAACGGGAAAGGCAGAAATTTCTGGTTTTATGCCATCATGTGCACCATGTTCATACCCATCTATGCGAAAATCATCCCGCTGTTCATGATTTTTAAAGGGCTGGGATGGAACAATACGTTTCTCACCTTGATTGTGGAGCCTTTTTTCGGCAGCGCCATGTACATGTTCCTGTTCAGGCAGTTTATCATGACCGTGCCGAAGGACATGGATGAAGCGGCCCTCATTGACGGCGCCGGCTATTTCAGGATCTTTTTCAAGATCATTCTTCCCATTATCAAGCCGGCAGTGGCAGCCGTGGCTGTTCTGGCCTTCGTTGCCGCCTGGGGTGATTTCTTTACTCCCATGATTTTTCTAAAGTCCCAGGACAAGTTTACCATTTCCATCGGCCTGTCGCTGTTTAACAGTACCATGAGCACCGGAAGGGCCAACAGGCATTGGATAGCTGCAATGACTGTCGTTGCCTCGCTTCCTTCCTTCATTATATTCTTTTCTGCGCAGAAATATTTTGTAGGCGGGTTGACGACCGGCGCTATCAAAGGCTGAAAAAGCCGCTTCAGGAAAGGAGGTTGATATGCGGTATAAATGCGGGAGATGAATCCCTGCCCCACTCATTATCTTTGTAAAATATAAGGAGGTATTCTGGATGAAAAATAATATGCTAAGAAAAGCAGCCGCAATTTGCATGGGTCTGGTGATATGCGCCGGCACGCTGGCAGGCTGTCAGAAAGCACAAGGACCCGACGGCAGCACCACCACCGGCACAGCCGCAGTCTCCACCCAATCGGAACAGACGTCCGCAAAGGCCGAGATTACAGGGAAAATAAAATACAACTTCTGGGGAAATGCAGACCAGCTGGAGGCCATAAATAAACAGTTGGATGTTTTCCGGGGCGAGAATAAGGGAATTGAAGTGGAAGCCAATGTTGCCGACTGGGGTACATACTGGGATAAGTTGAAAACCGAGTCCGCCGGCGGAGAGGCCCCCGACGTCTTCGCCATGTCCTCTACTGCCTGGCTGCCCTATTTTGCCATAAACGGCTTTGTTGCCGATCTGGGAGAGTATGCAAAAAAAGACGGCTTCGACCTGGGAATTTACAACAAGGCAGCGCTGGAACTGAATTCCTATGACAGTAAGCAGTACAGCCTGCCGCAGGATATGAATGTAATTGTCCTTGCATATAATGCGGACATATTCGCCAAAGCCGGCATCCAGCCGCCTGACGGCAACTGGACCTGGGACGACCTGCTGAAGGCCGCACAGCTTACCACGCTGGATTCCAGCGGCAAAAATGCGGCTGACCCGGCCTTTGATAAAAAGAACATCGTCCAATGGGGAATAACAAATCTTGCAAACCAGACCGACGCTTTTGTAGACCCGTTATGCTTTTCCCTGGGAGGGTCCCTGTTCACCCTTGACGGAAAATCCAACCTGCTGAATGAAAAAACGCAAAAGGGTATCCGTTTTCTCCATGACCTGGTATATAAGTACAACGTAGCACCGGATTTTGATACGCTGGGCGGCAACTGGAACGAAAACGACCTTTTTGCCCAGGGCAAATGCGCCATGAGCGAGCTTCCGTCATACTGGCTGTTTACTTACGCCAACAAGGAGGACGGGATCAAGGTCAACTTCGAGGCATTCCAGCTTCCCAAGGGAGATTCGGGAAAGAGATACAATGCCGTGCAGTCCAAAGGCATTTCCATTTTTGCCGGTACAAAAAATCCCGATGCAGCCTGGGAATTGATAAAGTTCATCACAGGCAAGGAAACCGCCACATCGGTAGCCGCATCCGGAATGGGCCTGGCTGCCATCGACGAAGTCAACAAGGACGTCTTTATGAAGGATGCACCCGGCACGGCCGCCACCAAGCAGGTCCTCCTCGATGCCTTTGAAAACCCGTGCCCCGTCCCCAAGGATCCCGGATATGGCACAGCGAACTGGATGGTAGGAAATGATTACCTTTACATGTCGGTATTCCGGAATAGCGCTTATAACGCCGAGATATTCAAAAAAGCCGATGCGGAAGTAAACAAAGTCTTTGAAGAAAATTAAAAAACCCGGCACGATGCCGCAAAAAAGCCGCATGGCACCAAAACAGGTGTTTATGCGGCTTTTTTTTCACTTTATTTTATCACTTTAGCTGTTGGCTGGTCTGAAAAAAGTCCTTCCACGGGTCGCTGCCGTTAATTCTCATCAGCGCATCTGCCATGCCGACACCATCGGGAGCCACCGTGTCAAGTTCTTTCCATGTGATCGGCATAGAGACCCGCGCCCCTTTTCTTGCTCTTATGGAATAGGGGGCAATGCTTGTGGCCCCTCTGCCGTTTCGAATCCAATCGATGAATATCTTGTTTGTCCGCTTGTTCTTTCTGACATTGCTTGTGTAGCGGTCAGGCCACTTCTGTTCCATAGCCTCCGCAATCCGTCTGGCAAAGTCGTGAAACGTATTCCACTCCACGAAGGGCTTGAAAGGTACGACCACATGATACCCTTTCCCTCCGCTGATCTTGAGGTATGAGTTAAGCGAAAGCTGGTCGAGAAGACTTTTTATGTCTTTCACCCCCTGGCGGACTTGCCCCAGGTCCATTCCTTCGTCCGGGTCCAGGTCAAATACCATTATATCCGGCTTTTCCAGATTGTCTGCACGGCTTCCCCAGGTATGAAATTCCAGTGTGCCCATCTGTGCTTCATATATGAGCCCGGCTGCATTCTCGATATAAAAATAGTCTTCCTTTTCTTCACTGCTGTTCAAGATCGGCATTGTGACGATCCCTTTATTATCCGGCCCGGGATGCTTTTTGTAGAAGCAAGTCTGGGATATTCCTTTGGGACAGCGTACAATGCTGAGAATCCTGTAACCTACATACGGTAGCATGCGCTCCGATACCTTTGCATAATACCGCACCACATCCGCTTTTGTGATTTCAGGTTCATCAAATAGTACCTTGTTGGGACTGGAGATCTTTATTCCCTCAATAATAATGCTATCGCCGCTTGCCTTCATTAGTCCCTCCGAATCTTTGGCTGATGCTTGCTCTTCTTCCTGCTTTTCGTCCGACTGTGCTTTAGCCTCTGCACTTTCCTTTTTTATATCCCCGGGTTCCTTATCTGTCCGCAGCCCCTTGAAGCTTGCCTGCCTCAACTGATTTTCTTCGGTCCATTCGGCAAACCTGATTTCCGCTACCAGCTCAGGTTCCAGCCAGGTAATTTTTTCATTCTTTTTAGACTCCGGCGCTTGTTTGAAAGGAGCCGTTTTCCGCGTTATCCTTTCAAATTTCTCCTCCAGCTCTTTCATGCTGCGCTCAGACAGGCCCGTACCGGCACGTCCGGCATAAACCAATTCCTTTCCTTCGTAGACACCCAGGAGAAGCGAGCTTACCCCGCTGATTTTTTTATCCGACAGCGTATATCCTCCAATGACGAATTCCTGCCTTTTATCGCATTTCAGCTTGATCCAGTCTCCGTTTCTTGTTCCGCTGTATAAGGAACCGGCCCGTTTCCCCACGATTCCTTCCAAATCTGCGTTACAAGCTGCAAGGAAACTTTCTTTTCCATTTCCTTCAATATGCTGGCTATAGTATAGGTTTTTAGGAGAATCCTTCATCAGCGCTTTGAGCATTTCTTTTCTGTCTAGCAGGGGATGCCCCCGTAAATCCGCCCCATCCAGGGCCAGGAGATCAAAAACGATATAGGTAAGGTTTTTACCCTTAGGATTTTTCATATAATTTTGCAAAGCCTGGAAATCCGTCTTGCCTTTCGCATCCGTGATGGCCATTTCGCCGTCCAGAATCATTGCTCTTCCAGCTGCCCAGTCAATGAGTGAATCTGCAATGTCCCGGAACTGATTTGTACCGTCATTGCCGTTCCTGGTTATAAGGCGTGCGCTGCTGCCTTCCAGATATGCAAGAATCCTGTAGCCGTCGTATTTCAGCTCATATACCCAATCTTCACCCTCAGGGACGGTATTTACAAGTTTGGCGAGTTGTACCTCCGCCTTTTTAAAGGGATTCCGCGTGATTTTTTCATCGGCCCCTTCTTCGATTTCCGCCATGGTACGCCCGGTTCTGACACTGGTGGTAAACTCTGAAGTCCCGTCGGAAGCTTTGACGTAATCATCTTTTTCCTTGAGCAGGAGCCAGTTATTCTTGGTGTCGCCCGCTTTTGCCTTCATTCTGACCAAAGCCCATTTTCCTTTAAGTCTTCTTCCATTCAGAATAAATTTCAGCGAACCCTCACGGAGTCCTTCACCCACGTCCATTTGAGGTTCCCAGTAGCCTTCATCCCAGAGCATCACTACTCCGCCGCCATATTCGCCCTTGGGGATAGTCCCCTCAAAGTGCCTGTATTCCAGGGGATGGTCCTCCACTTGCACGGCCAGCCTCTTGTCACGGGTAGCATAAGAAGGTCCCTTGGGCACCGCCCAGCTTAAAAGAGCGCCATCCCATTCGAGACGCAGGTCGAAGTGATCCCTGCGGGCTATATGGTGCTGAACAACGAACTTCAGATGTTCTTCGGGCTTTTCAGTCCTGCCTTCCGGCTCGGCGGTTTTCTCAAAATCTCTTTTCCGGTTGTATTCTTGCAATTTTGTAGCCATTCACATTACTTACCTTTTTGACGTACTGCGGCTTTCTAGGTATTATCCGCTGCTTCTGCAAGGGCTATACATCCGTTTTACAGTAGATAACAATCCTTCTCAAGCTTTTGCTGTTGATGTATTTTTGAGCGGGTTTCATTGCCGTACCAAATATGCTACCTATCAGGATCTCAAACCCTGGCAAAGAGGATACCCCTTTAAGCGCATGGTTTGATCATTGCCAATCCGGCCAGGAAATCATCGGTAGTATCTCATGCCTCTTTAGTAAAATTCGCCTAATTTTGTGATTCGCAGGCCCGTAAGGCCAGGATTGTTTGCTCGATCAGCTCGTCAAGCTCCCATCCCAGCATGCCTGCGCCCCGCTCTATGACTTCGCGGGAGCATCCGGCAGCGAAATTTAAAGTTTTATATTTCTTCTTAACCGACTTTAATTCCAGGTCCATCACGCTTTTGGACGGACGCATGATGGCGACTGCGCCAATGAGTCCTGTAAGTTCATCCGTCGCGTATAATATCTTTTCCATGGGATGCTGCGGTTCGATATCTACTGTCAGCGCATAGCCGTGGCTGGCGACGGCACGGATCAAACGTTCGTCAAGTCCGCGCTCCCGCATGATTTCCTGTCCTTTGATGCAATGCTGCCCGGGATACATTTCGAAATCGAGATCGTGCAAAAGTCCGACAATGGCCCAGAAGTCAGCCTCGTCGCCATAGCCCAGCTTATTTGCAAAATAAAGCATCACACCCTCTACGATCTGGGCGTGCTTTAAATGAAATTCATCTTTGTTATATTCCGTCAGAAGTTCCCACGCCTGCTCTCTTGTAATATCCGTTGCCATTTTATATGCCTCCGCTTTGTCCGGTCCTGCCGCTCTTTGGAAGGACTGCCCCATGCGCTGTAATCCCAGACTATCCTTATCCGTTTGCAAAAGGACCGGTAATTTTTATTTTATAACGACCTGATTCAAAAATAATTTTTCGTTTGCAGAAAAAATTATTTTCATCATATTTTACTCCATTAAACCTTTACTTGTCCAGTCACTGCCAAAAGGCGAGCATTATTGCTATGTACCACAGCACCGGACAGCCTGGGAATCTTCCAAACCGGCTGGTTCAGAAACGGCTGTACAATTATTTTACATATTTTCTCTGTTTCTGAACTTGGCCGGGCTGATTTTCACGTGGTACTTGAAAAATTTTATAAACAGATTTTCACTGCCATAGCCCAATATTTCCGAAATTTGCTTTATTGTATAGTTTGAGGTCAAAAGCAGATTCTTCGTCTTCTTGATTTGCTCCGCATTAATATATTCCTTTAAGGTTACCCCTATCTCCGATTTGAATACTCTGCATAAATAATCCTTATTATAGCTAAAAACCCTGCTTATGAGCTCTGCGGTTATATTCGCGCCAGCATTTTCGTCTATCCATTCAGTGATTGCCATAATGTCAACCTTGCTTCTCTGTATGTTTTTCTGGCTGCCTGCGACTAGCTTGCTCAGGATTAAGGAAATCATGATATCTGCTGTATACGCCGGATAAAATTTAGTTCTGGCAATATAAATAAGCTCCTTCAACAGTCTTACAAATTCATAGACATCCTGACCCTCGTAGTAATTGACCGAGAGAAAAGCATCCAGCCTGTCTGTGGAAAACACGGCCCAATAGAATGAAACCGGTTGATTGCTTGTGCTATAGCTTGAGATCGTTTTATAAGGCGATAAAATCAAAATGTCATTCTCTTTGAGTTCATATCGGCTTTCATCCTCCTGCAGATAAACAGTCCCTTTGGTGACAAAAATAAGTTCATAATTATCAAGACGCCTTATTTTATGGGACCATCCCATCTCCGAAGCTTGAAAGCCGGCGTTTATATATTTGATATAAAAGCTGCTTTGTTTTTTGGAATACATATCCAGGCTGTCCTTTGTACTGATGTTGATCATGTCGTATTTTCTCACCTCAAACCCATTTTTCTCACTTGCTTATTTGAATCTTTCCAATATATAATTATATCATGTTATCCATACTATGCAATTTGGCATGTCGTATTTTTGGCAGCCAGATCCATTTGCCCGGAGGATATTGTCATGAAGTTTGAATGTAACAGCATATACCTTGTATTTCCTGTAAGCCACACTGCACAGAAAAAAAAGCTTAGTTTTATGAATAAGGGCACGCTTGTTTTTGACCTTGAAATCGAGCTTGATTATGTATGCCCCGATTACTCTGTCTATATTAATATAGAGAGGTTCAGGGGAATGGAAATAGAACTGGTATGTGAACCGGAAGTCAGGATGGATTTACAGACATCCGATGTCAAATATTCCGGTATGGAATTTTATCATGAAAAATACCGCCAGCAGTTTCATTTTTCTCCAAAGCTTGGCTGGATCAACGACCCTAACGGGCTTGTGTATTACAAAGGCATTTATCATCTGTTTTTCCAGCACAACCCTGCAGGAGCCAAATGGGGGAACATGCACTGGGGTCATGCAACAAGTAAGGATCTTGTACACTGGGACGAGTTGGAATGCAGCCTGTATCCGGACAAGCTTGGTACTATGTTTTCAGGCTCTGCCATTGTTGATAAAAAGAATGTAGCAGGCTTGAAATCAAATGAAAATGAGGTAATCCTTTTATTCTATACTGCGGCAGGAAACGAGTCGGAGCTGTCAAAAGGCCAGTCCTTCACGCAATGCATGGCATACAGCACGGATGGCGGAAAAGTATACAAAGCATACGAAAATAATCCTCTTATTCCGGAAATAGCAAGCAGCAATCGTGACCCGAAGGTAATTTATGATGAAGAATCCGACAGTTATGTCATGGTGCTCTTCCTTATCAATAACAGTTTTGCGCTGCTGTCGTCAAAGAACCTTCTTGAATGGAAGCAGCTGCAGGAGATATCCCTCGAGGAGGATGCCGAGTGCCCGGATTTCTATCCGCTTGCGGTAGATTCGGATAAGAATAATGTAAAATGGGTATTTAGCGGCGCCTCCGGAAAGTATTTCATCGGAAGCTTTAATGGAAATCGCTTTAAACCCGAAACCGGAACGCTGAGGCTCCGATACGGAAACAACAGCTACGCGTCCCAGACCTGGTCCGATATCGAGCCTCAGGATGGCAGGCGCATAAGGATAGCATGGGATACCTGCGATATACCGGCGGCATACTTTAACAAGTCGTTGTCATTTCCATGTGAAATGACAGCAAAAACCGTGGAGGATGGCATTTACCTTTTCACCTATCCCATAAAGGAAATAGAAAGTTTATATAAAGCTTCTGCCGTTTATAATGATATTTTTATTGCAGAGAATACTATATATTCTCTGGAGCTAAACGGCAAAGCATATGATATAAATTTGAAGCTGCCTTATCCTAAAAAAACAACCTTCGGGATAACATTTTTCGGGATGAACCTGGAGTGCAATACGGCGGAAAATCAGTTAAAATGCCTTAAGCAGACAGCGCCTCTGGCGAGTGTCGACGGAGCGCTTGAATTGCGAATCCTCATCGACACTGCAAGCGTGGAGATTTTTATAAACAAGGGCCAATTTTACCTGGCGCACGGCTTTATGATGGATTTTAACATTAACAGGCTCAAATTGGAATCGGACCATACAGGTATTCAAGTCAGCGAATTGAAGGTCTGTGAAATAAAAAGCATATGGTAGCTGTGGCTACCGTAGAATGGAGAATAAATACTATGAAAATACTTGCATTCGGAGAAATTTTATGGGATGTATACGAAGATAAAAGCATCATCGGCGGAGCTCCGCTGAATTTCAGCGCCCACCTGTCAAAACTCGGAGCAGCTGCATATGCTATCTCGGCTGTAGGCAACGACAGTTTAGGAGAAAAAACCTTGTCAACGGTGAAAGACCTGGGCGTTAAAACGGATTATGTTTTTACCGATACCGGCTATCCGACAGGAACATGCACGGTTACATGCAGCAATGAAGGCCAGCCGTCTTACAAGCTTGCCGAAAACACAGCCTTTGACAATATTGTCTTGAAGGAAGCTGACATTGATAAAATCAAAGCTCATGACTTTGACGCTTTTTATTTCGGCACCCTTTCACAGCGTAATGCCACATCAAATGCCGCATTGGGTGAGATATTGGCAAAATGCAGCTTTAGCGAAGTTTTTTGTGATTTGAACATACGCCCCAATTGCTATACTGCACAATCAATAGAAAATTGCCTTAAGCATTCCACCATTCTGAAAATAAGCCGCGAGGAACATCCGGTTTTGCTGCAGTATGGCTTCAGCAGTCTGCGGAAAGCTGAACAACAGGACCCGCTGGATTTTTACAAAGCGCTTTGTGCTGACCTTGCACGCAATTATACTATAAATATAATCATTATCACATTGGATAAGGACGGCGCAATCGTTTATACAAGGCAAGACGACCGCTTATATGTTTCTGAAAAGCCAAAAAACAAGGCCGTATCAACAGTCGGAGCCGGAGACAGCTTTTCTGCATGCTTTTTATACAATTACCTGAAGGGTACCGGACTCACTGATTGCATTTCAAGAGCGGTTACACTAAGCGATTACGTTGTAGCCCATTATGCGGCAGTCCCGGATTATTCCCAGGAATTGTGTACTGCTTTATCCATTGAATGAATTGTTTCAGCAATTTATTTCAGAACGGCACCTGCGGTAAGCGCATTTTCTATTTGCTCGTTCCCAATCAGGTAGACTATGATCGTCGGCAGGCTGGTTATTATCATTGCTGCCCCGATCTGTCCCCAATGGGAAACACCGATGCTTACGAAAAAATTTAAGAGGCCGACCGTCAAAGGTCTGATTTTATCCTCCGCCCCTAAAATAAAAGCCAAAAAGAATTCATTATAGATATTCATGAATATCAAAACACATTGAGTGGAAATTGCAGGTTTGATTACCGGAAAAATGATTTTGAAGTACGTCTGGTAGATGTTGCAGCCGTCAATACAAGCAGCTTCCTCCAGTTCAGCAGGCAACCCCCTGAAAAAGGCATACAGCATAAGTACGCATGAAGAAAGGGCGAAGGCGGAATAAGGGAGTATCAGGCCAAGATGGGTACCTTTTATTCCCATCCCCTTGGTCATGATCATTATAGGGATAATTACAACTTGGGCGGGTATGACCAGGCCCATTGAAATATAGCTTAAGGTAATGCCCTTATGCTTCCAGTTCATCCTGCTTAAACAATAGGCCAGCATACTTCCGAGAAAAACAGTCAAAACGATGGTGCAAACCGAATATATCAAGCTGTTGGACAAATACCTGAGAAAATCGAATTGCGCAAGTGCATCGCTGTAATTAGTAAAAACCCATTTATTGGGTAAGCCGAACGGGTTGACATAAACCTCGCTTTTGGACTTGAATGACAAATTCAGCATCCAATACATCGGAAAAAGGAACGATATACCAATAATAACCATAATACTGCTTACCAGTATCTTTTGCTTATTTTTTTTCAAGATAATTCACCATCCTGCTAAAACTCAATTTTTTCTCTTGCCACGAATCTGTTTATCATATAGGTCAATAGAAGGCATTCCATTACGAAAATGATCGCAATAGCGCAGCCCTGGCCGAAATCGGAGGCTGAAAACGCCTTGAAGAACAACTGGTAAATCACGGTTCTTGAAATATCTCCGGGTCCTCCGCCGGTCATTATCCTTACGTGCGCAAACTGAGACATGCAGCCAAGCATTGACAGGACAAGGATGTATTTGGTCACATCCTGCAAAAGAGGGATTGTGATTTTGAGGCTGGTTTTTAAAAATCCGGCCCCATCAATCAGCGAGGCCTCATAATAAGTTTTGGGAATAGCTTTGATGCCTGTATAAAACAGCAAAGCATTCAGACCGATATATTGCCATAAAAAGGCCACTGTGATTGCAAGGACGACTGTTCTTTGGTCAGACAACCATGCCAGAGCAAGGTTTTCCAGTCCAAGCGCCTTCAATACGCTGTCTATCAAGCCCCACATCGGATCATAAATAGCAATCCACATCTGTGCGATGACTGTCACCGAAAGTACCGCCGGGAAAACGCTGGTGGCCTTGAAGAACCTTCTTGTTGAATTGCCCAGCCTATCCATGACCAATGCCAGAAGCAGCGATAAAGGCAGGCCTAGCAATGTTGATACAAGTACTATGATCAACGTATTAAGATTCGATCTCCAGAAAGCTGCATCCTTCAAAACGTCTATATAATTTTTAAATCCAACATAGCCCAGGCTTTTAAAGCCATCATTATTTTGAAAGCTTATTCCTATTTCAGGAATGATGGGATATATGACAAAAGCTGTAAATAACAGAAGTGCAGGAAATGAGAATATAAATATTGCCAGTCTGTTGCCGTTATATTTATTCATGTTTGTCACCTATTAACTACATCCCTATATGAGCTAGGCTCATATAGGGATGTTTCCATTAGTCTGCTTTCCCTTATAAATAAGTCATTACCGGTTTATTTAAAGTTTTCAGCCCATATGGGATTGATCACCTTGATATAATCGTCCGGTGAATACTGACCTGTAAGAAGCTTACTGTTCTGCGTCGCAAATTCAGCCGACATCTTCGTGTTGAAGGTTGCCGCCCACATCGAAGGGATCTTGTTCGCTGCAGCATTGAACTGGTCCAGGCTCTTCTTCAGCAAAGGTGAAGTAATATTAACCTCTTTGCCTGTATCATACATTGTGGGCGCACCGCTATCATTCCAGTAATTTGCCTCCTGGACACCACAGAATATTGCAAAGTCGGCAGCCGTATCGGGATTTTTGGATTTTGCTGATGCAAGATATCCGCTCAAGGGAGCTCCCCAGTACTGTATTGCTCCATTGGGATCAATTCCGTCTTTTGCCGAAGGCCAGGGTATGAAATCAGTATCAGGAGCTGCTTTTTCAAGGTTTGTGGCCTCCCACGAGAACATTACCAGCATGGCAGCCTTGCCGGAGGTATAGGCTTCGATTGATGGGCCGTAGTCAACATTTGTAACACCCTTATCAAATGCGCCTATCTGAACCAGCTTCTGGATCCTGCCCAGAGCGTTTTTGACTACAGGATTGCTGAAATCGGTTTTGCCATCACACAAAGCCTGAGCAACGGACGGGTCTTCTGCCATGATCATTGTCTGAACCATACACAGGTTGGGAACCCAGCCATCCTTTCCAAAGATGGACATTGGAACAAGCCCTTTTGCCTTGAGTGTTTCACATACCTTTACAAGCTCATCGAAAGTCTTGGGAACTTCAATGTTATACTTGGCAAAGATGTCTTTGTGGTACCATATCCTTGGTGTGAAGTATTGGTCTGCTCCAGGCACAACACAATAAAGTTTCCCATCCTTGTCCGGGGCTACTAGCGCCGGCAGCTTCATTTTTTTGTCATATCCCGACTTCTGTATATTCGGTAATAAATCAAGTGCGTTGCCTGCGGCGATTACCACGGCAGAGAGATTCTGCTCGGAAAACCATACATCGGGCATGTCTCCGGACGCATTGTAAGCCTTAAGTTTGTTTGCATAATCCTGTCCGCCGCCGCCCAGGTCATATTCAACCTCAACATTGGGCATTTCTTTGCCGACATTTTCTTTTATGTATTTGTCACGAATGTTGTTCCTATTGTCGTCAGCACTCATCATAAGGAATTTTATTTTGACTTTTTCCGCCGCCTGGGTTGTTGCTGCTGTTGTCGAAGCTGCAGCTGCGGTAGTTGTCACTGCGGCTTTTGTCGTATCGGAGGTGGTTGAATTTCCACCGCATGCTGCCAGAGAGATCAACAAAGCTAAAGCGATAAGAATGGAAACGATCTTGGTTAACTTTATCATTTTTAAACCTCCTTGATTTGAATAATGAATTCAGACATAAAAACCTTTCGAAATGCACCGTAACGTTACATCCTAATTGTATCGCCACTGTTCACTGAGTTGAAGGGATTATTGATTGTACATAAGGAAAAAAATCGGGAATCACCGTCTGATATTCAAAATATATTTACTTGGAGCAAGGCCATAATACTTTTTGAAGCATTTCCCGAAATAGTTGGCATCGGCATACCCCACCCTTTCAGCAACATCAAGCACGAGGGTATTTCCGGCATCCAGAAGCTCCTTTGCCATATTTATCCTGAATCTTGTCAGGTACTCATTGATGGTCATGCCGGCATCACGTTTGAAGATGAAACAGAGATGGGCATAATTCACAAACAGTTTCCTGGCTATTTCGTCAACGCTCAGCTCATTTTTATAATAGTTCTCCGCAATGTATTTTTTGACTTCTTCAATCTGCTTGGAAGCTTTTGAGCTCTTTGTCGTTTTCACTGCTTCCAGCGTATGGCCAAAAATCATTTCAACCCAGCTTTCCATTTCAGCGATAGACCTTTTCTTTTGGATATCCTCAATTATATTGAGCTTGCTGCCGGGAAACATGTCTTTCAGACTAAGTCCCACTTCCAATATGAACTCCATGCAAGTCGATACCATTTCAATACATAGCAAGGCGATGATCTCATGATGGATATTTCTTCTGCGAATCTCGGTAAAAATCTGAATTAACAGCTTTTGCACTTCTTTATCATCACCGGTGCGCATATTCATCATAAGCTGGCTTCTATGCTCGACTGTAAACAGATTAACCTTTATTTCGGGAAATGCTACCAGATTGTAGGCAATAATCCTGTTATCGCCCAGCGTAAGCTTGCTCTTCAAAGCTACGACGGACTCCTGATACGAGGCGGCAATATCCGATAGCCGACCCTTTTTATTTCCGACACCAATAGTTACTGTAAATTTCAAATGCTTGCATATAACCGTCCTGACCAACTCTAGCCTGTTTTCGAGCAGCGTGTCGGGATCAGGGCCGTCTTCATTATCCGAACCGATAATAAAGCAAATCCTGTCGTTTTTATCATAACACAGATCAAAAGTACAATATTCCGCAAGTATCTCACAGGCGATATTTGAGACGGCATATTTCCATATCTGGTTGTCTTCATCGCTCCAATACCGGTTGTCTGCATCATCGATTTCAACAGTGACCGCCCGGTAAAATTTTGAATGGATGTTGACATTAAAATATTCCATCCTTTTGACCGTATCTTTTTCTTTCCATATCAAATTGCCCTGAAGCAGGTCGTTCAGCAGCTTGTCCTTCAACAGGGGAAGACTGTCCCTTACCTGCTGCTTCAACCTGTCAACCTCGATTTTTATATCCGTTTCCTTCTCGATGACCTCTTTTAGTTCAAGCAGGGAGGTTGCAAGTTCTTCCTCATTTACAGGCTTTAAAATATAATTGTACACTCCAAGCTGTACTGCCTGTTTGGCATAGTTGAATTCACTATGCCCGGTCAGGATAATGATTTTGCTGTTTAAGCCCTTGTCCCTGAGGATCTGTACAAATTCCAAACCGTCCATAACAGGCATGTTGATATCCACAATAATGATTTCCGGATTCAGTTCTTCTACCTTTTCAAGTGCATCCTTGCCGTTTTTAGCCTCTCCGCAAACCACAAAACCAAGTTCTTCCCAGGAAACCGATACTTTCAGCGCCTCCCTGAAATAATACTCATCGTCAACAAGCATGATTTTCAGCATAATTTCCTCCTATGCATCAATACCGGGTAATTTAACCGTAATTTTGGTATATTCGGCAACTCTGCTCTCTATAGTCAATCCATACTGTTCCCCGTATAGCAGCTTCAATCTGGTATCTACGCTGTGCAGGCCGAATTCTGAATTCTTCTGCTCAACAGGTGACCGTTTAAGAACCTTGGCAATTTGTTCTTCACTCATTCCCACGCCATCGTCATAGACCTCTATTTTTAATGAACCCTGCTCATGAAAGCCTCTTATGACTAGTATGCCCTTATCCTCCTTCTGTTTTAAGCCATGATAGATGGAATTCTCCACAAGGGGCTGCAAGGTCAGCTTCGGTATCTGGTACTTCAATATCTCCTCTTCTACTTCCATCCTGTAATCCAGGTATTCCATATAACGAAGCTTTTGTATGGAAAGATAGCTTTCTGTAAGGAGCATTTCATCTTTTATGGTAATCAGGTCATTGCCTTTGCTGAGAGAAATCCTGTAGAAACCGGCAAGGTTCCTTGCCGTCGTCATGGCATTGTCCTTCAGGTTGAGCTTGATGAAGGAAATGATGGTTTCAATCGTATTGTATAGAAAATGAGGTTTGATTTGGGATTGAAGAAGCTTGAATTCATTTTCCCTCTTCAGCTTTTGCTCCGTATAAATCTGCTCCAGCAGGCTATTTATCTTATCCATAAGGCTATTGAAGCCGTCTCCCAGCATTCTGATCTCTCCTCTGGCTTTGAACTCAGCTCTGAGCTTCAGATTGCCGGATTTTATCTCTTTCATTATTTTTACCAGCTTCAGTATCGGTTTGGATATGGTATAGGACAGCAGATATGAGGCGGCAAATGCGAATATCAGACAGATCACCCCGAAAATAAGAATAAGCCCGGTTATCCCTTTATTTTCATTAGTAATCTCGTCAAGCGGAATAACACTGATGATTTTCCAGTTCAGTTTTTTAAATTCTGTAACAGTCACCAGCGTCTGTTTCCCTCCGCCATCCCTGATAAAGCTCCGTGCACGGGAAAAATCCTTCAATCGATACTTCCCCAGGTACTCTTCCTCATCAAACCGGTGGTAAAGCTCATTTTTATCCTGCGTGGATATGATGTTCATCTGATCGTCTATTATATAAAACTTGTCATGCTGGTTGTTTATATTGTCCAGATAAATTGAGGCGACGTCTTTTTCCTTCAGGTAAAGTATCGCCGTTCCGAGTATATGGCCAGTATCTAGGCCTATGATTGTCTTTGCTATGGTAAATACGTTTTCGTCCCCACCGAATTTATATTTCATTTTTATCAAGCCTGTCCAGGTAGGAATTTTGTTCTGTGTAATGCCGCTTATCAGTTTATCGTCAAAAACCGAGCTGATACTGGAATTGTCAGCAAAACCTATATTGAACAAAGAACCTTTCGCCGACATGATGCTGGCTGCTGCAATGTAAGTAACGGGTGTTACTACATTACTGATTGTGGTTGACAGTTTTTTTTCCACCTCAAGGTAGCCGACTGAATCCAGCTCCTTGTTATACATGCGTTCCAGTCCTTCTTGAAGCCGATTGTCCATTGACAATATTCTTACATAGTTTTCAACATTGCTTGTAAGGTTAAGAAGGCTCCTGTCAATCAATTCCAATTCTCTTCCTGCATTTTTTGTAGCCTTGTCCACTATTGCCCGGTTTGATATGTTTATTGTGAGGAAGGCAAAAGCGGAGAGGGTTATCAGAAGAATCCCCGCACAGAAAATAAAAATCCTGCTTTTTAGTGAAGCATTGAAGAATATTGAAGCCAAGTTGATGTTATTCTCTCTGTATTTCATGCCAATACCTGCATTGAATAATTTTTATGAGTACATCACGTAATAATTATATCCCAACCCGGCCATCAACCGCAACTAAAGTAGTCAATTCGTATCAATCAAATATATGGTTTATTAAACAAAATTTGTAGACCTGACGTTTTTAAACCTATATAAAATATACTATCAACCCAGTTAATAGCAGCCGCTGAAAACGTCCTGCGTCAATCTCTCAAGAATCATCTCCTGGTAGCCGCACTGTCCCTGTGTCTTTACAGCCTGCACCAACTGCCGCAGCTGTGGAGATATCACGCCTTCCAACTGTTTGAGCCTTGATTGGTCTAAAACACGGTCCGACAATGCGGATTGATAATCATCGTATGAGTATCTCCATAGCTTCAAAGTATTCCCATACCGCAGCTTCAGTTTGTCGGCAATGACAATGCCCTCCGGGTCAAAATCACCCGAATACCAGATTTCAGAGCATGAAGCGGCAAGAAGGTCCAGAAGCACCAGAGCCGCAAGGTTTATCTGTCCATAGGTGCATACAAGGGATATATTCCGGTTTGTCTCCTTATTCATGCTCCGTGCCTTGTCTAGGACAGAACTGAACACGGATGGATTTTCAACAACATAAACACGGCCCGACAGTGCAGTAACTTTTTCAAGACTGCTTAAATTCAGAAGTGTAGCCTGCAACGGCTCGCCTAAATCAAAAAAGCCTTTCCAGCCTGGGTGGACTTCGCCATCCTTGTTGAATGAGATCAGACCGCAGCAGAGTACCCAGTTGGAAACTTCATCGATGAGTATGCCGGCTTTGTACAATAATTCAGCGCGTTCGAAAGCATTCCCGGGCCTTATACACCCTGTGTGAAATGCCAGCGCTTGAATAAAAAGCTGTCCGCAGGCCGTATTGTCATCCAGTGCATGGGGGTCCGACGCTATGGAGGAGGCAAAAACCGGAAGCCGCATTTTTTCATTCCGGAGATGCGGAAGGCAGTTGAGAGCGCTGCAAACGACAGATATTTCAAGTAACAGGCTGTCCCTGTTTGAATCATATCTTTGTATCAAGGTCTTATAAGCAAATTCCTTTTGGGACAAGGCAGCCTGAAGCCACATCCCGCCCGGCGTGGAGCCGAAATGTTCTATAAATTCCTTAAAAAACCGGCTTCTGTTTTCCTCATAAAGCGTTTGAGCCTGCGAATTGGAAATAAGCTCCTCTTTGAAATACTCCTTGAGCACGTCTTCCATCCTGACCCCTTTGAATTTTGTTGAATCAAGCGCTTTCTGAAAATCTGAAAACTTAAGCGTGGTACCGGCATTGTGCAGGAAATCCCTGCGCAGGAAGCCGGAAAGCGCCTGTTTTTCCTGAGGATTGAGCTTCTGAATGATCAAAGTCCCTCCCACGGTACCCAGGGAAAGGTATTTTTTTCGCATGCCTTCAAAAGCCCTCTTAAATCCGGGATTATTTTTGAAGTAGGATACACATTCATTTAGGAGCACCGGAAATATTACTTCCGATTCTTTTCTGGGGAATGGAGCGTCAAGCGTAGTTCCCCGGGAAAGATTATCAGAAGTTATATTTTCGCCAGTGCTTAATAAAGCAGCTTTATCCATTTGCCGACACCAATCCTTTATTTATTCCATAAGCCTCCGCACCCTGCCGTTCCACAAATACCGGATGGAAGTTACAAAATCAGCATTATTAGGCCGTATCAATTCATAAATTGAAAGGGACGGAACCGTAGCATAGTCACCCCAAAGCACCTGTGAGTTGATAATAAAATCCAGCTTTAATTCATCAACAAGCCTGAACATGTCGGCGATGTTATTATCATCCACTCCGGCAAAAGCTTCATCCAGTGAAATAACCCTTGGACAGTCCTTATGGGCTGCTCCGTCAAATCTCGCATATACCGAAGAGAACAGCGGTACGTACATAGCCATGGCTTTCTCCCCTCCACTGAACTTGAAGAAGGCATTATCGGTGAGTTCCTTACGGCTTTCACCCGTCTTTCTGTAAAACAGCTGGAACTCAAACCATTTCCGGTAGTCGAGAATCTCCTTCATAATTGTATGGAAGGATTGTATGCTTCCGTTATCCTCCATACGTTTACGCGCCTGTGCGATTTTGGACCGGAAATGCGACGTCAGTTTTGACATGTCTTCCTCGGTGAGAAGCACCGCATCGGGCTGCAGCAATTCGACCAGCTCCCTGGTATCCAACTGGTCTTCGGACTCCGCAGTCTTTTTCCTCCAGGAAAGGCTGAAAGACAGCCCGCTGGATGTGTTCATGGATTCCATCAAGGCATTGATCTTTTTCACCCACTGCTCGCTGTGATAGATTTTCCCTCTTATTTTCTTTCCTACCGTATTTGCCAGGATGTCTTCAAACAGCTGCCGGTCGCTTTCTTTAAGCAACCTGTCGTTTTCCTCGACGGATTGGACAATAAAAGCGATCATGGTATAAAAATCCACATCCCGTCCCTGCACCTTTGCTACAAGCTCCATCCGCTTACGCTGGGCCAGGACCCTGGAAACCGCTTCATCCCCACTATCTTCCCCGGCATCAAATACCGTATCGATCCGAAGATTATACTCTACCAGATACTGCATGTTTTCACGGTACCGGTTATGGAGGGAGCTTATGTATTCATCCCTCAAACGAATCCCTTTATCTTCCGACTTAAATTCAGCCAGAATCTTCCGGGCAGCAGCCAGCGGAGTCAGCGCTTCTTCGTATTTCACCACATAGCCCAGGCCATATTCCATCCGGAAGCTTTCCATAGTGACGGCTGCCACACGCTCATAACCCTCTGCCATGCGCGAACTCTTCTCAAGATTATCCACCGCCGTCTGGTGTCGGCCTTTATTTTCTTCTGAATTTCTGATGGCGGTCTCCAATTTTAACGGTATTTCACGTAAGCCCTGTATACAATTCTCAACCTCCGCTTTGATTGCTTCGTAATCCGTCTGCAGTAAAACCTGCTCCAGATTGTCGCGTTTACGGCCATCTCCCTCCATATCCAGTTTGATGCTCCGTATATCCACCCAGATGGCGTCAATATCCGCAAAAACTTCTTCCTTCTGGTCTTCGTGCAGGGAGATGCTGCGAAAAACGTCCAAAAGCCTGGAATGCTGGGTTTCAAGCCCTGAAAGTTTATCTCTGTAAATACCGGCGCTGCTTTCCGCCCCTTCAAAATCTCCCAGTGTCATCGGAATCTGCAATCCATGCGCCAATTCCCTTACCCTGTCCCGTGAACTTTTCAACTCCACATACAGCTTGTCCGATGCCTCCTGCCGCCTGGCAACCTCTTTATCTCTAGCCTGCAAGGTTTTTACCGCTAAATCCATGGTAGCAAGCGCCGTTTCCAGGTCGGTACGGCCTGGAAAAACCTCCAGTTCCTTTTCCAGTACCGTTTTCTTTTGCTTCCATTCCAGTATAATGGCATCCTGCCCCTCGATTGCCAGCTTTATTTGCGCAATCTCCAGCGCCAGGGCGTCAATGGTCTGCTGTCTGTACAGCTTACGGGCTTCTATTCCGAGGAACCGGGGAATGGAAACCTGCGTGGTTTTTCCTTTAAGCAATCCTATGCAGTATTGGCCGTTTTCATTGATGGATGCACCGCCGCTTTTGTCCTCCAGAAGGATGCTTTTGAGCACATTGTCAATATCTTCAAAGGTGACGTCCCCGTCTTTGGGCACAACCGGCTGCAACAGCAGCGATAGCTCCTGTTTGAAAAACTGAGGGTCGGGAACGATATACCTGTCGCCCGCATCCTCCGGAACGACCGTCAGTTTCGAAAGATGTTTCTGCGGGATGATCAAGGCATCCAGCAGCCCCATGTCAGCCAGCGCTTCCTCGATTCTTCCCCTTGCCGGCGTTTCAACCTCAGGACGGAAGTCAACGGCTTTATAAAAAGGAATATGCGGAATTCCGGCTGCTTCCAGCATTTTTCTGTACGCTTCCGTCTTTGGAGCGCGTTCCGGCTCGGGGTCCTTCCTGGCCTTCCATTTCTCCAACTCCTGCAGCTTTTCGTGCCGTAAATCCTCGTGGGATTTTTTTATTGTTTCATTCTCCAGTATCTGCCTGTTCATGGCACTTTCTACCGTTATATAATGCCTTCGTGCTTCAGCTTTAATATCGTCGTACGTGGCCTCCACGCCATATGCATGGGCGGCGCGGGCAACAAGGGGCATATCGTCGGGGGGAATTCTAAGATAGGTATTGCCTTTTTCCCAGGTATATACCTTTTCAATAAATTCTTCCTTGATTTCCGCAAAAAGATTCTCGGTCTTTTCCTGTTCCCTCCGCGCTTCCTCGCGGTCCTTTCCGGCTTGCTCCAATTCCTTCAGTGAAGCATCATAGCTTTGTTCCTTCCGCTGCTGTTCCTCCAGCGCTTTACGGGCGTTTGTGATTTTACTGCGGTACCGGTCGGTCTCGGCCTTGAGCAGCTTAAAGTCGTAGGGCTTGAAAAGGTCTGCTTTCAGCTCTGCGGATGTAAAATGGTGCTCATCAAAAAAGAATTCCCCGGCAACCTCCCCCATTTCTTCCAAAAGCTTATCGAGCTGTGTTTCCTGCTGCTCCTTCTGAGCAATCAGTTCATCTATTTTATGCTTCAGCTTTTTTTCACGGTCGCGTTTCTGTTCCAAAGCTTTCTTTTTTATATCCAATTTACCCTCAAGCTCTTTGACCCGCGCTTCAAGCTTTACAATCTCCTGCTTGGCCTTAAAACCGTCATGCTCCTCAAGCTGCTGTTTCCTGTGGTCCAGGGCAGTCTGCATTTGTACGAGCTGCAAGTGTTCCTCTTCTGCTTTGTTATGTAATTCCAGATACTCAAGGCTCTGCCTTTCAAGGTCTTTTGCTTCCTTTCTGGCGTTATCCAGGCGGTCGGAAGCCTGGCTGCATTCACGGGACTTTTCTTGAAGGATAAAACGGTTGTATTTGTCATATTCCGTCTTAAGCCGGTCGGCCGCCTTCCTGCTTTCCTTCAGCATTTCCAGCTGGTCTCTTATTTTATCCATATTTTCTATGGCCTCGGAAAGCGGACGCAGGTCGTCATCCGACAATGGCTGCAGTGAATTGTTCATGATTTCATAGATTACGGTGGGCTTGAATTCCTTGGACAGCTTCGGCGTACGTATCTGCACAAGCAGCTTTATAAGCTCGTCGTACTCGTCGATGTCCTCATAGCCGAAAAGCAGCTTGTTTACCATATCCATATATTCACGTTGGCCTTCCGGCATTTCTCCGCCGTTGCCGATGCGGTTCTTCAATTCGATTTTGCTTAAGGGGATCTTTTCACCGATATCTTTGTAAAGCATGATATCTATTCCTACACGTCTTCCATCGGTAATTGAAAAGCCCCAGAAGTCAATGGGACGGCCCTTTTTTGCCCTCAAACCCATACCGATGGTCAGATAGTTGCCCGACTCCGGCTTGATAAATTCCATATACAGGTAGCCTGTATTCTCTTCTTTATTCTGCTCATCCTCGCCGAGGAGATAATTCTCAAGCTTCCTTGCCCGCGACCCGAAGGGGTCCAGCCGTTCCGGGCTTTTATTCCCGTCAAACAGCAGAGGAATAAAGCTCTGCATGGTTACGGATTTACCCGAACCATTGGACCCCCGGAGCAACAGCTTGCCGTCGCTGAACTCAAACTCCTGCTCATCATAATACCAGAAATTGATCAAGCCGATACGGGTGATTGTCCATCGGTTTTTATTGCTCATCTGTATTCTTCCCTTCTTTTCTTCCAAAGCTCTCAGGATAGCCCCCGGTGATTTTTCCGCATAGAGGCAGGATATGAATTTCCCTGCCGCCATTAACAGCTTCAATCATACTGAAGTCCTCCATATACCCTGTTACCGAATTACAAAGCGCTTCAAGGCTCATCTCTCTGTACTCCTTGCTCCATCCATGCAAATGCTTTCCGCGGCATTTTTCAATTAATCCCTCAAATTTAGGCCGGGAAGTGATGATAATATCATCTTCCCGTTTTTGCAGCTGTCCGGATTTGAGCATACCGACGATTTCGGCATTGACCTGAAGTACGACGTCTGATAGTGTGCTGCTGCCGGGAAATACATCCTTATAGTGCACGGATGAATCCGGCATAAGGAATGCACCGTTCTTATGCACATGCAGGACTGCTCCGAGCATTTCTTCAAAGTCCTTTTGCAGAAGGTTCCTGAAGTTTTTAATATAGGGATAGTCGGAATCCTCTCCGCCCTCATTGTACACTGCCGGCGACATCGCCAGCCGCCGGTATACACGGTTTCTTCTTACCCTTCCGCGGTCCCTGTCGGCCTCAAGCCATTCGCCTGCCTCAATGTCTCTCCAGCTTTTATAATTCAATATATTGGTAGTGAAATTACGCATATAATAACGTGAAAGGCCCGTACTGTCATACAGCACTTCCGCATCCGCAGCATCCATGAACCTGGCGTCATCCCCGTCATTCACAAATAGCAGATACATTTCCGACGAATACCGCAGAACTTTTATAAGAGAGCGCCGGTGGCGGAACAGCGTCCAATCGATTTTTTCCGTCCCCGGCCATGTTGATTGCACATACTCCGTCACCTGGGACAATACGAATTGGTCGCCGGGGCCGCGGTCCTCAAGAAACGCCAGCAGCAAACAAAACATCCCGTATTCGAGCTGCGAGTCAAAATCCCGGATACCCATCCAGGCCTCGCATTTTCCGGGAAGCTTTTCCAGCTTTATCAAATATGGATTAACCAGCAGCCTGTATCCCAGCTTTTCTTGAAGGAATTCCTTGAAATTCGGGCTCGCATCCTTTATCACATGGTATAGCTCCGTATTCTTCTCTTTTATTATCCAAAAATTCTCAAGTAATATTTCCAGTTCCTTCATCGGTACTCCTTTATACAATAACCGTACTTTCAATTTCCAATGGGGGCATGCCCCCATACCCCCTCGCTGCGGGCGAAATGAATTCGCCCTACGCTACACTTCGTGCGCCACGCCTAATCGTGGCGTTTGAACAACGTCAGTTGAGGATTGCAACCCACCACTGACAGCTTTTCCAATCGGTAACCCCCAACTATGAGGAGGAGGACTGTGACGTTGTTCAAATTTCAGCACATAAGCAGGCATTTCAAGGTCTCCATCCTCACTGTGCAGCATACATCGCTTTCCATCCTGCGGCGGCACAAGCCTGAATACCCTTCCGTCCTCAGTCTTTGCGACTTTGCTGGGCGCAGCACTTGCCTTTCCGATCCATTTAAGAAGCATAATCCGAACATGCTGCTTTATTACAGGCAGGTTTTCAATGTTGATTTGTCCGCCGGCTATATAGCTTTCCATGACCTGTTTTTCTTCTTCCAACTGCCGTATGTATTCCGCCCGCATTTTTTCCCTTTTTTCCGTCTTAAAAATAATGGGAGGGCGGGTACTTTTCTCACGGAAACCGCGTACCTTGGGCTTTATCTCCACTTGTACCGGCGGCTCGTCATAAACACTGCTGTTGGGACTTTCCGTCGTCCTTTCCGACGAACCCCGTACATGTCTGGAATTAGACAGGCCAAAGGCCACGGCGGACAGCTTGTGCGCTTCTTTTATATCGTCACATGCCAAGAACATTTCACAAAGCTTGCGGTACTCCTCGCGCCTGTTGGCCGCACTGCTTCTGCTCTCAGCGATCTGAGACGCAAAGCGGGTTATTTTACGGATAATCTCATTGGTGATATCATAGATTTTTGCCGCCTCGCTCACACGGGTCGGGGTGCCCACGAACCAGTCACAGATACTTTGCCATTTTCCGCGGATATTGTCACGTATGGCTTCATCCGATACATCCATGTCCATCCGTGGAATTGTTTTTTCAAAAGCAAAAGCTTTTTCAAGAATTATATCAATTTTGTCCTGATGGATCACACGTAGAGCCTCTTCGATAAAATGGGCGTTTTTTTGCAGCCCTTTTACAAAGTCCCGCAGGTACTCAACAAGATTGTCCTTATAGGCAATGAATTCACGGGATTTCATGAGTTCTTCCGCCTTCTGGCTGTAAAAACTGCGGACATAGTCCTGATAATTCTGATTCAGGCGTTTAAAGTCGGTATATAAATCCTTCCACCATGCTCCAACGGTTTTCGGCTCGGCATCCGGCATCTGCCCGATTTTCAGCATGGCGTCGCGGATACGTTCAAACAGAGTAGGTTCGAGGGATGCTCCTTCAACATAGATATTTTCAAGTTTAATTGTAAGCCTTTCAATTTCTACGGCATACTCGGAAAGCTGGTACCGAAACTGTTTATTTTTGAATTCTTCAATGGTTGCGGCCCGTGAAGTATCCTGCATGGGCATCAGGTTACCCCATTGAACCAGCGTATCCAGATCCTGCTGGCAAAGCTCCATGGTATATGCTGAAAAATAGAGATTGCTTTTGAGCGCTTCAAAGATGTCCTCTTTATAAAACCAGTACCTTATTTTTTCATATTGCAGGTAGAAATAGCGCAGAATAGCCCTGTACCTCCAGCAATTTTCGGCTGTAAGGTATTTTGTCTCAGCTATGGGCTTCATCAGGCTGGCATCGATATTCATAAGGGTTTCTCCATGTATACATAAGTTCGTTTATCAGAAATTATAACATTTACTGGACAGCTTATACAACCTTTTAAAAAAATCTCTGGTTAAGAGTACCTCCCGTGATTATTGTACTAGGGTGCAGTAATAGATTCATATACTGTATTAAAAACGTTAGACCTGCAAAGGATGATTTTATATGGATATCGTGTACTTAAAAGCTATTGACAAAGCGAAGCTTGCAGCCGCAGATATTCAGAATTTGTTGGAGACCGCACCTGTAAGAGCTTTTGAGGATAAACAGGCAAATATGATTTTTGAAGACTTAACAGCCCACCTGCACTCAGTCATAAACAGATTGGAAAGCTTTGCAAAACCAGCCGTCGAAGGCAAGCTTCAGGAGATGGACAACGGAAAGTTTGAAGTGGTTTCATGCCACGGGAAAAGCATAGGATATCTCTCGTGCGGAAGCCCACTTGAAATATATTCTCATGAGGAAAGTGGATGGTTTCCCGGAAGAGTTGAACACAAAAACGGCCACTACTATTTCTATAGCATCGATCTGGGCCATCCTGCACTTTTTACCGGAATGAAAGCAAGGATACGAGATTGAATCACTACGGACGGCATCTGTGCGGGAAACTCAGAGGGCTTGAGATGCTAAAGAATAACTCCGGAAAACAGCAGGAACCCGCCAGAATATCATCGTCTTTTTCCATCATGTGCTATCCATTCACTATCTCTTCATAAATAAAACACTCGGTAATATGATCATTGACCATCCCCGTAGCTTGCATGAACGCATAAATTATGGTCGAGCCAACAAACTTAAAGCCCATTTTTTTCAAGTCTTTGCTTATCCTGTCGGAGAGCGGGGTGCTTGCGGGTAAATCGTCTTGTTTCTCCCAATGACCTGTAACAGGCGCATAATCCACATATCTCCATATGAATTTGTCAAAGCTCCCGTACTCTTCTGCAACTCTTAAAAATACCTTGGCATTGGTCACAGCCGCGTTAATTTTCAGGCGATTTCTTATTATTTTTTCATTTGCCAGGAGCTCCTGAATTTTTGCATCGCAATAAAGGGCTACCTTATTAGGATCAAACCCGTCAAATGCCTCTCTGAATGCTTCTCTTTTATTAAGCACGGTTATCCATGTAAGTCCTGCCTGCATCCCTTCTAAAATAAGCATTTCAAACAGCTTGACATCATCATGAACAGGCCGTCCCCATTCGTTGTCATGATAGTCCATGTATATGGGGGTACTTCCTGCCCAGGAGCATCTTATTTTTTCATTCATAAAGCCTGTCCCCTATTCGTAATCTAATAACTTCTCTCTATACTGAAAGCCGTAGGACTAAACCGTTCGCGGTGGTTTCATATTACCATAATCTCTATTAACTATCAATCTTTGTATATTATTTTTAACAATATGAAATTGACTAATGCAATTACTCTTCCTTTCTGAAAAAGCTGCCCTAATTGGGCCGCCTTTCCTAGCTTTCATCTCTTATTTAATTCCGGGAGTAAGATAATCTCTCTCTCATTATAGGATTTCTACATACCCATCCGTGCCATGCACGCGAATTCGTTGCCCATCTTTTATCAGTTTAGTGGCATTTTCTACTCCGACAACTGCCGGTAAGCCATATTCACGAGCGATAACCGCCCCATGGGTCATCAGCCCACCCACTTCGGTGACCAGACCTTTTATGGATACAAACAAGGGTGTCCAACTAGGGTCAGTAAAGGTAGTGACCAATATATCTCCAGCTTCTAAATTGGTCTCTTCCATGTTTAAGATGACGCGCGCTCTTCCCTCTATAACTCCTGATGAAACAGGCAGACCTGCCATAGCGCCCTCCGGAAGATTTTCCTGTTTGTACTCGCCTGCGATTATTTCACCATCCGAGGTGATCACACGTGGAGGAGTTAGTTTTTCATATTGTTTATACTCGTCTTTTCGCATGCAGAGGATCTTGTAATCCAGTTTATTTGTACATACGGCTTCACGAAATTCTTCAAAAGTGAGATAGTAACTATCTCCTTTTTCATGAAGTATGCCTGCTTGTACGAGTTGTTCGGCTTCTTTCATTAATGCTTGTTTATAAACGAAGTAGCGACTGATCATGCCGTATTTGGGATACTCACGATAACCTATGAAAGTCCGGATTATATCGATCATCCTTTTTGTCTCTTTGGCTTTTTCTTCACCCTCCGGTAATTGCTTCAATCGCTCTACTAACGTTTGTTCTTTTTTTAAAGCTTCCTGCAGCCCTTGCTCAAATTTCCGCTTGCCGGCATTCGGCTCAAAGTTTTTAATATTACTGAGAATCAGAGGAATAAGTGCAGCCGGTTTTTCGCTCCAACGGGTTTTCGTAATGTCGATTTCTCCGACACATCGCATTCCGTATTTGTCAAGGTAAGCATGGATAGCGTCTTTGGCTTCCTTTCCACCTTCAAACTTAACCAGTTCATCCAAAAAGTGATCCGTTTTACCATGTTGTAAATAATCAATGACTTCCGGATAAGGACGAATCACGTCTGCCACCTCCAATAGCTCCAGACCCATTTCTGAAGTTATATTATTGGGTACAGATTGAGAAAGCGTATCTGCTGCGTTCTTTTCACCCAGCCACTTGTTCATATTCTCATTGATCCATGTTGAAGCATTGATAGCAGCCATATACACAGTTGCGCCTTGCGCATCGGACCGAATGCTCTTTAACTCCTTAATATCTTCCAGAATAAATTCAAATAAATCTGAACCGGATTTTTTTTGGATGTTTTGTTTTAACGTTTTGATCGATGTTTGACATTTGCGAATTAATTCAGAAACAAGGGTCGGATCAGCTTCAATTTGTACTGGAGCTCCCCAATCCGGCAGCCCTTTATTGCGTTTATCTGGATCCTGTTCATTTTTATCCCCTGGCAGCAATTTTATAAAATCCCGATTTATGAGGGTCACCAATGCATCCTTGGTAAGCGGATCGCCAGCTCCAAACATATTTAATAACATTTCCCGGCTGTCAGGAGAAGCCAGCATGGGCTTAACATCAACAAACAGCCTTCCACCCGCTTTAAACATGGCGCCGGCAGCTACAAGCAGAAAAAAAGACAAGCCCAATGGTTTCATGGGATCGGTCATCATCTGGTTATGACCGACCGATAGGTAAACGTGATTTTCTTCATCATTCGCTTCAGGGATAGGGTATAAAGTTGTGATTGGCCGGCTCTGGACAATGTAAAAGGTATCCTCCGCCAAACACCATTCGATGTCCTGGGGGCAGCCGAAATGTTTTTCGATCTTTCTTCCCATGCCCTCAAGCTGTAAAACCTGCTCATCCGTCAGCGCCTGCCTATTTTGCTGCTCAGACTCAATTTCCTGTTCTTTCGTACCTCCGTCTTTTAAGGCATAAACAGCCAACTTTTTGGTGGATATCTTCTTATCGATGATCTTGCCGCTTTGCACCTTATAGATATCAGCATTCACCAGACCGGAGACCAAGGCCTCGCCAAGCCCGAAGCCGGCGTCAATGGATAACACCTTCCGATTGCCCGTGACAGGATCGGCCGTAAACAGAATTCCTGCCGTCTGCGGGAAGACCATCTTCTGAACAACCACTGCCAGGTCTACTTTACGGTGGTCGAAGCCGTTTTGAATGCGGTAAGCTACTGCCCGCTCGGTATACAGCGATGCCCAGCACTTGATAATATATGTTTTAGGATCGCGTCCTTTCCGATAACGTTCAGATACGTATCCTGCTGGCCCGCAAAGGACGCCGTCGGCAAATCTTCTGCCGTTGCACTGGACCGTACTGCATAAGCGTTTTTTTCACCCAGCCTTGTGAGAGCGCGGGTGATCTCTTCAGCAATAGCTTCGGGGATGACTGTCTCTTCGATGGCCCTGCGAATCTCACCGCTAAGCTCAGCAATTTTTCCCCGGGTTGCTTGGTCGAGCAGCAAAAGCGTATTTCCTTTACGGCCGGATTGGTCTTCAAGCTTCAGAAGCGATAGCTGATTCAGTAATTCAGTAATCGATGATGTTTCCTCAATGATTCTTTTGAAAGCATCAATAGAAATGCAAAAGCCATCGGGTACGCGTATTCCTTCAATTTTGGAAAGCTCACCCAGGTTTGCGCCTTTACCCCCAACAGCATTGAGTTTTGTTTTGTCAATATCCCGAAAACCGAGCACATATCCCATCATATATTTCCCTTCTTTAACATTATCTGCCACCCTATTCCAAAGAGTATCCTTAAAGCTAAAACGATTTACCGGCAAACCGTACTAGCCTATAGTGTACCTTTTGCATATCCGCTATATATCCATTAACTTACTATTGAATTATAGCATTGGTAAATGAGAACAAATAGTCTATATTTACGATTCTCTCTATGATATAATTAAAGTGGAGAGAGTTAAATTTTAAAGAGCCGTGACTCCCTGCATGCAGAAAATAGTATACTACCTCATCTTTAAACAATATCATAATCTTTTATTGGTATTCCGTTGTTAGAATCTTACCGGTAAATTGGAATTTATCGTTATTTATCCATCACACACGGTTTTGAATATTTGCCCATCTATGCTGATGATTTTATCAATGGGGATCGCTGTGCCATCGGTCATAACGACAACGCGTCCATATTCGTCTATCTTTTTAGCCATACTGATAGCAGCAAAGTAGGCACCGCCATTCTTCCTTGCATCCGGATGAAAGTAGGTGACTTCGATTGCGGGATGCTCTTTAATCCGATCCGCTAAGATTTGCAGCCTATCACTTAAATCGTCCTGCATATATTCGTCCAATTCTACTCTCTCGTCAGTCAGTCTTGCGGTTTCTTTAATGGCGGCGTCATAGCCGGTCAGTGCGGCGAAGGGGGAAAACTGAGCCGCCCGGTCAATAGCTGTCATATGAGGCCGTGTCACAGAGACATGGTGCGGCAGATTGATGATGTCGTCGTATGTCCTCGTCATGCCTTGTGCCCTCCTATCTGCCTGTTCCGGTCTACTGTGGTAGCGCCATCCTCCAGATTCATACCCTTTAGAATGGCGTTCTTGCCGTGTCTCTTTTTTATCTCCAGCATTGCTTTCTGCACCCTTTTTTCTCGTGCAAGCTCGGCTTCTTCATCCTCTTTTTTCGTCTGTGCAGCCACATAATCCGTAAAGAGATCAAGCTGTTCAAAGTCGTCCGTCTTTTGAACAGTTGCCTCATCAACAACATGATTTGCTGTGATGTTGACTCTTCGGACCAGGAGGTTTTCGTCAACAATACGTTCAAACAGCTCTGTGACGGCATCCAGAATCAGCTTTGTAGAGGAAGTCTGCCTGCCAAGATTGGCCGAGCCATGCGCAGATTTCGGAACAGCGCGTCCGTGGTAGTCAGTGGTGATCGCCCCGTGATATGATTTCTTTATCTCCGGGTTTGACAGATTTTCAACATCATAGCCTACCATCAAAACGAGCTGGTCGGCCACAAGCCTTTTGTCCACCAGATCAAGTACCAGCAGATCGGTCATTTCCCGCACGACCAGCTTCGCTTTGTCAAAGGGATAGGCATATTGCAGTACCTGCCCCGACCCAACACTGTTTGTGCTTGGCTTATACGCTTTAATATCGGCAATGGTGCATGACTCCCACCCCCACGCATGGTCGATCAGCAGCTCAGCGTTGATGCCGAACAGCTTGTACAGTAAATCCTCCTTGTAGTAATCGGTAGATTTACCGAGAGAGCATCTTGCGATATCTCCCATCGTAAAGAACCCATGCTCCTCCAGCTTCCTGGCATATCCTCTTCCAACGCGCCAAAAGTCTATTAGCGGCCGGTGTGACCACAGCAAGCGACGGTAGCTCATTTCGTCCAGTTCAGCGATCAGCACGCCGTTTTGATCCATCGGAATGCGCTTTGCCTGAATATCCATTGCGATCTTGCTAAGGTAAAGGTTTGTGCCAATTCCCGCTGTTGCTGTAACGCCGGTCGTTTTAAAAATATCCAGAATTATTTTCGTGGCAAACTCACGGGCTGAAAGATTGTAGGTGTTCAGATAATCGGTAGCATCAATGAATACTTCGTCGATGGAGTAGACATGAATATCTTCGGGTGCGATGTACTTCAAGTAGATATTGTAAATCCGCGTGCTGTACCTTATATAATACGCCATTCTCGGCGGAGCAGCAATGTAGTCCAGTGAGATACTCGGTGAGGATTTCAACTCAGTATCGCTGAAGGAAGCGCCGGAAAAGGTTCGCCCCGGTGCTTTGCACAGCCGTGCCGCATTTACTTCCTTGACCTTCTGCACGACCTCAAACAGCCTCGCTCTCCCGGGAATGCCATATGCTTTGAGGGAGGGAGAGACGGCGAGACAAATGGTTTTTTCGGTGCGGCTTGCGTCAGCGACAACAAGGTTAGTGGTCAGCGGATCAAGCCCTCGTTCCACACACTCAACCGAAGCATAGAATGATTTTAAGTCGATAGCGATATAGGTTCTGTTCTTCATGTTTATTCTTCGGCCGCCTCCTTCAAAAAATATCTGCTCGGCAAATTGGCATTTGACCATTTATAGGATGTAAGGTGCTAGACAAATCCAGTTTGCGGGCGGGCCGACACTTTGTATTTGCCTCATCATATCATTATTCACCATCCCACAGTAACCTCTCACGTCGAACATTTGTTCGATATTATTTTATATCTTGGATGGAAATTTTGCAAGAGTGTTTTTTAAAATCGACGCTGTTTTTGTTACGATTATCATGGTAAAAAACATGAAAAAAGTGATATAATATTCACGGTTTAGTGATGTTGCCGGAACTATAAAGTTAAACGCCAATCATATATACCAGGAGGATTTTTGCATGCTGTTTGTCTGCTACCCTAAATGCACAACTTGCCAGAAAGTACAGAAATGGCTGGATGACAATAAAATTTCTTATAATTTTCGTGATATTAAAACAGACAACCCAAGTTATGATGAACTGAAAACATGGTATGAAAAAAGCGGTCTGCCGCTCAAAAGCTTTTTTAATACCAGTGGACTGTTGTATAAGTCCCTTGAATTAAAAGACAGGCTGGCTGCCATGACCGAAGAAGAACAGCTTCGCTTGCTCGCCACCAATGGCATGCTAGTGAAGCGTCCGATTTTAGTCGGAAATGATTTTGTTTTGGCCGGATTCAGGCAATCGGAATGGGAGGCTCTCAAATAAGCGCTCGCCATAGCCGCTTTCCTCATCATAGCAGGCATCGCACAGATCCAGCGCTCTCTCACATAGGCTTTCTCTAATTTTGACCGGCGTTAACCCAGGTTTTGTTCTAACATTAAAACGTGCAAGCTCTTCCACAAAGGTTGCGCTCAGGTCAATCTTTATACTGTCGCCGTCATCGCTTACGTCCAAAGAAATAGTTGCATTAATACTAATGGAAACGCGAACGCCGTTGCCTAAACGGAGCTGTTCCGGTTACTATACCCGATGTAGATTTCAAAGCTTCAGGCATTCATTTGGCATAAGACTTCTTGAGGCAGAAATGGTCTGTCTTATGAATATCTGTGTCCATAATACCTCTCTATTCAAGATGCGGAATATCCTAATCCGTAATCCCACACTAATGTTTGTTCATAATTGTTTTTAGTTCCTGCTTTACTACTGTCCTTAATAAATGTAAAACAGCATGATCGTTTTCCCAGATTTGCCCGAATAAATCCTTTAACGTTTCCTGCCTAGTTTTATCAAGCATCATTTGACTGATGAGGTTTGGCAGACCAAAATCAGTATGAGGGCCTATGCCAAGCTGACCCCGTATTTTCCAGCATATATCGTGTATTTCGAAACAGTGCCCAGCGCATTCCCGCAAGACGTCCCGTTCCTTCTGGTCTTTTGCTTCACGCTGTAAAGTTGAAGTGAAACACTCCCCAGCGTGCCAGCGCGCTTCCATCATATACCCTTGAGACATGTTTAAGAAATCAGCTACGCCTCGTGCGTTTTCAGGTAGGATTGAGTTAATCATCCTGGGAATTACGGACTTCACACCGTTGTCCGGCGCTTCTAATTGACTGATAACCCGTTCAATTAGTTCATTGAAACTAAGTTTTTCTATTTTGCCTACGGCGATGACGATTTTTTTCATATATTTGAACCAGTCAGTTAACGCAAAAAGCCCGTCTTCCGTATGCAACAGGCTGTTTCCCGCGAATGTGCCTTTGCCGTCTTTAAAATGGCGGCTTGCGTCCAATCCATAAACCGCGCCGGTTTCCTCGTTATAACCGGTTATAACGCTCCAGTCGGGACCGCAGCCGAGCTTCATCAGCACGGGCTTATCCATTCTGATAGATTCTTTGATCTGCCCGAATATTCTCTTTTCGCCCATATTTTTTTGTGGGCAGGTATAGGCTATCCCGCTTGCTTTCATTGCAAAATCTAGTCTGTCCTCTAGTAGCGGCGGCATTATGCCGGGAATTGTTTTTAAGTCATAGTTTTCGTTTTCATTGCGGTCCGCTATCATAAACCCAACGCCTGATACAGTGACCAAGAAATGGTAGAGGCTTAAATGGTGTTTGTGAATGTTTGGCTTATCCCCGCAATTTCCGCAGTCGTTACACACTCCATTCTGCTTTTGGCAAAAATAGGGGGTAGATTCGTTGATGTTGTCGAGTTTTAACAAAACTGTTGTTAACGCGCAAAAAAGCAAGTTGCTTTGAGCATCGACATAATAAGGAGCAACCCCCTCAATCCGTATATCTGGGGGCTTGACAGTTGACAGAGGTTCTGTTACCGGCTTTACGGAAGTCTCGGTCGCGTTAAATATACCGGCTTTTTCTCTGGCGAGCATAGCTTGTTCTATCTCTTCTGTTTCCACAAGATAAACGCCGTAATCCATAATTACCTTGCCATCGCTGTCCGGAGTGAAGAATCGGGTATTATCATAGCGTTGAAAGCTCCATTGACATATATCACCGTTAAAATCCGTTTTGAATGTATTGCCAGCGTCTAATAACTTTTTTTTACATTTGTCAAAGGAGACATTTGAAAATATCTCACCGGTGTGCCTGTAGCCACGCATCCAGCACATACCTACAATTCCAGCCGGAAAATCCACGAATGAAAAGTCCTCCGGCACAGGTGTGTTTTCAGGTGCAAACACGCCGATCCACCATGCCATCGTCCTCTTGTTTTCGTAAGCGCAGAGAGCAGTATATTCATGACCCGGCAAGCCACCCAAACTAAATAGAAAGTTGAACCAGCCGTTTTGAAACCAGTCGTTAAACCTGTCGCCTAACATCCCCTCAGCGTCCAGGTCAACGGAAGTATATCGTTTTCCAATCAGCCTGAAAGCGGGCATACGCTCATAATACATGTTAATAATCTGCATGCCGCTGTTTTCATCATATGCTTCCATTACTACATCCCCCTTTATAGACATATAGAAAGAAATGCGAGGAAACGGCTTTAGTTCAGCGAATCCATCCCTTGCCACTGACGGCGGCAGTCCATAAATTTCTTTAAACGCCCGCGTAAAAGCGTCCGGTGAATCGTAGTCGTATTTAAGTGCTATGTCAATTACCTTTGCATTGCTGTTTTGCAGCTCAAACACGGCCAGGCTCAACCTCCGCCTTCTTACATATTCCGAAACGGACATATCGGTTACAATCGAGAACGTTCTCTGAAAACCCGCTACGGACTGATAAACAAATTGCGCTGCTTTATCCATATCAATTTTGCTAGCAAGATTGTTTTCAATATACTCAACGGCTCGGTTCATACGATCATGCCAACCCATTTGCGTTCCTCCCTTGCAAATTATTTTAGCATAAGTGAAAAACGTTTACCCTTCAATTTCCGTTCGAAAATGCAGGGTCTCCAAAATTATTTTTTGGGCGGTATACTATTTTGCTGTCAACATAAATTAGTTATTAAATTATAAATTTTTAAACTCCCACACCGCTAACACAAACGGCCAGAAAAGAATTTATTCTACTGGAATAATTATACTCTTCAACCAGGACAAATTCAAGAGAACAAGACCTGGACAAGCCGCCTGGTCAGCCCGTGAGAATAAAGATTTACAACTCCATTCTCCGTTTTTTGTAACCTTCTGCACATCGCAACTGCGGATTTTAATTTACAAATATAATAATAAAGTTTACAATCAGGTAATTTGTGCTATAATATAGATAAAGAGGCAATCGGTACCGCATGGTGCGGTTGCCACGAGAACGGATTATTTAAGCATAATCACTCTGCATGACGGGCAGGGTGATTATTTTTTTTGGCTTGATAGCGCTTTGATTATATGCACTACCAAGGTGACCAGCGATACTGTAAATATTGAAAACGCTATCATTAGAGATATTGTCTCATATGTATTCATACCGCATCACCCCCTTCCTTTGGGGAATGAGGTGACAACCACACCTGCTTTTACCGATTACCTCTGTCCACAATGATATCATAATAACATGATTATCTGCAATAAAAAAATAAGTCATAGGCATCAGCGATCACATACTGCAAGGTCCTCCTGAATATACTATCTCTTGGAGGTGGAGCTTCACGGCAAAATAGCTGCCGGGCCTATCGGGCTTAAGAGCACCAGTAATAAAAGAAGTATAATAACAAATAAAAAACAAACGCCAGCTGCTGCTAGGACCGTCAAACTATAACTTTTACACAATTTCAAATATGCCATAAGCGGTCAGTTTATTAAGCATTCCGTCCACTTTGTTGTATAAGCTTTGTCCATCTGCCTTAAGATTACTCAGCATAACCTGTTCATTGGTTGTGTACGTCCCTCCGGCTGTCTGTGTAGTTGACTTACTGCCCAATAATGCAGCTGTTTGCCAATATGTCTGTTGTACCATCCAAATAACTTACACTGAAGAACGGGCTTTCTGGGTCGGCTGTGCGTCGTATACGAAATTCATCACCTGAAAATGAAATTTCTACGCTTTGGTCGGAGTTTTGAAACACACTGCCCCGTATTTCACTTCCCCTCTATCAAGCTAACATTGCCTCTTTTATTTCTCGATAACTTTTATTATCTTGTAGTAGCCAAATAGTAGTCATAAATGTTTTATGTAAACCATCGGAAAAATATAACAAAACCCGCTATCTTTAGAGATTAGCGGGTTTACTTTGGCGTGCCCAGAGGGATTCGAACCCCCGGCCAACGGATTAGAAATCCGTTGCTCTATCCAGCTGAGCTATGGGCACATATGGAGCGGGTGATGGGAATCGGACCCACGCAATCAGCTTGGAAGGCTGATGTTCTACCATTGAACTACACCCGCACGTTTACCTGCTTGAATATTATACAATGGGCCCCCATGTTTGTCAATCCCGAGATTCATTTCATTTTACTGTAAATAACTGGGCGCTAAAAGTAGCACAGTCTGGGCACGATCCTGCCATTGACGATTTCAATGATTGCATAGGATTCATTGGAATCGTCCCGGGGGTCGCTGGTGCTTCCCGGATTTAGAACGCAATACTTTTCCTTTTCAATCAGGTCGGCAACATGGGTATGCCCAAAAAGCAGCAGGTCTACATTCAATTCCTCTGCCTTCCTGTAAAGCTTGTCATAGTCCCATTTCACCGAGTACCGGTGTCCATGGGTTATGAAAATGCGTTTGCCGTCGATTTCAAGCATTTTTTCGGCTGGTACATCCTCTATCATAAAGTCGCTGTTTCCATATATGTATTCCATAGGAATCTCGGGAAACATGGCCGACAGCTTCTGAGCGTCCCTGAAATAATCACCGAGATGGATGATCAGATTTACTTCCCTATTATTTCTTATAGCCTCTTCAGCTTTATTCGTATCGCCATGTGTGTCGCTTAAAACCAAAATCTTCATAACAACCCCCATTTTTTACGTCACAATCCATTGCTGCAAAATTCAGTCCTATTTCTACTTTTCAACTCTTCTGCCATCGCTCTTAAGGCTTTGCCCCTGTGGCTTATCCTGTTTTTCGTCTCTATATCCATTTCTGCCATTGTCTTCTGATATTCCGGCATATAAAAAAGCGGATCATAGCCGAAGCCATTGGTCCCCACCGGCTTTTCCCCGATATATCCCTCACAGGTCCCTCTCACCGTAAAGCTTTCTCCATCAGGAAAAATTACAGCGACGGCACAAACAAATCTGGCGGTCCTTTTCTCAAAGGGCACTCCCTCCAGCAGCCTCAAAATTTTCTTGTTTTTGTCCCCGTCACTGGCGCCTTCACCGGCAAATCTGGCAGAATAAATCCCAGGCTCTCCATTGAGATAGTCAACCTCAAGGCCGGAATCATCCGCCATCACAACCTCTTTCGTAATTCCCGCGATATAGCCTGCTTTAATTAATGCATTCTCTTCAAAGGTTTTGCCTGTTTCTTCGATTTCATCCTGTATTCCGGCATCCCCCATTGAAATAATCTCCCAGGGGAAAGAACCCAGGATCTCCTTGATTTCCTTGAGCTTGCCCTTATTTCCGGTGGCTGCAATAAACCTCATCATTCTCTGCATTTCTCCCCTTGCTTTTTTATCTCAGCTCGCCGAGCAGATTTTTTTGCAAGCCGATCAGTTTCTCAATCCCCATGCCCGCCAGATCAAGCAATCCGTTGAACTGCTGCCGGCTGTACGGCGACTGCTCGCCCGTTGCCTGTATTTCTATAAATCTGCCGTCGCTGGTCATTACTACATTCATGTCCACAACGGCATTGGAGTCCTCTTCATAGTTCAAATCCAGCAGTACATCATTTCCAACCATACCTACGCTGACCGCAGCCAAAAAGTCTGAAACCGGCAGCTTTTCAATCAAGCCTTTCTCCAAAAGGTACCTGCACGCATCCACCAAGGCTACAAAAGCACCGGTGATGGACGCTGTCCTGGTCCCTCCGTCTGCCTGTATTACGTCGCAATCGATAATGATCTGCCTTTCCCCCAGCAGCTTCATATTGACCACCGACCTCAAGGAACGCCCTATCAGCCTTTGTATTTCCTGACTTCTTCCGTTCAATTTAAGCTTGCTGATATCTCTGCTGTTTCTGGTCAAAGTGGCTCTGGGCAACATGGAATATTCCGCAGTTACCCAGCCTTCTCCCGTGTTCTTCTTAAAGGGCGGAACACTTTCATCAATCGATGCGGTACATATTACCCTGGTTTCGCCCATCTCTATTAAAACCGAGCCTTCTGCATGCTTCAGGTAATTCCTTGTTATTTTGAAGGGCCTCAATTCATTGTTTTTTCTCAAATCGTTTCTCAAATTCAAACCATCCTTTGATACTGCTGCAAATATTACCGCAGTCTCTGTCATCTGTCAATAATGTCGTTAATCGTCCTGGGAATGGCGATTCCTGAGGAGATGTCAGTCCCTTCGGGCAATTGGGCCGCTTCCCCGTTAATGGTCAATTTCACCTTGCTGATCCCCGTACTTTGCCTTGCAGTATAGACCAGTTGCTTTAACAAGCCTTCCTCACGGGAATTTCCCCCGTATTCAAGGAATTTTTCATTAAAATCCATGACCATTACGCCGCTTCTATTTGCACAGCTGATAAGCTCAGCTCCCGCCGGCATTTCCGAGATCAAATTGGGGTCCGGCTTTTCCAGCAGCAGCTGCTTTACAAGCAATGCGGGCGTTATTTCCTCGTTCCCCTTTATTTCAAATGAAACCGGCAAAAGATAGGTAAAACCCTCATTTGACCGTTTGAAATAAAAAATCTCGGCTTTTTTTGCACCTTTCTCCAGCTTGCTGTTGATGGGTATATTGCTTCTGCTCAACAATCCGGATACATTGGTACCATACTTCATCGTATCAAGCGCCTTCCCGTTAACCTGAAGCTTTACGCTGCTGATGGTGGGAAATTCCGTCAGCGTATATACCAGCGATGCAACTATGCTTCTTTCAATGTCCTTGCTTTCATATTCAAGCAGCTTGTTGTTAAAATCAACTACTGCAATTCCGTCCTTGATAGTCATGCCCATAACTTCCGTATCCGCCGGCAGTACAGGGTAGACGCCATAATACTGCAGTTCCTCCCTGGTTATGGCACTGTCGGTCAGGCCATTTACCGCCGCTTTTGCGATGCCGGTCTGTTTATCCACCCATCTGGTCATCGGTATCAGATATCCGTCAACATCTTGATAATACAATGTTATGGGCATCATCAACGCATTTTCCGATACATCAGCATTTTTATCCGTATTGCTGCTTACCGGATCCGTTACCTTGCTAAGGACGGATTCACCCGGTACCGTAGTACCTTCCGTTTCGCTGATTTTCTCTGTCTCACCGGCTACACCCTTTGTGCCTGTCGGGAGAGTACAACCTGCTAAAAGCATCACAAAGGCTACCGCTGTCAATAAAGCCAAACACCTCTTCATGTTATCCTCCATAATTACCATATTATTCATAATAATTATAGACAACTTTGAAGGTATTTATTATTTCCCGCAGTTTAATGTTATCATAAGCCCGGTAATAAAAAAATCAGTAGAATATATAAATTCCACCGGTTTTTTTTATCGATTTTTATAAATTATTTTATGCACGCAGACGCTCCCGCGAAAACTGCCAATACCCTGCGGCCCCATTTATTTTTTGCCTAAAGCCTCAATAACGGAGTCACAGAGGGCCTGTGCCGCCTTTTGCCTGAAGGTGGCGCTTGCCAGATTATTTCTGTCCCGGCTGTTGGTCATGAAGGCCACCTCGGCAATCACCGCCGGCATTGCCGTAGCCTTTAAAACAACCAGATTGGGCCTTTCAAGTATTTTTCTGTCTACGGTCCCAAGGCTGCCTAAAAGCCTGCGCTGAACAATACCTGCAAAGCTTTTGGAAGTAAAGCCTTTGGCTCCGGCCTTTGGCGGATAATAGAGCGTCATAGTGCCGCTGAAGTCGGAATCGTCCATTGCATTGTTATGTATGCCCAAATATAAAGAAGCATTGAGCTTGTTTGCAATATATGCCCTTTCGTAATTGGCTACATAGCTGTCATCTTCCCTGAGCATATAAGTTTTGACCTTCTTTTTTTCAAGAAGCTTGTTCACCCGGGTTGCAATATCAAGGTTAAGCTCCTTTTCATACAGGCCTTTGAAAATAGCCCCAGGCATCTGCCCACCGTGTCCCGGATCTATGACTACCAGCTTGTCGGCCTTGGTGGCCGGGCTCAATACGGTAATTGCCGTATCCTCCGGATTTGTTTTTGTAAATACCAGATACGAAAGCTTCTTGGCGGCAAGAAAAGTGATGGATGTAGTTTTATTGGCCGCATTGCTTTTTACCTCGATTGAATTTATATACCCGTCATTGATCACCAGCTTTCCTTCTCCAAGATTCGCCTGGGAGGAGGGAAACGTGATGACATATCTTTTGCCCTGGTTATCCTGCTTTTCCGTGTATAGCTTCTTGAGAAATTCGTCGCCGCTGGTGAGCTTCGCACCTTTTAACGCCAGGTACACCCTGTCTGCGCTATTATGATACAGCATGTTTTTATACGCGGGCTTTGCAAGGGTCAGCAGCAGCTTTCCTTTTGATTCCTTGACGGAATACTGGGATTGGTTGTTTAAATCAAGCACAATTCTGGACGTTTTGGTTGTTAACTGGGAATACCGGACCGATTGTATCAGGACTCCGTTTGTAATTATTTTCTGATCCTTGCCCGTATATTTGGAGTTGGGTATGTCGATAACCAGTCTGTCCGGGTCTGTCATCCGCTTTATGGCGTATTTGCTGTAATTGCTCAGCAATATGGCTACTTCCTCGGTATTTCCCTTTGGGTTGAATTCTACAGTAAAATATTTGCTTACAGAAAGCTTCTTAGCAGCGACTGCTTTACTGCTGCCGGACGTATTATCGTCGTCCGGGGTAGCTCCATTATCAGAGTTCTCCGGGTTTTCATCACTGCCGTCGGGTTTATCTCCAATATACAGCCGCAAGCCGCTCCCAGTCTTTTCGATTCCACACTCTGCAGTTCCGTTAACATTAAGGACAACCCTCGCTGTGTAGGGGTCGAACTGCGCATACCTTACTGAATTGATCACAGGTCCGTCCGCCGGGACCAACTGCTGCTTCCCTGGGGCTGCGGCATTGAATATATCGATGACGATTCTCTCGGGATTGGATAACCGCATAACGCTGTAATCAGAATAATCGACAAGGGTCATTTCTACAATTTCACTGGAATTCTCAACTTTATAGGTAACATCCTTTAAGAAGCCCGTTGCGGCTTTTGCTGCGTTTGTCTGCGCCAGAGCGCTTCCTGCCGCTGTCGCCGTCAATACGGCAAGCATCAATGCAGCGGCCAATAATCTTTTCATGTCATACCTCACTATTTCTATCCTATAGTATTATTTCGACATTTTAAACCCTTTTTATATTCTTTTAACCATTTTGTAACCTATTCGAAATGTTATCCTGAAAGGCCTTTTGCAGAAAAGTACGGCAAACCGGAGGAGTCCCTTGCCCTTTATGCACGGGGCAATGTCGCTATACCCTTAGAGATTTGATGCAGCCGCAGTATTTTTGTCTATACAGCCCCAGCTCTTTAGCCTGCTGCTGCCCCTGGCGGAAGCCGGGGCGGAAATCCATGTAAAGAAATTTCACTCCATATTTTTCGGCATATTTTTCACCGATTTCCCGGATAAGCTCGTGTTTTTGATAAGGACTCACAAGAAGCGAAGTGGTGAAAGCGTCAAACCCATTAGCTGCCGCATAGGACGCAGCCTTATCCATTCTGATGTCATAGCACATGGTACATCTGGCAGGCTCCTGTCCCTCGAAGCTCTCCCATTCCTTTTGCCTGAAATCCTCTATATAGTTTACTTTAAAGCTCTTGATATCCGAATATATCCGAACATTTTCCTTGCGTCTTTCATACTCCTCTATTGGGTGAATATTGGGGTTGTAAAACAATCCCTCAAGCTGACAGCCTTCTGCCAGCAGCGTCTCTGCCGGATATACGGAGCATGGGGCACAACACATGTGCATTAATACTTTCATAATCTATAACCTTTCTCATGTCAGGGAGGGTCATTCTCTGAGCCTCTTTGCCCTTACATTTGCCAGGGCGTATCCCTCACATTTCAAGCCCGAAGTGGTCATAAGCCAGCTTGGTCGCCATTCTGCCCCGGGGTGTCTTGTTTATAAAGCCCAGCTGCAGAAGATAGGGCTCATAGACATCCTCGATGGTCTCAGTTTCTTCGCCTATACAGGCAGCCAGTGTGTCAAGCCCCACAGGTCCGCCGGCAAACTTGTCGATGATACTGAGAAGCATCGTCCTATCCACGCCGTCCAAACCGATATTATCTATTTCAAGGGCATCAAGAGCCATTCTGGCTACCCTCACATCAATCACACCTTTTGCCTTTACCTGGGCAAAGTCTCTCACTCTTTTCAGCAAACGGTTTGCTATTCTCGGCGTACCGCGCGAACGCCTGGCAATTTCTCCTGCGCCGTCTTCATCGATTTCAATATTTAGAATGCCCGAAGATCTTTTTACTATTAGCTTGAGTTCATCGTGGGTATACATTTCCAGCCTGTTGATTACGCCGAATCTGTCTCTCAGCGGTGAAGTCAGCAAACCTGCCCTTGTAGTAGCGCCGATCAATGTGAATTTGGGAAGGTCAAGCCTGATGGACCTGGCGCTGGGACCTTTTCCGATGATGATGTCCAGCGCATAATCCTCCATGGCCGGATATAAAATCTCTTCGACACTCCGGTTGAGACGGTGTATCTCATCAATGAAAAGCACGTCAAAGCTGCCAAGGTTGGTCAATATGGCCGCCAGGTCGCCGGGCTTTTCAATCGCCGGCCCCGAGGTCACCCTGAGATTTACGCCCAATTCGGAGGCTATGATTCCTGCCAGCGTAGTTTTGCCCAGACCGGGAGGGCCGTAAAGCAGCACGTGGTCAAGCGCTTCTTTTCTTCTTTTGGCCGCCTCTATGAACACAGAAAGGTTTTCCTTTACTTTCATCTGTCCGATATATTCATTGAATTTTCTTGGCCTCAGACTGGTTTCGTCTATATCCTCCAAGCCAACCTCGCTGCATACGAGCCTTTCCTCTTCCATTAGACTTCTTCCTCCGTAATTCGAATTTGTTTGCGGCATAAGACACAGGGGGACGGATCATGTGTGCCATTCCCTTTTATTTATCCAGCGATCCGGCAAGTTGCCAACTGCAGCAAAACATATGAGCAAACACAAGAAAACCTGCCTCTTATGTTCTTATCTCACCAGGCTCTTCAGTGAACTTTTAATGACAGTTTCCAGGTCCATGTCGTCGGAATACACTGCCGAAACAGCCCTGCTGGCTTCTACAGCCGTATATCCCAGAACCATCAATGCGCTTACAGCTTCCGAAGCCTTTGAGCCGCTGCGTGCATCCGATGCCGGCTGCTCCTTCATCGTTCCGGATACGGCTGCAAGCTGTTCCTTTTTAATCTTATCCTTCAGATCCAATATTATCCTTTGAGCCATTTTGCTGCCTACTCCCTGGGCTCTTGTCAACGTTTTCGCGTCATCGGTAATAACTGCAAGACCGAATTTTGAGGGGGAGATTGCCGATATCATGGAGATTGCAGCCTTGGGGCCTACCCCCGAAACAGTGATGAGAAGCTCGAACATACCAAGCTCCTCCTGTGAAATAAAGCCATACAGGCTCATTATATCCTCACGGACATACAGGTGAGTGAATACCTTTACGTCAGAGCCGTCAGGCCCAGCAGATTCTATGGTACTCAGCGAAGTATTGATCTTATAGCCCACGCCATTTGCTTCTACCACGATGTAATCATTATGCTTGTAAGCAAGGGTTCCTTTTATATAGGCATACATCTTTATTATCCTCCCGGATCTGTTCTATCTTCTCATGTTCAAGCTTTCCAGCATCCCCATTTTGTAGGAATGGCCATGGCATATGGCCACTGCCAGAGCATCCGCCACATCATCGGGTTTGGGTATCTCCGGCAAATTCAGAATCGCCTTCACCATCTGCTGAATCTGCGCCTTCTCCGCTCTGCCGTAGCCTACTACCGCCTGTTTTACCTGGAGGGGCGTATATTCGAATACCTGTGCTCCGGACCTGGCCGCAGCCACCAGTGCAGTTCCCCTCCCATGAGCCGCCATGATTGCCGTTTTTATATTTTTATTAAAAAACAATTCTTCCACGGAAATAGTCTCCGGCTTATAGGCCTTTATCAGCTCATCCAGCCGGACATCCAATTGCAGAAGCCTTTCTGCAAAGGGCGTCGTAGCTTTTGTCAATACCGCGCCGTAATCCATTACCGAAAATTTGTTCCCCTCATATTTTACTATACCATACCCCGTGATTGCAAATCCAGGGTCGATTCCCATAATAATCATTCTTGACCGTCCATGAATATTTATAAATTTTATTGAATAATTATACATAGTATTGTATAATCATTTTTAATTGAGTAAAATAATACTAATAATTTTAGCACAGTTGTGGAGGAAAAGATATGAGTCAAAAGGAAAAAGTGGTACTTGCATATTCGGGAGGTCTGGATACTTCCATCATTATACCCTGGCTGAAGGAAAACTACGACTGCGAGGTCATCGCCATGGCGGCTGACGTGGGTCAGGGCGAAGAGCTTGACCCGTTGAATGAAAAAGCCATAAAAACAGGCGCGAGCAAGATATACATCGAGGACCTTAAAGAGGAATTCATCACGGATTTTATTTATCCTACCCTTAAGGCCGGAGCGGTTTATGAGGGAAAATACCTGCTGGGTACCTCCTTTGCAAGGCCTATCATTGCAAAGAGAATGGTGGAAATCGCTGAGAAGGAAGGCGCCACAGCCGTAGCTCACGGCGCAACAGGCAAAGGCAATGATCAGGTACGCTTCGAGCTTACCGTGAAAGCCCTTGCCCCGCATTTGAAGATCATCGCCCCCTGGAGGATCTGGGACATCAAATCCAGAGAAGACGCCATCGATTATGCCAATGCCAGAAATATTCCCATTCCTGTGTCTAAAAAGGATAACTACAGCATGGACAGGAATCTCTGGCACTTAAGCCACGAAGGCCAGGACCTTGAGAATCCCTGGAATGAACCCCAGTATGAAAAGCTGCTGAAACTGATGGTTTCTCCCGAGAAAGCTCCCGATAAGGCTTCCTATGTTGAGATATATTTCGAACAGGGAATCCCGAAGAAAGTAAACGGAGTAGAATATTCACCCATTAAAATGATAGAGGTATTGAATAAAGCCGGTGCTGAAAACGGCATCGGTATTATCGATATGGTTGAAAACAGGCTGGTGGGCATGAAATCCAGAGGCGTATATGAAACTCCCGGCGGGACGATTCTCTATGCTGCCCACAGAGAGCTGGAACTGCTCTGTCTCGACAGAGACACCCTGCACTACAAGGATATCATTGCCCAGAGATTTGCCGAGCTGGTCTATTTCGGTCAGTGGTATACACCTCTCAGAGAATCTCTCTCGGCATTTGTTGACCATACGCAGCAGAACGTAACCGGAACGGTAAGGATGAAGCTTTATAAGGGAAATTGCATGCCGGCGGGAGCTAAATCGGAATACTCGCTTTACAGTGAAGAGCTTTCCACTTTCGGCAGGGATGCAGTGTATAATCAGAAGGATGCAGAAGGTTTTATAAACCTCTTTGGTCTTCCTATGAAAGTCAGATCTCTTATGATGAAGGATAAGAAGTGAGGTAGCATATGAAGCTCTGGGGCGGAAGGTTTGCAAAGAATACGGATAAGGCGGTGGACGATTTCAATTCGTCCATCCGCTTTGACAGCAGAATGTACAGGCAGGACATCCATGGCAGCATAGCCCATGCCCAGATGCTCGGCAAATGCGAAATCATCCCGGAGGACGACGCCGCGCTGATATGCAGGACTTTGAATGAAATACTGGCTGACATCGAAAAGGGCCTGATAGAATTTGAAATTGATGCTGAAGACATTCATATGAATGTTGAAAAAATTCTCATATCCCGTATAGGGGATACCGGGAAAAGGCTTCATACGGGAAGAAGCAGGAATGACCAGGTTGCCCTTGATATAAGGATGTACCTTAAGCATGAAATGTCGGAAATACAGCAGATGCTGGCAGAGCTTCTCCATACCCTGGCAGCCATCGCCGAGTCCAACCTGGACACCATTCTTCCCGGCTATACTCATCTTCAGCGCGCTCAGCCCATTACCCTTGCACATCATATGATGGCATATTTTCAGATGTTCCGGCGCGATGCGGAACGGCTGCAGGACTGTTACAAGCGGACAAATGTTATGCCCCTTGGCTCAGGAGCGCTGGCAGGAACCACCTATCCCCTGGACAGGAACATGGTAGCGAAGCAACTGGGCTTTGACACAATAACGGAAAATAGCCTGGACGGTGTAAGCGACAGGGATTTTGTCATTGAACTGGCATCCTGCCTATCCATCGTCATGATGCATCTCAGCAGGCTTTGCGAAGAGCTTGTGCTGTGGTCCTCAGGTGAATTTTCCTTTATTGAAATGGATGATGCCTATAGCACCGGCAGCAGCATAATGCCGCAGAAAAAGAATCCCGATGTAGCCGAGCTTGTCCGCGGCAAAACCGGTAGGGTTTATGGAAGCCTCATGTCCCTGCTGACAGTGATGAAAGCATTGCCGCTGGCCTATAACAAGGACATGCAGGAAGACAAAGAAGCCATATTTGACGCCGTTGATACGGTGAAAATGTGTCTGCCGGTGTTTACGAAAATGGCTGCAACCATGAAAATCCGGAAGGAAAACATGTACAAAGCTGCCCAGGGCGGCTTTACAAACGCTACAGACGTAGCTGATTACCTTGTCAAAAAGGGTATTCCTTTCAGGAACGCCCATGAAATTATCGGCAAAATGGTGCTTTATTGCATTCAAAACGATAAAGCCATCGACATGCTGACCATGGATGAGTTTGCAAGCTTCTCGGATAAAATCGAAGCTGACGTCTACAGCGAGATCAGCCTTGAAAAATGCGTATCCGGACGGAAGCTGCAAGGGGGGCCGGCCAAAGAAAGCGTGCAGGCTTCCATACAAACCGGTAAAGCCTTTCTGCAGCAGCTCAAGCAAGAATAGGATTCTTGTCCGTAATCCGGCCAAGACGCGTTAGTACTACAGCGCAACTTATGACACAAACACGATTGCCGGTTAACAACTGCAATCAAGTAAGCTACACAATAATAAAAGGAATACATAATGACTACGCAGTTACAGAATTCCAGACCCTATAGCCGGATAGCCCCCATTGCCTTGTTCAAAAAAGACATCGTACTGTCAGTCTCTCTCTTTTTAGCAGTTGCAAGCTGCTTTGCCGTCCGGCCAAAGATAAGCTATATTGATTTCAAGGTTTTAATTTGCCTCTTCAACCTCATGATCGTGATTAAAGCATTTGAAGAATTAATGCTGCTTGATAAATTTGCCGTAAACATTTTAAATAAATGCACGGATACGCGTAAAGTCTCCTTAACCTTAATTCTGCTGAGTTTTTTCACTTCCATGCTGATCACCAATGACATTGCCCTGATAACCCTGGTACCCATTACGCTGGTAATCAGCAGAAAATCCAGCATCAACATGCTTTCCACCGTGATCCTTCAGACCCTGGCCGCCAATATCGGAAGCAGCCTGACGCCCATGGGCAACCCTCAGAACCTTTATCTCTATTCCTTTTACAAGCTCACTCCCCTGCAATTCTTTGCCCCGGTAGCCTTATTCGCCGTTTCCGGTCTTGTATGGCTGACCCTTCTGAATCACCGGAGGCAAAATTCAAAGCTGGACATATCCCTGGATGCCGTTAAATTGGAGGACAGGAAGAAAACTGCAATCTGGACGGTCCTTTTTGTTATGATCATCCTGTCGGTTTTCGGAATAATCCATTACCTGGCAGCCCTGCTCATCACCTTGGCAGTGACGCTGCTTGTCAATCGAAGGTTGATTTTAAAAATAGACTATCTTTTGCTGGTTACCTTTGTATGCTTTTTCATTTTTATCGGAAATATTTCAGGGATCCCCGCCGTCAACAGTTATATGGAGGTTTCGCTAAACAGCGGAAAATCCACCTATTTCGGCTCCATACTGCTTAGCCAGTTTATCAGCAACGTCCCCTGCTCGATGCTGCTTTCCGGATTCACCTCCCATTGGAAGGAGCTTCTTTTAGGCGTCAACATTGGAGGGATGGGCACAATCATTGCTTCCCTGGCCAGCGTAATCTCCTATAAGCTGTTTATAAAGGAAAACCCGGGCAGCAGTAAGAATTTTATCTTCAAATTCAGTCTTTACAACATACTCAGCCTTATTGTGTTTACCGCTGCCAACTACTTTCTTATCGTTACAAGATAATTACTATGGAGGTCATACAGGCAATGATTATTGACATACATGCACACTGTTTTCCCGATGGCCTGGCTTCCAGAGCAATCGCCTCTCTTAGCGAAAAGGCTGGAATCCCTGCTTATACGGATGGCACCGTGAGCTTTATCAAAGGCTCCATGGCCGCCGCTGGTATTGACCTCTGCGTCATACAGCATATCGCTACAAAACCAGAACAGGTCATCAATGTAAACAGGTGGGCTGCGGGAATCCAGGATGGGAATCTGCTAAGCTTCGGCTCCATACACCCGGATTTCCCCGATTGGAAGGAAGAAATCAAATGGCTTGCGGCTTCGGGGATCAAAGGTGTGAAATTCCACTCCGAATACCAGGATTTCAATGCAGATGACACAAAAGTTTACCCATTATATGAGGCATTGCTGGAGGCAGGGCTGATAATTCTTTTTCATGCCGGCGTAGACCTGGGCTATCCCTATCCCTATCACTGCACCCCCTTTCAGTTGTCAAAAGTCCTTGATTCGTTCCCCGGGGCCAGGATCATTGCAGCGCATATGGGTGGATACCGGTACTGGGAGGATGTTGAAAAATACCTGGCGGGCAGGGATGTTTACCTGGACACCTCCTTCGCATATAACGAAATGGGAGCGGAAGCCATGGAAAAGCTTATAAGGGACCATGGCGCGGAAAAAATACTCTTTGGAAGCGATACTCCCTGGACCGACCAGGCAAAGGAGGTTTCGAACATCAAGTCCCTGAATTTAACCGGCAAGGAGCTTGATTTGATTTTAGGCGGCAATTCGGCACGCCTTCTTTCGTTATAATAATCTATGAAATAGGTTCGAATGCATTAATGAAAAGGGAGAGCCTCTAAACGACTCCCCCTCTTGACCGTCTTTATTGATTGTCTGCCAGATATTTTTCAGCCTGAAGCTTGATTTCCGCCAACACCTTGTCTGCGCCGGCTTCCTTCATCTTTGCATTCAAGGTGGCCAAACCCGTTTCAGGCTCTACGAAGCCTGTTATAAGAGGAACGGCATATTGCGTAACAACATTTCCTATGGCCGCCATTTCATTTTTGAGATTCGTATCGTCAAAATTAAAGGCTTGCAGTATGTGGCCGACTTCATTCTGTTCTGCAGTTTCAAAGATCGTATCGTAGTTTGAGTACACGCCGGAAGGCTTAAGCTGGAATTTGGAGTTTCTGAAGAACCAGGACAGCCCGTCTGTGTAATCAACCTTGGTATCGCCTCTTATGTATTCCACCTGATCTTCTCCGATCAGCTTCCAATGGGTATCCTTAATACCATAGCAGAGCAGTTGGTTCAAATCCTTATCTGTCCTTGCCAGTTCAGTGAACATCAACAGCCGCTCGGGATTTGCCGCCGTGGCGTGAATACCGATCCCGGAACCGATATACGGAGTGCCGGTTTGCTTCTTGCCAAGGGAGGCGTCATATACCTGTACCTCCCAGCCCGGGTGCTGCTTGGGCCATGCATAGGAATAATTGGTAGCTGCAAGGATATTTGTAATCGTAGCCGCAGAGGTACCGTTTTCAAAGGAGGTACTGGAGGGTGTCTTGTTGGAAATGGCATTTTTGGACCAGTAGCCGGCCTGCTTCCATTGGTACATTTTCTTTACAAATTCCAGGAAGCCGGGGGTCTGGAAAACATCAACGATGCTTGCTCCCGGATCTGTAATGCTGTAGACAAAATTGCGCTGCGCCACATTGCCTACCACACCGTATTCATTTTCATTGTTAAAAAGCTGCTGCAGGTCGGAGAAATTCGTTTGCACCGAGAGATTCAAGGGCACCATTTCTTTCTCATTTTTGGCGATTGCGTCAAGATAAGCTCCAAAGGAATCCAGGTCCTTGATATCGGCAACGCCATACTTCTTCTTCAGATCTTCTCTTATAGCAAAGTGGACTGTCGGAAACTCGCTGAAGGTTGTCGGAATCATATAGAGCTTGCCGTTTACCTTCGCCTGCTTCCATGCCATTTCCGGCAGGTCCGCCATTAATGACGGGGCATATTTATCCAGCATCTCCTGTGTGATTTCCTTAAAACCGTTTTTTGTCGCCTGTGCCTGATAGAAGGACCAATTGGCGGTATATATACCGTCAAACTCCTCTCCGGATGCGAATACCAGTTGGTATTTATTGGTCCAGTCAGCCCATGGCAGGTATTCTGTGCTGATGGTCGCATTGATCTTCGGTTTGATGATTGCATTGACTGCATCCGCAACCAGTTTGGAACCATCCCCCGGGGATGCGTCTCCCACACAGTAGATCTTCAAATTAACTTCCTTGGAAATATCAGGCTTTGGGCTGTCTGTGGCCGCTGCGGTCGTCGCCGCCACCGTCCCCTGGGTCGCAGCGCTGCCCTGGGTATCGGCAACTTCAGTACCGCCGCAGCCTGCCAGGGCTGTTACGGTGATCAGCGCCGCTGCCATCAGGCATAACATTTTTCGCATTCTTGACATGGATCAATTCCTCCTTAAATAGTATTATACAATAAACCGGAATGCATCCGGAATTATCCTTTTACCGCTCCGATGGTAAGCCCCCGGATGAAATACTTCTGGACAAAGGGATAGAGGAACAAAATCGGGCCTGTGGCAACCACTGTCATCGCAAGCTTGAAGGACTCCGCAGGATATTGCTCAAGGAGTATGCCGGCGGATTTGGCATCGTTTGCTGCGAATTCCATCCGGGTCAGCATATTGTAAAGATAGAATTGCAGTGTAAACTTGTTTTCGTCGGTGATGTAAAGCATTGCCGCATACCAGTCGTTCCAGTATCTCAGGGCAATGAACAATCCCACCGTAGCCAGGGCGGGCTTTGATATGGGCAGGAATATCTGCCGGAATATCCGGAATTCACCTGCCCCATCGATTTTGGCCGATTCCGACAGGGCTTCGGGAATGGATTTCATGAAGCTTCTCATAATGATGATGTCAAAGACAGTGAGCATCGCAGGAAATAAAAGCGCCAGATAATTGTTCTTAAGGTGAAGGTACTTGACCATAAGAATGTACCAGGGTACCAATCCCCCGTTAAACAATGTCGTAAAGTAGAAAAACAGGGCAAAAAAGTTTCTGTACTTAAAATGCGGCCTTTGAAGGGCAAAGGCTGTCATGGCGATAATGAACAGACCTGTCAGTGAACCGAAAACCGTCAGTGAAACCGTAACCATATAGGCCTTAATGATTTTTCCCGGAGTCGCAAACGCCACAATATAGGCGCTTAGAGAAAAATGCTTCGGGATGAGCCGGTAGCCGTCCACATGGATGGAGTTTTCCGAAGTAAACGAACCGGATAGAACCAGTAAAAAAGGGATCACGCAAAGCAGTGAAAATCCGACGATCACCAGATAACTCATTGCATCAAAAATAATTCTTTCCTTGCCGCTTTTTATTCTCACCGGGGATTCCTCCAGCATATTATTGGTATTTAAACCTGTCTCCTAAAACAAGGCGTACTCCCTTTCGATCTTTTTGATGATGTAATTTGTCACCATCAAGATGATAAAGCAGAGCACCGACTGATAAAGTCCCGCCGCAGATGCCATGCCGAATTCCTGGGTCTGCATCAGCGACCGGAATACGAAGGTGTCGATGACATCGGTAGAATCAAAGAGCAAGCCGTTATTCCCAACGATCTGATAGAACATGGAGAAATTGCCTCTGAAAATAGTCCCTATGCTAAGCAGGGTAAGAATAATTATCGTCGGCTTGATACTGGGCAGGGTAATCCTGAAGACCTGATGGAATATGTTTGCTCCGTCTATTTCTGCAGCCTCATAGAGCTCTTTATCAATAGAAGTTATGGCCGCAAGGTAAACTATACTCCCATACCCGACGCTGTTCCAGGCTGAAAAAAATACCAGAATATACTTCCATGCCCCCACAGTGCCCAGGATATCGACAGGCTCCGCCCCAAAGGACTTTACGATGGTGTTGAAGGCGCCGAACTCATAGTTGAACAGATTATAAACAAAGGCGCCCACCACGACCCAGGATATGAAATACGGCATCAGCATCAGGGTTTGCGCCGTCTTTTTGAAATACTTGTTTTTCAGCTCGGTCAGGAATATCGCCACACTCAGCTGCAGCGTGGTATTCACAAGGATAAACACAACATTGTACAGAACTGTATTCCGCGTTACTTTGAACGCCTGGCCGGAGATAAAGAAGTACTTGAAATTGTCAAAACCCACCCATGGACTTCCGAATATCCCCGCCGCGTAGTCAAATCTCTTGAAGGCAATGACCACTCCCGCCATGGGGATGTACATAAAAATAAAATAGTACAGGATGGCCGGGGCCAACATCAGTAAAAGAATTTTATTTTTGCCGAAATCTCTGAATATATCCGTTACCCTGCTCAATGCCGCATCCCCCAGACAATCATGGATTATTATTTCTTTGGTGGGTTTTCCGGGCCTGCCGGACCACAAACTAAATATACCATCCGGCTTTTTAGATTTGCACTATAAAAAAGTTTTGTTTTTAGCAAAATATTTTCTACTTGAAGTTTCGGGATTACATTGGCTTTCCAAACATTATGACATGATTTATAATTAGCTTATACGGTAATTCTACAGTAAGGAGGGCACAGCTTCTTGATACGTCTTTTAATTGCAGATGACGAATTCTTCGTCCGCAATGGTCTTATAAAGAATATAAAGTGGAAGGAATTGGGCGTTGATTCGGTGGAAGAAGCGGATGACGGTCAAAATGCCTATGAAAAGGCTTTGAAGACAAAACCCGATATCATTGTCACTGATGTCAGAATGCCGCGTATGGACGGCATAGAGCTAGGCACTAAAATCCGTGAGGCGCTCCCCTATTGCAAAATCATATTCATGAGCGCCTATTCGGATAAGGAATATCTTAAATCGGCCATCAACCTCAAGGCCATCAGTTACGTGGAAAAACCCATTAGTCCCCTGGAAATCAGCGCGGCCATTTCCAATGCAGTCACCTTATGCATTGAAGAAGAGAATAAACGGGCCACTGAGACTGTGAAAGAAAAGAATCTGAACGACAGCCTTTTAATCCTCAAGGACAATTTAACCCTGGAATTACTTCGCAATAACCTTAATACCGAGCTTATAAAGAAATGGCTTGATACTGCAGGCGTCCCTATGTCGTTGGAGGGCATATACGCTGCCGTCCTGATAAAGCTTGGCCCGGCGGCGGCAACCGACGGGCCTGCTTTGACAGAATCGGAAATCCTGCACTCCATTGAAGACACATTTTCCTCCAACCGCTTGAAATGCATCGCCGGCCATAAGGACCAGAGCAGCATCGTGGTCATTGCTTATTCAAATCCGGCAGACAGCAGGCAGTTGAGCTTTTCTGCGCTGACGGACACTTGCTCGGAAGTCCTCCATGCCCTGAAGCAAAAAACCGGTATTTTCATCAGTACCGGCACCCTTGTAACGAAGGCCAGCGATATCTTTCATTCCTACCAGGCTGCAGTTCTGGCAGGCCAGCAGCTGTTTTTCAAAGGCTACGGCAGTCTTTCCACCGGCGAAGACATCAGTAATTCCGTGTTTGAATTCAACGACGGTTTGCTGGACCAGTTGCAGCAATGTCTCGAGAATGGGCAAAAGGAAGAATTCATAAAACTCCTTCGGGATTTGACAAGGACACTGCGTCAAAGCAGAGGCACCCTGGTCTGCAACAGTAAAAATTTCTATTTTAAAATTTTGCTTCTGCTGACAGGTGCCGCCGCCAGACAGAAAATCGGCCCGGTCCATAACCATTCGGAAGGTTCTTTGTGGGAAACTTTATCCGTCCTGGAGACGCTGGAAGACATGGAAAGCCTGGTAACGGATCCGGCGATTTCCTACTTTGCACGGCTGGACGAAATCAACAGCAGCAGCAGAACCATTTCGGACATCAAAAGAATCATCAGCAAAAGCTACAGTGATCCTGATTTATCCATCAAAGTCCTCAGCGAAAAAATGTTCCTGAGCAATTCCTACCTGTGCATATTTTTTAAAAAAGAGACGGGCACTACCATCCATCAGTATATTACGGAATTTAGAATAAAAAAGGCAAAGGAACTGCTGGAAGACCGCAACATCAAGCTATATGACGTGGCAGTCAGGGTAGGCTACCCGGATCAGAACTATTTTACCAAAATATTTAAAAAGCTGGTGAAGGTGACGCCATCGGAATACCGGGAGAAATGCCTCTGATGATAAACTTTTTCAGAAAGGCTGCAATTAAAACCTTTTCGAATATGAAGCTGATGCGGAAGATGCTTCTCTCCTACTTCCTCCTGATCATCGTACCCTTCGGCCTATTCACCTATATCTCGGACAGCAGATATTCCCGGACGCTTGAAACCCTGGTCATGTTTTCCGCCAGGCAATCCTTCGAGCAGTCGGGAGACTTCATCTCCTATAAGCTGGCGAAGGTCATGGATGCGTTAAATGTCATCCTGCTGGACAAAAACGTCAACGAAGTACTGTCCCAGGATCCGGACACCCTTGACATCCATACCCAGATAAAGCAGATGAACAGCCTGTCCGACTATTTGAAATCTTTTCAAAACCATGATGAAATCTATAACATCAAGCTTTATATTGATGACCAATTCATGTTTTCCAGCGAAAAGGTGAACTTCCTGGGAATGCAGTCGGCCAAAAGCTCAAAGTGGTACAGTGACCTTACCTCCGGCCATAAGAAAGTGTTATGGTTTCCTATTCCGCCCGATGGGTCTTCCGACATCTATGACCGGGGTACCTTGATGGATTCCGGAAAAAAGGTGTCCGCAGTGAGGACCATCCTGGATTCCAACAATTATTTAAACATCATCGGAATCGTACGCATCGACCTATTGGAAGATGACCTGAACAAGATCGTCAGGAAAGCCTCCTCTACCAAAAACAATATTACCTATATCGTCAACTCCAAAAACGAGCTCATCTCATCCTCCAGCGATACCATAAAGGAAACCTGGAAGCTCGACGCCCGGCTATTGGAATCCCTCATGGCCGCCGGCCCCTATTTTCAGATCTACAGCCTGAACAAGGAGAATTTCCTTCTGGCCTGTGAAAGAATCCCCAATTCCGACTGGACCATGGTATCCATCACGCCCTATGATGAAATAATGGCGCTGGGCAAAAGCATGAGAAGCGAGATGCTGCAATTTTTCCTGCTGATCGGGACCATTGCATATGCCGTAGCGTATATCATCTCCTACTCCATTACAAAGCGCATAGGGCTTCTGATCAACAGGATGCGGGGGATCAAAAACGGCAATTTCAACACCCAGATCGTATCCAACAGCAAAGATGAAATTGGAGAACTGATACACAACTTCAACGACATGTCCAATCAATTGGCCTTTCTGATCCGGGAGCAGTTCAGGATCGGCCAGGAAGCAAAGCACTCCGAGCTCCTCGCCCTGCAGGCGCAAATCAACCCGCATTTCCTCTATAATACGCTGGACCTGATTAATTGGACAGCCATCAACAATAATGTGCCTGAAATATCGGAAACCGTCCAGTCCCTGTCCAAATTCTACAAGCTGAGCCTGAGCAAGGGGACCAATATCATCTCAATCTCTGATGAGATCGAGCATGTAAAAATGTACATGGACATACAAAACCGCAGGTTTAACAATATTTTTCAATTTACAGTCCGGATCAGCGAAGCTGTCCTGGAGTATACCATTATTAAAATCATACTGCAGCCCATATTGGAAAACTCTATCATCCACGGCATACTGCACAAGCCGGAGAAAAAAGGCAGCATAAGTATTCTGGGAGAAATGAAGGACAATGACATCCTGCTTACAGTGAAGGATGACGGCATCGGAATCTCGGAAGAACAAATGGCGGATTTACTATCAGCTTCGCAGCCCGCAAACAAACATGGCTATGGAATAAGAAACATCAATGAAAGGATCAAATTATACTACGGAGAGCAATACGGCCTATCTTACCGCAGTACCGCTGGGTACGGCACCGAAGTGACTGTCCGGATTCCTGCGGTCAAAGGCCAGTAGTCATCTTCCAGAAAAAACCTTCCTTACTTCCGAAAATCCTCTACTGTTAACCCGCTCCCGTTTATGATAACTTATATATATATGGAATATATGTAACAATACGTATAGGGAGGTAGATGAATGTTTTGGAATAATAGACTGCTTAAAAAGCTGCCTTTGTTTATTATAGTTTTCGGTATATTATCCGGTATGCTTTGTTCCTGCAAGCCATCCGGCGGTAAAAACGGCTCAAATACGGAAGAAACAACAGCTATCAACACATCGGAATACATAAAACCCATCTATACCGAAATCCGGGAAAACTTGAATATCCCCTATACAAGCGTAATAAATGAAAAAGGAGAAAAAATCAGTCTTCTTCTGGACATATACGCACCGGTCGGCGGCAGTGCTATTCAAAGGCCTGCAATCATCTGGGTACACGGAGGGGGGTTTTCGGGAGGAAGCAAAGACGGGGGGATCGAAAAGGATTTTGCAAATGAGTTTGCAAAAAGAGGTTACGTAACCGTCAATATTAATTACAGGCTGAGAGAAAAGCCTGAAGCCGACTGGCCCGGTACTTTCAGGGACGCGACAGCGGATGCGGCGGCGGCAATTGACTGGCTTGCCGCAAACAGCGAAAAGTACGGAGTGAGAAAAGACAAAATTGCCTTTGCCGGATATTCCGCCGGAGCAGGCACCGTAGTCAATCTTTGCTACAGGGACGGTCAGGCTGCAAAGTGGAATAAGAAAAGCGTTTTCGCCGTTATAGCCCTGGCAAGTTCCGAATTGTGGATGGGAAGGGTGCAGGAAAGCGATCCTCCCTGTCTGCTGGTTCACGGTACAAAAGATGATGTGGTCCCTTATAGCAACAGTCAGAGCCTCGCTAACGATTTGAGCTCAAAGAATGTGCGCAATCAGCTTTATACCTTGCCTGACATAACCCATGATATCAGTCCGCGTTATAATGAAATAACCGATGCTATCACCCAATTTCTTTATAAGGAACTGACCGGAAAGGACGCCGCCATCAACATCAGAAAAGGCTCTTAATGGAGCCTTTTCTGATATATCCGGGCTTGCAGGAGATCCTTTGGTTTGTCTTTGCATAAAATTAACATTTCCCTGCCCCCGTAAATTTTCACCACCGAAAGCTTTATTTACGGTTTTGTATGCTGTAAAATGATAACCATGCACAATGAAAAAAAGCAGCTGCAGACGAAAGGAAATCAATAATGGCGGTTTTAAGCAATATTTATGTTTCAGGCCTGGGGGCTATCGGAAGCGCGTATGCCGGAAGGCTTTTCGATATGGATCCCGGCGGTGTGAAGGTTATAGCCAGTGAAGAACGGATCCGGCGATATGAAGAAAAAGGGGTCACCATCAACGGCAAGCCCTACCCCTTTCATTATGTCCTTCCTGAAGACGGGAATGCTTCCGCCGACCTTATCATCATCGCTGTCAAGCAGCATCATCTTCAGCAATCCATCTGCGATATCAGCAGGTTTATCGGTAAAAATACAATCCTCCTGTCATTATTGAACGGCATTTCCAGTGAAGAGATCATCGGCGGAAAATTCGGAATGGATAAAATGCTGTATGCCTTCTGTTTGGGAACCGACGCGGTGCGGGAAAGCACGGGAGTCAACTACACCAACATAGGCCGGATCTTTTTCGGCGAGAAAACCAATCAAGTGCCGTCGGAAAGGGTGTCCGCCGTCAGGGAGCTTTTCACAAAGGCAGGGATTCCCCACGTTGTCCCTGAAAACATGATTCGCGAGCAATGGTGGAAATTTATGATGAACGTAGGGGTGAACCAGGTTTCTGCCATTCTGAAGGCGCCCTACGGGGTATTCCAGAGGGTGGAGGAAGCCAGGGACCTGTTGTTTATGGCTTCAAAGGAGGTCATCCTGCTCTCCGGAAAGCTTGGAATCCCTTTGAGTGAGAAGGACATCGGCGAGTATATGTCCGTCATCGATACACTGGCGCCTGAAGGTAAAACCTCCATGCTCCAGGATGTGGAGGCCTCCAGGAAAACCGAAGTGGAAATTTTTGCAGGCAACGTCATTGAACTTGGACTCAAATATGGCGTGGAAACTCCGGTGAACAACCTATTGTACAAAATGATCAAAACTTTGGAGGCATCGTATTGACCTCTATTTCTCCATCGCTGCAAATAGCCTTTCCGACGGCCTGTCCTTCAGGAGAGCCCTGTGGCATAGGAATCCATAGCAGATAACCATTACTTCCAATCCGCTCACTGAAAAAGTGGTAGCATAAAAAACACCCGTGCATATTGTATAACATGACTGATAATGCAGGGGATGTTTTTTTATGTCCGTCAGGGAAACAAACGATTTTGAAGTCGGCAAGCTGGACAGCGTCCGACTGGAGAACGGCCCGGAAAAAGTAAAGCAGTACTTTTCCAACCTGGCCTACTCCAACAAAAAAAAAGCCATTGCACAAATAAATGATGAAACGCTGCAATTTCCTACACTTTATCTGGTGAGGCAGATCCTTGTCAAAACCGGACTTCTTCCCCGCCTGAGCAATAAGCATATAAGGACCGTCAGGCTGGTGAATGCCATTCAATCCAAAGATACTACATACGTTGATTACCTCGTAAAGAATAATAATGCGGAAGCCCATGAAACACTAAAGTGGATTTTGCTGACAGGCTGCCCGGAGGATGGCCTGGAAAACAGGTATGACGAACTGCTGGAGCTTAGCGCTGCCTTGCTTGTCCGGCATTACAGGGATACCGATATCCTTCCCGTCCTCTCGGACATGATATTCAAGCGCTACAGGAAAGGGCACCTGATACATAACCTTGTATGGGCATTTTTCGAGGCAAAGAACCCGGACAGCTTGCTGCTGCTGGCTAACAATCTTTACTCAAAGGACCCCCGGGACTGCGAGCTTGCCCGAAGACTGCTGGGCTTTATTCCCAACGTCGGAAATAATATAAATACCAGTCCTACAAAAATGTATTATGATGCCTGCCAATGGATCCAGGAAAACAGCATGTTTTTGTACCACACCGGAGAATGCCTTCATCTTTCTGCCAATCCTATCCCTTTTGCCGTATCACACGACGCAAAATATCTTTGCAAACCGGTTTTACCGGATAACGGAAGGCCCTTCAGGGATTATGACGAGGTTGAGGAAGGCTTGCTAAGCCGCTTCAGAACCTTGGACCCGGATACCCGCCTTCAGCTGGCAGGTTTCTCTTATATGCTTTACAGACGCAATATGCACCAGTGGAACTCGTGGATTCACTTTCCCATTCATGACCAGTTGAGAACGATGAAGATGACAATGGGAGGGCGGATGTAATGCTTATAGTAGCAGGCAGTGAAATAAAACCCGATGCTGTTGCAGGTCAGCAGCAGTTGAGCGATACAGAGAGAAAAGTACTGGATGCCATGTCTTCAGCAGAAAATACTTTCAGGTATGGCACCCAGGATGAGCTTTTGTTTGAGCTTGGAATGCGAAAAAACATCATCTCCGCTTCCAATGAGCTTTACAGGGCAAGAATGCGTTTCAGAACCTTCCGCGAATCAGAATGCAACCCCAAGTTCTGGGACCGCACCCCGGAAGGCGGTTTTGCTTTGAAGGAAGGCGTAAGACCCTCCCAGGCAATTCAAGACATCTTTGAAAACGGGCGCAAGTACGGGACCGAATGTGCGACTGCCATCGTAATCGTATTTTACAAAGCTGTATTGGATATGTATAAGCCGGAACTGTTTGACCGGACGTTCCAGGACATTTATCTGATGAACTGGCAGCATGCAAACAAGAACCTGGGGGTCGCGACTTACAGGAATCCCGATGGTTACTTCCCCGGTGATTGCAGATATTTTGCAAATCCTGATGTGAATCCGCTGACTCCCGAGTGGCAGGGGGAAAATGCCATCGACCTGGGAAACGGGGAGTACTATGGCCACGGAATAGGAATTATGGATGCGGATGGAATTATCCGGGCTTTGAATATGAATAGAATTCACGGCTCCGATGTTTCGGCCCATTTGCTTGAGACTGCTACGCGGCCGGATTTTAAAAATCTGTATAAAAAATATGTTGCAGCAGGCGATTTATTGGAATAAATTCAAATAACATATATCCTTAAGAATCCAACAGGGGCGGTCAAATGACCGTCCCTATATTTTTGTGAAATAAACGAAAGCAGAGTTGTAATAACTCTATCCTATGGTAAAATAAGCATAAGAGGGCAGAAAATTGTAGGATTGGCTTGAACTTAAATTTATTATATCACAAGAAATAAACCGGATTTCTAAAGGAGGTTATAAAATTGAAAACAATAGGGTTGCTCGGGGGAATGAGTTGGGAAAGTACGGTTACCTACTATCAGATGATAAATGAAGTAGTGAAGCAAGAACTGGGCGGGTTGCACTCGGCGAAAGTTCTGCTGTACAGCGTAGACTTTTCCGAAATTGAAAAGTGTCAGGCCGAGGGTGATTGGGAGAAAGGCGCAGATATTTTGTCAAAGGCCGCTGAAAATCTTGAAAAAGCCGGAGCAGACTTCATTTTGATCTGTACAAACACCATGCATAAAGTAGCTCCGCAAATACAAAGCAGGATAAAAATTCCCGTTATCCATATTGCAGAAGCAACCGCTGAGGAATTGAACTACCATAATATTTCCAGGGTCGCGCTATTGGGGACCAAATACACCATGACAGAGGATTTCTACAAAGAAAAAATAGAAAAGGCAGGAATTTCAGTCCTTATACCAAACGAGCAGGAAATTGAGACGGTAAATGATATCATCTATCACGAATTGTGCTTGGGAGTCATATCGGAAGCATCAAAAATAAAATACCTTGGCATTATTGACCGACTTGCAAAACAGGGCGCGCAAGGGGTCATTCTTGGATGTACGGAAATAGGGCTGTTACTCCGGCAAAAAGATACCGCTTTGCCTGTTTTTGACACGGCTAAGATTCATGCCTCTAAGGCTGCAAGGTTGTCCATGGAGAATTATCATATTTAATCACTAAGGAGAATATGCATGAAAACAATCGGCATCATAGGCGGAATGAGTTGGGAATCAACGGCTACTTATTACCTTGAATTAAATCGGTATATAAATAAAAAGCTGGGCGGATATTACAGTGCTCAATGTATTTTATACAATGTCCAATATCAGGAAATTAAGGAAGTCCACAAAAATGGGGATTGGGACCGTGCAGGCGATATTCTTTCGAAAGCAGCAATTACTCTTCAAAATGCCGGGGCTGATTTTATTATACTTGCCACTAACACAATGCACATAGCGGCTTCAAAAATACAGGATGTAATTCATGTCCCCTTCTTGCATATTGCTGAAGTAACTGCAGATAAGTTACTGGTGGACGGTGTAAAATCGGTAGCTTTACTGGGTACCCGCTTTACAATGGAAAAAGCTTTCTATAAAGATATACTTATTCACCATGGAATCAGGGTAATAATTCCCGGCACAGAAGATATGGAAAACATTCATAATATCATTAATAAGGAATTGATTATCGGAAAAATTAATGATTCGTCTCGTAAGGATTTTAGTAATGTCATCGCTAAACTGAAACAACAGGGTGCGGAAGGGGTCATTCTTGGATGCACGGAGATTGGATTGCTTGTTAAGCAAAAAGACAGCGTCTTGCCGGTATACGATACAACGCTTTTACACGCTGATGCCGCTGCTGAGTATGCAATGAGAGAACCTTAAACGGCGATCTTTGCCCTCGATACATTTAAATGAGCTCTTCCAACAGGTCCAGGCCTGCCTTGAAGCCTTTCCTGCCCAAGCCCAGCCGGAAGAAGCTGCATTTGTAGTCAAAGACATACCCCGGAAGGATCAGCAGGCTTTTTTCATGAATAGCCCTCCTGCCGAACTCTTCCGCATCCATCCCGTTCTTGAGGAAGCCAAAAGCTACAGGTCCGGCAATAGGCCTTATCCAGCCTGCATTCTCCCCATGTCTTGACAGGAAGCTTTCCATATGTCCGATATTATCCCTGATAATGCCAAGGTTCCTGTCAACAATGGCATCCCTGGCCTGGAGTGCCATAATGGAAAGAATTTCGCCGGGTGCGGACCCGCAAATGGTGGTATAGTCCTTTTGCAGCAAGAACTGCCGGAATAAGGCCTCGTCCTGCGTGACCAGCCAGCCCGACCGCAAACCGGGCAATCCGAAGGTCTTTGAAAGACCGGACAGGGATATTCCCTTTTCATAAACGGACGCTATGGGAGGAAGCCTGTCGGCGGCACTATATTCGGACAGTCTGTACATTTCATCTGAAAATATATAGATACCCGCTTTGCGGGCAATGTCGACAATATCGTTCAAGACGCTGATTTCAGGCAAATAGCCGGTGGGATTGTGGGGAAAATTAAAAATCATCAGCTTTGTTTCTTTTCTGATCAATGACTTAAGCATCTCCAAGTCCAGCTGCCACCGTCCGTTTTGCTCCAGGAGGGGCAGCTCGGAAATACTGCACCCGATAGACCGCGGTACTTCGCTCAGGGATTGATAGGCAGGGCTCATAATTATCACATGGTCTCCTGCCTCCAGAATGCTGCTCAAGGCTATAAGAGCGCCTTCCTGCGGCACTGCGGCAAGAATTTGCTCCGCAGATATTCCGGCATAGAGCCCGGCTATTTCTTCCAACAATTGAGGATGCCCTTTTGATTGAGTATATCCCAGTTCAAGCTTGTCCCAGGCTTCCTTAAGGCTGTTTCCTGCAAGGGCTGTCAATTCCGAAACTTTCATGGACTCACAGTCCGAAGAGCTTATGGTATGCCTTACGCTAAACTCGTACTTTGCAAAAAACCTCTCAAGTTTGAATTCGTTAAATCTCATATAAATCTCCTCTATTTTCATCGTTAAGGCGGGACAATCACTGATTGTTTTTATACTCCATGGGAGTGAAGCCGGTTACTTTTTTAAAGGTTTTTGTGAAGTAGGGAACGTCGGTGAAGCCTACTTCTCCGGCAATTTCGTATATTTTGTATTTGGGGTCGGTCAGCAGCTTCTTTGCCCTCTCCACCCGCATTTCGTTCAGGATATTGATAAAGTTGTCCCCGGTTTCCTTTTTCAGCAGCTTGCTCAGGTACCAGGTACTGACATAGACTTCATCCGCCACGGCTTTCAGGCTGATGTCCCTGTAAAAATTAGCCTTCATATACTCCAGAGCCTTACTGATGATATATGTAGGATTGCCTCCGGCCTCGCCCACGTTTTCCGCTCTGTCCTCAGGCACGGAGTGTTCCAGGCCGTAATATTCCTTCACTCTTTTTTCAAGGTTGTTGAAGATCACTTCCCTGGATTTTTCTTTTTTGATCTCCTTTACGGCGTCTTCGATGGCAAGGTTCAGATCCTCCGTTTTTACCGGTTTCAGCAGAAACCGGAAAGCGCCCTGTTTGATGGCCTCCTGGGCATACTCGAAGTCTCTGTAGCCGGTGAGGATGATGATCTTGCAGCTATCCTTCAGGGAGCTGATGTCGGATATCATTTCCAGGCCGCTGAGACCAGGCATCCGAATATCGGTGAATAGGATGTCCGGTTCGGTAGAGTTTATGAGCTTCAACCCCGATTCCCCGTCTTCAGCCTCCCCGGCCACCACACATCCCAGCCGCTCCCAATCAACGGTACTTCTCAGACCGATGCGGATGATTTCTTCATCATCAATTATCAAGACCTTCAGCATCTCAACACCCCCAAAATAAACGCTAAGCCTTCTTCAAAACAGCCGGCAGCCGGATGAAAACAGCAGTCCCCTCTCCAAGCCTGCTGGATATCTTCAAGCCATTTTCCTCCCCATAAAGAAGCTTGATTCGCTTGTGGACATTGATTATCCCGATACTGGACCGGGCGGATAAATTGTTATCCGTGTCCGCATCAAGGGATTGGTCAAGGCTGTCCTGCAAGCTTTTCAAAGTATTTTCCTCAATCCCTGTTCCGTCATCCCTTACTTCAATGCAAATCATTTCCTCCGCAATGCCTACCTTCAAATCGATGGTCCCGGTGCCTACCTTCATCTCAAGTCCATGGTGCACCGCGTTTTCGATAATGGGCTGGATGATCAGCTTGGGAATGATATAATTCAGGCTGTCCTCGCTGATATCCGTTACCAGCCTGATTTTTTTACCGAAGCGCTTCTGTAAAAGCAGATAATAATTGTGAATATACTCAATTTCTTTTCCAAGTTCAATAAAATTCTCATTTTTCCGGTTGAGATTGGCTTCAATGATACAGGACAACGCCGTTACCATTTCGCTGATTTCCATGACTCCGCTCAGCTTGGCCTTCCAGTTTATAGAATCCAGGGTATTGTACAGGAAATGGGGGTTGATCTGTGCCTGAAGTGCTTTGATTTCCGCGTCCTTGGTTGCTATCTGGTTTTTGTAGACCGTATTGATCAGGTTTTTAATCTCCTGGGACATTTTGTTAAAGGTGCGGTAAACATATCCGAATTCAGCCCCACGGTCGCTTTCGATAGTGACGCCGATATCCCCTTTTTCTATCCGCTGCATTTTTTTTATCAGGAGATTCATTGGCCTTATAATATCCGTATACAAAAAATTTACAAGTAATATGCATATGGGCAGAGTCGCTATGCACAGGACCAGGATGAATTTGGCGGTGTCCCGCACTTCTTTTAAAAGTACATTTGACGAGATGCCCATTACCAGCTTCCAGTTGTCCGGCTTAATGGTGTCGCACGTGAGATAGATTTTGTCATTTCCCGATTCGACTTCCGTGGACAGGGTTTCCGAGTCCGACCCCAGGAATTCGGAAAGCCGCTTCCCGTAATCCACCTGGAAAGGCTTTATTGCAAAGACTTCACGTCCTTCGCTGTCAAACAGGCTCACATTCTGCTCCGTATTGGACAGGTAATTGCTAAGCACTTCCGCAATATACCGGTCGCTGACCTTGAAAACCAGAAGTCCCAGTTCTTTTTTTATATCGTTAATATCATAGATTATTTTGGTCAGGTAGATGCCGGTAACCTTGCCTTCATTGAAAGAAACATACCACACCGGCTTGCCTTTACCGTCAAGCGCTCTTTTGTACAGGCTATCGTACTGCAGAAAGCTATCGGTGGTGGAGCCCATGGATTTGTTGACCTGAAAGATCTTCCTGCTGCCGGTGAAGCTGACCAGGATCTCGGTTAATTCGCTTTTCATAAAGAGCGTTGACTGCAGGTAGCCTGTGAATTCATTTTCTGTGACAAAATTCATGCTTCCTTTGATCAGGTCCCTGTTTGCATTATAAATCCGGTTATCGTACAGGATCTGCACCGTATACAGGCTGAGATTCGCCATGCGGTCCGAAAGCAGGCTCGTAAGCTCCCTTGCCGTCCCCTCCAGGTTCTTTATGGCCTTGTCCTGCATCATGTCCGCATAGTTTCTGTAGCCGAAATAGCCCAGAATGATGATAGGATAGACAATAAAGATAATAGCTATCAGCATTAGCTTTGTTTTAATGGATATGGATTTGTAAATACGGGGTAAAAACCCTTTGCCCATGGACCTCCCATCCTGTTCAGCCGCCTGAACCTTGCCGCACCAGGCACTGCTGAAATATAGCCTACGCTGAATTCTGCAGTGCTTCTGAACCTTATTTCATTTCTACATATGCAGTAAAAAATCCTTCCTGTTTTGTGAACATGACATAATTACACAATAAATGCCAATTTTGTCCTACTTGATTTTTTCCGTACAGGTTTTATAATGAAAACGGAGGACTGTTTCTATGCCGACACCCGCAAAACGCCTGAGGAGCACCGAAAATACCGCCTTCCGTTTCTCTGGAAAAGCCGCCCGCAATGGACTGCTGCTTCCCGAAGCTATCCGTGCAGCCATATTTTCACCTCTGCTGGGTTTGTTCGTTGTACCTATACTGCTGCTTTCCACCTTCACCGGCTGTTCGGAAAGCAATACGCTCAAATCCATGGGTACGGCAGCCGCTGAAGGCCCCGCTGCCACCTCCGTTAAGGTACAAACTATCCGGGTTGCCACTACCTTTACCGGCGAAGATCCTTATACGGCAGTCTGGCAAGAGGTTTTAAAGGAATTTGCCGGGAAATATCCTGACATAAAGGTCACCGACGAGGCCACCTCCGCTGCAGGCGACGCATTTAAGATAAAGGTGCACACCGATTTCGCCTCCGGCTACGAGCCCGATGTGACCTATGGGTTTAACGGCGCCACGGGAAAACCCATCGTAGACTCGGGGAAGGTCATTTCATGGGAGGACGAATTGAAAGCCGATCCAGCCTGGGCGGCCAATTTCAAGCCTGACCCCCTTATCAGCTGCAAATATAACGGAAAGCTCTATGCCCTGCCCTTTCTGGGCTTTTTCGAAGGCATGTGGATCAACAAGGACCTGTTTGAAGCAAATGGCCTTGAAATACCGAAGACCTATGAAGATATGGTAAAAGCAGTTGGCGTATTCAACAGGAAAAGAATCACTCCCATTGCCTGCGCTTTTTCCGATGAGCCCCATTATCTTATCGAAACCTTCCTTCTATCCATGGGCGGCAAGGAAGGTCACGCCAATCCCTTTGACGCGTCCTGGGCTCCGGCGCTGAAATTGATCAAGGATCTTTACGATATGCATGCATTTTCAGAGAATGCTCTGACCATGAAGCAGTCCGCGGCTGTGGGGCTTTTTGCCAATAAGAAGGCGGCCATGCTTGTCAGCGGCTCCTGGTCCCGGGGAAAAATGCATGACGTTATAAATACCGCCGTCATCCCTTTGCCGATAGTGCCAGGCGGAAAAGCCAATCCCACCGATATTATCGGCGGCGCCGGAACAGGCTGGTATCTGGTCAGAGACCTGAATAAGCAAAAAGACGGCGCAGGCATGAAATTTATCAAGTTCATGACCCAACCGGAAATTATGGCAAAATTCGTTGCCACCGCAGGCTATCCCTGCATCGTCACCGATGCAGCAGCCAAAAACCCCATTGACCAAAGCGGCATGGACCTGATGAACAATGCAAAATCCATCAATGGAGCCGTCGGAGATGCACTGGGGCAGGAAGTATTCGGAGCTATCTGGCATGGGCTTTCCTATATCGTGACCGGAAGCAAGACTCCCGAGCAGGTGCTGGACGAAGCTAAAAATCTTTATAGACGGTAAAATTCAACAGATATTATAACGACTTGTAAAACCCTATTTTTTGGAGCGCTTTGATGATATCATCATTAGGCAGTATCGGATATTTCGATCCCATTATAAAGCAACCTCCATCGTTTTAAGAAATACCTGATTGTTGGATATCTCGGGCTTTTCATCCTCATAATATAGCTCTGCTGCTTCACGTAAATTTGCCAACGCTTCTTCTACTGTCTTCCCCTTAGAAGTAACATTGTTTTCCAAACACTTGAAAACATATCAGCGATCATCCTATTACAGCATTTTCATTCGGTAACCCCACCTAAGAGGAGGGGGACTATGACGTTGTTCAAATAAACTTTGGCAATACTTAAAAATAAATAAATCCTTAAGAAAAATTTAAGAATCCTGTAAACCGGATTGTAAGAATTAGCTGTTATCCTATAGTCAGGGTGATTGGAACAGCCTTGAAATCCGTAGGTTGGGATGTGATATAATGTGTGGGGACACACCACAGCAAAGAAGCGCTGCGAAAGCCGGAGAAAGTCCCCTTTTGCTTGAAAAAAACAGGATGATGCGGGGTAAATGAAGTGAATATACTTGTATGTGACGATGACAAGGAAATCGTAAACGCCATTGAAATCTATCTTAAAAATGAAGGCTATACCGTTTTCAAGGCATATAACGGAATCGAAGCCCTGAATTTGCTGGAGCACGAGGACATACACCTGATCCTCCTCGATATCATGATGCCGGCCATGGATGGGATACGGGCAACGCTGAAAATCCGTGAAAAAAGGAACATTCCCATTATCATGCTGTCTGCCAAATCGGAGGACTCCGATAAAGTCATCGGTCTTTCCATGGGTGCCGACGATTATGTGACGAAGCCCTTCAGTCCGTTGGAACTGCTGGCCCGGGTAAAATCCCAGCTTCGCCGTTATACCTCCCTCGGAAGCCTCGCACAGAAGAACGGCGTATTGAAAAGCGGAGGCCTGCTCATCGACGACGAGCGGAAAGAAGTCAGTGTAGACGGCGAACCTGTCAAGCTTACTCCCGTTGAGTATAAAATACTGCGGCTGCTTTGCGAAAGCGCGGGAAGGGTATTCTCCATCGACCAGATTTACGAGCAGGTATGGAACGAGCCCTCTTACAATCCGGACAACACCGTATCGGTGCATATCCGCCGCATCAGGGAAAAAATTGAGATCAATCCGAAAGAGCCAAAATATTTGAAGGTGGTGTGGGGTATTGGATACAAGATTGAAAAATATTAGATATACGCCGGGAATCAAACTGCTGGCGGTAATTTTATGCATTTCGGGAATACTTCTCCTGGCGTTTGGCCTCTTAAAGGGTGAGTATTTTGAAAATTCCTTTGAAAAAGGTGAATACCTGGGAAGCACTTCCAATGCCAGAATTCTGGGCGAACTCTATAACGATGCCTACAGGGCGGCATTTTTTTACAAAAGCGATGAGAATATAAAATCTGCAAATACATTAACCGATTCATTGGAAGATTACGAAAATCAACTTCGTGAAAACAAGGTCTATTCCATTGCATCCATCAACAATAAATATTCCTCCTGGATCCAGTCGGCCAAAGAAAGCGGAAACGCTAAAGAAGCCTCCCGTTTGGAGACTGAACGCGACAGTCTGATTCAAAATGAACATCTTCGCATGGATAAAGAGCTTGGGGAAACAAAGCAAAGTGAAATACAGAATCAGCTTGCCGAATTCCACTCTTTGCAGAATAAGCTTGAAAAAGCTGACGGCCTCTATTATTATGCATTGTTCCCCGATGGACACGTGCTCACCAATATCGGTGCACAATCGGATGTAAAAGTATTTTTTAAGGGGCTTCCATCGTTTATGTCTAACAAACCGGCAGAAGGAAAAAATCAGATCAATCAAACATTAAGCTATACTTTACCCGACGGCGCGGAACTATATGCAGGTATGTCACAAGACCGGTTTCTTCGCGAACAGCAGTCATACTTAAGTAATAAAGCCCTTGGCCTCAAAGGTATATATGAGGCTGTGGCAGGTCTGATAGTATTTCTTATCGGCTTATGCTATCTTCTTTATGCTGCCGGCAGGCGTCCCGGAATAGATGGGGTCCACCTTCTGTCAATCGACAGACTGTATCTTGACATAGGTTGCTGCATCATTATCGCAATAGAAGCGTTCTGTATATACCTGCTGACCGACCTTGGGAGAAACACATACCTGACAAATCCGGTTTTGTTTTACATCCTCGGTTCCCTTCTTATAGTCTCCGGCACGATACCGGCATTAATTTATTTCGCAATGGCTGCCAAACGCTTCAAACGCCGTGAATTCCTTCGCAGCAATTTACTTTATACAATTCCTGCTTTTATTTTCAGATATCTAAGAAAACGCTGGTTATCGCTAAAAAGCCTTTTAAGTGCCGGACAGCCAAATAGGAAGGCCGCCTTGCTGTTTATCGCCTATGCTTCGGCAACGACCCTCTCGGTGATTATTACGATCGTTCTTGGCATTGCTTCAAAGGGACCCGGTCTTTTGTTCGGAATTCCGGTGATAATAGGGATTAATTACATCGCCTTGATGTACACATTGAAAAGAGTCCATGCATTGAAAGAAATAACTGCCGTCGTCCATCGCATCCGGTCGGGAGATTTCACAGGCCGGATTCTACCGTCCGGCGGTGTGGAAATGTCTCTCCTGGCGGAAAATATCAATCATGTGGCCGACGGCCTCCAGGCAGCGGTTCAAAACGAATTGAAGTCCGAGCGGATGAAGGCTGAGCTTGTGACCAATGTGTCCCATGATTTGAAAACCCCCCTCACCTCCATCATCACCTACGTAGACCTGTTGAAAACCGAGGGATTCCAATCGGAGAACGCCCCGAAGTACCTGGAGGTCCTGGAGCAAAAATCCAACCGGCTGAAGACTCTCACAGAGGACCTGTTTGAAGCGGCGAAGGCCGCCAGCGGAAACATCGCCGTAAACCTTGAAATGCTTGATGCCGGTGCTCTTTTGCAGCAGGGCATGGGCGAGCTTACCGATAGAATCCATTCATCCGGCCTGGATTTCAAAATGAACATCCCGGAAGAAAAGCTTTTGGTAAAAGCCGATGGAAGACTGCTGTGGCGTGTCATTGAAAATTTGCTGTCAAATGTTTTCAAGTATGCCCTTCCAGGGTCCCGTGTTTATATTGACATTACACATACCGGCAGTCAGGTGAATATAATACTAAAGAATATTTCTGCATATGAACTCAATATAAGTGCCGATGAACTGACGGAAAGGTTTAAGCGGGGTGACCAGTCCCGGCACAGTGAAGGCTCCGGATTGGGGCTTTCCATTGCCAAAAGCTTAACGGAACTGCAGGGAGGGACATTTCATATCGACATTGACGGCGACCTGTTCAAAGCTACCGTCACTTTGTCCTCCTGACCGTTGAATTAATAAAGTTTTTGTCGCGGTACCAAGCTTCATGAAAAAATATTCGATCACTCAACAAGACTTTTTCGTAAGTTTTCGTATTAGTATATGAGAATGAACATAGGAGAAATTAAATTTGGAAACTTTTATCTACCAATTAATGGAACAAATAAATCAATTCCCCCAGTGGAGCATTTTTCTGGCAACCTTTGTATCCGGTCTTATCCAGGTGGCTTTTCCACCCTATCCCGGCGAATTAATCCTGGCTTTATGCGGTTGCATCGAATACAAAAAGGATCTCCTGCAAAGCCTTTTCCTCTTCTTCACCTATTGGAGTGCAATTGTAACTGCCAATATGGCTTTATATACATTGGGGGCTAGCAAAGGTGAAGCGTTACTGAAAAACCGCTTTGCCTCCCGGTTTTTTACGGATGAAAACAAAGAAAAAATCAGGGTCTGGCTGTCCAGATACGGTATCCTGGTTTTCCTCACAGCAATCTATATTCCCGGCATGTATCTGCCTACAGTATTCTTCAGCGGTGTAATGAAATACCGTAAAAGGTGTGCATTTCTGGGCATGATGGTCGCTACCCTGATCCATGATATCCTGCTTTTCCTTGGCGGCAGGTACATGGGCGGCAATCTTTCGAGCATCTCAAAATTTATCACAACATACAGGGATCTGTCCCTGGCAGTAGCTTTGGGTGTGATCCTGTTGTATATATCCTACCGGCTGTTGATGCGATTCCGGAAGAAGCTGAAAAGACAGGAAGTATAAAAAAACAGGAAGAAAGCAAAAGAAGGCACCCGGCTGCGGCACTTTTAAAACTAAAAAGCTCCTTGATAAAACCTGGAACCATTTTGTAAAAAAGTCATATAGATAATACGGAAAGATTTATTTCCGCCAGTACTTGCTATGACAGGTGGTAAAAATGTCTCAAATCTTACTGGGAAAAGGCAAAAAGCATTTTGCCTGGAATAATACCCTTGATGTGGAGTATCTGGGCTCCAACCTGGAGGATTGCCGGATCAAATTGAACAATTCCTTTTCTAAAATCCTGTCCGGGAATAAGGTTGCGGTATTCGGCGATTATGTGATCTACATCCTGTACTACAGCGTCAGCAGGGACCGGAAAATAATGTACCATACAAGGTCCAGGAAAGCCGAGTTCTATGACATTATTCCCTGTGAAAGTATAAATCCCGGCTCGACGCTGGTCAACGGCGGCAACATTGATATTAAATCGGACTTTTTATTCAGTCCGCCATGCAAATGCGATTTTACTGTTACACAAAAAGAGAATTTGATTTATGCATCCTGGAAGATACAGTATGAAGGTGAAATCAGCGTTGGCATTTACAACACCAGCGACAGCACAGATGGAGAAGCTCAAACGGAAGGAATACAGCATATGGGCAAACAAGCCGGCAATACCTTTGCTGATGGCCATATATCCAAAGGCAGGGTTCCGGGAGAATATGAAAATACCGTTGTGCGAAGTATCAACGAGGACCTGAATATCCCGGTAAATATGCTCTTAGAGATGGATCGGGATCAATTGGAGCAAGTGAGTGAAAATATGAATCTCTTTCCCCGTGCTCATAAGATGGAATAACATTTTTCCGTTAACATAATATAATATCTCTCGAAATCCAGAAAAATAGGACTGCCCTGCTGACAGCCCTATTTTTAAATTTCGTCTTCATTCTTCCATGCAGTACTTTTCATTCTTGGTCCCAACGCCATCCTTGCCGCAGTAGTCGGACTTTTCTGCCTCTACGGTTACATGCTCGTTCCGGGTGACCTTGAACACTATTTTAATCACCATTTTTTCAAGAACCTTTGTGTAGACCGTTTCACCTTTGATACAGATTTTACCGTCCCAATGGTCTTTCTCGCCTTCCACAAAAGCTTCAAGGACCTCTGCCGTATCGCCTTCCCCGACGCACTCGCCGTCTCTGGAGTTGATTTCCACAAAGCCCCCGAAGGGTATCTTCGTTGTAGAATGATAGACCGGCCCGTTTACCGTATCGTCATGAACATCCTCCACCGTTTTGTAATTTATATCCTTCCATACCCAGGCATTGAAAATGACCTTCCCCGGGATGACTTTGGTGCTGTATACATCAACCCACTTCTTGATTTCCTTTACCATATAAACTGGCGGACTTGGGGGCGAAATACGGATTTCCTTTTCGACGAAAAATTGCCCCGATCCTATTCCTACCACCACCGGAACCTGAAGTATTTTCTTTCTGGCCATAAACACTCTCCTTTCTCCCAATGGTATAAAACATTGAAGAATACTATATAGTATTCAAATAAATTTCGAAACGCTACATTTATGTTTATGTGTTATGTAAATATACTGTCTTCATTTTACTCGTGCTGCTTATACACCGGTTTCCGGCAAAAAATAATGAATTGACATTAAAAAAAAATCATAGTATAATGGTTGTGCACAATTAAATTTTTAAAAATTGAAATGAGGGTTTGTTATGTCAGTTTATGAGTATAGTTATGTTTCCATTGAAAATAAGGAAATAGCCCTGTCCGATTATAAGGGCAAAGTTCTTCTGATTGTCAATACGGCCAGCAAATGCGGATTTACGCCGCAATACAAAGGTCTGGAGGAGCTTTACCAGCAGTACCGTGAAAAAGGCTTTGAAATCGTCGGCTTTCCTTGCGGACAGTTTATGGAGCAGGAATATGACACCGAAAAAGAGATTTCGGAATTTTGCTCCGTACGGTATGGCGTGACCTTTCCACTTTCAAAAAAAGTGGATGTGCGCGGTGAATCGGCGATCCCTTTCTATAAATACTTAATTTCACAAAAGGGCTTCAAGGGTCTGGGCAAAGGCATAAAAGCAAAAGCCATGACCGCTTTGCTGAAGGGAAAATACGGGAAATCCTTTAACGACAGCGAAATCAAATGGAATTTTACGAAATTTCTAATAGACCGTAACGGCAATGTGGCAGAGCGGTTTGAACCAACAACAGAGCCGAAGGATATCGCCGCCTATATCGAGAAACTGCTATGATATAAGCGGGAAACGGTAAGTAAGGCTGGTTTGAAGGAAGTCAATGCAATATTTGAAAAGCACAAAAACTTTACGGGAAAGATTGATAATGAGGTGTAATTTTGACAGATGACATATTGAAACTGGAAAATCAACTGTGTTTCCCTCTTTATGCTGCAGCTAAGGAAGTCGTCAGCCGGTATAAGCCGTTTTTGGATGAAATTGATCTGACCTATACGCAGTACATCACCATGATGGTCTTATGGGAACATAAAAAAACAGGGGTCAAAGAGCTCGGGGAGTATTTATATCTTGATTCCGGCACTCTGACGCCCCTGCTGAAACGGCTTGAAGCAAAGGGACTCCTCCGGCGCCAACGTTCCGCCGAAGATGAAAGACAGGTGAACATCGTTATCACGGAAAACGGAGAAAAGCTTAAAGATAAGGCTTTGGAGATACCACTCAAAATGAGTTCCTGCATTTCGCTCACACAAGAGGACGCCAAAGTTTTGTATACGCTTTTATATAAATTACTTGGACAGTTTAATCATCAATAAAAAGAGGTATAGCTGCTATGAGAGTTCAAAACGCTTCATTCGCCTATAAAGATTTATTTGCCGGAAACATTGACCTTTCCGTCGCAACTGCCGTAAAAATACTTGGTTCCTACCCCGCTTCGGCAAGAGCTTTTATGAAGCTTGCCAAAGGGTTGAAACACTCGGAAAAGCTTCGCAGCCAGGCTGCCAGGGACGGACTTGAGGTCCCTCCGTTAATGATCGTCAGCACCACCGGAGAGTGTAACCTTGCCTGCGCGGGTTGTTATTCCTGCGCGAACAACCGTGAAAAAAGCGAAGCGCTGTCCGATAATAAAATAAGCGACTTGTTAGACGAAGCCTCCGCGCTTGGCGTAAACATCGTCATGCTTGCAGGCGGAGAACCGCTTTTAAGCCACGGCTGGATGGATAAATTAAGTGAACATAAGGAGCTTCTAGGCGTTGTGTTTACAAATGGAACGCTCATTAATGAAACCCGGCTTGCGTGGTTTGATACCTACCGGCACATTATTCCTGCTCTCAGTATCGAGGGCAGCGAGCAGCAAACTGACTCCCGCCGCGGTAACGGCGTTTACGCAAAAGCCACTGCTGCGATGCAGACGTTGAAAAGAAAAGGCATTCCCTTTGGGATCTCCGTAACCGTTACATCAGAAAATATTGATACCGTGCTTCAGGAAAATTTTCTCCGGGAGTTCATGCAAAAAGGCTGCCGCCTGTTCTTCTTTGTGGAATACGTCCCGGTTGAGCCAGGAAGCGAACCCATGGTACTTTCAAAAGAGGATAAGCATCGGCTGAATGACTTTTGCACGCTGGCTGCAAAGAAGAATCCGGCGCTTTTTATCCCCTTCCCCGGTGATGAAGACCAATACGGCGGCTGCCTTGCCGCCGGACGAGGATTTATCCATATCAGCGCAAGCGGTGAAGTAGAACCCTGTCCCTTTGCTCCCTTCTCGGACAATAATGTTAAAAATGTCTCTCTGAAAGAAGCGCTTTCATCGGAATTTTTATCCGCAGTCCGCGCTAATCACCACTTGCTTAAGGAAGGCAGCGGAGGCTGCGCCTTATGGAATAACCGCCAATGGTTGACCGAATTGCTGGTGAAATGATGCAATTTAAACCCTTTAACGGAGCTATGCCTGCCACTCAAATTTGGCAGGCATAAATATTTTTTAAAAATAAATCAAAAGTCCCCACGGATGAATCTAATCAATGAACCTGCAAGTTCACAACGGAAAGGAACAGAAACGGAATGGATGTTAACGAGTTTACCGCTCGGGCGGAACGTCTGAAAACTCGGCTTTACCGTACGGCATTTTTATATCTGGGCAGCGAAAGCACAGCACTCGACGCAGTGGATGAAAGCATATACCGGGGATTAAAATCTTTGAAAAAGCTGCGCCAGCCGCAATACTTTGAAACATGGATGACCCGGATCCTTATAAACGAGTGCAAGAAAGAGCTGCGCCACAGAAAGCGGGAGCAGCTGCTTGATACGCTCCCTGAAACCGCGGTAGAGGAATTTAATACGCTTCCGCTAAAAGAAGCAGTACTCCGCTTGCCGGAAGAATTGAAGGAAGTCATCCTCCTTCGGTACTTTTCCGATTTTACGCTTGCCGAAACGGCACTAAGCCTTGAAATACCGCAGGGAACCATAGTAACCAGGCAGCGTCGCGCCCTTTTCCTGTTGAAACTGGAACTCTCGGAGGAGGAATGATCGATGAATCGAAAAGAAGAATATCACAGCCTTTTGGCAGAGCTTGACAATACCCCTCCCGCTCTTGAATATGCTGTTGCACGGGCAACGGCAAGAGCAAAAAAATCAAAGCGTATACGCCACTTCTTTACAAGGCCCGTTGGCAGTATTGCAGTGTTTTTGATTGTTTTTATTGCAATGGTGAATATCTCCACCACCTTTGCAATGGCTTGCGGCCGGATACCTTTGCTGCGTGAACTCGCCGCCGTCGTAGCATTCTCGCCCTCCCTGAGCGCCGCGGTTGAGAACGAATATGTGCAGCCAATCGAGCTTGAGCAAAGCGAAAACGGCATAACCATGCGGGTAGAATATGTTATCGTTGACCAAAAGCAGCTTAACATTTTTTATTCTCTTCAATCCCAAAGTTACTCACACATGGATGCCACTCCTTCCATCAGCAATCCTGACGGCACGCCGTTAGAGGGTTATGGCATCAGCACAGGCAGTTTTGACGCTAAAAATGGCGAGCTTCGCCATTTCACAGTGGATTTTATGGACAGAGACATGCCGGCAAGTTTAGTTCTTAAGTGCAAGGTGCATGATAACGGAAGTGATGTGTTCACTGCTCCCCTCAAGGATGATTCAACCCAACCGGAGGAGTATAAGGAGCCTGATTTTATTTCGACATTTACCTTTACGCTTAACTTTGACCCGACCTTTACCCACAAGGGCGAGGTAATAAACCTTAATCAGGATTTTATGCTGGACGGGCAGCACCTGACCGCAACGACGATTGAAATCTACCCGACACATATCCGCCTGAATCTTGCCGACGATAAAAGCAATACAGCATGGCTTCAATCGCTTACATTCTATCTGAAAAATGAAGACGGTAAACGTTTTGAAACAATCAGTAACGGCATAACAGCGACAGGTTCGGTAGATTCGCCGTTTATGGCATCCCACCGTCTGGAAAGCTCTTTTTTCTCACAAAGCCGGAGTTTAACGCTCTATATCACAGACGCAATTTGGCTTGATAAGGCTATGGAACGGGTGAAAGTTGATTTGGCAAATGGCGCAGCCGACAAGCTGCCGGAAGGAGTAAAACTTGAACAATCCGTCCGCAAAGGCAATAGCTGGCAGTTGACATTTTCCGGCGCAGAGCGCAAAGAAAACAGCTCCTATCAACTGTTTGGCGGCAAATATTACGATGAAACGGGTAAGGAATATGAGTATCACAGCTGGTCGTCGGGTGTTACCGGTTACTTTGACGAAAAAGCCAACAAGTATGTTGAAACGCCGGGAGTATTCAGCGTCCAGTTTTCTTTGACGGACTATCCTTTCGATACCGTCTACCTCTCTCCCTCCTTCTCCCGCACAGTAAAGCTTGCTGCACCGGTTGAGATTAAAGTGAAGTGAGCTGTACCACTGGAAATTTTACAGATTATTGACAAAATCATCCCCCAGGTGATCGGATATTCTCATGTAAGCTTCGGCAGCTGCACCGTTGCCCCAGTCATAAATGGTAAATTCACCTATGCCAAGCCCGTTTTCATTGGTTACTCCGTCATGTCCGTAGTTTTCCATCATAAAACCGTAATCCTGCTCATTAAAGAAGGGCCACCTTTTTTCCCATTGTTCCTTTACCTTCTCATTTTCGGGGCAGTACATCATCACAAAAGACGCCTTCAAAGCAGCTTTGCCGCGCTGGATATATTCAGGAATATCCAGCGTCCTTCCATAGTTTATGATCAGTTCGGCAAAAAGACTTTGCCTGGCATCATTCCACTCGCCGTCGCAATTCATGACCCCGAAGCCGCCCAGTGCATTGACATGTATATACGGCGGCTGCCACGAGGCCTGGGTCATCAGCATCTCATCCAGACACCGCTGTCCCGTCTTCAGGTACTTTTCGTCCGATGTTGCCTTGTAGCAGGTAAGCAAAGCCTCGGCAGTCCAATACATTGAAAAATTGCACTGCTTGTACAGGTTATTGCGTCTTACTTTTTTACCGGTCAGATCGTTTTTTCCATAACCGCAGCAGGACCAATAGGTCTCAAAGTCTTCCCATCGGCCCTGGAAAACGATATTGTCCACGACGGCTTCCATGGCTCTGAGCGCACTTTTTAAATACTTTTCATCGCTAAATATTTCGTAAGCTTTCAACAAAAAGGTTACGGACATGGAACTCTCCGGTGAATCGTCCAGAACGCCCATGGGCCTTAAAGTCCCGCAATCCAGCCATGCCGGGAAGAAACCGTTTTGCTGCTGTATTCCCACAAGGCTTTCAGCATAATAACGGGCATAATCCGTAAGCCTCACATCAGCTTCCAGTTCACTATACCATTGAAGCATCAGAAAAGCAGTCCAGCTCATATCCAGTACGTGAAACGGCGCTTTTTTGATCTCTCCGCCGGAAAAAGGATTTCTGTTTGAATTTCCCCAGTAATACGTTTCCCAGCCCTTAGACCTGGCTACTGTTTTTCCGGCGATATCGACCGCCATCATCTCCGTGGCAATCACCGATGGAAAAAAGCCGTCCTTGACCGGTGCCGACAATGCCAGCTCCTTTGTCAGCAAAGCTTTTTGTATCAGATCCTCTCTCCCGGAACGCCTGCCGTACCTGTAAAGCCCCTGAGCAGAACGAAGCGAGCTGAACCACGCCTGGTTCCATATGGACCGTACTTCCCTTTCATTAATTTCGCCCTTGTAGTTGGGGCTTTGCGTTACATTAACAATAAAACAGGGGGCTCCTGCCCGGCGTCCGTTAAGAGTAAACTCCTGCCACACATTTTTTTCCCATTTGTTAAAAGCCCATTCGTAAGCACGTTGCGCATAGATATTGAGAGAGCCGCTGATAGGCTGTCCCAATGCATATGCTCGGCTGCCCCAGTTCTGCCACAAAAATGACAGCACCTTCCGCCAGGGATTGGCCAAATCCTTAGGGCATTCCGTCAGCATCAGATAGAATCCTATCTTCAGCCTTCCCCTCGGAATAACGGTTCCGGGCTTTCTGACAAACAAAACATGCTCCTCTACCTTATAATCGCTTATCCCAAGGATAAGCATATTGTTTTCCGCATCCAAATCCATATACCATTTGACAGGACTATTCCGGAGCAGATCCAGATCCGGTATGACAGCCAGCTGCATTTTGGAATCTGAAGCTATAAGCGCGGGGGACCGGAAGCAATGCTGTGAAACAATATGCCGGTCTGTCGGCGTAAGGTGCGGCGACCAGTGGAATGCAGGCTGAAAAGCAGGAATCAACCTGATTTTCCAGTCATTGAGCCTGAGGTCGGCCTCAACATCAAAATAAATACTTACCCGAAAAAGGTTGTCCCCGGCTTCCTCAATCGCTGTACCCGATACACTGTCTGCAATAGGATCGTAATTTATTTCTGAGATGAATCTTCCTATGTGTTCATTCACTGAAAGCTTGTATTTTTTTATCATCCTTTTATACCTACCGAGGCTATGCCCTCAATGTAATACTTCTGCATGCAGATAAACATGATAATGACAGGTACGGTGCATACCATCGTCCCGGCAAAGATTGGCCCCCATTCCGCAAAGTGCTCTCCCATCAGATAATTTATGCCTACCTGTATCAGATATTTGTCAGGGGTCGTAAGCACAGTCAGCGGCCATATGAATCCGTCCCACTGACCCATAAAGGTCATAAGCCCCAAAGTAATCAGGTGCGGCTTCACCAAAGGCATAAATATCCTGAAAAGGATCCCGAGCCTGCTGCAGCCGTCAATACCGGCCGAATCCTCCAGCTCGGAGGGCATGCCCAAAAAGCTCTGCCTCAGGTAGAATATTCCGAAAGCACCCGCCAATGCAGGAAGGATCAGCGCAAGATAATTATCCATAAGTCCGAATTTCCTGATGAGCATATAGGAAGGCAGCAGCATGACTTCACCCGGTACGATCAAAGTGACCAGGAGGATGGTAAATATAGTGTTCTTTCCATAGAAATCGATTTTTGCAAAAGCATAAGCTGCTACCGAATTCAACAGCAGGCTTAGAAAAGTAACGGTGACAGCAACAAACACAGTATTTACTATATACCTTGAAAAGGGATAATCTCTGAAAAGCAATGCATAGTTTTCAGTGGTAATGTTCTCCGGAATGAAGGTTCTAAAGCTTAAATCCGTATATTTGCCAATGTCCGCACCCGGCCTCAAGGAATTGCCGATGACCCAAAACAGCGGAACTAATACCAGCAGAGCAGTAATACTGAATATTACATAGGTAATGATTTTTTTTGTTAGCATATTCCCCTTGGAAAACACATGCTCACCCTCTTATAAATATTTTGGCCCCGGGATTGTCAATTGTTCGACCTGGCCAGCTTCAACTGCAAAATAGTGATTATGAATACGATAATAAACAGGAAAATCGACATTGCCGCCGCATATCCCATTTCATTCATCCGGAAGGCAGTCTTCCATATATGGTGCACAATGGTATTGGTAGTGTCCAGAGGCCCTCCGTTGGTCATTATGTAAATCGGTGTAAATATCTTAAAGGAATCGATTGTCGTCATAATCAGGACAAACAAGGTCGACCTTTTTAAAAGCGGAATCGTTATTGCAAACAGAACCTTCAAAGGCGCAGCGCCGTCAATATAAGAGGATTCGTACAGCTCCTTCGGTATTTCCTGCAGGCCTGCAAGGAAAATAACCATATACCAGCCCCAGCTTTTCCAGATGCACATGACAATGACAGAAGCCATGGCCTGGTTCGGGTCGATAAGGAACTGCTGCTCGGGAATATGCAGCAGCCTCAGCACGCTGTTGGCAAGGCCGTTGTTAGGCTCATAAATCATCCTCCAGAATATGGACACGGTTACAAAGGACATAATCACCGGCATGAAAAAAATCGTCCGGTAAATCTTCACTCCGGAGAGGTTTTGATTGATTAATACGGCAAAGAAAAGAGCAATGGCAGATTGAATGGGGACCACAAACAATGCAAAGGTAAAGGTATTCTTAAGCGTATTCCAGAAGACCTCGTCCTTCATAAAGTCCAGATAGTTCGCTATTCCGTTAAATGCGGCATTGTCTATTCCGGCAAGCATGTTAAATTTCTGAAAGCTCATTATAAATACGTTAATGGAAGGATATATCCCGAATATTGCTATGATGGCTACAGGAACCAGGATAAAGCTGTAGCCCTGAATATTGTTCATGGCAGTCCTGCCAATTCTTCGAGGCCGGATCGAAGGGACCTGCCGTACATTGGAATTTCTGCCTTCCGGCATACTATCACCCCGCATTGTAAATTAATCTGGCAATCTGAACTACGGCATTGCTATAAACTATTCTAAAATAAACCCTGTTTATTTACAAGCCATACGCCGCCTGTACCCGTAAATGGCTGCAGCATTCTTGCCCAAGGCCGGAGATATCTGTTTTGATGGGATATCTCCAACCTATGAGCACCGTTAGGAGGATTGATAATATTACTTCCGCTTTTTCAAAATGAAACCCTTACTTCTGATCTATTGCCTTTTGCATTATTTCCGCATATTTCTTTAATGTTTCCGCCGGGTCTTTTCCGAAGGCGACATCGTTAAATGCTTTGGTCATTGCTTCCGATATCTTTGGATATACCGGCGATACCGGCCTGGGTTTTGCACCGTCCATCAGCTGCTCTTTTATAGGCAGATACAGCTCGGTATTGCACAGGATCGATGCTTCCAAAACGGACTTTCTTGCGGGAAGGTCCCCGGAGGCGTCTGTCCTGGTTTTGCTGTCTTCCTTGCCGGTAAGCTGTTTAATGAATTCCCAGCCTGCATCGGGATTTTTGCACTGCGAAGTCATTGCTACGTCCCAGCTGCCTGTCGGGCTTCCCAGCTGGCTCCCCTTGGGCAGCGGAGTCGTGCCTACCTTGAAATTCGGGAATTTATCCTTTAAGTAGCCGAACTCCCACGGTCCCACGAAGAACATGGCAACTTTTCCTGTCTCAAAGCCGTTGGCTATTCCCTGAAGGGGTGCGATTTTCTCTGTAAAGAATTTCTGGAAGAATTGCAGGGTCTTTATATTTTCAGCACTGTCAAAAACGCCTGCTGCCTTTGTTCCGTCTTCACTTAATACATTACCGCCGCCCTGCCATATCCATCCTATAAGGCCAAAGGTGGACCCTTCATTAACATCGGTCACAGCCGTCATGGCAGGATTGCAGCCATATACCTGTACTTTGCCGTTGGCATCCTTGACTGTCAGCTTTTTGGCCGCTTCATAGAATTGCTCCCAGGTCCAGGCCTCATTTACAGATTTCGGAGGATGGATATCGGCCTTATCCGTCATATCCTTGTTATAGAAAATACACAAATTGGCTTCATTCAATGGCGCTGCGTAAATCTTTCCGTTAAACCTCATTGCTGCCTGGCTTGAATCCAGCAAATCACTGAAGTCGGCAGGATCCCAATATCCGTCCAGTGAGGCAAGAGCTCCACCGGCAGCATAGCTGGCAAGGTTGGGAGTATCTACCCAGATGATATCCGCACCGGTACCTGATGAAAGCGCGACCCTTACCTTGTTTTCATATTCACCATAGGGCACGTTTATCCATTTGATGCTGACGCCGGGGAAATTCTTCTTCAGATTGGCAACGCTTTGATCCAATGATTTGGTGAAATTATCCTTTCCATCGGCGGCATGGGCATAAGTCAATACCTGAATATCCCCCTTTACCTCTTTTGCCGGGGCAGTTTCAGGTGCCGCAGCGGTTTCCTTTGTATCGGCAGCTGTCGTAGCTATTTCGGTTTGTGTGGTACCTGCAGGCTTCTTTTCAGCTCCACAGCCTGAGAGAAGAATACCCACCGTCATCAGCGCCACAACAACCAATGCCGTAAACTTTAGCAACCCTTTCCTGTACATTTTATTCCCTCCTGAAATATATTTTTTATTCAAAAAGGCTCCGCCTTTTTAAATCCAGATCATGACCCGCTGGAAGGCTCCAACTGTCCTGCTATAACGGCGTAATTCAACGAGGCTGGTTGCATATGATCCCAAGCGGGAGATATGCTCACCGCCTGAGCACCCATTCGGTACCCGCCTGTTCAAAAAGAGACATTCCTCATCCTCAGAAGCCCCCTGCTTGTAAGGCGTTATCCCTTTACCATAAAGGAGGTGGGGTACATTTTTTAATGCCTCGTTATTTTTCGATTTTTACACTGGACTCTCTTACAACAAGCCTTGGAAACAGCTTGATTCTTTTCTTTTCCTGTGACTGACCACTCAGCTGATCCATAAGTATCTGGGCGGCATTTATGCCTATGGCCTCCTGCATCATGGCAACCGACGTCAGTTTCGGCGTCACTCTTCTTGCCAGCTCCGTATCATCCATACCGACTACGGCAATGTCATCTGGGACCTTGATATTATTTTCCTCGCAGGTATTCATAAAGCCGATGGCCATCAGGTCATTGGACGCAACCACGGCAGTCGGCCTGTCCTTCAGCAGCAGTATTTCCTTGCCGCACAAATACCCGCCGCTCTCGGTATAATTGGATTCGAAAACCAGGCTGCTGTCAACTCTCAGGCCTGCATTCAGAATGGCATCCCTGTAGCCGATATAACGTTCATGGCCGGTCTGCTCCTTCATATCACCGCCGATGTATGCTATCCGCTGGTGTCCCTGCTTGAGTAAATGCTCTGTGGCCTGCTTTATGCCAAGATAGGTATCGATGTATACATAGTCGAATTTATCTTCACCGTTGGGAGACTCGTACTTATTTGTTAAAACTACCGGCGCATTGGTTGAATTTATCGCCTTGATATTTTTCTCGCAAAAATTGAAGGAAACCATGATCATTCCGTCCGCAATCCTTTCCTTCAAATTCTGGATGGCTTTCAATTCCTCTTTGATGCTATGCTTTGTATAAAACAGGATCATCAGGTATCCGTATTTCTCCAGCACGCTGTTTGCGCCGTTGATCATATCAAAATAAAAGGGGTTGCATATATCGGGAATGGCAAAAATGATCCTCTCCGTTTTTTTCGTCCTCAGTATCTTTGCTGAATGATCCGGCACATAATTTAACTCATTCGCAGCCTTTTGTATCAGCTTTCTGGTTGCCTCGTCACAATACCCATTGCTGGACATGGCCCTGGACACGGTAGAAGGCGAAACTCCCACCCGTTTTGCTACATCATAGATTGTACTCATAATCTTTCTCCTTATTGTGCAAAACTTTCGATGTGCAACCGGTTCCACATCGGGTATAATTTTTCTTATCGTACAGTTTCCGTAAGGCTGACGATGTCTACTTACCGTTGAAGCTTACGGATTTTTATGTTCAAACACTTTTTTAACTGCTTTTTCGTTGAGGGGTAGGATATCAGGCAATGGCAATCTCTTTTGAATTTCAGGCAAAACTGCAAACTCACTATGCGGTTCTGTCTGATACCAGTATGCTGTGGAAGAAATATCATCGCATCTGTGATTGTTATGCCCATGTTCTATTGTTACTTTAAGATCTTTTTCAAACATAACAGGATCCAAAAGATGGTATCTGTATAAGGATATCTTTCCGCTCCAGTTAGCTTCACCGCCGCGGATTATTCCGTGATAGGGAGTACAGACCTCCTGCTGCGGGCACCATGCGGTATTGAAATAGTCTTCAGTCCCTGTACCATGCATTTGCGGCGGCCATTTTTCACCGTCGATGAATATCATGTCGTCGCCCTCGCCATACCAGTTCCATTCATTTGTCATCCTCAGATTGTGTACATTAAAATTGCAGCCTACATAATGGCCTCGGCCAGAGGCTTCAAGAATTACATAATTACCGGCGCCCGTAGTATTAAAGCCGCCGAATTCATACTCCGCATTGTCAATGCCGGTATCCGGAATCCCGTCGGCAGGACACTCCCGATTCCAGCATGCATGAAATCTCAGTTCGTTTTCAGGCAGTATATCCACTTCTTCATAATCTATATAGAAATAAAACTTCAGCGGATTTTGAGCGTCGCTTTCCACTTCGATTCTTGCCTTGCTGGAAAAAGGCATGGGGAAGAAGCAATTAAAGGCTTTGCCGTCCTCGGGGCTCATCATCAAACATGCGGATGTAAAGTTTTTCGTTATCCCATGGCCCATGCCAAAGAAATCTCCGATGGGCACTTCAACGCTGGGATTTTCTTCTCCATCCCAAAACATCCGCAATACTATTTTCCTTGGAAGGAAGTGCTCTTCTGCCGGTACATCGGGCGCCATAGTCATCCAAATGTGTCTTATGTATCCCGGACCGCCTATATTGCATATTTCTATTTTTTCTTTGGGGCCAAGTGTATAATAATCCTTATTGCCGCCCGACCTGTCGTAACTGGAGACTCTCTTCGATCTGCCGCTTCTCATACGGCTTATGCTGCTAATGCTGTCAATGGAGTTCATCTGTTTTACCACCTTAAAAGTTTTTATCTATATATACCGATAGCGGTATGTGTTATCGATATCATTTGTACAGGGGTAATTTTGAAGGATATTAATCTGCCGATCAAGGCAAATTAGATGATTTTAATTTCTGCAACCGATTCCATATTTTTAGTATAGTACTCATTTTTTATAAAGTCAATGGTGTTCGTAAAATTTTCCCACGAATATAAAATGTTTCGCTGCAACCCACAGCTAATCATTCTTCTGAAGAGATTACCGTCGGGATCTTCCACTCGCCATTGCCATTTCGATGAAAAAGCTTAAGCGCATTTTGTGATTCCAGCCTTTTACTTAAATCTCATCAATTGGTCCTTTTCAAACTCCCAGTCGGGAGTGATGAGGGAACGGTCAATGTCTGCCGAATACCACGGACTGATTTCATCGTCTTCCGGATTCTTTACTATGTGAATATCCTGTGCAGGCATATAGCTTTGTGCCAGGATGAATATTTTCTCTCCGGTCTTTTCGTTCCTGGCCATATCCAGAATAATTATCCCATGTCCCGGTGAAGCTCCTTTGATGAAAACGTCTCCAATGCTCATTTCTTCCAACGGGATCCGTGTCATTTCTTTTGAAAGCGATAATGTACCGGCATAGGCAAAGACCATGTCCAGATACCTTCTGAAGCTGCTGTAACTGCTCGTTTCCGAAGCGTTTTTTATCCATTTGGCTTCATTTCCAACAACTTTTATACTTTTGCCGCTCATCCAGGTGGGAAAATCAGCATTAAAGCCATTGGTAAAATTGAAATGTATTTTCTCATACTGCCGGAGGCTGTATAGGTATTCCGCGCGCAGCCTGATTATTGCATCGGCACACTGCTGCAGGTCCCTGTCTCCAACATCGATATCCAGTACAGCCGCATAGGAATCCGTAATTCTTGTTTCACCATTAAAAGTCTTTATCTCCGAGCCATCAGGCTTCAGGGGCAAGTTCCTCAGGTAATCCCCGAAAGATGCATCCTCCGCTTTGATTCGCGTAAAACCTTCCGGTACTCTTATTCTATCCTGTACTGTATCTCCGCTTGCATTTATCAGGTTTACCGGTATGTCTTCCACCTCTTCATTGATACTGCTTCCAACCGGCTCCGGCTTACTGGTGCCAGTCTTTTCTGCCACGTTTTTTGTACAGGCTGTATGTGTGGTTAAAAGCAATATGGATAGTAGTACTACCACAATCAAATTATACCGTTTTAATTTGTAATTGTTTTCTCTTTTTTTATCTATTGCAGTCATTTTTTATCCATACCTTTCCAAAATAATGCCATCCTTATTATACCCGATCGGTACACCCCTTTTCCATATGTTCATGCCATGGGGGGAATACTATGACTAGGGGAAACCGGCTTTTCATTTACTTCCTTCATTTATCAAAACTATTTTTTGATATTTTAGTTTGCTTATGTTGCCTGATCCATAATAGCTTCTGCCATAGCCACGCTGTCGAGGTTTAGAGCTGAACCGCTTTCTACTTCCCAACAATTCGCCATTGCCATTTCAATGAAAAAGCACTGCTTGATTACCTTGCTGGGAATATTTAAGCTTTTTTCAAAAAAGTCGATTATCTTGCCTGTTTTTAAATAGTTTTGATGGGAAGGCAAAGTGTCATCCTGTTCATTCAGAATAAAGCGCGGAACATCGAATATCGGATCACCGACAACACCTTTGGGATCAATGATCTTATACTCTCCATTATTACTTAGTAAAATATTGTCATGATGCAAATCACCGTGCAACAGCATCTTTTTAGAGTATTTTAAATCAAGTGACAGACATATCTCCTTTGCTTTTTCCATGTACAAATAAAGCTCTCTATAATCTTCACGCCTGCTCATATATTCTGTTATTCTGCTCACCCATTGGGTGTAGGTTGGATATAATTCCATGCTGAAAGGCTCAATATGAAGCTGATTATATAAAGAGGAAAAGACGGAAAGCCTTTTTTCCAATATTTTTTCATCTCTCAATTGTACACCGGGGTATATCAGTTCTTCAAGTATAATCCCATTCTCTATGTCGGAGTCAAAGACTTTACAAAACCGTCTTCCGTTGTATTCACGCAAAGTGTTGAGCTCAGTTAAAACCTCTTTGCACGGCTTGCATATTTTTAGTATTGCATCCCCGTAATATCCAGACCGGCAGATAAACAGACAATTTACTGAAAAATAGTCAATCAGCTGAATTATTTCCAACTTCCATTTTGATGAATAAAACTCTATATCCTTCAGTACTTTTCCATAAAAGTCTTTGCCAAAACGCTCAACAATCTTTTTAGCTTCATTCGGCCTAAAGCAATAACACATAGTTTAAAACCTCTATATAAAAAATTCTACGACCAAGTATGAGCCAATAGTATCAATAACTCTCCAGGTAGTCAAACAATATAATGGTTTGCTTATCTGGTAAATTATTGATATTATTATAGAATAGATAAATAACATGTACCTTTATGAAATAAGGGGGAATGTAAATATGAGAAAAAAAGGCGTTATTATTTTTTTATTGATCCTCGCTGCTGCATCAATCTATATAGGATTATCCTCAGCAGTTATTAACAAAAACTACTACAGAGAACTTGCTTATAAGCTTGAAAATTATCATAAAACCATCATTGACTGGGAAACGGCCGATGTGTCCCTAATCAAAGTAAAGGACACACCCTTTGATACTCCTCCTATTTTTAGTGCAAAAATAAACCGCACCTTACTATTTTTAAATGGCGGATATGCTGTGCGGGTAGAGCTTTCCACTACCCAGGATGATTTCTTTGGACCCATTGTATTATTCTTTAATCCATTTACTAAACAATGTATTGGCGGATATTTAAGAAGGTAAGTTAATTTTTTACTATCCATTCATACGGCGGATAAGTATAATCGTCGGTTCTTATGCTGCTTTTTAGCAGTGCTTGGCCCGTGGTACTTTATTATGAATTTACTGCAAATTATTTTTGAAAAACATTGTATTTATTTGGCAATATTTATTATTTTTCGATATAATATGCATGGACAGGACAGTAATTCATATTACGAAAGGAATTGAAAAAATGTCCGAAAAACACACCCCCCCTTTGGATAAAGAGCAAGAGAAAATCAGTCCTCAAATAGAGGAGGAAATCCTCGAACTTCTTGAAGGTGATTTGAAGGAAACAGCGCTGGGCTTCGCCGCCTATTTAAGAACAAACCAAATGACGCCGCGGCAGTGGTTTGGTCCAAATTATTGGAGAGTTCCCTATGAGAAAAATTATTTGTGCAGCATACTAATGAATAAAGATAAATGGCGCGTTTTTTTCTTTTTAGGAGATTACAAGGGCGAATTTGAGGAAGGGTTCATAAAAGCTGTTCAAGAAAGTGTGATGCCTTGCGTATCCTGTACGGGTGACGATTGCCCAAAGGGTAAAAGAATGACGGTTTTCGGCAAAGAATTTGCAAACACATGCTTTCAATTCCCTGTTCAGTTTATAAACCCCAACGGTAGTACTTTGGAATATATAAAGGAATTGTTAGAGTATTGGAAAGAGGTAGCACCACTTAGTGATTCATGGCATGCTCATTGATCTCACAACCCTTTTGTACCGCCTTAAGGTAATTTGACTGCGGCGCTTAACGTAAAAGGGGGATGGCATATTACCATCCCCCTTTTACATAGGGCTTTCATCCCGGTGCACAATGTAGCATTAATCAACCGGGGCATCTTTGGTTTTTATTTACTGCCCGCGGCAGGTCGCTATTTCCACAGCTCTGTCCGGTCTTTAAGCGCCTGTGAGAACTGTTTCGATACTTCATCAAGTCCCGCATCCTTCAAAGCCTTCTGGTATTCCTCCCACTTCTGGTCGAAATCCGAGGGCTTTGCCAGAATGGCTGCCGGGATCATCTTGTAGCCTGTTTTGAGGATTTTGTCATCGGCGGCTTTCCACTCGGGATCCTCTATGTTTACAAGCCATGCCGCGCCATAGAATTTCACGGGGAATTCGCTTGCCTGCGGGTACAGCTCCTTCCAGGTTTTCACTCCGTAGTGGCTCAGGATTTCGTTTTCCAGGTCGGATTGTCTTGCAGTGATGGCTTCAAGGGTATCAAAGGCTTCATAGTATTGTCCCGTAGAGTCCTTGACGGCATTGCCATAGGCCTGGAACGGATATTTGTATTTGTAGATTCCTGTTTTTTGCTGCCATGCCGGGTCGGAATTCCTCATTTCGACAATTTCAGGCTTCAACACCCGTTTGCCGTTTTCAACGGTGTAATGTACGTCCTTCACACCCCAGTGAGTGAGAATCTGGGTCTCTTCGGTGCACATCCAGTCAAAGAATTTGATTGCCCTTTCCGGGTCCTTGCACTTTGCCGATATGGACAGGGCATAGCCGCCGAGGTATCCGGAGCTCTGGAAGTCCGCATATTTTATGCCTTCCTTCAAAGTAACAGGGAAGAATCCGTAGGTATTCTCATATTTTCCGTCTTTCTTCAAAGCGGTCACAGGCTCATCAATTTCCCATCTTGCATCCGTAAGGCCGATAACCCTTCCCGACGCTATCTTGGCCTTGTACTGGTCATATTTCTGCACAAAGCTTTCAGGATCAAGGAGCCCGACTGCGTTCATGTGATTCAGCCACCGGAAATATTCCTTTTCTTCGGGCCTTGTTACATGTCTCACCGCCTCCAGGGTATCCGGGTTGACATACCATTCGCCGTCATCCGAGTTGCCCATTACGGCATTTGCAGGGTTGGTCACCGTAATCATTGTTCTCCAGTCGTCACCCAGCAAGGAGAGGCCGATGGAGTTCTGTCCATCAATTTTGGGGTGCTTTTCCTTGTATGTTTTAATGGCATTTTCAAAATCGGTAACCGTCTTGATCTGCGGATAGCCCAATTCCTTGATGGCTCCCAATTGAAGCTGGAAGCCGGAGTTCGGCTCCATATTTTCCTGTCCCAGTTCCTTGCCGCCGATGTAATAGATGCCCGGGTCGTCCAGGCTCCAGCGAAGCCTCACAATGTCGTCGCCGTAGAATTTTTTTAAATTGGGGCCGAATTTCTCAATATAATCATCCAGCTTGATGATTCCATTGACATTCTTAACGATATTCATATCGCCTTTTCCGTAGATAAAATCAGGGTAATCGCCGCTTGCCGCCATGAGAGATAACTTTTGCTTTCCCGCATCGCTGCTGACCGCATTTTCAATCTCCAGAGTAACCCCTGTAAGCCTGGTGATCTCCTGTGCCACAGGGCTTTTAAAGCCTGTATCCGGGTATGCATCCACTTCCACGCTGTACATTGTAAAGGTAATGGGTTCCGGGGCTTTGACCGTTGACTCGGTCTGTTCTGCGGCCCCCGTAGAATTGTTCTGTCCGGCACTTGTGTCGCCGGATGTAACGCCTGCACTGCCGCATCCTACGGACAGGCTCGCAACAAATAGTAACACGAGGACCAAACATAGAGCTTTCTTCATTATCCTTCCTCCCTTTCAATTAATTTCCTTTGATTTATATTAATTTCAGACCAGCGGATCGCTGCTGAAAATTTACCGGCGGCAGCACAAAGCCCTCAGGTTTTTAATGCTCCCAGCGTCAGGCCTTTTACAAAGTACTTCTGTACAAAGGGGTATACGAAGATGATCGGCAGTGTCGCAACAATGGTCATTGCCATTCTCAGGGATTCCGGTGAAACCCTTCTCTGGGAAACCATGTCCGAAGAGCCGTAAATGTCCTGCTGACCGGAAGACTGTGCGCTGAGCAATATTTTTTGCAGTTCGAACTGCAGGGTAGTCAGTTTTTTATTCGAGCCGCAGTAAAGGTAGGTGTCAAACCAGGAATTCCACTGCCCTACGGCGATAAAAAGCGACAATGTCGCAATGACGGGGGTGCAAAGCGGGAATATGATCCTGAAGAATATGACGGCGTCATTGGCACCGTCCAGCTTTGCGGATTCCTGCAGTTCAAAAGGCAAGCCGTCCATAAAGGAACGGAGGACGATGACATTGAAAACGCTGATGAGGCCCGGAAGGATATAAACCAGGAAGTTGTTGTTAAGATGAAGGCTTCTTACCAGCATGTAATCTGGAATCAACCCGCCGCTTACATACATGGTGACAAGAAAAGCGGTAATGACAAACTTTCTGGCAAAGAAATCCTCTCTGCTTATAACGAAGGCAATCATCGCAGTGCTCATAATCCCGGTGACGGTTCCCACCACGGTCCTGAGAACGGATATCACGACGGAAATTGAAATGGCATCGGTTTTTAATATCTGCATGTAGTTATTCAGGGTGAATTCCCTTGGGAATAAGGTGATCCCCCCTTTCACCGTGTCCATTGAATCATTGAGGGATACGGCCAGTACGTTTAAAAATGGATAAAGGGTGACAATACACAAAAGCACCATAAAGGAATAATTGCTGATAGCAAAAACTCTGTCGCCTGCGGATAATTTTTTCAAAACGGCTTCCTCCACATTTCACATTACTTTAATGCCAAGGGATTTCCTGCTGATTGCATTGGCGGCAAAAACCAGGATGATGCTGACCACGGATTTGAATATGCCCGCTGCCGTTCCAAATGCCCACCTTCCTGCGGATATGCCATAGTCAAGGATATACAGGTCCAGAACATCCGAATAATCTCTTACAAGGGAATTCCTCATGAGAAATTGTTTTTCAAACCCGATGTTGATCAGGTTGCCAATGGACATGATGAGGATGACGATAACTGTCGGGAGTATTCCCGGAAGCGTTATATGCAGGATTCTCCTGTATCTCCCGGCGCCGTCCATCATAGATGCTTCGTAGAGGTCTTGAGGAATGCCGGCAATGGCTGCGAGAAAAATAATTGAATTCCAGCCGATCTCCTTCCACACGTCCGCCAGTGTTACAATGCCCCAGAAGAAGTTGGGGTTTGCCATGAACTGGACCGGTTTTTCCACGATTTGAAGTGTGATAAGGATCTGATTCACGATACCGCCGTCAATGGATAGCATTTTGTTAAAAAGACTTGCCACGATGACCCAGGATACAAAGTGCGGCAGATAGGAAATCGTCTGAACGGTTTTTTTAAACCTGGCTGCCGTTATTTCATTCAGCAGAATTGCCAGGACAATGGGCAGGGTAAAGCAAAAAATCAATGACAGGATGCTCATGGCCAGGGTATTCCGCATAACCAGATAAAAAAGCGAGTCCTTGAACATTTTTATGAAATATTCAAGACCGACCCACTCCTGGCTGAAGAAGCCTTTCCCCGGCATATACCGCTGAAAAGCGATGGTCCAGCCCCAAAGAGGGATGTATCTAAAGATAAACAACCATAGTAAAAAAGGAAAGGACATGAATATGAGATATTTTTGGGTTTTCAGCGTCTTCGTTCCTGCAAAGGCAAACCGTTGTTTTTTATGCGGCAAAGGATTGAGCTCAGCTGTTTGCATTCCATACCTCCATAATATAAAAAGTAGATAAATTCCTATGATGAAAACAACATATTCCCCTTACAAATTCTGCTTATAGAAACAATATATCACCCTTATAAAGTGAATCACACCGTAATTATTAAATCAATTTTACTGTAAAAATCAGCTATATAAGTTGTATTAAATCAATTCACCCTGTCATCCTGAGTGGGGCGAAGGACCACCGCTCAGAATAGCACAAAACTTACTTCAACTTATATATCTTTGAAACCGGAAGGGCAAAAACCCGTGTGCTTTTTGAATTTACGGTAAAAATAATCGATATCCTTAAAGCCTGTCTTTTCTGCAACCTGATATACTTTCATGCCTTCTTTCAAAAGCTCGACGGCCTTTTTCATCCGCACGCTGTCAAGATATGCATTAAAATTCATACCGGCATGCTGCCGGATAAGCTTCCCGAGATATACACTGCTGTAACAGAACAATTCGGCAAGATGACTAAGCTTCAAATCCTTGTAGTAATTCCTGTCGACGTAATCCAGAAGCTTTTTGACCGTTTGTCCGGGTCTTTGCTTTCCCAGGACATCGGAAACCGCCAACAGCGTATATTTAAAATATCCGTGCAATTCCTGAAGACTGGCGGCAGCATGAATCCCGTCCAGCACTTTGCTTTCCACAGCAATGCAGTCCCGGATTCCTTCGTTGCTCCGGAGGAGCATATTCATCAGCATCAAATACATATTGGAATACATAGACTTTATGGAAAATTCATCTGTTTCGGCAAATAGAAAATAGTCCTTCATGTTTTCCAGAAGCCGATTGATACTTTCGGTATTATTCAGATCCATTGCACTATACAGCTCGTCCGCCAGACGGCCGGCATTGAACGGATTTTCCCGCATCCGGAGAATGTCGGGTGCGGTATCGGCACAAATGTCCATAATGATTTTTTTATGTCCATAGAGGAACTTTTTATTGATCAGTGACAAAGCATCGTCGTAGGAAGTGCATATCCTGCTGTACGAGTCAACGGGAATACCCGCGGAAATGATTATGTTTGATGCGGCGCTTTTGTAAAGACTGCACTGCAGTTGATGGAGCAACCGGTACAGGGTTGCGGATTGCATATTTTTGAGTAATATGGCTGTAAAAATGCTTATGCCAAATACCTGCCCGTAATTTCCCGCACTTATAAATTTACCGGTTTCACACCTTATTTTGCTGTGAAGCGCACAATCCGCCTGATTATAGGGCTCAATTCCAATCAATACAACCTGGTATCTGGCCCATGGAAAACCAAAGCAGCATAATCTGTTGTAATATTCCGCCGACTCTGGGTCAATTGCTCCCGTCATGAGATTTTGCAGTACTTTTTCCTTGGACAAGGAAAGACTTTGGTCCAGGCATTGTTTTTCATTCCTTTTGCAAACAATAGCGCTGTGAACCTTTCGCAGCTTTTCTATAAGCTCCGATTCTTCGACAGGTTTGAGGATATAAGCGTCGATTCCCAATTCGATGGCTTTCTGGGCGAATTTGAAATCCGAATAGGCGGTTAAAATAATAATTCTGCATTCCATATTCATTTTCTTTAGCCGCTCTGCCAGTTCAAGGCCGTTCATCTCAGGCATCTTGATATCCACAAGTGCAAGGTCCGGCTTCAAACAGAGGATCTTTTCTAAGCCTGCCCGGCCGTCCTCCGCTTCGCCGCAAATCTCGAAACCATAGCTGCTCCAGTCGATTATTGTTCTCAGGCCTTTTATAATGATAGGCTCATCATCAACCAACAGTACCTTCAGCATAATCCTTTACCTTTCCGGGTAGTTTTATTTCAATCCTGGTGCCTGTGCCAGGTATGCTATTTATTGTCAACCCATAATCATTCCCGTAGCAAAGTTTTATTCTCTGATAAACGTTTTTGACCCCTATTCTTTTACCGGGGCTCTCATCGGTGCCGGCAAGGGAAGAAACCACAGCTTCAAGCTTTTCTTCGCTCATCCCCAGCCCGTTGTCTTCAATATTGATCCGGAGGGTGCCGTTTTCTTCAAAAATATCAATGATAACCTTTCCGATACCCTTTTTTTCCTCGATACCGTGTACAACGGAGTTTTCAATAAGCGGCTGCAAGGTAAGCGGCATAATGCTGTAGTCGTACAGCGAGCCGTCAATTTTTATCTCATACTGAATCCGGTTGCCGTATCGGAATTTCTGGATATCCAGATAGCTTTTTACAAGGTCAAGCTCCCACTCCAGGGATACGAAATCGTTGCCCGCCTCCAGGTTCTTCCGCATGATTCTGCCCAGCAGCTTGACCGCCCCGGCAATTTCATCCTGCCCGTTGCAATGGGCCTTCATCCTTATGGTCTCAAGGGAATTAAATAAGAAATGCGGATTGATCTGGTTCGCCAGCATTTTGAGCTTGATCTCCTTTTGCTTGAGTTCCAGCTGTTTTTTTTGAAGATTGACCTCATAGACCTCATGAACCAGCGCCTTGATGCTCCGGATCATCGTGCCGAGGTCGGCCGACAGCTGCCCGATCTCATCCTTGCCCTCAATGACCGGGGCAGTATCGAAATTGCCTGTCGCCACCATGTGCATGTCGATGCTCAGCCGTTTTATCCTTTTACTTATGGCATTGATAAAAATGATGATCAGGATGAAAGCAAGCATCAAACTGGCTACCATGATGCCCATTCCCAGAATTGAAGTTTGGGCGGCTTGTTTTTCAAAAACGTCCAAGGGTATGATGCTTATGATCTTAAAGCTTCCATTTTGTGCGCTTGGATTGAAATCCTTTATGATCACCTTGGATAAGACTCCGTTATATTTAAAATCATGCATGCCTGCGATCATGGAATCCACCGCCGAAATATCCCGTTGTCTTATGTTCTGACCGAAGGCCGAAAGCTCCCTTGCGCCGATGATATTGCCCAGTTCATCGCAAATATAGGTCTCATAGGGCTCATTTTTCAGGATATTATATATGTATTCCTCGCTTATGCCGATACAGATCACGCCGATGTCCTTATACCCCAGGTTGGCTTTAACGACGGTTGTAAGGCACAGGTACCTGCTATGGCCGTCTGAACCGCTCAAGTATTGCCAGACGATCCTTCCGTTAGCTCCTTTGGCTCTTTTGAACCACTCGCTTTGCAGGATTTCAGGAGTGACTTTATAAAAAACGCCATTTTCAAGAAGGGTCCGATTGTAGGTATAAAACCTGATATTCTTTATTTTCCGGCTGTACAGGCTTACATAGGTTTCAAATTCCGTGTACTGGCCATATGCGTCAAATACTTCCTGTGTACTTTCATAATTGTTCAATATCATGTTTTCAAGGTTTTGGTCGATATGCGCCTTGTAGGATATGTCCATTGCAATCGTTAAAACCTCATTCAGCCTTGAGGCTATTCTATCTACATTTATGGATGATTCATTAAGCGCGCTGTCGATGACCATCCTGCTCATATTATGGATCAATATGGAGCTGGCCAGAATAAGAGGAAGAATAACCACCAGAATATAGGATATCAGCAGCTTCTCCCGTATTTTAATGTTGTTGAACACATGAAATGCCCATTGCTTCAATGCAATTCACTCCCCCAACCTGTGGTAATTTCATTATTTTACCTCCGATAGGAACCGATTGCAGGACATACCTGCTGAAATTATAGTGCGGGAAAAAATTTTTTTCTTTAAATATTTTAACTTTTTATAACAGGATTTTGACATCCTTGGATTTTTTAATACGGATGTCCGCTTGTAAGAAGCTTTTAGGCAATAATAAATTTCCCTCTTGGCACTGATATTTTTTTGTGATATAGCAATTCTTTCACAACGATCTCTCACCGCCAATTCACGCCCCGGCTCATTCAGGAGTACTGTCCCGGCATTGTATTCTTCTGTACTCCGACGGAGTGCACTTCATATAGCTCTTGAAAATGCTGATAAAATAACTGCAGTTGTCAAAGCCCACATCCATTGCCACTTCAATCATTTTTTTGCTGGTGTCTCCCAGAAGCCTGGCTGCCCTATTGATACGGTAATAATTTATATAATCCACAGGGGTTTTCCGGGTCATCTGCCGGAAAAACCTGCAGAAATAGCTCTCGCTCATATTCAGCACCGATGACAGCTCCCTGATGGTGAGCTTTTTATAGTGGTTATCCTGAATGTATTTGATCACTTCTTTCATTTTTTCGATTTTCAGGCTGCTTGCAGGATGCTTTTTCTCACTGACATTCAATTTGCTGTTTGAAAGGATCAGTGAAAAAGCAAGATACAAATGAGCCTTGATGACCAGCTCATAGGTGAATTTTTTTGCTTCTCCCGTTTCTATCGCCTCACGGATATGAAACAGGACCTCCCGCTCCCAGTCCGCGGCGCCGCGGATATGGACAGGCATTGAGTACCTGCCTTTGATCACGGGATCAACATATTTTTCCTGAAAACCATCATAATTGCTCCCCAAAAGCAGTTCCGGACTGAAAACGATGGCGCAAAAGTCACAGCCCTCCCCTTCCTGCAAATATCCGCCATGGAGGAGTCCGCTGTTTATAAAAAAAGCTTCCCCTCCCGAAATCCGGTAATTCCGGGAATCGATCTGAAATTCCGCTCCACCGCTGACGACATATAAAAACTCAAGCTCATCATGCCAGTGGTAATCAAGGTGCCACTGGCGGGATAAGCGGTTCATGGTATAGATCCCCACCGGAAACATTTTATCCCCATGAATTCTGTTTTCACGCAGCAAATCTCTGTTCATAAGTCAAAATCCTGATATAAATAGTCAGAATCATTAAAGAAATAAACATTTTATAACAATATAATTATATTGGTAAAGGATAATTTTTGCAATATATTTGCAATAATTTAAATTTTTGGGGGTATTTAGCCATGAAATTTACAGACGGTTTTTGGAGAAGCCGGGATGGGGTCGATATTCATAATGCCACAGAAGTATATGACATCGAAACAACCAAAGATACTGTTACGGCTTATGCACCCGTCGCTCCTATTACAAACCGGGGCATGACGCTTCAAGGCCCGCTCCTCACAGTGAAATTCTCCTCTCCCATGAAAGACGTCATTTGCGTGCAGGCCTGGCATTACACCGGCGGCCTGGAAAAAGGGCCGTCATATGCGCTTAACCGGCAAGAACCGGAAGATATGCTCATTGAAAACAACGATGCATATGCCGGTCTGAGAAGCGGAAACCTGAGCGTGAGAATAAAAAAGGGCGGCGGCTGGAATGTGAGCTTTTTCGATAAGGACCGGTATATCACCGGGGATGGCCGGAAAACCCTTGCCTACATCCTGGATACCGATAAAACCCCCTATATGAGAGAACAGCTGTCTCTTGACGTGGGTGAGACCGTATATGGCCTTGGCGAACGGTTTACTCCCTTTGTCCGCAACGGCCAGGCGGTGGATCTATGGAACGCCGATGGTGGAACAAGTTCGGAGCTGGCCTATAAAAACATTCCTTTTTACCTGACAAACAAGGGATATGGCGTATTTATAAACGATTTCGGACTTGTCTCCTGTGAAATAGCATCGGAATGCGTTTCAAAAGTCCAGTTCAGCGTACCCGGCGAATACCTGGAATATTACATCATCAACGGCCCCACCCCCAAGGAGGTTATCATGCGCTATACCGCGCTGACCGGAAAGCCCGCCCTGCCGCCTGCGTGGTCCTTCGGGCTGTGGCTCACCACCTCCTTTGTAACCGATTACGATGAAAAAACAGTCACAAGCTTCATCGAGGGAATGGAAAACCGCCATATCCCGCTTCATGTATTCCATTTTGACTGCTTCTGGATGAAGGAGCATCACTGGACCAATTTTGAATGGGACGACAGGGTGTTTCCCGATGCCGAAGGTATGCTGAAACGCTTGAAAGAAAAAGACCTGAAAATCTGCGTATGGATCAATCCATATATCGCACAGCGTTCCAGACTGTTTAATGAAGGGAAAACAAACGGGTATCTGATCAAAAACAAGGACGGAGGCGTATATCAGGTAGATACCTGGCAGCCGGGAATGGGCTTTGTGGATTTTACAAATCCCGATGCCTGCCAGTGGTATGCCGGTTACCTGAAGAAGCTTGCGGACATGGGCGTCGACTGTTTCAAGACTGACTTCGGCGAGCGTATTCCGGCGGACGGCGTTTATTTTGACGGTTCCGATCCGGTAAAAATGCATAATTATTATACTTATCTATACAATAAAACAGTCTTTGAAGCTCTGGAGGAAAAGCGGGGAAAGGGAAATTCCCTGGTATTCGCACGCTCCGCAACCGTCGGCGGCCAGAAGTTCCCGGTACACTGGGGCGGAGATTGCACGGCAAATTACCAGTCCATGGCGGAAAGCCTGCGCGGCGGGCTTTCCCTGTGCATGTCGGGCTTTGGTTTTTGGAGCCATGACATCAGCGGTTTTGAACATACGGCCACACCCGATCTGTACAAGCGCTGGACCGCCTTCGGCATGTTGTCCTCCCACAGCCGCCTGCACGGGAATATGTCCTACAGGGTTCCATGGCTTTTTGATGAAGAAGCGGTGGATGTGCTTCGCTTTTTCACAAAACTGAAATGCAGCCTTATGCCCTACCTATACAGTTCTGCCTGCCAGACCGCGCAAACAGGGCTTCCCATGATGAGGGCCATGATCCTGGAATTCCCGGAGGACCCCTCCTGCGATTATCTGGACAGACAGTTCATGCTGGGAGATTCCCTGCTCATCGCGCCGGTTTTTAATGAAGAGGGTATTGTGTCGTATTATCTGCCCGAAGGCACCTGGACCAGCCTGCTGACCGGTGAAAAAATCCGGGGCGGAGGCTGGAAAAAAGAAAAGCACGGCTATATGAGCATGCCCATCATGGTAAGGGAAAACAGCATCCTTGCAATGGGAAAGAATGATACAAGGCCCGATTACAATTATTCCGACGGTGTGACCCTGCATTTGTTCGAACTGAAGGACGGCATGGCTGCAAAGGCTTTCATAGCAGATATCCACGGCAAAACAGACCTGGAGGTGTCCATGAAGCGCGAAGCCGGCCGGATCACCGTAGAAGCGTCGAACGCCGGCAAGCCCTGGAACATTTGCCTCAGAGGAATTTCCGGCATAAAAGAAGTCGCCGGGGGATGCCACACAAACGGCGCAAAGGGCGTAGAAATCAAGCCGGACCCGGGCGTAAAAAAACTTGCCATCCTGCTTTCCTGACATCGTCACGGGAGAGCGGTCAGCCGGAAGTGAAGGCTTCCTGATTGATCTTTTGTATCAAGGTCCCATCTCTCATCCCCGCGCCCGTCAGCATTTCCTCCATCACTTTCCATGCGGCACAGTTGCTGAGCCGGAAGGTTTTCAGCTCCGGTATCAGAATCTGCTCACTATAGAGTGTCTGAAACAGGGCTCTAAGTCTGAACTGCAGCCTGTATTTCAATTGGTCTTCCACAGCAAATAAACGATTCCAATATACTGTGAATTCTTATAGGCTTACAGTGTCCAAGATACGTCATTCTTTTCGCACAGCATCAGCATCCCCCTGTCAAGCTCAAAAATAAATGCGGGATCGCATCCCCACTCGCCGCACCAGACAGGCCGGTGGAAACGTCGGCGCAGATCGAGCATTTCATTGAAGCAGCCTCAAAGATACGGGTCCTTTCGGCGGCAGGCATGCTTTATCCAATACAGCCGGATTCCAGACCGTCGGATAGGGATGGAACTCAAAGGCAACCTGGAGGTCTTCCGGAATACAGGTATCGGATCTGGAGCGTCCTACTTGAGTTGCATAATTGTCTGTTATTTCGGTTGACATAATAATAAAATATAGTTAAATTTGATATTACATTGCAGTTTCTGATATGATATGCATTATGACAATTAAGATAATTGAGAAAGAGAGCTTTATGAAGAATTCAAAAGAAGCAGAAACTCACCAAACATCAATAAATGTAAGAAAAACAAAAAGCATAGCATACACCATCCTGCTAATCAGCGGCCTATATGTTCTATCTACAACCGGATGGATTTTAACTGAAAACCGAAACATCATGACGGTCATGGAGATACTAACCATATGGGCAGCAGTCGTAATCCTGCAGTTTATGATAGAGCTATATAGAGGAAGTAGTGAAAATAGAAAAAGCCAGAGCATGATCGCATTGATTTTGACTGCCTGCATGGCAACGGTGACAATTATCAATCACTTTATTTATTTGACCGTATTGAATCAAATCTTTCACGAAAAAGCTATGCCGTCCTGGCTGCTACTGGACGGCTGGCCTTCCGTTACAAAAGGCTTTGAGTGCGTCTCTTGGGGTTTCTTCCTGGGTATGGCGATGATATTTGCTTCCAGTGCGCTGACGGACTTCGGAAACAAAGCGGCCGCATGGACAATGCGAATAAGCGGAATTCTGACCCTGGCAGGGTTAATCGGGCCAATCAGTGGGAATATGAATTTTTATATCTTGTCTACTATCGGTTATTCAGTGGGCTTTCTGGTAATATCGATAGAAATGCTTGTGCATTTGCGGATAAAAGTGGAAAAGGAATAAATACAACATATTTCACGGAGGCGCGAACGGCTGCACAAAGCAGTTTTCAGAATCACTATCAAAAGAAGTCTCGAGCACCTCAAACTTCTGTTGATTGACGATCTGCACCTTATAGAAGGCAAAGAAAGAACACCGTCAGAGCTGATCAGCTTGCTTTATAGCCTTAAATCCAAAGGCGTAAAAATTGGAGTGGAAATAAGAGAATAATTATGTTAATTATTATAATTTTTTGAAGCGTACTTCTACTCATTAATGTTTTCTCCCTGCTATCGAATTATAGAGTGGCACATCGGACAAACAACTTGATCAGGTTCAACTTTAATTCCACATATAGAGCATCTTAGCGAATCATCATCAAAATCTTCCTCATATTCTTCCATATTCCCGAGATTCCCAATATCTTCAGTTTCTCCAGATAGTATTGATACATTCTTATTAACATAAGCGTTTATTTTCTCATAAACAGTCTTTTCGTTATTTGAGGTTTCCTTTAGGCTTGACAGGTTTAAATATAGTATTGACGTCCCTACATTAACAAAGCTAAACAAAACATTTGAAATTATGTTAATAAGAATAATTAAGGCATTGAATTCTGGATTTGTTTTTATTAAATATCTATGAGGGAAAAACATAAGACAATAAATAACGGCAGGCACTAAAGAAAGAGAAAACAAATTGCCAAACACCTTCCACCAGTTTCCTTTAACAATAAATTTGCTGTAATTCAAGGCCTTTTTCCATTTAAAACCAGTCAAAGCAACAGCTTGGTATGCAAATGCATAATAAACCATCCAAACAATACCCGGAATAATGAATAATAGAATAAGTGCAGAACTAATTAAATACTGTAGTATCCCTGTTGTGATGGAAGTTCCCCATCGCTTATAAGCCATAGAAAATGACTCTTTCATCGACATAGGAGGCATGCCGTTCCATGTGTTTACAGCGATGTATACCGTAGCCAATGACGAAATCCCCGCGACTAGAGTCATAAATAATGATAAGATATCAAAAACAAATAAGAAAGAACTGGTTTTCTGAATGCTTGAAAGAATATAGTTTATTATATTTGCAGGTACAGCTGCGATCAGATTTACCATAATAATCGCAAACAAATTTCCTTTAAATATTGCCCACGTCTTTCTATACAATACCTCCAACGCAATCCTTATCTCAGCCAATTTACTCATGGCCTCCTTTTTTGGAGTGACTTACTTTTTTCATATTATACCTAACTTCTATCCCAATCCAACTTAATAATGAAGGAAGGACTACCACTATTGCGGTTAAAAATGCTACTGGGATATGTAAAAACTCTATAGAGGAATAAACAGGTATAAACGAAAGGCTACAATACATGAAAAACGCCCATACTAAACCTGACATGAAGCCACCATCGTCCAGTATATAACAAAAGATCCAGACAGCAAGTAATACTGTTGAGGTACTTAAGACTGATATCACCCTGTTCTTACATGAGCCTGAAACCGATAATAAATTTCCTGCTAATAGGTATGAAGTCAATGTATATAAAAAAAGTACTACAATTAACATTACTACATTACCCGCAATCCCGGTTGAATACATTCGGGACGACAAACTAAAAGGCTTATAAATCAAAATCATTATAGCACTTATGGCTATATGGAGTGCTAAAGAAATAAAATTATTTTTTATAATGCCATACTCCTTATCCATTGACTCTCCTCCTTTCGATTATAGCCTCATCCGAGGATCTGCGCCTCTCTCTCAGCATAAGAGTATTATAGTATCATGTAAAAAATCGGCTGCTTCATAAGTAGTACGCGGCAACCGATTTTTCACCTTAATTAGCGCCATTTATACTGAATTTTTTTTAGTTTTTATAATTGAAAACGTTATATATATATTGGGCTGCCGTTGCCCTGTTTACGGCTCCTTTGGCATTTAATTTACCTTCACCGTCCAGAGGGGTTATCCCTTTTGTTACGGTAAATCCAACTGCTTCCTCCGCATAGCTGCTTATGTCCTTATAGTCCTTGATTCCTGCCAGGGAACCGACTGATACGTTTATACCTTTGTATTTGTATTGCAATGCCCGTATCAGGATCAGCGCCGCATCTTGTGTTGTTATAGTGTCGTTTGGTGCAAACTTATTACTTCCAATGCCCTTTATAAGTCCTGCGTTGTAAGCTGCATTTACGTAAGGAGCATACCAGTCGGTAGCTTTTATATCTGAGAATATATTTCCGGTTTTACTGATATCCAGTTGCAGCATCACTACCAGAAGCTTTGAATATTCAGCCCTTGTCAATACCTTACCAGGAGCATATTGATTGTTTCCGATTCCTGCAATAATCCCCTTTGCAGCCATACTCTCAATGTATTTTCTATAATTTTCATACCCTGCAAGGTCAGTAAAGGGCACAACATTGTCCATAACCAAATATTTGCTAAAGTGCGTGGTTTTAAAAGCTACGAGCTTCGTAGAAGGATCATATACTCCTTGCATGTTTACAAGATTGCCTTTGCTGTCAATATAGAATACAGCAATATTATCTCTGCTTTCTCCTTCTTTTAATGTATAGGGTATAGAGACAGTAACAGGTGAAACAGGATTATTCCATTCCTGTACAGTCCCGTTTATAGTTACACTTAAATCAATTACCGGTGAGTCCCCTATTAATTTAGCAACCGAAGCCGGCAATCCGGACTTATCTACGGAAGAAACAGTAAAGCCAATATTCTGGGCTTTCTGCACAACAGCTTTATCAAACATGTTGGAAGGTAACATAATGTTTGCAATTGCAGTATTCACGGAAATGTTTACATCCGGCAAAGCACTTGTCAATGCCGATGTAGGCAGCTTAGTATAATAACCATCTACTCCGGCGTCAAGTATATTAATTGTAATATTTTTAACCCCGTTTTCTTCTATAGCACTATTCAATATCCCCTTATAATTATCCCAAGATATGTCAACCGTAACAACACCAGGAGAGTACGTCGGTGAAATATTTATTACGCCGTTAACAGGCTTTTCATTCGGACTACCTCCACCTCCACCTCCACCACCTCCTCCTGTAGGCGGAGAGTCGGAGGAATCGCTGCTCAAAGTAACTGTATATGTTTTTGCTACGGAACCATTGACCGCTTTTACAATAAATGTACCTCCTATAGCACTGCTGCCTATTGTAACATTTCCTGTTGTGCTATTAATTTGGATTCCTTGAACAGGTGTATTTAGAGACCATATTACCGGCTCACAGGTTAATACTACGCTATTGGGATCCTTTACAACAGCCGTGTAGCTTTTAGTGATGGATCCGGTAGCAGGAATCGTAACTTTGTCAGGCCCTGATATTTCAATGCTTGAAACAGTGTTCAAATTAAAATCTTTGTTGAGTAACTGGGAGTAAATATTTTTTGCCGGACTAAAATCCTTGACAGGATTCGGTAATAAAAGCAATTCATTTAGTTGAGTTAAGCTTTTCACTATACCGATATTACTTATATTGTTGCCACCCAGTCTTAATTTATGTAAATTGGCCATGTTACCTAATGGTTCAATATTGCTTACCTTGTTATTATATATGTCTATGACTTTCAGCGAAGTTAAACCTGCCAAAGGACTCAGGTCGCTTATCTGACCATTTTTTAAAGTAAGGTTGGTCAAGTTTGACAATTTCTCTATTCCTGCAATACTGCGAATGCCATCATCATCCGAATAAAGTGTGGTTATTCCTTTTACATCACTTATCAATATATTCCCGCCATTGGTTTTACCTATGATTTCCCTGATGACCTCCTCAAGTCCCGGATCAGGAAATGAGACAACCTCATCTCCCACTGTCGTATCAATTACCTCTACGGTCAGTCCAGCATCATTCCCATTGCTGAATTTAAAGGTTAATCGGGTCTGCCCTTTAGGAAGACCGGCAAGATATGTTTTCGAAATAGTTATCGAACTGCCGGATACCGTATAGTCGATACCTCCGGATAAAGCGTTTGCGCCATTCTTTATTGCGGTTAAAATATTTCCATTTAGCACTGCCGTTATTGATATATCCGCCTGAAGTGAAGGATTCTTATCAAAAATTGCTTCTACCGGTGTAATTGTTGAGTTAAACACTTGATTTAATATAATCGTATATGTATCAGAAATAGGTCCGATGGATGCTTCAACATCAATAGGACCCGGCTGTGCGGAACTTGTGATATTAATCACACCTGTATCACTTATTGACACATCTGTTGATTGACTGCCAAGGGACCAGGTTACATCCCGTCCTGCCATTATTATACCATATTGATCTTTTACTACAGCCGTATATTGATATCGCAATGAAGTTTCGCCAGATGCAGGAATATATACATTTCCAGGGCCTGTAATCTCAATTGACGCAGGCTCGTGCTCTTCTGCTTCCCCGTCTATTACAAAGGGGATCACGTTATAAGTATCATAGCTATTGGCAGAATTTTTACCTTTTGCTTCAATTACCAGATAATAAATTCCTCCGGCATGCGGTGTCCATTCAAAAGTATTATCCGTGGAAAAAGATTCTTCTGTTATCCAATTGATGCCGTCATATACCAAGAAATGATAGTAAATATCACCGGCTCTGCCACTGGTATTTGCAGTTAAATTTATTTGAGTCCCTGCCGTCTGAGGGCTGGATATATCCGTTGTAATACTATCAATGCTTAACGGAACGGTTCCAAAAGTGCTGCCGTCGGTTTTATAAAAGTATAAATTATATCCGGAACGTCCGTATACGATTTTATCCCCTCGGGATATTCTTACCAAGTAAAGATCTCTATATGTAATTTGGCCAAGAGTTCTAACTAAAGTATGAGCGTTTAAGTCGAAAAGCTGTATATCGGAAGAATTTGTAGTGACAACATAACGATTGTCGTGGCTAAAAACAGCAGATGTTGGGTATGCATTAGTATTCCATTCTCCAAATATATTTGTTATATCGCTGCTGTCGACATCATATATCGTATAATCATTACCATTGCCACCTCCACAGCAAAATGCCACATGTCTTCCGTCTTTAGATATCGCAAGATCCTGACCATTCCCTCCAAAATCCCATACATCTTGGGCAGAAGATAGTGAATTAGTCGATTCATTATACACGTATCTGTACAACGAACTAGGTATTGATCCTTTAACCCCTAATACCAGATTATTTCCAGTTCTGTCAAATACCATAAAACCAATATGGCTTTGATTAATCGTTGTGGAACCAACTACCGAATTATTGTGGATATCAATTATACTGATTAATCCATTAGGCCATTGAGAGGAATATGTAAATAATATATCCCCTTTTCCAAGTGCCAATACAGAATTAAATCCCGTAGTATTAATATAACTTATTATGTCAGTATTTAAATCTATTTTAGCTATTGTATTACTATCTGCCTGTGTAGCTACAACAATACCTTTGTCGAAATCAAAATCCAGCTTGGCAGGCGCTGCTTGAAGCTGATATGATTTTCCTATTTCGCCTGTTAAAGTGTTTACTATAATTATCTTTTTCTCTAAGATTTCCCCGATAATAACCCAACCATCAGCCATAGGTACGAAATCCTGATATCTATATCTGTTGAAATAGTTTTGATTCAAACTGTCCATGATAGTGTAATTGATATTATCCGACGTATCATTAAATTCTTTTGCAGTTATTTTAACCTGTTTTGTATCTGCACTGCCCAGACCATTATCTACAGTCAACGCAACCGTATATTCGCCTGCAACATCCGCTATAAATGATGGGTTCCCATAAACATATGAGATAACACTTTGACTTCCCTCCGGTGCCGATACTATACTCCAATTATATGTCAAAGAAGTTCCTTGCGTAGTAAGGCTGTTGCTGCCATCTAAAACTACCTCAAATCCTTTATATGTACTCCTGTCTATTCCTGGATCTGCTACTACCTTTGATTCAGGGCCGGGTATGGATCTTTCATCTACTAATGATATATCATCAAACCAAACAGTACCGGAACCACCCAGCATCAGCATGACAAATGCACTGTCCGCATTAGGGTTCGAAATGAAGTTCAGATTTGCCTCCTGCCAGTCTGTTGTCCCATCCTGTATAAAATAATTATCAGTGCCGGGAATTAAAAAACCATTTTCATCATATTGCCCTATAAAAACACATATCCCAAAACCGTTTTGAGAGGATACATCAAGTGTTTTAGCCCATGCGCTAAAAGAATAAACCTTCCCTGGATTGATGGGTATATTATTAATAAAGGCAGAATTTACACCATTCCCCTGTATACTTGCCGAGTACCCTGAACTGCCATGATATGTCTCATTATCCCAAATAAATGATGCAGAAACATCCGAATTATCTATTGCAATCCAACTACCATAATAATTGGGATCTGATTCAAAATCACCGTTATTTATGATGTTTGAGCCTGCATCACTAGCCTGCATTGTTTGAAAATCGTCTTGTAAAGATCGGGAAGAGTATTGCTCCGGTGCTGTTATTTGAGCTTTCTTTTGCATATCCATCACAGTGGACCTATGATTTACAATGTTATTGAGACTCGCCGGTTTTTCACCTGTGTATGCATTTACCGCTGCTAAAGGCCAAATAGTTATTACCACAGCAAGTACAAAAGCATAATATACCTTACTAATAACTTTTCTAACATCACTTTGCATTTTCATCCCAACCTCCAATAATCATATTAGTGTTTACAAACAATAATAAACCTGCCTTCCCTAACCATTTGAATGTCACTTCACCACAAACAGCCACATGAGACTCAAGCTTTCTAAAATTATCATTTCATGGAATTTTTCATTTGTATGATTGGTTGGTTTTCTATTAATACCTGGCAAAAATACCGGGTATTAAAAAATATTATGATGAAAATGGAAGCTGCCATTTATATGGCGTTTTTTTGTAAATATCCCTCCAAAATCAAATAATGAAATCATTATATAATTATTAAGCAATTATGTAAATATATAGTAAAATTTATTTTTAATAAAACGTTCGCATAAATAACAATTGTAAGATATGTATAAAGCCGTATTGCAAACCTTCTAGAGGTAGCTATTTGCTTGTAGCATAACCCAGTATGATAAATATTACCGGACTGAGTTACATCTGCTTTCGTACAGTTTTATATTCATCATTGAACTGGAAATGCGGGCAATGATCAAAGGAATTTCTCAGAAATCTTCCCATTTCATCTTCATCCAGGTCAACCTGGCATTCATAGTACGCAAATTCTTCGTTATATACGTAATTTATACAGCAGTCACAATTCATTTTGGCATTCACCTACAAATCCTCCATAATTAAGCTTACAACGGCCTCTTACACACTATTTGATAATACTTCCTGATTATGAGGCTGTCAATGGCCAAATGCAATAAGGGACAGCTCTCCCGTCGCATAGTATGCTTCTGAAGGCCGTCCCCCGTATTGCACTCGTACTCAATTATTTTCTATCAGACTACAGTACCTTCCCCACTTTTGCAGCTACGTTTTCAGCAAAGCGGTCTATATAGCTTTTGATAAACTCCTTGATGTCCAGACTTTTATCCTTGATCAATGGAGTTAGGTCCATCCCATAGCTCAGTGATTGAGCCGTATCGACTCCATGGGATGCCGCATAGGTGGCATTAGCCAGTCTTCTGCCTGCTGTGGCTAAATCGTACCGCTTTCCGCCGCAAATCTGTGAGTCGAAAACTTCAAGGACTGCTGCAGCAAGGTTGGGATGCGCCGAAACATCGAAATACACTTTTTCTTCATCATTGACCCAGTCCAGATTCCGCCAGACTTCGCAGCCGTAAAGCTTTTCAGGCTGTAGCTCCGCAGGCAGCTCTCTCAATGCGGCGATAAGCTTTACCACCACACCTACATGGGTATCATGCTTGTCGGCCAGATTGTGGGTATAGATGAATTTAGGCTTTGCAGCTGTTACTAAAGCTTTGAATTCTTCGATTACCTCCCTGTCTTTAGGATCCTTTACCGCTCCGCTGGGATAGTCCAGAAGAGCAAGAGAGCCGTATTCGCCTACATATGCCGCCTTTTTCTGCTCTACTTTTCTTACTTTTTGCATTTCTTCATCCGAATAGGATGCATACAGGTCGTCCCTGGGGCTGCCCGCGCCGTTGGTCGTCACTACAGCGCTGAACCACGCGTCATCTTTGCCAAAGCATTTTAGTATGCCGTCATAAGCCATAATTTCAATATCGTCCTGATGTGCGGAAACCGCCATGTGGGTGGTTCTTGCAAAAGCCGCCTCCACAGGGGTATTGTCAGGTATAAAAATTTCAGCTCCCGGTTTTTTCAGTTTCATCTTCTTCTCCTCCTCATTTTTTTTTGATTGCCGTGAAGTGGCATACACAAATATGAAAAATGTAGAGACGGCCATTCATCGTTCTTCAAAAGCCTTTAGGGTGGACGACCAATGGTCGTCCCTACATAGATTTCTATTTTTGCACACCGACCCAACATACAAGGGCGGCGCATTAGTTTTATTTTATCTCGGGCAGGCTGGCGGCGGCGATGGACTGGCCTACCCTCCGGCTGGATTCATCCGGCAAATGCAGCTTGATCTTCTTCGCCAGTTCCGGGAACTCCTTGCCCAATACCTCTTCGGCCTTCTGCAGGATCAGATTCCCGCCCTCGCCGGAAGTAACCCGGCCCAAAACCAGAATATGCTTGATATCATAAAAATCTGCGTAGTGAGCAATGGCATACCCCAGATAAACACCGATGGTCTCAAAGATGGCTGCAGCGCCCTTATCGCCCTTTTCATGCAGTTCCTGCACCACTTTCAGCTTTTCCGCCGGAGTCATCTTTTCATCCAGTTTGATACCCGCCAGAGGCGCCAGTTTTATGACCGCATCCTGTGAGAAATATTTGACGCCGCAGCCGAAATCCCCTGCCCACTCGTCTACCATAGCTTCCGGATGATAATCCACCGGAACAAAGGCAAGCTCGTTCAGCCATCCGGTGATATTTCCTTTTCCGTCGATATATCCGCCTGCTTCGCTTGTGCCCATGGCGATTCCCAGCACATTGGTATCATCCAGGTCCATAGCGCCTGCAAGGGCGGTTACATCTCCGTCGTTCGCCACTTCCAGCGGCATCCCGCCCATTTCCTTCTGTATCCTGAAGAACATATCCTTCACCTTTTCATCGAAAAGGTCCTGGGGTACCTTTAGAAACAGCGAAGCTGCCATAATACGGTTTGCTACGTATACACCGGCAGAGCTTACACCAATGGCGTCAACCCTGGGCATATGCGAGGCGGCTGTCTTCATGGAAGAAAGTATTCCTTCATAATGATATCCGGGGTCAGTTTGCGTTTTGGGATGCCATACCACTTCCTCGCTATATACGGCTTCACCATCGATGACCGCAGACACCTTTCTATCGCTTCCACCGGCATCAAACCCTATCCTGCAGCCATCCAGATGACGGCCCACCGGCTTGGTATCTTCATATTCTTCAGGGACCTTCTCCACATCAGTCACAACTACGGTAAAGGGCCTTTCATATATTTTGTGCATGAAGCCTGCATCAAAGTCGCGCAAACCTCCCGGCACATAAGCCTTGCGTATGTATTCACCGATACTTTCAGGACCGCCCACAGTCAGCTTCCAGCCGCCCTTCACCCACAACAGGCTTTTTACAAGCCGCTCAACATATAAGAAATTTTCTTCATCCTTCCCTGTGCCTTCTTCAAACACCTGTGTCTTGTATACTGCAATAAATCCGTCGTTGCGCTCAAGGGCAATGGCAAGCTTTACGCCGCCGCCTGATTTTTTTACATCCTCAAGGAACTTTTTGTTTGCCAGAGCTGCCGGACAGAACTTGGTATCAAGGGATTGTACAGCCGGTTCCGATAGTTTATTAACCAGATTCACATTCATAATATCAAATCCTCCATCCATCTTCTTCATGTTGCCTCAAATTCTATTTAAAATAAGATTGCCGCGCCCCATTGCATAATGCTCGCAATGACAAACCAGAGAGCATATTGCGCTTGTAAGGACAGAGCAGCAAGTCCATTGTACAGCCATTATCACTTCGTCACAGTAACCTTGTTCAAGCCTCTGGGGCTGTCAGGATTCAGGCCCTTTGCCAATGACAGCTTGCAGGCAAACATCTGGGCGACAATCACGTTAAAAAACGGTGAAATAATGTCGTTTGCAGTATCCGGAATCCGGAAGGATGTAACTCCCATATCCAATATATCCTCCCTGTTGGAAATAACGATGGTCTCTATTTGTTCGTTCCTCATTTTCTCAATCATACCCGTGACATCCTTCAAGGATGGTCCGTCGGGCGCAAAGATGAATACCGGAATATCACGGTCGATCATGGCGATGGGGCCATGCTGGAAATCCGACGTGGCAAAGGCTTTTGCCCTTACATAGGTGGTTTCCTGTATTTTTAATGCCGCTTCAAGGGAAATGGCATAATTGATTCCTCTGGCCAGGACAAAACATTCATTCATAAAGCGATACCGCTCCACCTTGCTGTCTATGGCGTCGGCAACGCCAAAAACCTGGGGGATTCTTTCCGGCAGCCGATAGATCTCGCCCTGTATATCCTTGTTTTCCGCCCATTCAGCCGCCAGCGCAGCCAAAAGGAAAAGCTGGGTACCGAAGGTTTTGGTTGCTGCCACGCTTTTTTCAAGTCCGGCCTCGCAATTTAAAAAGAATTCGGACTCATGGGCTATTTCCGATTCGGCATTGTTTGTGATCCCTACCGTTACGGCTCCGTTTCTCCTGGCGCTTCTCATTACTTCAAGCACATCGGCGGCCTTACCGGACTGGGAGATGCCTATGACCATGCAGTTTTCAAAATTCAGGTTCCCCTGATAAATGGTAAAAATCGAAGATGCCGACAACGATACAGGAATGCCAAGCAGCAGCTCAATGACATATTTTCCGTAAACGGCGGCATGATCCGAGGTCCCCCTTGCCGCAAGCACTACCTGCCTGATATTTTTACCCTTTGCAGCCATGACAATTTCTTTGATCACCGGCGCATTTTTGACATGGCATCTTTCCAGTGCTACCGGTTGTTCAAGTATTTCTTTCCACATTAGTGTCGACATAAACAGTTCCTCTTTTAAATAAATATTTTTTGGTTATTGGGAATATTGTAAACTAACTCCGGTGTCATAGGGAGTGACGCAGCGATGCGGCAATCTCAGCTTCTGACCGAATTGCATCACTGAGATTGCCATCCTTCACTGCGTTTGCCCGTAATGACACACCTGCCAGCACACCACCAGTATAAAACTTAGCGGCTTTCACAACACTGGCATACATTATTGCAAATTGCAAAGTACCTTACACGGGCTATTCAGCAATTCATTCGCCTTACTCACCCATGCAATCAGGGTATGATCCGCTTCATTGCCTCAACTTCATTTTCACCGGGCTCCAGCGGAAACCTTATTATTTTCCGTTCAATGGCCGAACGCAGCAGGCCCATGGCCATCTGGAAACCTTTGAAGGTATCTTCCCCGTTGCAGGGGTGTTCCTGCGTACCATCCAGCCAAAGGGCAATATCCTGGATATATCTTGCCCCGTCCGTTTCATAATTAAAACATCCGGAACCTTCCTGGTAACCGTCTTCGGTACAGGCCCTCCAGCCAGCCCCGATGATCACTTCCGCAAAGCCTTTGGTGCCCTGGATGCAGAAGCGCCCCTTATGCCAGGGATATTCACTTTCAGGCACATCCGGCGACATTGCGCCGATTTCAACGATTCCGCGGACTCCGTTCTCAAAATGAATGAACCCGCCGGCATATTCCGGAGAAGGGTGATTATCTTCCAGCTTGCCGCGGCCGTCAATGCTCCCGGAAACCCATAACGCCTCGGCATTGTTATTATAGAATCTCAGGTAATCCATCACATGGGTGACCATATGGAGATACCATCCCCACGTATGACCGTAAATGCTCTGGATTCTGCCCAGCTTGCCGCTGTCAACGATTTTCTTTACCGCCTGGTAATGGTCTCCGTATTTCTGCTGATGGCTGATAACGGTCTTTATGCCCGCTGCCCTTGCCATCTCCGTCATTTCCCTTGCTTCATTGAAATTCGTGGACATCGGCTTTTCATAGGCGATCAACTTCACCTTATGGTCTATACCCAGCTGGAATAAACTCTTGCGGATGGCTGGAGGCGTACAGAAACAAAAGATGTCCGGCTTCGTCTCAGCCAGCATTTTATTGACATCGGTATACAGGGCGGGACTTCCGCATTCTGCGGCAACTGCATTCAGCCTGTCGGTATCAAGGTCACAAAGCCCTGCCAGCTGGAACCTGTCATTCTGGTGGAAGAGCTTTGCGTGCATTTTTCCCCTTTTTCCTGCACCCAGTACGGCAACCGTATATTTCTTCGAACTCATAAGGCAGCCTCCTATTTCTTCCACGCTTTCAACGTATTAATTGTATATTGCACCTGCTCTTCCGTCAGTTCGGGGAACATGGGCAGCGATATACACGAAGAAGCATTTTTCTCCGCATTGGTCAACGGGCCTGACAGCCTTGCATCCTTGCCCCACGGGAAGCCTCCCTGCTGATGGATTGCAATGGAATAATGGGTCTTGGCGTCGATTCCGTTGGCATTAAGGTATTCCAGCAGCTTGTTGCGGTCGGAAGGGTTGTTGACTTCGATTTCATATAAGTGGTATACATGGCGGTATCCCGGACGGGCAAACGGAAGTGTGATGAAATCGCAATCCTTAAGTCCCTCGTCATAAATTTTTGCCAATGCTATCCGCCGGTCGCTCCATTCCCCGATATGCTTCAATTTAGCGCTGAGGACGCCCGCATGCAGGTCGTCAAGACGGCTGTTGAAGCCGAAGCTGTGGTGGTCGCGCTGGCCGGAGCCGTGGTTGCGCAGCTTGCGGACCGTATCATTGATGTATTTGTGATCGGTCCATATGGCGCCGCTGTCACCGAAAGTCCCCAGATTTTTCTGGATGATGAAGCTGGTGCATACCGCATCGGAAAGCTCGCCGATTTTGAAGCTGTCGCCGCGGGCGTCGATGCCCTGGGCATTGTCCTCAATGACAAAAAGACCGAATTCATCGGCGATCTTGCGGATTTCATCCATGGGGGCACATTGTCCGTAAAGGTGGACGGGAACAATGGCTTTCGTCCGCTTGGTGATGGCTTTGCGGATTGCATTGGGGTCAATGCAGCGGGTGTTTTCGTCGCAATCAACCAGAACGGCAGTGCAGCCGGCAACCCACATGGCCTCTGCAGTTGCAAAGAAAGTGTTCGCATTGGTAATGAGTTCGTCGCCGGGTCCCAGCCCCAGAGCCATGAACGTCAGCCAGAGGGCGTCGGTACCGTTTCCAACACCGATGGCGTATTTTGAGCCCGCATATTCCGCCAGCTCCGCCTCGAATTTTTTCAGCATGGGGCCTTGCACATACTGCCCGCTCATCAGTACTTCCTGGATTTTTTCGTCAATTTCGCCTTTGATGTTGAGATATTGTTGTACATGCCCGTAGAATGGAACCTTCACTTCAGCCATTTTTTACAACCTCCCAAAATTTAATCAGTCTATAAGTATAGAGGTATATACCACTATACTTATAGTTTATCGCTGAACTGCCGAAAAATCAAGAACTATCTTGAGTTTATTCAATATTTTTGTTCACATAGACCCGGACACTGTATTTGTATTCGTCCGAACGGTATACCGAACGCTCATAAAAAAGTTTGAGGTCCGTATCGGTATAATTGACCCCGGTGATCCTCAGCACCGAAACGTTGTTGGAGATACCAAGCTGCTCTCTTTCATCCTTGTTGGGCTTGGAAGATTCAATGACATTGTCGACATAGCTGACGGCAAAAGAGTATTCCTCCTTAATCAGCTTGTACATGGAGGCTGTAAGGTCGTATTTTTCCAGCCCGGGGCAGTATTTCTCCGGCAGGTAATTCTCTTCAATCCCCACCGGCACGCCGCTGGCAAGCCGCAGCCTTTTAATGACATATACCTGCTCTCCGGGCTTCAAATCCAGAATATTGGCTATATCCTCATTAATCTGTTGCTTGCTGAAGTGAAGCACCTTTGTGGAGGGAACCAGTCCTTTTTTTGCTACAGACTCCGAAAAGCTCATGATGTTCCGCTGCTCTATCTTGGTTCTGGAAACGAAGGTCCCTTTGCCTTTTTCCCTGTACAGAACACCTTCTGCCACAAGCTGATTCAATGCCTGCCTCACCGTCATCCTGCTTATGTTCAGGTTCTCGCCTAGGTCACGTTCCGATGGGATTAGACTTCCGGCAGGAAACTCACCGCTTTGTATCATCTTCAAAACGATATTTTTCAATTGAAAATAAACCGGGATGGGACTTTTTTTATCAACATGCATATAATCACCTGTTATTATGATTCATATTTTAATTATCCTATGTGCAACACTGCAACTGCTTCAATCTCAACGCCGACGTCTTTGGGAAGCCTGGCTGCCTGTACCGCGGACCTTGCAGGCTGGTTTTCCGTGAAATACCTGGCGTAAACCTCGTTCATGACGGCAAAGTCAGCCATGTCCTTAAGAAATACCGTCGTTTTCACAACATTCTCCAGCGTGGCTCCCCCCGCTTCAAGCACGGCCTTGAGATTTTTCAGCACCTGCTCTGTCTGCTTGGCCGTATCCCCTTCAACGATTTCACCTGTCTCGGGATTTATGGGAATCTGCCCTGACGTATACAGAAAATTGCCTGCTCTCACTGCCTGTGAATAAGGGCCTATAGCTGCCGGCGCCTTTGTTGTCGAAATTATTTCCTTACTGCTCATCTGCTCATCCTCCATTTAAATAATCGCAAATCTAATATTCACTGCCTTACGGCGTTGGTTTTACCTTATAACTTATGCAATAAAAATCAATCATTAACTAGATTGACCTGATAAAAACGGTTTTCATGAAGCGACTTGCTTCTGAATCATAGATTTATTGATCTTTGACACCTGAATATGTGAGATAACGAGCCCTTTTTACCCCTTTAGTCCATCATC
>JAEZCO010000001.1 GCA_023433505.1 Bacillota bacterium | reverse complement strand
AGATATGCGACAGGATAACCGTTCTGCGGAATGGTGAGTTCGTAGGAGAGTACGAAATAAAGGATTTGCCGCGCGTACAACTCATATCAAAGATGTTGGGGAAAGAACTTGACGACATTTCAGCGTTGCAAAATCGAAAGGCATTACAAGCCGAGTCGGATACCACACCCGTTTATGAAGCTTTTGGGTTGTCAAGCACCGAGGGTACAAAAGCATTTGACTTCAAAATTTGCAAAGGAGAAGTAAACGGTTTTACCGGGCTTCTTGGCTCAGGCCGCAGCGAAAGCGTACGTGCTATATTTGGTGCCGATAAAATTACCGGCGGCAGGGTGAGGGTAAACGGAAAAAACGTTAAAATTAAGAAGCCCAAGGACGCAATGAAGCATGGTATAGGGTATCTGCCCGAGGACAGAAAACAGGACGGTATAGTTGAGGATTTGTCAGTGCGTGAAAATATTATACTTGCCCTGCAGGTAATGAAGGGCTTCTTTCGGCCGTTTTCTAAAACTGAGGCGGAAGCCTTTGCAGATAAGTACATCAAACTATTAGGGATAAAAACCGCTTCGGCAGATACACCCGTAAAACAACTTTCGGGCGGTAATCAGCAAAAGACAATACTTGCACGTTGGCTGCTCACAAATCCAAAGTATCTTATCCTGGACGAACCGACGCGCGGTATTGACGTCGGTACAAAAGTTGAAATACAAAAGCTTGTACTCAAGCTTGCCGAAGACGGCGTCAGCGTTACGTTTATTTCATCTGAAATAGAGGAGATGCTTCGCACGTGTTCGCGGCTCATCGTTATGCGGGATCGTAATATAGTCGGCGAATTGAGGGACGAGAAAATGACACAAGCTAAAATTATGCATACGATAGCGGGGGAGGCAGTTCGAAATGGCTAAGGGGTTAAGTAAATTCGCGAGATCTCAATTGGTTGTCCCGTTGTTTGCGCTTTTTTTGCTGATTGTTTTTAATTTAATCAGGGATGTTGGATTTTTCTCTTTATCCATTATAACCAACAACGATGGGAACACCGTTCTTTCAGGGAATATGATCAGTATCATAAACGGCGCATCCGAGCTTGCTATTTTGGCAATCGGCATGACGCTGGTAACAGCATCGTCGAGAGGACAGGATATCAGCGTTGGTGCGGCGGCTGCAATAGCGGGCAGTATTTTTGTCAGTGTGCTTCGCGGGAATCAAATTACAATGCCGATAATTCTTGTTGCCTTTTTGGCAAGCGGTATCGTTGCAATTATTTTTAGCGCATTCAACGGCACATTGGTTGCCGCATTCAAGATTCAGCCGATGATTGCGACATTGATACTGTATTCTGCCGGACGCTCTATAGCTTATTGGATAAACGGCGGGGCAACGCCCACTGTCTCAAGCCCGCTGTTAGCTGATATTGGAGGTTTTATTCCGGACGTCCCCATACCCACACCCATTATTATTATGATAATATTCGGGGTGTTGATTTGGCTTGTCTTAAGATTCACCAATCTCGGATTATACACACAAGCAGTTGGAATCAACGAAAAATCCGCCCGCTTAAACGGAATCAACGCTGCCTGGATAAAACTGTTATCATTTATGATACTAGGTGTTTGCGTTGCTGTTTCGGGTTGTATCAACGTCTGCAGAATCGGACTTATCAACCATGAAACCATTCTTTATGAAATCGAAATGGACGCTATTTTGGCAGTCGCCATCGGAGGCAATTCTCTAAACGGCGGAAAATTCAGCTTGGCCGGTTCAGTAATAGGGGCATTCATCATTCAGGCGTTGACGGTTACGCTTTATGCCATGAAGGTTCCTTCAACTGCGGTAAAAGCCTTTAAGGCAATTGTTATTATAGCCATTGTTGTAATTAGTTCGCCGATTGTAAAAGAATATGCCCTTCAACTGCGAGATAAGCTGTTTAAAAAGCCGGTGAAAATAACAGAGCTTGAAAGAACCGACGAAAGTAACGGAGAATTAATGATATGACAAATTTAAGAGGTATATTTGCCGGAATACCGGGGAAAAAACGCAGGGAGCCTATTTCCAACACCAGTTTGCTATTGAGAATAACGATTTGCACTTTCATTGGCATGTACATACTTGCCATGCTTGTCTGGGGCCGCGGGTTCTTGAATCCTCAGCAGTTCCTTGATCTTTTCAATAACAATGCGTTTTTGATCGTGATTGCCTGCGGACTGGTAATAGTTATGATAGCAGGTGGTATAGATATTTCGGGGGGAGGCATAACCGCGCTTGTGACCATGGCTTGCGTTGTTTATCTGGACGACCATGGCGGCAGCGTAATAGGCTCGTTGGGTTTAGCTTTGGGCATAGGGTTAGCGTTCGGATTGATTCAGGGAATATTGATATCGTATTTGGATATACAGCCCTTTATTGTCACTTTAGCGGGTATGTTCTTTGCAAAAGGCATGATAACCATAGTCAGCGCTGTTCCGCGCACAGCGGTAAAGGAAGCCTTTCTCGCCCTTAAACAATTTCGTATCATAATTCCGGGTATTGGTTTTTATGGAAAGACCGGCAATTTTATACCGGCCAAAATTGAGCCCGGGGTAATAGTAGTTATCGCTATAGTATTAACTATAGCGGTAATTCTGAAATGGACGCGATTCGGGCGTAACCTCTATGCGGTAGGCGGTAACAAGCAGAGTGCGTTGATGCTCGGCATCAATGTAAAGCGCACAAAATTCTATTCCTATTTGGTGGCCGGGTTGTTATCCGGAATCGGCGGTTATGTCTATATGCTGCATACAGGGGCGGGAGACGCTGCCAATGCTACCGCAGCAGAAATACAAGCAATTGCTTCTGCTATTATCGGCGGGACATTATTAACCGGCGGCGTTGGCAGTGTAATCGGTACGCTTTTCGGGGTACTTATTTTAAAGACTATCACCAGTATTGTGGTTACTTCAGGGCTCAGGGAGCCATATTGGCAGAGCATTACCACCGGGCTTATGCTGTGCTTCTTTATCTTGCTTCAGAGCGTTGTTCTCGCGTTTCGTGAAAAGGGCGGCTTTATGTTGTTGCTGCCGGAATGGATGAAGTTAAAGAGCAAAAAAGCCGGAAAAGATATTACACCCTGAAGCAATCCCATTTCTAAAATACCGCAAGTTACTTTTTGTGTAGTATTATATGGCGCTTTATGAGATTCAGGAAAATGTTGCTTATATCACTGCTGTGGTGGACTGTCGCCATGATTACGGTAGGTTGTCATAAAAAATACTAAGGTGGATTATTGTGGGGGCGTACACCTGATGTAGCGGGAGAGCGCTTGAATGGCAGTCAAGAGGTCAGGGGTTCGATCCCCCTCATCCCCACCATTTAAAATTGAGGCAAAAGGACTAGGCCCGCGTGGTTCGAGTCCTTTTGTCTGTTCACAGCCTTATCAAAATTCAGCATCCCTTTGCATAAACATTTGGTTTACGCAGTTACATCCATTTTGCACTTCTGCGTCAGGAAATCAAATGATATAATAATTGCACAAGCAATTGCTCACATAAGTAGCGTTTTGCTCACTCGCAAGCCCATTCTATTCAATTGCAACCGCCAGCGAGAATGGTAACAGTCTGTGGTTTGGGTTGATTCTCTACTACTGTTTCATATGATAACAAACCTAAATTTCAATCGCAGTTCTACTTTTGATTATTAACATCAAACTTTTTACTTTTGAGGAGGCGTATTACATGACTACAAAACAACAGCCCATTGGAACCAGATTCACTGCCGCATCAACCGCAAGCGAGGTTATTGCAGGTATTGATCTTTCCGGCAAAAATATTATTATCACGGGAGGGCATAGGGGCTTAGGCTTGGAGGCAACTCGGGTGTTAAACAAGGCTGGGGCATCTGTCACCGTAGGAAGTCGAAATCCGGAGAATGCCGCAGCAGCACTGAAGGGAATAGAGGGGGTCGAGATCAGCCAACTCGACCTCATGGATTCTTTGTCGATTAAATCATTCGTCGCACGGTGGATTGAGTCGGGCAGACCGCTACACATCCTAATCAATTGTGCCGGCCTTCCCGCACCTGTCGAACGGGTTGTGGATGCGCGCGGCTACGAAGCCCAGTTTTCTACAAACTATTTGGGTCATTTCCAGCTCTCACTGGAATTATTTCCTGCACTCCGGGATGCACATGGCGCTCGTATTATCAATGTATCTTCTGGGGCTCAAAGATTTGCCCAGATGCGCTGGGATGATCCCAATTTCACCACTGACTATAGCCCGGAAGCTGCTTACGCCCAATCAAAAAGGGCGGTCGTTTTGTCAGCTGTCGAGCTTGACCGCCGCTGGGCGGAATTTGGTATCCGCACTTATGCAGTTCATCCCGGTGTCATTGTTGGAACGGCCCTGAACAGTGCTGCAGGCGAAGAAGGTCTCAGGGCAATGGGCCTTATCGGCGAGGACGGACAACCGATCATTGATCCTGAGCGTGGCAAGAAAACTATACAGCAGGGTGCCAGTACAATTGTATTTGCCGCTTCCAGTCCTATGCTTGCTGAAATCGGTGGAGTATATCTCAAGGACAACGATATCTCAGTACTGAACGACGAGCCGGTTCCTTTGACTGCACAAGATATTCCTTCGGATATCACGTCGGCATCCATTAACCCGGATTCGGCACTACGTCTTTGGAATTTAGGGACGAAGCTGCTGCAAAAGTAACCGATTGGTAGCACATTCACGAGAGCTATTTTGTCAGCTTATTGATATTGAGCCATGTGGTCATCCATATGGCTCAATGCATATGAAGTCGCTTCATTAAATACCTGTATAATTTCTGCAATAGCAATGTCCGGGTTTGCTGTTCCCAAACGGGTGAGGGACTTGTATCTGCGTAGTGCGGCCCGATTATGATGCTCAGAGCACTTATGGTTTTTGAAGGGTAAAAGGTTCGAATTTAGCGGCTTTAAGAATTTGTATAAATTCAAAGACTGCCGTTGATGATTTTAACGAATATAGAAGCCCATATGGACACACAAAATCCATGTCACTGGGTATTGTTAACAAAGAAGGATGAACGGAATCCCAAGCATCTAATGTGAGCAGAACCTCATTTCCTTGCTCACATCTGTTAAATACATCCATGGAATAGTTCTGCGGTCCTTCTACGATTTGTATTTCAGGGTGGTGTTCCATTATAAAATCACCAATTCTATCAATCAAACCACTGGTGTTGCGCTTTACAACAATCAATTGCTCTCCATGTAAATCTGCTAGGGATAGTACTTTTTTTTGAGCTAAACGATGCCTGATCGATACTGCAAAAGAAAACCTGTACTCGCCAAGCTTCAGCACTTCAAAATCTCTGCTCCAATTTCCGATTACTTTAGGCACTATAAGAATGTCGAAGCTCTTATCTAAATTCAGGTAAATCTTTTGCTGTGTATCCGGTTCGTCCTCAAAATGAATTATTTTTATTTTAAACTGTGGGTATTGTTCGCGTATGCTATTCCATATATCCAATAGCACTTTGCATGGGTTCAGTAAAGAAGATCCCACATGAATAACATGTGTATTTTCATGAACAATTTTTTGTGCGCGCAAAACAGCGGCGTCAGTGCAGTTCAAAATTTCTTTTGCGTCTGAATAAAAGGATATGCCGGCATCTGTTAACCGGATGCCATGATTTGTCCGGTATAAGAGAGGCACGCCAACGGTTGACTCTAAAAGATTCATTTGCTTAATCACTGCAGTGGGTGAAATGAAAAGCTTCTCAGCAGCCTTGGAAAAGCTGCCATTATCCACAACTTTGATAAACGTTTTAATTTGATTTATCATCTTGTAAAGTCCTTCTCAGCATAAACTTTTTGTTTATGCAATTATAATTCATATCTTTTTTCCCGTCAAGCATAACGGTGTGCGCAACATTCAAAGATTATTGATTATGAAGAAAGCAAAAAAGATGGCATCTATATTTACCTAACTTCTCATAATTTGTCTGAAAAGTCCGATTTTATCGGACTTTTCGGCGTTTTAAACGAATAAAGGGCACTGGATTTGAAAGAAAACTCTCAGATCCGGTGTTTTTCCGTATTTTCATTGAAAAAGACAGGGGAAGATCTCTTACATTGCGGCAATCAGCTTTTTGACTCCCACCATATTGATGGCTCTTTTCATATTGTAGGCAAGGAAACTAAGCCCCAGCTCTGCGGTGGCCTTTTCTTTGCCCTTGCATAACAGATAGTGTGCCCCATGATACCATTTCACTGTCCCAAAGGGATGCTCCGGCAGGCACATTTGCTCGTGCAGCTTGTGGATATCTCTTTTTATCTGGAGGATAACTTTCGTTGAAGCTCCGTAATCCCTCCTGTCCAAAGTATGATTGAATGGATTTATGGGGACATCTGTGAACTATCGTGGAATTAAGTCCTTTTGTTTTTAGAAGTAGGTATTACAAAGCTATGAATTACACATGTGAACTATAGAATATGTAGCACACTGGCAATATACACAATTAAGTATTCCGGTTATAATACTAAACAATAAGATCATAACCGTGAAACTTTTTTCTGATATTCCCTGTATTGTTGGATGAAGGAGGTTTGATATGAACGATTGTACAATCATAAGAAAACTAAAACAAAACAATGAAAAGGCAATAAAAGAACTCATTGACAAATACGGTCGGTATGTTGCTGCAGTTATTTACGGAGTCAGTGGTTCCCTATTGAAGGCTGAAGATATTGAAGAGATTGTGTCAGATGTTTTCTATTCTGTTTGGAAGAGAAGGCATGATCTTTTGGAAATTGATTCAATAAAGCCATATCTGGCGCAAGCTGCCCGGAATATGACTAAAAATAAATTCAGCCATGTGAAGGATGAGCAATCATTGGATGACGAAATTGGGTTATTTGATACTGAGGAAATAGATGAACTGTTAATCCAAAAAGAAAAAATAACAATTGTTAAGGAATTTATGGATACAATGAAATATCCTGATAAAGACATCCTTACAGCATACTATTTAAGGGATTACAAGCTTGATGATATTGCAGCTATGTATGAACTCCCTTTGTCTACAGTGAAATCAAAGATTTATAGAGGAAGAAAAACAATTACAGAATATTTTAAAGAAAGAGGTTATCTTTATGAAAATTAATTTTAGAATGCGTAAAATATTTGCGAAACCGGATGAAACGAATAATATAAGCAATAATGAAGCAAACGTTCCTAACATTGATCTGAGCAGGGTTAAAAAGCTTACAATGAATAAAATACAACAGGATACAAATAAAAAATTCCTAATTATCAGAAGTATCGGTACCAAAGCTGCTTGTGCCGTTATAACGGCTGTACTGATCACTACAGGAAGCGTTTATGCATTCAGCAATGAAGGCTTTCAAAGCATCATCAGCCAATTAACAGGCGTACAGCAGACAAAGATACTGATGGTTGGAGAATCTATTTCAAACAAGGACTATAAACTGAAGGTACATGAAATAGCTACTGATTCATATGTCGGAGATGTTGTTATATCGGTGGAAGCGTTGAGTGATAAGAGCAAAAAAGATTTTGACAACTACCGTATTGATCTTAACCATATCGGAAGTGGTCAGGGCTTAGGTGAATTGGAAGAATACAGAGAGACATATATCAAGTATTATGAAATAAGCTTTTCCGGCGCAACACATAAATATTCCCGCAACGATGGCAAGCTGCAATTTTCTATTAGAGGGATGAGACAAGCAATTGAAGTCCCTTTGTCTCCGACTGTAGAATGTATAGATAAGGAGATTACTGAAGATAATTCAAATGGCTACGGATACAGATTCGACAAGCTTCATTTATCAGAAATAGGCCTAACTTTAGAAGGGACAGATACAAAAAATTTGGAGTGTGAATATTGGTATAATGTCGAGCTGCTGTTCGCTGACGGTACAAAGAAACTATTGGAAAAGAAAATGAATGAAAATGGTATTGAAGCCCGTATTTGGGATATTATTGAAAAATCAAGTGAAGCAAAGAAATATGACGACGGCTTTGAATGCGTTTCGCAAAACACTGCAACCGCTTCGGGAAACACAATAACGGATAATTCTATAATCGGTGATTTGAACAGCGGTGGTTCCGAATACCACTCAGGTGACGTTGGTAATTATGTAAATATATGTATAGGCTTTTCCAGAAACCTTCCACTGGATACAATTAAGCAAGTTATTATAAATGGCATAGCTTATAATATTGAGAGATAGTCTATCGTTCGAAGCAAATTTGGCCTAAGCTGCTGGTTCGCCGCATCTTGTGACAATTGAACTAAACTCCGGCCAAATTATGAAAAATAGATTACGATTATTCTGATTAGCTAGATTGACCTGATAAAAACGGTTTTCATGAAGCGACTTGCTTCTGAATCATAGATTTATTGATCTTTGACACCTGAATATGTGAGATAACGAGCCCTTTTTACCCCTTTAGTCCATCATCTTGGCT
>JAEZCO010000122.1 GCA_023433505.1 Bacillota bacterium | reverse complement strand
GATGATGGACTAAAGGGGTAAAAAGGGCTCGTTATCTCACATATTCAGGTGTCAAAGATCAATAAATCTATGATTCAGAAGCAAGTCGCTTCATGAAAACCGTTTTTATCAGGTCAATCTAGTTAATTTGAAATAGTCCCCAGTTTGTCTATAGGCCAAAGTCTCAAAACAGCTTTCCCTTCAATCTTTTGAATGCTGATTAATCCAATTTCCCTGCTATCCATACTGTTCTCCCGATTATCACCTAGCACAAAATATTTTTCTGAAGGAATAACAATGGGAAATTTCATCTGATTGGGCAGTGTGATACCTTTAACATAAGGTTCGTAATAAGATTGTCCGTTTATATAGATTTTTCCATCCTTAATGTCAATACTATCCCCAGGAATTCCGATAACTCTCTTAATCAGCCTGTTTTTTTCATTATCTTCTTTTTTAAAAAAGTCCTCAAAAAATTCCTTTGAATTATCCATCAGAGCAGCAAAGCCCTTATTTTCCAGCTTCTGATTTATTATTACAATGTCGCCCCTTTGCGGTGTTGAATAATAGTATTCTATCTTGCTTTCAATTAAGCGCTGCCCTTCGAAAAGTGTATTCTGCATTGAACACTGTTTGACTTCTGTTGACGCAAAGGCATAACTTCTGACGGATAGGGCAATAATCAACGCTCCGGCAAAAGTAGCTGTCCACTCAAGTAATTCCCTAACGAAATTTTTACGGATTATTTCTTTGAGGCTTCTATTGGGTGGATATATTTTTCTAAACCTCTTTTTTACTGATGCTGCCTTTCCAAATTTCTGAACAGCGATAAATTCTGATTCTTCTTCAGAATAGCCGGCATTGATAAGCTCTTTTTTAGACATTTCAAGATGATCTCTTATTTCATCCTCCAGCTCACTCCGGAGGATTTTGCCTGTGAATGAACCTTTTAATATCAAGTTAATGTAATTTTCAAATCTGTCCATACAAATCCCCTTTCTCTTTACAGGAATTAATCAATTCATTGATCTGATGCCAATCCTCCATTTTTTTCGACAGTATTTGTATTCCCAGTTCCGTTATCCTGTAAAATTTTCTTCTTCCGCCTGTTTCTGAATCTCCCCAATAGGATGTTAGATACTTCTTCTGTTCGAGCCTTTGCAAGGCTGGGTATAAAGTACCTTCACGCATCTTATATAAATTATTGCTTTTACCTTCCAGATTTTTAATTATCTCAAAACCATACATATCTTTCTGGGCTATTTGTGAAAGCAGTAATATATCAATGCTTCCTTTCATTAATTCTTTATCCAAATTTATAACCCTGCCTTTCCATTTTGTATATAATTATATACCGATATACATCGTTATACAAGGGTAATTTGAATAATTATTTTACTGCTGAGCAAAGCAGCGCAGCTATAGTGCTTCTTCGATATAGTACGTTTCACACATACGGGACTAAGGATTTGTAATGAAAAAGTTTTATTTACAGCCGCCGCAGGAACCGCATTTACTAGGAGAGCACTGCTCTTCCCCGGTGATCGCGAAGGAAATGACATCATTGATATTTTTCATGTATTTATCAAAAGCATTTTTTGCTTCGAGATACTCGTTGGTTATTTCATTTTCATAAAGCTGCTGCTGTTTTTTCATCAGAGTCTCTTTTATATTATCAATGGTTTCCGCATCCCTTTTTTCCTTGGAAGCCCTTACAAGTTCGACTTGAAGCTGCTTATACTCTTTCATCAGGGACATGGCGTTTGGGTCAAGCTGAAGATTGGCATCGCTTAACTTAAGCCTTTTCATCTCTGCACTGTTTGCTATCCCTTCACCAAGCTCTTTTGCTTTAATAATGATATCCATAATTTTCTCCTTGTACTTACCGGATTGCCGCGTCGCAAGCTCTAGCTGCCGGCTTATCTTCAAATTAATCTACCAGTTCGCCTTCAAGCGACCAGGTTTGTATCTTTTTTATCTTAACTCTCACGAGTTTTCCTATCAGTTCCTTGGTCCCTTTAAAATTTACAATCTTATTTGTCCCGGTTCTGCCGGTAAATGTCGTGATGCTGTTTCTGCTCAAACCTTCTACCAATACCTCTGCTTCGGTACCCAGGAGCTTTTCGTTTATTTCTTTGCTGATTCTGTTTTGTACCTCCAGAAGCCTTTCAAACCTTTGCTTTTTGACATCTTCGCCGATCTGGTCCGGACTGGTTGCAGCCGGTGTGCCGGTTCTCTTTGAATAGAGGAAGGTATAGGCAAAATCGAATCTTACTTTCTCAAGTAAATCCAGTGTTTCATCAAAATCTGCTTCAGTCTCTCCGGGAAATCCGACGATGATATCGGTTGTAAGGGAGATATCCGGTATAAGCCTTCTTATATCGGCAGCCAGCTCCAGATACTTTTCCTTTGAATATTTGCGGTTCATCATCTCAAGTATCCTGCTGCTGCCTGCCTGGACAGGCAGATGCAAATGCCGGCAAACCTTTCTGCAATCCTTTATGGCTTCAATCAGCGCCGGTGATAAATCCTTCGGATGGGAAGTCATGAACCGGATGCGTTCTATTCCCTCTACCCTGTCAAGCTGGCGCAAGAGACCCGCAAAGCCCTTATTTTCAGGTATATCCAAACCATAGGAATTAACATTTTGCCCTAGGAGGGTAATTTCCTTGTACCCTTGTTTTCCCAGCGACGTTGCCTCTGAAATAATTTCCTCTGCGCTCCTGCTTCTTTCCCTGCCCCTTACATAGGGTACGATACAGTACGAGCAGAAATTATTGCAGCCATACATGATAGTAACCCAGGCTTTTACTCCGTCCTTGCGTGCAATCGGCATCCCTTCGGCAATAGAGCCAGTGGTGTCCTGAATTTCGATGACGCTTTTATCTGAATTTATAGCACTGTATAGAAGTTCCGGGAACTTATACAGATTATGAGTACCGAAAATCAAATCTACATGCCTGTACTTCTTTCGTATATGCTCCACAACTTCTTTTTGCTGCATCATACAGCCGCAAACAGCAATGATCAGGTCGGGCTTCTGTTCCTTAAGCTTCTTTAAAGAACCAAGATGTCCATAGACCTTAAACTCCGCGTTTTCTCTTACACAGCAGGTATTAAAAATGATGAGGTCACAATCCTCCGTTTTTTCAGCTTCCAGGTATCCCATTTCTGAAAGCATGCCTGCCAGCCTTTCCGAATCGTTCTCATTCATCTGGCAGCCAAAAGTACTGATGCTGTAGTTTAAAAGCTTTGCCGGGTTTAATTCCCTGACCTGCCGTATAAATTCTCTTTGGCGAAGAATCTCTTCTTGCGGAACTTGCGTAGATTCGCGTTTACTCACTGCTTCCTCCGGTGCTTTGTCATTCATAAACCCTTTTTTCGATACAAAGTCTTGCTCTTTCCGCTGTTTTAGCGTCTGCCTTCAATGAGTTCTCCATAAACTCCGGATGTTCCTTCAGGAATTTTTTCATGCATTCCTTTGGATTATTTGAATATTCTGAAAGCATATGGTATTGCGGCTTGTTGATAAGCCCCATTTCAAGTGCTTCGGAAAACAGGCTGTTATCAATGGAAACCATGGCATAGGACTTGATATTGTTTTCTGCGAGTAATTCTCCTCCGCCCTGCTTTCTGTCTACTACCACCACACTCCAGACAATATTTCCACCGAAGCTTTGGATTGCAGGGATCCATGCTCTTTCATAGCTGGATGCTTCCGTAATGAGATCCGCTATGTGCAGAACATTAGCGCCTTTGATTTGGGGCATCTCTGTCGTTTTACCCTTTTCCGTGAGAACTGCCGTCAGGTCCTTATAAATAGTGATGTGCGGCTTATCTAAAATTTCGGCGATAATCAGTGAAAAAAACCAATCCCGGCGCTCTCCCCCGGAAATATAGTCAACCCTTTGAACATCCGTATTTTCTTTTATGAAATCCACCATGCTGTCGATCAAGCCTTTGAATATCAGATCATTTTCATAATTTTTTCTTACTATTCCGGACAAGATTTCCGGACACGCCAGCTTATCTTTTTTGCTATCGTCAATTTTCTCCAGCAGTTCATTGGCCTTTTCCTCACTGCCATATAAAAAATGTGTGTTGATATAATAGGGACCTATTGTACCCGAGGTATACCAGAATGGCTTGCTTTCAGGGCTAACTCTGAATGCTTTGGTTTCAAACAGCCAGTTTACCAGTTTTTTGTTTTCCATCTTGCCCCAGATTCCTTTCGCTTTGTTTTTACTTTTTTTCTTCCAGTTTTTTTATATATTCATCCCACCAGGCCTGGTTTTTCACCGTACTGAGCTTATCGTCAAGATGGGATGAGTTGCCTTCCAATATAAGATTAAATTTGTTATCCTCGTAATCTACAATGGTTATGGCAGTATTATCACACCACTTGATATTGAACATTTCCTCCAGATCGTAATTATTGAAGTAGCAAAGCAGTGCTTTTATCGCAGTACCATGGGTAACAATGCAGATATGCTTGCCGGGATTCATATTTATAATGTATTTCACTTCTTCAATGAGCCGCTTCTGGAACTCCTCCATCGTCTCGCCGTTAGGCATGCAATGCAGATGCGGAGTGTTTTCCCAGGTATGATATGCTTCCGGCCATTTTTGGGGCAGCACATCCCAGGGCTCTCCTTCCCAATCCCCTCCGTTGATCTCCTTCAGCTTGTCCGTCCGGATAATGGGAAGGTTTTTTACTTTTGAAATATATCCGGCAGTCTGCATGGTTCGCTTGAGGCTGCTGGAATACAATACATCCATTTTTATGTCTTTAAGTCTCTCAGCGGCTCTGGTTGCCTGGATATGGCCTTTTTCAGTTATTTCACCGTCGCTCCAGCCGTGAAAGAGTCTTTTGTAATTGCCTTCGGCTTCAGCATGTCTGACAATAATCAGCCGGGTTTTATTGCTCATAAATTCAGCTCCAATTTTCCGATAATATCACTAACGCTATTATCGTTGTACTTCCTGAGATAGCATTCTATACCTTCCGCTACTTTTATGCAAGCGTCCGGATTGATAAAGCCGGCTGTTCCTACCATGACTGCGCTTGCGCCGGCAAGGATGAACTCTATGGCATCATCACCCGTTGAAATGCCTCCCATTCCGATTACCGGTATTTTGACCGTATTGGAGACTTCATATACCATTCGGACTGCGACCGGCTTTACCGCCGGTCCTGAAAGACCTCCGACATTGTTGGCGAGGATAGGCTTTCGCCGATGGATGTCAATTGCCATCCCCAAAATTGTATTAATTAACGAAACAGCATCCGCTCCGGCTTCTTCGGCAGCAAGTGCAATTTCCTTTATATCCGTGACATTGGGAGTCAGTTTTACAATCAGAGGCTTCCGGCAAAAGGGCTTGACCCTTTTGGTGATTTCCGAAATACCGGAAACCGAATTGCCAAAAGCTACACAGCCTTTTTTCACATTGGGGCAGGAAACGTTGAGTTCAATGGCGTCTATATCTGCGTCAGCCAGAATTTCCGCCATCTCGCAGTATTCTTCTATCGTATTGCCCGCGATGTTTGCAATGATCGCTGTATCATACTTTCTCAAGAAAGGGATTTCATTCTTTATAAATGCATGTACGCCCGGATTCTGAAGGCCGACACTGTTTAAAATGCCTGCAGGCGTTTCAGCAATGCGCGGCGGTTTATTCCCCTGCCTTGGCAGAAGGGTGAGGCCTTTTACACAAATGCCTCCCAGCTTGTTGATATCAATATACTCCGAGTATTCCCTTCCAAAGCCGAAGGTGCCTGAAGCAGCGATTACCGGGTTCTTAAGTTTCAAGCCTGCAATTGTTGCAGTCATATCAATATTTTTCACTATCCCATAGGTTCCTTTCTATATTCTCTATTATCCCCTTTTTATAAAGAATGTGCAATAACCGCTTTTCATTACCAGTGGCACAAAGTGAAGCGCGGCAATCTCAGCTTTTACATCAAAGAAAGTAGGAAGAAGGCCTGATCTTAAAGACTCCGAGTGAAAGTGTTATGGGAATAGGAAACATCCCCATTGCCCTCTTCGATTCAGAACCCTTATGAAGGCTAAGCTATAAACCCCTTTATCACAGTAAAGCAAAATGGGTGGGCATGGCTGCGAATAAATGCGTCATGTGGAGTCATGGCTGCAGGCTGTTTGTCCAGGCGAAGTTCGAATGCGGTACCCCAGAGGAATACCCGTGACACTTCGGCACGGACGCCGAAGTCGCTTGTCCTGAGCCATGGAGGGCGAATGACAAGCGCCCGCATTGGGACGAGCCTGGACATTACAGCCTGCCCATGATGGAGCTTGATGCAGGGATTTGCAGTCATGTCCACCCATTTCCCTGAAAGTCAGCACTATCTCATAGCCCTTGAGATTGCCGCGCTTCACTGCGTTCGCTCGCAATGACACACCATGGGGACGCTAGTGAGTCAGAAAACCGTCCCCTGACTCATATTGGAGTCGAGATTGCCGCGCTTCACTGCGTTCGCTCGCAATGACACACCACGGGGACGCTAGCAAGTCAGAAAACCGTCCCCTGACTCATATTGAAGTTAAGATTGCCGCGCTTCACTGCGTTCGCTCGCAATGACAAACGCTCTATCACGAGGACGTACTTGAGCTTGTGTGAAAGCCCTACTCGTCAAATATCAAGTCGCTTCCCTTATAAACGGGACCGTCCTTGCATATATGGCTGTACTCCCATTCATCGCCGTATTTTGTCTTGCAGGCGCAAACCAGACAGGCGCCGATTCCGCAGCCCATGCGCTGTTCCATGGACACCTGGCACTGTATACCATATTGTTCTGCCATCCTGACTACCTGCTTGATCATTGGCGTCGGACCACAGGCATACAGCATATCCAAAGTGTTATTTTTCAGATCTTTTAAAAGCATATCGGTTACAAGCCCATTATAGCCCGCGCTCCCATCATCCGTCGATATGCTCAGTGAATGAGACGCTTTTTTGAATTCCTCTTCCAGCACAATAAAATCCTTGTTTCTGAAGCCTAAATAGCACCGTTTCATTTTTGCCTTGCTTTCATTCAGCAGAAAAAGCAGTGGGAATATCCCTATTCCTCCGCCAATCACTGCGATGCTTGAGTGCTTCGAATCCAGATCAAAGGAATTGCCAAGAGGGCCAAGCAAATCAACCTTTTCACCCGGTTGCATCCTGGAAAGGAGCTCAGTACCGGTCCCCTTGATTTGAAATATTATATCAAAAGTATTCTTTAGCCTGTCTACATTACAAATGCTGATCGGTCTTCGCAGTAATGCATTGATGCCATCGCTGCACTTAATGTTTACAAACTGCCCGGGAAGAGCACTGCCAGCGATATATCCGGATTCTATGGTCATCTTGTAAATCACAGGCGCGATTTTTTCCACCTGAAGAATTTTTTCTTTCAACATGCCAGGCATGGTAACCCCTCCAACTTTAAGCCAACTTTGCTTTATCCTGATTAAAAACGCTCAGGTCCACAACATCCAGTTCTCTCTCCATATTGGCAAGCTTCAGACAGCTGATGACGGCTTTTACCGTATCCAGTGAAGTGAGACAGGGAATTGACATTTCCACAGCTTTTCTTCTGATCTTAAATCCGTCTCTTTGCGGCTGTCTGCCTTTTGTCGGCGTGTTTACCACAAGCTTGATCCGCCCTGACTGTATAAGGTCCAGCAGGTTGGGAGAGCCCTCGTCGATCTTCTTTACCGAATTTGTTGCAATTCCATACATATTCAGCATTTTTGCTGTCTTGCCCGTTGCCCATAGTTCGAAGCCCAATTTTTCAAAATCCTCGGCAATCGGTATCAGTTCAGTCTTGTCACTATCCCTGACCGTCATCAATATACCTCCGCCTTTTAGAGGGAGCTTTATCCCAGAGGCTACAATCCCCTTATACAAAGCTTCATAGAAGGATTTACCGATTCCAAGGACCTCGCCTGTGGATTTCATTTCCGGTCCCAGCGTGGTGTCAACATCGTGGAGTTTCTCAAAAGAGAACACAGGGACTTTAATCGAAATATATTCAGATTCCTTGTAAAGTCCGGTGCCATATCCGAAATCCTTAAGTTTTCTGCCCATCATAAGCTTGGTTGCAAGGTTGACCATGGGAATGCCGGTTACCTTACTGATGTATGGCACTGTTCTGCTGGAGCGTGGATTAACTTCTATTACATATAAGGCGTTATTGTAAATTACATATTGAATGTTTATCATCCCTATCACATTAAGAGCTTTAGCCAGTCTGTATGTGTAGTCGACAATGACGGCTTTCATTTTTTCATCTACTGTTTGCGTAGGATAGACAGAGATACTGTCGCCGGAATGGACTCCCGCTCTTTCCAGATGCTCCATTATGCCTGGGATCAGGATATCTTCACCGTCGCAGATCGCATCTACTTCGATTTCCTTACCCATCATATATTTGTCGACAAGGATGGGGTGCTCCTGTTTTACCCTGTTGATGATCTCCATGAATTCAATGATGTCCTTATCGCTGTAGGCTATTTCCATCCCCTGTCCGCCAAGGACGTAGGAAGGACGTACAAGTACGGGATAGATCAATTCATTTGCCGCAGCAAGTGCTTCTTCAAGAGTAAATACCGTCTTACCTTTCGGCCGAGGTATTCCCACTTCTTCCAGGACCTTGTCGAATTTCTCCCGGTCTTCGGCAGCGTCTACGTCCCTGGCATCGGTACCAAATATTTTCACACCCATTTCACTTAATGCTTTTGTAAGCTTTATGGCAGTTTGCCCGCCGAATTGAACGATGGCGCCTACAGGCTTCTCCGCTTCAACGATGTTTTCAACATCTTCCGCTGTCAAAGGCTCGAAATACAGCCTGTCGGAGGTATCGAAATCCGTGCTGACCGTTTCGGGATTGTTGTTGGCAATGATGGTTTCATAGCCTTCCTCCCTCAAAGCCCAGACAGAATGCACCGAGCAGTAGTCAAACTCGATTCCCTGGCCAATTCTTATGGGTCCGGAGCCTATCACCAGAACCTTTTTCCTGTCGGAGACCTTTACTTCGGAATGCATGTCGTAGGTGGAGTAATAATAGGGCGTGACTGCCTCAAACTCTGCCGCACAAGTGTCAACCATCTTATAGGTGACAGTGATTCCAAGGGCTGTTCTTTTATCTTTAACCTCCTTTTTTGAGCAGGAAGTGTAACTGGCAATAACGGCATCTGTGAAGCCCATCTTTTTAGCTTTTCTCAGGATTTCTGCCGTCAGATTCTCAAAAGTCAGGGTTTTTAGCTTTTCTTCCATGAGCACCAGTTCTTTGATTTTGCAGAGGAAGAAATCATCGATCCTGGTTATCGCATTGATATCTTCTACCGAAACGCCCCTGCGAATTGCCTCGGCAATGACAAATATCCGCTCGTCATTGATATCCTTTAATTTATCAATGATCTGCGTAGTTTCATATTTCTTGTACAGTTCCTGCTCAAGGGTGAAAAGACCAAGCTCCAGTGAGCGGATTGCCTTCATCAGCGCCGCCTCAAAGGAACTGCTTATGGACATAACTTCACCGGTGGCCTTCATTTGGGTGCCAAGGGTCCTTTTGGCTTTAACGAACTTATCAAAGGGCCATTTGGGAATCTTGACGACGACATAGTCCAGGGTCGGCTCAAAGCAGGCATAAGTTTTGCCGGTGACGGCATTTTTTATTTCATCGAGTCCGTAGCCGACAGCTATTTTTGTTGCCACCTTTGCAATTGGGTAGCCTGTGGCTTTTGACGCCAGGGCGGATGAACGGCTAACCCTGGGATTGACCTCAATTACCGAATACTCGAAGCTTGTCGGATGAAGCGCAAACTGCACATTGCAGCCGCCTTGTATTCCAAGGGCGGATATGATTTTAAGGGATGCGGTCCGGAGCATTTGATATTCTTTGTCCGACAGTGTCTGTGACGGAGCTACGACTATACTGTCTCCGGTGTGAACGCCTACAGGGTCTATGTTTTCCATATTGCATACGGTAATGACATTTCCCTTGCCATCTCTCATTACTTCATATTCGATTTCTTTCCAGCCGGCTATACACTTTTCAATAAGCGCCTGGGTAACTCTGCTCAATCTTAAACCGTTGGTTGCTATTTCTCTGAGTTCGGCTTCGGTTTCTGCGATTCCACCGCCGGTACCGCCCAATGTATAGGCAGGTCTGACAATTACCGGATAATCTATTTCCCTGGCAAAGGCCACAGCATCTTCAACAGTGGTTACAACCTTACTGGCAATACAGGGTTCGCCGATTCTTTCCATCGTATCCTTGAAAGCCTGCCTGTCTTCGGCCATCTTTATGGCTTCTGTGGCGGTTCCGAGCAATTTTACTCCCTGCTCCGCCAAAAACCCTGATTCAGCCAGCTCCATGGCGAGATTCAGACCTGTTTGTCCGCCCAGGGTGGGAAGCAGGCTGTCAGGTTTTTCCTTGATGATTATTTTCTTAGCCGTTTCAGCATTAAGGGGCTCTATATACACCTTATCGGCGATATTGGTATCTGTCATGATTGTTGCCGGGTTACTGTTCACCAGCAATACTTCTATTCCTTCTTCCTTCAAAGCCTGGCAGGCCTGTGTCCCCGCATAGTCAAATTCCGCTGCCTGGCCGATGATGATTGGGCCGGAGCCAATGACCATCACTTTTTTTACATCGTTGCGCTTTGGCATTTTATGGATTTACCCCTTTCTGTTTGTCTCCATCATTTCAATAAACCGGTCAAAGAGATACGCAGTATCTGCAGGTCCCGGTGACGCTTCCGGATGGAATTGGACCGTAAACACCGGCACATCCAGATATCTGACGCCCTCAACAGTGCCGTCGTTCATGTTCCGGTGGCTTACCTCCATGCGCGATTTATCAAGGCTATCCTCGACAATTGTGTAGCCGTGGTTTTGAGAGGTTATATAGGTCACATCCATTGCAATATCTTTTACCGGGTGGTTGCAGCCCCGGTGTCCGTATTTCAGCTTTTCCGTATCGGCATTGTTTGCCAAAGCCGTCAACTGATGTCCGAGGCATATTCCGAAGATGGGTTTCTTCCCCATGAGTTCCTTGATAGTTTCAATCTGCTGCCGGCAGTCTTTGGGGTCTCCGGGGCCGTTGGAAAGCATGATCCCATCCGGGGAAACATCAAGAATTTCCTTCGCCGTTGATGTGGCTGGAAACACATATACTTCACAATCTCTTTTCAGAAGCGATCTCACAATATTTTGCTTAATTCCGTAATCGATCAGCGCAACTCTATAAGCTTTCCCGTCATAATGCTGTATTTGTTTTGTCGTTACTTTTTCTACAGCATTCTCTATGGTGTAACTGCAGATGGCTTCCATTTTGTTTTCCAGCTTGAAGCCAGGGTCCGTAGATATGATTCCCTTCATCGTTCCCTTATCTCTGAGTATCCTTGTCAGCGCTCTGGTATCTATGCCTTCTATACCAATGATGCCATGCCTTTGAAGATATTCGCTCAAGGTTTCAAGAGATCTCCAGTTGCTGGGGGTTTTGCACATTTCCCTTACAATAAATCCTTTTACCTGGGGCACGGCAGACTCGATATCTTCAATATTCACCCCGTAATTTCCGATCAGCGGATAAGTCATGGTAACAATCTGGCCGCAATAGGAAGGGTCTGTCAAGACTTCCTGATAACCGGTCATGCCGGTATTAAACACTATTTCTCCTACGACTTCGCCTTTTGCTCCAAAACTACTGCCTTCAAAAATCGTACCGTCCTCCAGAGCCAAAACCGCTTTCATTCCGTTATCCTCCCTTTGGAATTTTAACCGGAAGCCTTTCAGGCCTTCCGTTATTTTGTTCCAAGCACCTCATTGATTTCTTCCTTCATACTCAAAGCCTCAGCTCTACTGGCTTTGTCAAATTCCTCTTCACTAAACTTTGACGACCACTTTTCCGATTGATAAGCGCACATAATGCTTCTGGATGCGTTGATAATGGCGCCCAAGCCATCTTTGTTAAAGCAATGGGCGGCATCCTTTGCAGTCCCTCCCTGTGCGCCGTAGCCTGGGACAAGAATGTACGCCTTTTTCATTATTCCTCTGAGTATTTTAGCCTGGTTGGGATAAGTAGCACCGACGACCGCGCCAACGCTGCTGTAGCCGAATTCACCGGTTTGGTCCTTACCCCAGTCATTCACCAGTTCCGCCACTATTTCATACATGCTTTTGCCGTATTGTGTCAGCAAGTCCTGAAGCTGTCCGGAGGATTTATTCGATGTTTTTACAAGTACGAAGATTCCTTTCCCGTACTGTTCGCAGTCATTGATAAATGGTTTGATGCCGTCATACCCCAGATAGGGGTTGACTGTAAGTGCATCCGAATCAAAAACCGGTATTTTTTCAACTCCAACTGCAGTCCTCCCGAGATGCGCTGCAGAGTAAGCCTCAGCAGTACTCCCTATATCATTTCTTTTGCCGTCCGCAATTACAAGCAGGCCCTTTGTCCTGGCATATTCCACTGTTTCATAAAAGGTTTTTATTCCCTCAATACCATACATTTCATAGTATGCAAGCTGTGGTTTGACAGCAGGTACGACATCATAAACGGCGTCAATGATTTTTTTGTTGAAATCCAGTATTGCCGCAGCGGCTGCTGCAAGCCCGTGACCGGATTCCTTTAAAGCTTTTTCTCTGATATGCAGGGGGACGAATTCCAGCTTCGGGTCCAGTCCCACCACCGACGGGTTGTTGGTTTCTTTAATTTTTCTGATAAGCTTGTCTACAAACATTTTTTGTTCTCCTTTTTAAAAGGGGCCTTTTCTCTTTGCTTTGGGCCTTTACTTTGCCTTTTCAAAAGGGGACATTCCTCGCCGCTTTGGGCCGCAGGCGCGGCAGGTGTGTCCCCTTACCTTTATAGCAGTACTTTTTCTCTTACTACGATATTTCCGTCAACGATGGTGTAATTTACCGCGCCAAAAAGCTTATATCCGTGAAAAGGCGAATTTTTGCTCTTTGAACTGAATTTATTTATATCAACCGTCACTTCTTCATTTACATCAATGATTGTGATGTCCGCAGCCCTGCCTACATCAAGCACGCCTTTGTTAATGCTCAGGATCTCCGAAGGATTTACACACATTTTTTGCACCAGCTTGTCCATAGTGAGAATTCTAGGCTTAACGAGATGTGTTACTGCCAGGGATACAGCCGTTTCAAAACCAACCAAACCATTGGCTGCAATTGTAAATTCCACATTCTTTTCATCTTTGTGGTGAGGGGCATGATCAGTAGCAATGATATCGATAGTATCATCCCGAAGGCCTTCAATAATCGCCTGCACATCAGCATTTGTCCTCAGTGGCGGGTTCACTTTTGCCAGCGTGTTGAAATCCGCACAGGCTTCGTCGGTTAAAGAAAAGTAATGCGGACAGGTTTCACAGGTAACCCGGACGCCGCGTTTTTTTGCGTTTCTTACCAAATCAACGGATACTGCAGTACTGACATGGGCAATATGGACGGGCACTTTAGTATATTCTGCAAGAATCAGGTCACGGGCTACCATAGTTTCCTCAGCGGCAGAAGGTATCCCCTTCAACCCCATCAGAGTCGATTGATATCCTTCATTCATGACTCCTTCATCCGCAAGATCAACATCTTCACAGTGGGATATGACTGTAATATCGAACATTGAAGCATATTGCAGCGCCTTTTTCATAAGAGAGGAACTCTTTACCGGCTTGCCGTCATCCGATACCGCCACAGCTCCCGCAAACTTAAGCTCGCCGATTTCAGCCAGCTCCTCACCCTTCTGTCCTTTGGATATGGCGCCGATAGGATATACATTCACATAGCCGTCTGATTTGGCTTTGTTTATAATATATTTGATTACAGCTTCATTATCTGCTACCGGATTGGTGTTGGGCATACAGGCGATTGAGGTAAATCCGCCTTTTGCCGCGCTGCCGGTTCCGCTTTCAATGTCTTCCTTGTACTCGAAGCCAGGGTCCCTCAGATGGCAGTGAGCGTCAACCAGTCCGGGTACTACATACTGTCCTGCCGCATCAATAAGATCACTGTTTGTTATTTCAAAATCACTGCCGATATCCGCTATTTTGCCGTTCTCGATCAGAATATCGAAAACTCCGTCCCTTCCGGTCTTGGCATCCACGAGATGCCCGTTTTTAATTACTATTCTCATTGCCGCTCCTCCTGGTCAGTAAATATAACAAAGCCATTCTTACCGCTACTCCGTTTGTCACCTGCTCGTCGATTGCCGACTGGTCGCAGTCAATTACCGAGCTTGAAAGCTCAACGCCTCTGTTTACCGGTCCGGGATGTAATACCAGGGCATCCTCCCTGGCAAACAAAAGCCTTTTGTCGTCCAGACCAAAAAATCTTGAATACTCCCTCACCGTGGGAAACAACCCTTTTTTCTGCCTTTCCAACTGGATCCTGAGTCCCATTACAACATCGGCATCAATTAAAGCTTCCTGAATGGTGCTGAAGACCTTCACTCCCGTCTTTTCTATTCCGGGCGGCAAGAGTGTTGCCGGACCGGCCACACTGACTTCCGCCCCCAGCTTTTGCATTCCCCAGATGTTGCTTCTGGCTACTCTGCTGTGGTAGATGTCGCCGATGATGGCAATTTTCAATCCTTTGATGCGGCCCTTCTTCTCCTTTATTGTAAGCATGTCCAGCAAAGCTTGCGTAGGATGCTCGTTCATGCCGTCTCCGGCGTTGATCACGGAAGCTTTTACATGCTTTGCCAAAAGATGAGGCGCTCCGGACATGGGGTGGCGGATGATGATCACATCTGTTCCCATCCTGTCGATGGTCCTTCCGGTGTCGATCAGCGTCTCGCCTTTTGATACGCTGCTGCTTGACGCGGATATGTTGGCAGCGCTGGCACTCATGTATTTTGACGCAAGCTCAAAGGACAGACGGGTTCTTGTGCTGTTTTCGTAAAACAGCGTGATTATGGACTTTCCCTGCAAATGCGGAGTCTTTTTATTATTGGATGTAATAACATATTTCATGGTCTTTGCAGTTTCAAGTATATAATCGATTTCCTCCGCCGACATATCCTTCAGTCCTAATAGATCTTTGGATTTTAAATTCATGCTTTCTCCCCACCTTTGTTGTTCTTTTTATTGCCGTAAAGTCACCATACTATAAAAAAAGTAAGGTATATCCCTTACTCTAATGCATCTGGCCTATTTCCAAATCACTGATTGTCACAATATTTATTTTGTCTATATCAACCAATTTTACATTGATCACTTCATTCTTTGCGGTAGGAACATTTTTTCCCACATAATCGGCTCTGATAGGCAGCTCTCTGTGGCCTCTGTCTATCAGTATTGCCAACTGAATCATCTTCGGCCTTCCGATGTCCATAATGGCGTCAATGGCGGATCTTACAGTTCTGCCGGTATAGAGCACATCATCCACAAGAACAATGATTTTATCATTTACCGGAAAGTTGATTTCCGTACCGTTTATTACCGGATGTTCGCTCAGCGTGCTCAGATCGTCTCTGTAGAATGTAATATCCAGGATTCCTACCGGTACTTCCTTCCCCTCGACTTCCTTGATCTTCTGGGAGATCATTTTGGCCAAAGGGACACCTCTTCGCTGAATTCCGATTAAAACAAGATTCTCGACGCCTTTGTTTTTCTCGATGACTTCGTGGGCTATTCTTGTCACTGCGCGGAATATGCCGCTTTCATCCATAATTTCAGCCTTGTCCATCATGTCTGTCACCTCCGTATTTGATGTTAGGGGGACGCAATTCCTTTTGTGTTGAGGAATGACCCGTTTTGAAGCATAAACTAAAAAACGCCTCCGGCCAGACGGCAGGAAGCATATGTACTCAAAACATAACCCGTAAAACACATTACCCTTCCAGCCTCTCCGGACTAATTAAAAGGTTTTTATTCAATTTTATCTATCATACCATATAGAAAATATCTTGTCCATATTTTAAAAATAAAATTTCAAGGAGCACAATAAATTCAGCAGCATGAAATCTACGGCTATTCATCCTCCAAATACTCGGTAACTTTGTCAATAAAGAGGACTCCTTCCAGATGGTCTATCTCATGGCACAAGCACTTTGCCAGGTCCCCCTCCCCTGTGATAAAAAACTCTTCTCCCTTTTCATTCAATGCTTTCACTTTCACTTTTGCAGGCCTTTTGAGCCTGCCCCATTTTCCCGGAATACTCAAGCAGCCTTCAACAACCTCCTGACTTCCCTCAAACTCCATGATTTCCGGATTTATCAGGTATAGGATCCCCTGTCCCATGTCAATCACAATTGCGTTTTTCAGCACCCCCACCTGGGGTGCAGCGATTGCCGCTCCGTTTTTTGTATTGTGCAATGTATCCAACATATCCTTAAGCAAGGTTAAAACCCTATCATCAATCTTTTCTATGGGCCTGCTCTTTTTTCTTAATATATCGTCACCGAGGATGCGTATTTCTCTAAAGGCCATGGTTGAAAACTCCATTCAAAAATCATTTTAGTTCATAAGTATGGTTATAGTATATTAATTCTGCCGCAACTTCTCTACCAACTGATGAAAATATTCCGGAGGCCCGGCTTGAAATTCCACGTATTCGCCTGTGCGCGGATGTTCAAAGCCAAGAAGCCTGGCATGCAGGGCCTGCCCTTCTAAGCCGTATTCGTTGCTTTTCTTGCCGTAGACAGTGTCTCCCAGAAGCGGAAAGCCTATATATGCCATGTGGACTCGGATCTGATGGGTCCTTCCGGTTTCAAGCCTGAGCTCAACCAAAGTTGCATCCTTTAGCCTCTCGAGAACAGTAAAGTGCGTTACAGCCCTTCTGCCGTTCTTATGATTGACCGCCATTTTTTTACGGTCAATGGGGTGCCTGCCAATGGGAGCATCGATTTTACCGCGTTCCTCCCGGATAATCCCGTCAACAATTGCCACATAGATACGGTTTATATCATGGTCCTTGAGCTTTTCTGAAAGCTTTTCGTGGGCGGTATTGTTTTTTGCAACGACAAGGACGCCTGTGGTATCTTTATCGATCCTGTGTACGATCCCCGGCCTTATGACTCCGTTTATATCCGACAGTGAGTCGCCGCAATGCTGCATCAGCGCATTTACAAGGGTACCGTTATAATTGCCCGCACCGGGATGTACCACCATACCCTTTGGCTTATTTATAATGATGATGTCTTCATCTTCATAAATAACATCCAATTCGATATCTTCCGCTTTAATATCAAGCTTTTCGGGCTCGGGCATGCGGATAAGGATTCTATCGCCGGATTTCAGGCGGTAATTGGACTTCCTGCCTCCTCCGTTGACTGTGATTTTACCGTCTTCAATAAGCTTTTGCACATAGGCTCTTGAAAGCTCCGAAAGCTTTTCTGAAATCCACGCATCCAGACGGACATCTTCAATGTCTGCAATTAATTCAATTGTACCGTCGTCCTTTGCTACATCAGTTGTCATCGCTGCTCTTCTCTATTTTTTTCTCCGGTTCCTTATAAATAAACAGCATATAAATTGCCAGTAAAATCGTACCTGTCACGACACAGATGTCGGCGGCATTAAATGTGGGAAAGTTGTATGACCCGATGAAGAAATCCAGAAAATCCGTAACGCCGCCTTTATATATCCTGTCGATAAGATTTCCGAGAGCTCCGCTGAGAATGACGGATAAAGTGAATTTTAAAAATTTATTTTCTGCTCTGGCTATAAATACTACGATGGCTGCCGATACGATCACCGTAAGCCCGATGAAAATGTACCGCCCGTTCTGGAATATCCCCCAGGCCGCTCCATAATTGTCGTGGTTGGTCAAATAAAAGAAATTGTCTATCACCGGAATCCGATCACCATATTTGATATTCAGGTTTATCAAGTACTTTGACACCCTGTCGATGGCAACCAATATCAATACAACCGCTATCCAAAGCATAAAATCATTCCTTTTCTCTTTAAGTAGTCTGACGGCTTTCTGGCAAAAAGCCCCGAGACATTATTATATCTTTCCAATGAATGTCTGTAAATGCCTTACTGTAAATCAGGCAGGTACCAGCCGGTTATATCATTGTATTTATTCCAGACATTCGGGTCAAGACTCCCTCTTACACTTGGCCGGTAGATGACGGCATTGTCCAGAAAAAACAGGCCGATATACGGCAAATCGGTATTTACCAGATTCTTAAAGCCAGACAATATCTTCTTTTTCCTTTCAGTATCTGTTTCTTTGTACAGCTGCTCAATAAGAGTATTCGCTTCCAGACTGTTATACCCCGAAATATTTCTTACGGTGTTCTCCTGCAGCGGATGGAAGGAGGGGAGGTAGCTGTTGGAATACAGAAAAGAAATATCCGGTACCTGGGTGATTCTGCATCCGGTATAGGCCATAGCAAATTTCCCGGTGTTTAGAAGCTTGGAAACGCCGCTCCACGGGAGTCTGGTTACCTTTGCGGCTATTCCCGCCGCCCTCAGCTGCTGGCAGATCCGTTCGGCCACTAAAATCCGGCGGCTGTTATTATTGTTCACTAAAAGCTCGATTTCAAGCTTTTTATATACGCCGCCAAAGCTTTTAAAGAAGCCGTTGCTGTTTTCTTTCCAGCCGCCCTCCAGCAGAATCTCCTTTGGCGCCTGAACTGCATTGGCGGCGGCAGGGGCGCTATTCAACCCTTCTATAAGCCAGGAACCGGGATGTATGGGAAGATCGCTTATGGTTGCGCAGCCTTTGAGGATCTCCTGGACGATAGCCTGCCGGTCAATGGCTGCGGCAACGGCTTTTCGAACCGAAAGATCCGATAATACCGGATTGCGAAGGTTGAATGTTAAAAATTCAAACTCCCTTGAAGGATATTTTTTCATAATCATATCGGTCCGGGAGGTATATTTATTGATATCATCCATGTTGATACAGGCAATGTCGATGTCGTAAATCTGGAAGGCATTGATGCAATCTTCAATGGATTTATAGATATTCACCGATATTTTATCCATGAGCAAAATTTCTTTGGACTTGTCCTCTCTGGCGTCGATATACCACCAGGAATCATTTTTCTTCAAGGTTACGGCCTTTTCCTTTACATATTCCTCCAGCTTGAAGGGACCTGTGCCCACCGGTTTGAAAGCATCATCCGCGGTCATGCTAGCCTGAAGATGCACAGGTACTATAGGAAAGGTCATCTTTTCAGCGGTAAAGGAATCCGGCTTGATTAATACGATTTTAAAATTGGAGGGGTCCACGGATGAAAAGGTTGCTACATTCTCCAATTGGTCCTTATAGACAGAGTCGATTTTAGCATTGAGAAGCAAATTAAAGGTAAATTCTACGTCTTTTGATGTAAAAGCCTCACCATCACTCCATAAAACACCCTCACGGATATGAAAATTCCACGTCAGGCCATCAAAGGAAACCGTCCATTTATCAGAAAGAAGAGGCTCAGGCTGCTGCTTTTCATCCAGCGTAACCAGGCCTTCATAGATGAAAGAGAGAAAATCGCTTACATAAGAATTTTTCGTCGTCAGAGGATTCAAGGTATCGGGAAAAGTGGAAAACAACCTGAGGGTCCCACCTTTGACCGGTCCCTTATCCATCACGTCGTCATTATTTTTATAAATGCCGTTGTTTAAGTTATAGCCCAGTTTTTCATATTGTATATCGTCGTCGGATTGGCATGAAACAAGAGTCAGGGTCAAAATGAAAACCAATAGGAGCAGGATTGCTTTTGTCCTCATAACTATCTCTCCTTGTTCAAGTCAGTTACCGCAGAGCGCTGAAAATATTCCTTTCTGGTTTTCTGTAAATACGGGCACATGGATGGTATTTTCAGAAACTTATACGGTTTATCAGTGCTTCTCCAGTGCTATTTCAACTGCATAAAAGCTGCCAGACTCCCGGTCTTCCCTTTGTCTCCCCTGTGGGAAAAGAACAGGTCCCTGCGGCATACCGTGCAGATTTCGCTCTGTGTTATATTACCCGGCAAAACACCGGAGTTTATTAATGTTTGATTTATTATGCCCTGCAAATTTATTTTCCATTTTCCTTCTCCAATATTTGTGTAAAATGAGGGAGTGTCAAATTGTGCACAAAATAAACGGTAAACATCCTCATGTACCTCAAAGCAGCAGCTTCCTATGGAAGGTCCTACAGCAGCTATGATGGATGACGTGTCGGATCCGTATACCTGCCGCATGGTTTGAACGGCTTCTCCTGAGATTTCCTTCAATGTGCTTCTCCAGCCGGAATGCAACAATGCTGCCGCATTACTTCCGGGATCATATAAAAATACGGGAACGCAATCTGCATAAAAAGTTACAAGCGTTACGCCTTTCCTATTGGTTACCAGTCCATCATACCCAATGATGTCGCTTTTTATGGCAAACCCCTTGCCCCGGTCCTCTTCATTAATTATTTTTATCCGATTGTCATGGACCTGATTGGAAAACACAAGGCTGTCTGTTTCTATGCCTATGGAGAGGCAAAGCCTTTCAAAATTGGCAATGACATTTTCCTTTTTATCGTTTCTGTTGAAGCCCAGATTCAAGGTGCTGCACTCACCTGTGCTTACTCCGCCTTCCCTGGTGCTCATACAATGGATCAGCCTGTCACTGAATGGATCAAAGCATTCAAACCGGATATACTTAAGTCCCTGGTCGACGACCAATTGTGCCCGGTTTCCGATTTTTTCTAAGGTTTTCAATTTTATACCATGCCTCCAAACGCATTTCCGATAAGTGCAGCCGCTCAATAAAATCGGGTAACTCCACGTAACCGTACAGACATTGCCTTTTTCTAGAAAATTATTCCGATAACATAATATCATAAGAAAGGAAACAAAAAAAGCACCTGAAGTGCTTTTTAAGTGTATGTCGCTGTTAAGGCCAATAAAGGCCCGGCTATCTTCTTGGTTCTACGATCAGCTTGATTGCAGTTCTTTCCTCACCTTCGATCAATATATCCGTAAACGCAGGTATACAAATCAGTTCCATACCGGAGGGTGCGACAAAACCCCGTGCAATTGCCACAGCCTTAACAGCCTGGTTTATGGCCCCTGCTCCGATTGCCTGCATTTCTGCCATTCCTCTCTCTCTAATAACGCCCGCTAAAGCGCCTGCGATGGAATTTGGGTTGGATTTTGCTGAGACTTTTAAAACGTCCATGATTTTACCCCCTATTGCAATCAGTATTTCTTTTCTTTCGATTCACGCCCCCATATGGAGAACGAAAAAAATTAATGAACAAGTTGAACTATTATAAAATTACTTATTCTACAAATAATTAGAAAATCCTTTTTTTTTAGTTAAAATTTTCTAACTATATCATTTTTAGTTACTGCAGGTTGAATACCTTTGACAATCTTTTTATTTCCTGCGTTCTTCCTGTTTTGTCATCGATTGTAAGATGAATGGCGTTGAACTGCACCGGACCTTTTGCGACTTCAAATTTCACCGGCATGTGTGTGAGGAATTTTTCCAACACAAGGTGTCTGTCGACTCCTATAATGCCTTCATAAGGTCCTGTCATCCCTACGTCGGAAATAAATGCGGTTCCGCAGGGAAATATTCTTTCGTCGGCAGTCTGGACATGTGTATGCGTACCTGCAACACAGCTGACTCTTCCATCCAGATGCCACGCCAGGGCGCATTTTTCAGATGTGGCTTCTGCATGCACATCAACAAAAATCACTTTGACAAAGCTTTTGAGATATTCCATTTCCCTTTCTGCCGCTTTAAACGGACAATCGACAGCATCCATGTATACCCTGCCCAGGATATTGATTACTCCCAGCTTTCCGTCAATCACTGCGGAGCCCTTGCCCGGAAGCTCCCGGGGATAGTTTGCGGGCCGTACAATTCTGCTTTCCGAATCGATAAAATTGGTCACTTCTTTTTTGGACCATGTATGATTGCCCAGGGTAATTACGTTAACACCGGCCTTATACAGCTCTTGTGCAACGACATAGGTAATACCTGTTCCCCCGGCGGAATTTTCACCGTTGGCAATACAATAATCAAAGGGCATCTCTTTTTTCAAAACAGCGATCATTTCTTTCGCTGCCTTCCTACCCGGGTTACCTACTATGTCACCGATAAACAGTACTTTCAAGAACGATTTCCTCCATATTAAGAAAATAAACTTTGGCTGTGTACCTAGGAGTACTGCAAATATCACTTCCCGTTTTTCTGAAAACGCCGGCCGAGACGGACTGCATTTTCAGAAACCTATACGGGCAGTCATATTTGCACCTGTACTTAGTATAACATAAAAAGCGTGCCTTAAGCACGCTTTTTACTTTTAAGAAAGGTTGTTTTTCCGATTATTTATTTTGCATATTCAATGGCTCTGGTTTCCCTGATCACATTGACCTTTATCTGCCCGGGATATTCAAGTTCACTTTCGATCTTCTTTACTATTTCACGGGCTTTCAAAACCATTTCATCATCGGAAACGTCATCCGGCTTGACAATGATCCTGATCTCTCTGCCGGCCTGTATTGCAAAACATTTCTCGACTCCGGGGAATGAATTTGCAATTTCTTCCAGCTTCTCAATCCTCTTGATGTAAGACTCCAGTGTTTCCCTTCTGGCACCCGGTCTCGCCGCGGAAATTGAATCCGCTGCCTGTACCAGGACTGCCACCAGTGAAGTAGGCTCTACATCGCCATGATGGGCGAGTATCGAGTTAATTACATCATTGCCTTCTTTATATTTCTTCGCAATGTCTCCGCCGATGGTTACATGGGATCCTTCTATTTCATGATCCACAGCTTTCCCTATATCATGCAGCAAACCTGCTCTCTTTGCCAGTACCACATCCGCCCCCAGCTCGGCGGCCATTAAGCCTGCCAGCCTGGATACTTCGATGGAATGGCTCAGAACGTTCTGACCGTAGCTGGTCCTGAATTTCAGCTTTCCAAGCAGCTTGATCACCTCAGGATGCAGACCGTGAACACCTGTTTCAAAGGTTGCATGGTCTCCTTCCTGGCGTATGGTGTTTTCAACTTCTTTCTTTGCCTTCTCCACCATCTCTTCAATCCTTGCCGGGTGTATTCTTCCGTCAAGAATGAGCTTTTCAAGCGTTATCCTGGCAACTTCCCTACGGATGGGGTCAAAGCCGGACAGGATTACTGCCTCCGGTGTGTCGTCGATTATCAGATCAATACCCGTCAGGGTCTCCAGTGTTCTGATGTTTCTGCCTTCACGTCCGATTATACGGCCCTTCATTTCATCGTTTGGAAGGGGTACAACAGATACCGTTGCTTCGGAAACATGATCTGCGGCGCATTTCTGTATCGCTACCGCCACGATGTCCCTCGCTCTTCTGTCTGCCTCTTCCTTGGCCTTGGTCTCAAGATCCTTAACCATAATTGCAAGTTCGTGTTTTACTTCATCCTCAACATTCTTGATCAAATACTGCTTTGCATCTTCAATCGATAGTCCTGAAATTCTCTCCAATTCCTCAAGCTGCTTCTTCTGAAGCTCCGCCACCTTTTCCTGGATGAGCTGTACATCCCTGGTTTTCTTGTTCAGGTTCTCTTCCTTCTGTTCCAGTGACTCTACTTTTTTATCGAGAGTTTCCTCCTTTTGGACCAATCTTCTTTCCTGTCTTTGAATTTCGTTTCTGCGTTCCTTGATTTCCCTGTCAAGTTCAATCCTGCTTCTGTGAACCTCTTCTTTTGCCTCAAGAAGCGCTTCCCGCTTTTTGCTTTCAGCTGTTTTCTGCGCTTCGCTGAGCATTCTTTTGGATTCCTGTTCTGCACTCCCGATCTCTGCTTCTGCATCAATTTTCCTGCGGTTATATCCTGTGCGGAACGATATAAATGAAGCAAGTACTGCAATTACAAGTCCAATTAATAATCCAATACCAATTTCTAAAATAGCACACACCTCCTCGTATTCAGTTTTCAATGGACAATCCGGTTTTCACGGCTATTTTAATTCTTTTTGGACAGTATGCATAAAAGCAACTATCCCAAATACAGATTAATTGTAAACTTTTTTAATTTTTATGTCAAGATATATGCTACTTCCTCTTCTGTGTCATTTTTCGAATTGTATTTTTCTTTTTCACCGGTTTGGAGGTTTCATTCCTTACGGGCCTTACGGGCGCTTTCCTTTCACCCTCTAATTTCGGCCGGATGAGGCACTTTTTGCCAAAGCCGATGAGGTCCTCCCGTCCGGCGGCGGTCAATGCTTCATGCACCAGCGAGTAGTTTTCCCTTTTACCAAACTGGAGCAAAGCTCTCTGCATTGCCTTCTCTTTGGGATCGGTGGGGACATAAACCTTTTTCATGCTCCGGGGGTCAAGGCCGGTGTAAAACATACAGGTAGAGAGTGTGCCGGGAGTCGGGTAGAAATCCTGAACCTGCTCTGGGTAATAACCGGTTTCCTTCAGATACACGGCAAGCTCAATGGCTGCGTTCATATCGCTGCCGGGGTGGCTGGAAATCAGATAAGGCACAAGATATTGCTCCTTGCCGATTTTTTTGTTGATCTCATAAAACTTTTTCACAAAGCTGTCATATACCTTGCGGCCCGGTTTCCCCATCTTTTCAAGCACTCTGTCTACAACATGCTCGGGCGCTACCTTCAACTGCCCGCTTACATGATGTTCGCACAATTCTATAAAAAAGTCGTCATTTTTGTCCAACATCAAATAATCATACCGGATGCCTGAACGGATGAAGACTTTTTTGATTTCAGGAATATCCCTCAGCTTTCTAAGCAGGCTCAGATATTCGGTATGGTCTACCTTAAGGTTTTTGCAGGCCTCAGGGTGCAGGCATTGCTTTCCCTTACATACGCCATACTTTTTCTGCCTGTCACAGGAACCGTTTCTGAAATTTGCGGTTGGACCTCCGACATCGTGGATATATCCCTTAAACCCGGGCAGCCAGGTAAGCTTTTTGGCTTCGTTGATGATGGACGCCTGACTTCTGCTTTGGATCACCCTGCCCTGATGAAAATTTAAGGCGCAGAAGGAACAGCCTCCGTAACATCCGCGATGGCTGGTGATACTGAATTCCACTTCGTTGATGGCGGGTATTCCTCCGTCTTTTTCATACCTGGGATGCCAGGTCCGCTCGTAGGGAAGCGCATATACCCGGTCCATTTCCCTGGATGTCAGCGGATATGCCGGCGGATTCTGCACAAGGTATCTGTCGCCGTGGGGCTGAACAAGAATTCTGCCGCTCAAGGCGTCCTGTTCATTGTATTGCGCCATGAAAGCCCGGGCATATTTCTCTTTGTCTGTCGACACTTCTTCAAAGGAGGGTATGACCGTAATGGCCGGGTTCCCTTCAACAAAGTATTTTTCCTGCTCATCTTCAAGAATCTCGTCCTGAAGATCCATCCCAAGCACAGCTTTTATATTTGTTGACAGTCCGTTAATTCCGGATAAGTATGCCGTTCCCCGGATATGCTTGATTTCTTCAATAGGAACTCCTTCCGAAAGGAGTCCGGCGATTTCCAGAATGGGCTTCTCTCCCATGCCGTATATGAGCAGATCAGCCTTTGAGTCTTGCAAAATGGTCCTTCTGACCTTATTGTCCCAATAATCATAATGGGCAAACCTGCGCAAGCTGGCTTCGATACCGCCGATAATTACCGGTATTCCCTTAAAGGCCTCTTTTACTTTGCTCGAATAGACGATAACAGCCCTGTCCGGCCTGTAGCCTGACCTTCCGCCCGGGGAATAACTGTCGTCCCTCCGGGGCTTTTTACCTGCCGTATAATGATTGATCATGGAATCGATAACGCCGGAGGATAGAAGCACTGCATATTTAGGACGTCCTAACGTCATAAAGTCATTAATATTGTTCCAGTCTGGCTGAGGGATAATTCCGACCTTATAGCCTTCACTTTCCAGTAGTCTTGTGAGGATCGCGTGTCCGAAGCTTGGGTGGTCCACATAGGCATCGCCGCTTATATACAGGAAATCCAGCTGATCCCAGCCCTTCTCCTGCATTTCTTCTTTCGTAACCGTTAAAAAAGACATTCATTAGCTCCTTTGTTTTCTAGTGTCAGGCACCTAACTTATTTACTTAGGAGCACCGGACAGATTACTTCCGATTCTTTTCCCGGGAATGGAGCGCCAAGCGCAGTTCTCAGGAAAAGATTATCGAAAGTTATATTTTCGCCAGTGCCTATTGCAAAATTACTCTATGATACAAGCTCCCTGAAAGCGCTTTTGCCGCGCATACCGTCAAAAGCGCGGTTTGTTCTTGCATCCGTCTTGAAATCTTCCTTCAGTTCTACAGCCTTTTTCAAATTATCCGTTGCTATGTCATATTTCCCAAGCAAGGAATAAACTGTGGCCAGGTTATAGAATACTTCACTGTCCTCAGGCTTGACCTTTAAAGCCCGTTTGTAAGCCTCAAGCGCATCGTTGTAAAGCCTTGCTTCCGTAAGGGCAGATCCCAGGTAATAGTAAATCTCCAGTTCTTCAGGCTTTAATTCAACCGCTGCTTTGAATGCAGTCACCGAGTCTCTGAAATTGCCTGTTTCGTAAAGGGTAATCCCCTTATTCAAGAACAAGCTGTAATCTTCCGGATTTCTGCTTATTCCTGCCTCATAGACGGAGATAGCTTCTTCCGGTTTATTCATCGTAGACAGGAGTACGCCCAAATTATTGTATGCCTCTACAAAATCCGGCTTGATTTTTATAGTACTTCTGAAGGCCTCTTCCGCTGCGTCCTTGTCCCCCAGCTCGTCCATTGCCACTGCCATATTGTAATAGCTTCTGTAATTCTCGGGCTTTAATTCAATAACTTTACGAAAGCACTCGACGGCTTCTTTTTTCTTTCCAAGCTTGTACAAAAGGCTGGCTTTGCTATAGAAACCGTTATAATCCCCGGGCGCCAGCTTTATCAAATCATCATAGGCGTCTACGGCCTCCTTCAGCTTACCCTGTTTTCCCCGCAATCGCCCTAATTCGGCAAGGCAATCCCCGTTGACCGGGTCAAGCTTGAGGCACTTTTCAATTTCCTGCTCTGCCTCCGCATATTTCCCGGCATCCGAAAGGAGTTTTGCCAAAATATAGTGCGCCTTCAGATTGCGGTCATCCTGTCCGGTGATTTGCCGGTAATATTCAAAGGCTTTCTCCGATTCGCCCATGCCAACCATAACAAGGGCAATATTCTCCTGGGCGTCTGCAAAATCCGGCTTTATTTCCAGCGCTTTGTTATAGCTTTTCAAGGCGTTGTCATATTTTTTCAGCCTGAACTGGGCGTTGCCGAGGTTGTAAAATGCCGGATAACCATAGGCCCCGTCCAATTCCGCAGCCTTTGAGTAATAGAGTGCCGCATCGGAATAGTACCCTAGATTATAGCATATATTTCCGTGGTTGAAAAATAAACCGGAACAGTTTGAGATAATTTTTGTCAGCGTGTTATAGATTTCAAATGCACCGGAAAAGTCCTTTTTGCTTAAAAAAGATTGGGCATGGTTCAGGCTTTTCTTTATGTTTTTAATGATTTCCTCGTTATTTACGGCAAGGTCCTTTGCTATTTCTGCAGCAGATATTTCTTTTATTATGGGATTTACTCCTGAAACATAATCAGAGAGGTCTGCGATAAGCTCCTTTTCTCTTGGGTCCGGCTCGATAAAGCCCTCGTATTGCCCTTTCTGCTTTACTTTATCAAGCATCTGGACGTAGTCCGATACCAGAAAGCAGGAAGGAAAGACGATGCCAAACAAAAGAAAACAGGCCTGAATCATATTCAGCGCCTGAATATTGTTAACAAAGCTTAAGACAGCCAACAAAATGGCGAATAATTGGGCGCAAAGGGATAAAAGCGCCAAAAGCCTCCTTTTCATAAATAAACGATAACCCATGTATGCTGCCAAAAGAAGCATTACAAAAATTATAAAGCCGTTTATTACCGACATTGTCAGCCTCCTTGCATGTTATTAATCTCCATGGCTCATTTCAGCCATTTGCAGCTCCTGCCACTGCTGCTTTGATATAAGAATCTGACGGGGCTTGCTCCCTTCAAAACCTCCCACAATCCCTCTGGCTTCCATTTGATCCACGATTCTGGCGGCACGGGCATAGCCTACTTTGAATTTCCTCTGTATCAGAGATACCGAAGCCTGTCCTGCGTCAACCACCAGCTCAATGGCACGGGGCAGAAGCTCGTCATTGTCACCGTCATTGTTTTCTACCGGGGTGTCGCTGTTATTTATCTCTTCGATGATGGTATCGTCATAAATGGCATTTCCCTGAGCTTTGACAAATTCGACTACCTTTTCTACCTCCGTATCGGTAATGTTTGCCCCTTGAATCCTTATGGGCTTTGGCTTCCCGACGGGATGGAAAAGCATATCGCCTCTGCCCAGCAGCTTTTCCGCACCGGCCATGTCAAGAATCGTACGCGAATCGATCTGGGAGGATACGGCAAAGGAAATCCTTGAGGGGATGTTTGCCTTGATGACTCCTGTAATGACGTCAACCGATGGTCTTTGCGTGGCAATAACCAGGTGCATTCCCGCAGCTCTGGCCATTTGAGCCAGCCGGCATATGGCGTCTTCAACATCATTGGGCGCCACCATCATCAAATCCGCAAGCTCGTCGATGATAATGACGATCTGGGGCAGCCTGTTTATTTCACTATCCCTCGAGGCCAATTCGTTGTAGCCTTTGAGATCTCTGACACTCTTGTCTGCGAAGAGCTTGTACCTGTTTACCATTTCCTGAACGGCCCAGTTAAGAGCTCCTGCCGCTTTTTTGGGTTCCGTGACAACAGGGATAAGCAAATGCGGAATACTGTTGTATACGCCAAGCTCAACAACCTTGGGGTCAATCATCAGAAGCTTTACCTCATCCGGCGTTGCCTTATATAACAGGCTGATGATCAAACTGTTGATACATACGCTCTTCCCGGAACCTGTAGCTCCTGCGATAAGCAAGTGGGGCATTTTTGCGATATCCGCAATAATGCTTTCGCCGGAGATATCCTTGCCGATGGCAAAGGACACCTTTGAAGAATGCTGTGTGAATTCGGATGATTCAAGCACATCCCTTAGCAAGACCATGTTTACTTCCTTGTTTGGGACCTCTATCCCTATTGCCGCCTTCCCCGGGATAGGAGCCTCCATCCTTACGCCGGAGGCTGCAAGATTCAGAGAGATGTCATCCGCCAGATTGACTATCCTGCTTACCTTCACGCCTGCACTGGGCTGAAGCTCATACCGGGTAACCGTTGGCCCCCTTGTCACATTGATGACCTTGGCGGAAACGCCGAAGCTGGCAAGGGTTTCCTCCAGTTTTTTTGCGCCTTCGATGACCTGGTTCCGATAGGTCTTGGAGTTGCCTCCCGTGTCCATATCGGCATTGAGTATATCCAGGGGAGGATATTTATACTGAAGGGCTGAATTGCTGTGCAGTGCCTGGTCATGGGGAAGCTGCGGCATATCGGAAGCCTTGATGGGACCGCCGGCAGCCTTGGCGTTTTTCATACGTAACTGCTGCTTTTCCGGAACTTGCCTCATGTCGTTGATGACCAATTCCATTGTATCCGGATCTTCCTCCCCGCTGTCGGGCATGTTATCAATATGGAACCCTGAACTTGCCTTTGCAGCGGATTTTTCCGCGGATTCCCTGGTACCCTTGACATCCAGGGTCTCTTTCAGTTCTCCGGAATTCTTCAGCCCCCGGGCACTTTTTTCTATTTTAAAGTCGATGACCTTGGGTTTGGCTTGTGATAGCTTATTATTCTTTTCGATGAATTCCGGCCCGTCGTCCGGAATATTCAAAACTTTATTTTCAGCAGGTTTCTTCCTTTTTACAGCAACCAGGCTTCTCAAATTCAACAGGAAATTGGCTATGGATGCGTTGGTAAGGAGTATTATATCAACCAGAGCCAGCGCTGTGAGTATTATAATGGTACCAAGCTTTTGAAAAACCAGCAGGAAAGGAAGGCTGATGATGCCCCCCAGGACTCCGCCCCCTGTCAGGCTGGCGCCTTCCAAATACAGCTTTTCAAGACATTTTAAAGGCGTCAGGTTATAAAAATTCTCGGAGTGGTATAACATTGCTTGAATCAGCGAAGATACAAGAATATACAGTAGCATTGAATAAATCAATGTATGCTTCATATCTATATTGTTTCTGTTAGCAATCAGGTATATGGCATAGGCGATAAGCGCCGGCGGAATCAGAAAAGCCGGAAATCCGAATAATCCAAGCAATACGTCCCTTATGAAGTTTCCAAACATGCCGATGGAATTGTCAAAATAAAAACTTAGCAGAATAAGCACTCCAAATGCAAGCATTAATATTCCGCTGATTTCATGATGATGTGTTTGCTCCGTTTTCTTTTTTTTCACGCTGTTTTTCTTTTGTGTTTTTCTGGCTTTCAAACTTACACCCCCGTAAAACATATCTCTGAAACAAGTTTAATATACCATATTTTCACACTATTTTCTATAGCAATAAATAATATCCGAACTTCGCAGCCGGTATATGAGTAAAATACAATTTTTCCAGTGATTGCAGAAATTCATATTTTTTGCAATAAAAAAGCAGGATTTTGTCCTTTAGTGTCAAATTATATATCTATTACAAATTTATTCATTTCACACGAAAGAAAGAGGGTAAAATAATGAAGGTTCTTGAGGTTATCCTGGCTTTTATTAGGAATGTGGCTGAAGTATTGAGTAATCTTATACAAAAGGTGACCCGCTCATCCAGTATAAGAACGAAATTGATCGTATCCTTTCTTGTCCCTGTTATTTTTATTATCGCACTAGGATTAGTTTCGTACTTGAAATCATCAAGCGCTGTTCTTAAGGTAGCTGAGGAATCCACATCCGCTACCATGGACGGATCCATGAAATATCTGGACGCCATTTTCTCCAATATTTCGAATCTGACCATACAGATAATTGCCGACAAGGATATTCAGGATTATTTATCTGGCAGTGTCGATAGCGATACTTACGATTTCATACAGAAAAGGCAAAAGGCAAATGATCGCTTAACAGCCATCGGTATGGCATATGGCATGATTTCCGACGTATTTCTCATCGCAGAGGGTTCCAACTCGCTGTTGCCCAACGGATATTCAGATTTGAACATGGAAAAGTTAAAAGGCACGAATTTCGAAAAAATAATAAAAGAAACAGATGGGTCGGTTTCCTGGGTGGGTTTTCATGATGACCTGGATGCAAGCAGCTCTGCCAATACGAGTACGAATGCCCTGAGCAAGAGATACTCCACTTCCCTTATCAGATCATTAAAGAGTACTGTATCAGGAGGTACGGTCGCCTATCTTGTTATCGATCTGAAAAGCACCTTCATGAACGACTTCCTGTCAGGAATTACAAAGAAGCTTGCGCCTGGAAGCGAACTGCATCTGATAACTTCTGATAAAAGAGACCTGTCCTCCGTTGATCCCAATGCGGAAATAAACGAAAAAGAGTTATTGGCAAACCAGACGTTTTATACAAAATTTAAGGAGTCCAAAGAAAATGCGGGTTCTGATACGGTTACCTTCAAAGGCCAGCAGTACCTTGCATCCTATACAAAAATTGCCGGTATGGACTATATCCTGATCGGCCTGATCCCACTGAAGGCATTGAATGCAGCTTCAAATTCCATCTTGCTGATTATGGTCATATTTGTCCTGTTGGCGACAGTTGTGGCCATGGGTATCGGATTGTACATGGCTACGGGAATGAGCAGAACCATTACAAGAATCATTAAAGCTGCCGGACGCGCGGCCTCAGGCGACCTTACCGTCACTCCCACTTCAAAAAGGACCGACGAGCTCGGCATTCTCACAAAGAGCATTAATTCAATGATATCCAATATGCGGCGGCTCATCGAGCAAATTACCGATACCACTATGAAGGTTTCCAATTCCGCATTAACCGTAGCCAATACATCCCAGCAGGTGTCCTCCGTATCGACTGAGATTTCCCGTGCCATTCAGGAGATTTCACAGGGCGCAACGGCACAGGCTTCCGATGCCGAACAGGGCGTTTTAAAAATCACCTCCCTTGCTTCCACCATCAATAATGTAACAGGCAACGCCAAATCCATAGACAATCTGACAAAAGAGACCGTAGAGTTGACACAGAACGGTCTGAATACCATCGATGATCTTGATAAGAAAGCGAACGAAACCACCGTCATCGCGAGGGAAATATTGGTGGATATCCGGGAACTGGACTCCAACTCAAAATCCATAGGAAAAATACTCAAGGTTATTACGGGGATCGCTGATCAGACGAATCTTCTTGCATTAAATGCCGCCATAGAAGCCGCAAGAGCCGGTGAAATGGGCAAGGGCTTCGCAGTTGTTGCCGATGAAGTCAGAAAGCTGGCGGAGCAGTCAATGAATGCAACAAGGGAAATTTCTTCGATTATAAAAAGTACGCAGGATCAGACGGCCAAAGCCGTTGAGAAGGCAGTCTCCACAGAGGCTATTCTTGTATCGCAGAATCAGGCTGTTATGAATACCGTAGGTATATTCAAAAAGATTAAAAAATCCATGGAAAGCCTTTCAACACAAGTGGAACAAATCATGTCAGGAGTTGTTGAAATGGATGAAAATAAGGAATTGGCCATCAATTCGATACAGAATATTTCTGCGGTGTCCCAGCAAACCGCAGCTTCTTCCGAAGAAGTTACCGCCTCCACCGAGGAACAGCTTTCCTGTATTGAAGAACTTGCGAATTTCGCCACCGAACTGGGGCAGTCCGCCAAAGATCTGGAAGAGGCCACATCTAAGTTTACCGTTTAGAAAGAGGAAACGAATTCGTGCGGGTCTCCATGCCCGCTCATTTTAATCACGAAATCCTGGAGGGACGGGCATAGAGACCCGCCCCTCCATTTGATTTACATCCTGTATTTCGCTTAATACCTGCGCATGTGTAAGTTAATTTAATTAATCTTTATGTTACTGATTATACAGCCTGGCTGCAGACCGGGATTTAAAAAAGCCTGAGGCGAGGTGCTTATTATTTTGGTTATCCGGTATTGATTATCTCCTGCTTCAGCTACCTGAACTTTTTCACCCAAATATTCCGTCTCAAAATATTTCACTTCCCTGCCATAGTCAAAATCCTTGAAAACGATATCCACTGGCATAATCGAGTACAAAATCATTGCAGGGCACCTCCATGCAGTGCGTCGCCAATATCCGCCCCTAAGTCGGGAAGTGTCTTATTTCTGACGTTCAGTGCGCATTTATCGATGCTTATCTTGTTTTCCCTTTTAAATTCGATTAGTTCATAAAGCTTTAAAAGTGCTGCCGACAGCCCTCCGACTTCACAGATCAAGCCATGCCTTACAGCTTCCTCGCCAAAAAGCACAGTCCCTACATCATTGGCCAATTCACCCGTTTTCAGCATCAACTCCCTGAATTTCTCCTTGGAAATACTGGAGTTTTTTGAAACGAACTGTACGACCCTTTCCTGCATTTTATCAAAGTATTCATAGGTCTGCGGAACGCCGATTACCATACCGTTTAGCCGTATCGGATGAATTGTCATCGTAGCGGACGGCGCGATAAAGGAATAATTGGTGGAGACAGCCATTGGCACCCCAATACTGTGTCCCCCGCCAAGAACCAGGGATACGGAAGGCTTGGACATGCTGGAAATCATCTCGGCAATTGCCAATCCGGCTTCAACATCCCCGCCTACGGTATTCAAAATCAGCATCACGCCGTCAATTTCATCATTTTCTTCAATTGCGACAAGCTGAGGAATCACATGCTCATATTTCGTAGTTTTGTTTTGCGGCGGAAGTATAATATGGCCTTCGATCTGTCCTATGATTGTAAGGCAATGGATATTGCCCTTGGGATTTGAAATGGTAGTTTTACCCAGTTCCTTTATTTCATCCGCAGCTTCGGACAGTTCTTTTTTCTCTTCTTCCCCTGCCTCATCCAGCGCTGATTTGCCGAATGTGACCTTATTCTCTATCCTGGACATATTTCACCTCATGTCTGATATATACGTCTATGTTTATGTGTGGACTTTCTTTGCAGTCGTAATCCTAGTATGAGTATTTTGTTTTCAAAACATGTATACTCAGTTTCAGGGTTTTGAGAATTGTAAAGACATAAGGAAAAGTATTCCAGAATGAAATACCCAATCGGTGGATTAACTTTTGCGTAAATAAAAGTCTCAGAGGTATCGAGCCCCACTCGACTTTTGGTGATTCGGCTTTGGCCGAATACCACAAAACAAAAATCGCACGGATTACGTGCGATTTTTGATACCTTGTATGAGTAAGTCTGTAAGCCGGGTTCTGTATTTGACGATCATCTGTCTAGGCCATACATTTCTGTATCGCTCAAGCCACCTGCCCGGGACTGGCGGGCTACCACGAGGATGTATTGCGCTGTCGCACAAAGCACATCTTCTGTCCCTCTACGGTGTTGCTCCGGATGGGGTTTACATAGTCCGGCAAGTCGCCATGCCGCTGGTGAGCTCTTACCTCACCTTTCCACCCTTACCGCAAAAACTTTGCGGCGGTATATCTCTGTTGCACTTTCCTTGGAGTCGCCTCCACCGGGAGTTACCCGGCACCCTGCCCTTCGGAGCCCGGACTTTCCTCATGTACGGCTTTTCAGCACTGTACATGCGATCATCTGGCTTACTCACAACCTGGATTTATATCATAAACCTTTTTGTACAGTCCGTCAATAGGTATTGAATGGATCAGCCTCCAGTTTACTGCAAATAACTTCAACCCCTGGAAATTCGGCTTCTATTCGCTCCTGGAGTGCGGGAAGTATCACCTTCTCCGTATTGAAATGTCCGGCATCGATGATACACATACCCATGGCAAGCGCATCAACAGCCGTATGATATTTCAGATCTCCTGTGACCAGGATATCGGCTTTTTGCCGTAAAACTACTTCAAGATCATCATCAAAGCTCCCGCAGAAGACTGCGACTTTCCTTATATCCCCGGCAGTATGCCCAATCAGACGGATGTTTTTTACTTCCAGCTTTTCTTTTACAAAGGCTACGAATTCCTCCAGCTTCAAGCCGGCCTTAAGATATCCGACAGCGCCAAGCCCCGGGGTTTTCATACTATTGGCGTCCGTTGGCCGGTTGTTTTCAGCCGCATTATCCGAAGCTGAAGCGCTATCCTTCTTCAGTCCTGTTATATCATTCAATTCGAGCCTTTCCGCAAGTTTTTCATTCACGCCGCATTCAACTACATCCAGGTTCGTGTGTGCGCAAAAAACACTAATATCGGCCTTTATGAGCTTATAGATCAGGCTGCCCTTAAAATTCTCCTCATGGATCCTGCCTATTTTCTTAAAAATAAACGGATGATGAGAAATAATCAGCTGTGCACCGCATTTCAACGCTTCTTCAACGGTCTGTGAAGTTACGTCAAGACAAAGAAGTATTTTTCCGGCAGCCTTCTCCCCGCTCCCCAGGATCAAGCCCACATTGTCCCAATTCTCAGCTAGTGAAGGCGGAGCTAGCCTATCCATAAATGAGAAAATATCACCGCATCTGGTCCCCATGGTTTCCTCCGTTATCCGTGCAATAAAATTGCTTCCAGTCTGTTCTTTAAATCAACCAGTTCCTTCAAGTCTTCCGAAGGCGCTGCCGCTTTTTGCATTCCGTTTATTTTTTTCTTAAGCAGGCCAAGTTTATTCAATGCATACCGTTTAAACAATTCATCCTGTTTTTGCAGCAATTCATACCCAAGGTAATGGTAAAAGCTTTCCAGCACCTTCGGTACCCCTGTCCACCTGACACTTAGTATGTTATAAATTTTTTCCGATTCTTCCGCCAGCGTCTCGTCAAGAACTTCAAAGCCATTCTCATAAAGCCATTTCCGAAGGACTTCAACCATGTTCATGGGTTGAAGAATCAAAACCTTTGCAGTCTTTGCCTTTGCCAGGCTTTTTTCTATAATTTCCGCGATCAGGATTCCACCCATTCCTGCAATGACAATCACGTCGGCTTCACATTCCTTTAATGGCTCCAGTCCGCTGCCCAGTCTAGTCTCGATCAGCTTTTCACAGCCATACCGTTTGACATTTCCTGATGCTATCTCAACCGGCCCGCTTTTTACATCGGCAGCAATCGCTCTTTTGCAAACAGATTTCTGCACTGCATAGAGAGGTATAAATGCATGATCTGTTCCTATATCCGCCAGCGTTTCGCAAAGCGGTATTTTTTCTGCAATTGCCTTCAGCCTTCCCTTTAGCTCCATGGATGCTCCTACTTTTCTTTTGGAATATATTATACAACAATAATACCCTCAAAGAAACACCTTGAAAAGGATCCGCCGTATTTTTAAATAACAAATAAGCATAATAGGTATAGAGCAATCATTGAAAATATGGGAGATGAAAGCATGCTTCAGAATTTCAGGTGCAAAAATGCAAAAGATATCGAACTTGCAGCGGAAACCGTAATACCGAACACAAGCTTCAGAAATGTGTTACAGGACACCGGCAGAACCATACCCAAGCTTACCGTCACTTACCAGCAAAGCAACACCGAGAGCTATGACAGCTATATTGACCAAAAAAAATGACACCATCCGATGGTGTCATTTTTTGGTGGGCCTTCAGGGACTCGAACCCCGGACCAACCGGTTATGAGCCGGTTGCTCTAACCAACTGAGCTAAAGGCCCGTTTGGCTCCTCAAGTTGGACTCGAACCAACGACCCTGCGGTTAACAGCCGCATGCTCTACCGACTGAGCTATTGAGGAATGACTATCTCTTTTTAAGAGACAAATAATATTATACTTGGGCGATTATAACTGGTCAAGACCAATTTTCAGCGTTATACGTGGTTTTTTGATTTTATTGCATGTTTTCTTCATAATCCTTGCAATTGCACTTCAAGCATCCAATTATTGCATTTGCTCTTTGTTTTTATATTCCTGCAGCATTTCGCGAAGCTTTGACGCATGAAACCCTTCATCTTCGGCAAATTTTTTGAAGACATTGCAAACCTCTTTGTCTTCTATTCTCTTTGAATACATTTCAAAGTCCCTGACCATTTCCGTAGAGTTTTCCCACGCCCGTAAAAGCCTGTCATAGGTGGTGTATTCGATTTCGCTTTCTTCCATTCCCTTGATTCGTTTGTCCATTTGACACCTCCGGATTTCTTTCATTGTTATAGGCTTATTTTGCACCAAATCCGGTATAATTTATTACTGGTAAATAATTTCAGCGCCAAATGCCGCAAAAAAAAACTCGATTGAATCGAGTTTTAATCCAGGTAATCCTTGAGTTTTTTGCTTCTGCTGGGATGTCTCAGCTTCCGGAGGGCCTTAGCCTCAATTTGCCGGATTCTCTCCCTTGTGACGTTAAACTCCTTGCCGACTTCTTCAAGCGTCCGGGCTCTGCCGTCGTCCAATCCGAATCTCAGACGGAGCACCTTTTCCTCTCTGGGAGTCAAAGTATCCAGAACGTCAATGAGCTGTTCCTTTAAAAGAGTAAACGCTGCAGCTTCCGCTGGCGCCGGTGCGTCATCGTCCGGTATGAAATCACCCAAATGGCTGTCTTCTTCCTCACCAATAGGGGTTTCCAGTGAAACGGGCTCTTGGGAGATTTTCATTATCTCACGAACCTTGTCAACGGACATGCTCATCTCTTTGGCGATCTCTTCAGGATGCGGCTCTCTGCCCAATTCCTGCAGCAATTGCCTTGATACCCTTATAAGCTTGTTAATGGTTTCAACCATGTGGACAGGGATCCTTATGGTTCTGGCCTGATCAGCGATAGCTCTTGTGATGGCCTGCCTGATCCACCATGTAGCATACGTACTGAATTTATAGCCTTTTCTATAGTCAAATTTTTCAACCGCTTTAATCAAGCCCAGGTTCCCTTCCTGAATAAGGTCAAGAAACAGCATGCCTCTTCCAACGTATCTTTTGGCGATACTTACAACCAGCCTTAAATTTGCTTCAGCCAGTCTTCTTTTGGCCTCGCTGTCTCCCTTCTCCATCCTTTTTGCAAGCTCTATCTCTTCATCAGCAGACAGCAGGGGTACTTTACCGATTTCCTTCAGGTACATCCTTACGGGATCATCGATACTGATACCTTCCGGAAGCGTAAGGTCCAATTCTTCTTCCGTCATTTGGATATCCTGGATTTCGGCGTCAATGTCACCGACAACATCGATCCCCATGTTTTCTACGGTTTCATAGATCTTTTCGATCTGATCCGGCTCCAGTTCAACTTCCTCAAAGGCGTCCATGATCTCCTTATAGGTGAGCATTCCCTTGGATTTGCCCTTTTCCACCAACTCCTTCAGTATGGATTTCCTGCTGGAGCCGCCATTGTTTTCGATTACATTGTTTTTCATATGTTCCCCCTCCTTTCTTCATACGTTGTCAAACGCTTTTTTGTCTCTTTATTTGCAAAGTTATATTTCTTAATTCCTGCTTTAATTTTTCAACATCTCCTTCTGGCAAATTGTTCCCATTTCTCAGCATTTCAAGTATTTCCTTCTGTCGCATATCCGACCGGAGGATTTCCATATTCCTAATTTTGCCCAAAATTGCTTTAATATTATCATCACAGTGGCATTCTTCCTTTAAAATACGGGCAAACTCTCCGGTGTACTCATTCCCTGCAATACTTAAAAGCTCTGCAGGCACTATTCCCTTATTGTTTCCCAACCTTTCCAAAATGATATTTGCAATTCTTCTGTTTTCTTCATCGCTGAAAGTATTTACATTCAGCTTGTCCTTTATTTCTTTATAAGTGCTGTTGTCAACACATAATAACGACAATACCAATCTTTCTTCGTGGATAAGCTTTTGGTTGCCTGCACTTTTTGCATCCGCCAAATTCCTTACCACGGCCTCATGATTTCCAGCCGGCTTCGTTGGTGCATTTCCGCGTGGCCTTAGTCCTTTCAAGACTTGTGCGTAAATGGCGTCTTCAGAAATCTTGTATTCATCGGCAAATTTCTTTATATACATCTCCCGCTCAACACTATTGTCGAGCCGTGATATTATAACAGAAATCTTATTCAGGAAATTAATTTTCCCTTCGGTTTCCGAGGTATCGATTTCCTTCCTGAGCATCTTTATCTTATATTCAATCAGCGACAACGCTTTGTCGGCCAGCTTTACAAATCCGTCAGGTCCGTTTTTCCGCACATACTCATCGGGATCCTTTCCGTCGGGAACAGTCAAAACCTTTACATTGCAGCCGATTTCATTCAAGAGGTCCAGCCCTCTGATGGTGGCTGCCTGTCCGGCGGTATCGGCATCATAAGAAATTACCACTTCCTCGGCATATTTCTTTAATATCCTTCCCTGGCTGTCGGTCATTGCCGTTCCGAGAGAAGCAACCGTATTTATTATGCCACTTTGATGAAGGGATATGACATCCATATAGCCTTCAACAACAATAAGTCTCTTTTCTCCTGAATTTTTCGCAAAATTCAAGGCGTATAAATGCTTTCCCTTGTTGTATACCATGGTCTCGGGAGAATTCATGTATTTCGGCATGGAACTATCCATCACTCTTCCGCCGAAAGCAATCACATTCCCTCTGACATCAAAAATCGGGAACATGACCCTTCCCCTGAACCGGTCATATAATCTGCCGTTCTTCGCCTGCAATGCCAGGCCGCTTTTTAAAACCACCGGCTCATCCAGTCCCTTCGAAAGCAGATACCGCAGGAGGCCGTCCCATTCTTCCGTTGAATATCCCAGCCCGAACTTCCTGACAGTATGCTCGGATAAAGCCCTTTTTATCATATAATTTCTGGCGGCTTCCCCCTGAGGGGAATTCAGCACTTCGTGAAAATATCTTGCCGCCAGTAAATTGACCTCCATGATTTCCTGTTTCTGTCTGGCTTTTTCTTTCTGCTCTTCATCATCCCCTTCCGGCAGCTGAATTTTAGCCCTGTCGGCCAGAAACCTGACCGACTCGATAAAATCAAGCTTTTCCGCCAGGGAAATGAACTGAAAAACACTTCCTCCCTTGCTGCAGCTGAAGCAGTAAAAAATCTGCTTGGATGGCTCTACGCTGAATGAAGGCGTCTTTTCCCTGTGAAAAGGGCATAACCCGAAATAATTCTTACCCTTTTTCTCAAGCTTAACATATTCGGATACGACATCCACTATATCATTATTTATCCTTATTTCTTCAATAAGCTCATCTGAGTATCTGCTAACACCAATCACCCTTTTCTCAATTTATTTATGTTCGACACAATTGCTTATTTTCCTTCTTTTTATGTAAAGAAAAAATATAAATCTTCACGGGTACGAGAACAAAACCTTTTCTTTCTCTTATTATTTACCCAAAATAAAAACTCATCTCTATGATTCTAAAGATGAGAATTTATTTCTTAAAGCTTTATATTCTACAATTCTTGCCGATTATCCTTCTTGCAATATTATTTTTTTTGAAGTACTGCAAATATCACTTCCCGTTTAACTAAAAATGTAGGTTGCATAGGCGAGCAGCAAATGCAAAGCATTTGTGACCAGCCTCCGCGCTCCAAGACTGCATTTTCAGAAATTCATACGGGAAGTTATATTTACACCAGTACTTAATAAACCGGATTTTTTCTCCCGTGATTGGTCTTATACTCCGATTAAATCATCCAATATGTAAGGTAGGGACACAGGGGTTACACTATTGACAAAAAGTTTTTTGATCAGCATCTCGGATTTTTCACGCGTCGTAAAAATATCTTGAATCAAAATGCTTTCGGCGACTTTGCCGTTATTTTTCTTGACGATTTCTATTCCATATCCTTTCTGCGTTTCATTACATTCTTCCTTAGAATCACATTCCACCAGGTAATATTCCAATTCCAGCGGATTTCCCGGATCTTCGGTTATTTCCTGCGGTATTATTTCCATTCTCTTCTCCAGAAACTTGCTAATCATGCAGGTTACCCCCTCATATGAAATAATTTTGTATAAGTTTGTTAAGTCATGCATATTATAACCCATTACTCTATTTTGGCATATGAGAAAGTTTCGTGGAATAAATCCATCGTATTTGAATTTTAGACAAAATGGATGACGCAATTTATGATTTTTAATAAGTTGCTGTCGATTGACCGGGGTTTAGATAAAAAGAAAATTATTTTATATGAGCTCAAGTATTTTTACATCTTTTTCCAGCGAAAGATCGATAAATTTGTTATTTGCGCGGATAATCGGCTGGGATATGTGATTTGGGTTAATGTATATGATTTCTCCGATATCGCCGGTGCTTATCCTTACAAAGTCGCCGATATAATAGGTGCCGATATTTTTTAAGAAAGCGCTGATGACTCTTTGGTCAAAGACACCGAAGGCGTCCTTTTCCATGAGCTCAAAGACTTCAAAGGGCGAGCCCTTCTCCTTGTAAACCCTGTTGGAGGTCATTGCATCATAGATATCAGCGACTGCGACGATTTTTGCGTATTCACCGATCTGGTCACCTTTAAGATTTAAGGGATAGCCCGATCCATCCTCCCGTTCGTGGTGCATGAGGATACCGTTTAAAATGTTTTCGTTCAGGTTCGGTATTTGCTCTGCGAGCCTGTAGCCGTATAAAGGATGCATCTTTATTTCCTCATACTCGGCAGTGGTAAGGGTGCCCGGTTTATTCAGAATTTCGTGGGGTACCTTCCCCTTGCCTATATCGTGCAGCAAACCGGTCTGTACCAGCTCTTTTACCTTATAATAATCAAACTTCAGCCATTTTCCAATGAGCATGCAAATAAGCGATACGTTTATACTGTGCGAATAGGTATATTCATCCGCATTCCTCATTTGATTTATGCAGCTAAGAATATCTCTGTTTTCATTTATTCTGGCGATGATGGAATCGGATACTTCGTTTACCTTTTTTACATCGACTTCTTTTCCGGCAGCAATATCGCGCAAGAGACTTTTGATTGTATCGACATTTTCATTATACTGGGCTCTGAACAGCTCCGTACCGTTTACAATGATATTATCGTTAGAGCTGTCGTAAACCTTTATCTTGATTATTCCCAATCGCTTTATCTTATCGATGATATTCCGGTCAAGTATGGTTTCTTCCGCTACAATTGCCGCGCCATAATCGTTGAATATCGTCTCAGCCATAATCATTCCCGGAATACATTCCTCCGTACTGACAAAAACCTTCCTCATATGCGGCTCCTGTGTTACTTTATTGGTAAATACTATCCTTTTTACTAATTATAACATAAAGTTAACATCTCTAACAATTATCGCTACTATATTATTTTTGTCGACAGGCAGCAAGTGTATAAAATTATTCGTAAACAAAGGAAACTGGTAATCATTTGCCATTGAAGCGAACGCGCCATTATGTTAACATAAAGCAAGCCGATATTATTTGTGTTGTTTAGGAAGGGGTGTGAGGATGCAGTTAGCGAAAAATTTCGAGAAAATTGTTACGGCTTTTGGTAAAATAGGAAAGCTGCCGAAGGTATTGATGAAATACGGCTGTATCGCATTTTTGGTTTTATTGGCGGCTGGAAGTGTCATGGCATTGTTAAATATTGCTGTGCTTAACTATGATCCTTATATAGACCTTGTATCCAAGTCTCTGGTTAAGACCAGCTTTTCCATCGCTGCCGAAGCTGTAATCGGCGGACTTGTTCTGGACTTTGTGTTTAAAAAATAAAGCACCTGCCGGTGCTTATTTTTTTGCCGTTTTTTAATGGTTAAAAAGCCTCGGGGACATCAAGCCCCGCTCGCCTTTGGATGATCCGGCTTTTGGCCGAATACCGCTAAAAACGAAAAAGCGCCTAGCGGCGCTTTATGCAAATCTAAATGCTATATCATTCCCTCTTCCTCTTGTATAGAGCTTAAGAAAAGATTAAAATCCTCTTTGTCAATGTACAACAGTACCTGAGCCGGAAAATTGTTTAAATCGTTGTCAAGAAACTGAAAATCGATTTTGAATTCATCGCAATAATTTGTAAGGGTGTGAAGCTCATCCTCATTCTCAATTGCTACTACCGGATAAAAAAATGTCTCCATGTTTTACTCCCCCTTTAGCGCATAATAGAATGCTTGCATCTACCTATATTATATCATATTTTAAAATTCTCACAATATTATTCTATTTCCTATATTTTCAGATTCTTAATCCTACAGCGCCTACCCGATCTGCCCATGCTCTTCTACCGATTCTATCTTGCTTACCCGGTTATTATCATCCAGAAATACAATTTGGGGCTCGAAGCCCTCGGCTTCCTTTTTCTCAAATATGCCGTAAGACAGGATGATTATCACATCACCGGGATGTACAAGCCTTGCTGCCGCGCCATTGAGACAAATGGTGCCGCTGCCCCTTTCACCGGGTATGACATAGGTCTCGAACCGCTTTCCGTTATTGTTATTTACCACCTGCACCTTTTCATTTCTTAAAATATCCGCTTTTTCCATCAGCTCTTCATCAATGGTGATGCTGCCTACATAATTAAGATTTGCATCCGTCACTCTGGCGCGATGGATCTTTGATTTCATCAAAGTTACCTGCATCTTCTCACACCTCCACAATCACATTGTCAATCAATCTTGTCTTTCCGAACTTAACAGCAACTGCAAATAGCATCCGTCCTTTTAGTTTTTCCGAAAACTCTAGGGTTTCTGCATCGACGACCTCTACATAATCAATATCTGCCAGCTTTTCGCTATTTATTCTATCCGTAAGGTATTTCCGCAGAACGTCGCATTCTTTTTCTCCGTTTGCTGCCATTACGGAAGCCTCTTTCAGCGACCTGGATAAAACAAGGGCGGCCTTCCTTTCATCTCCATTCAAATAGACATTCCTTGAACTCAGCGCCAGCCCATCCTTTTCCCTGACAATCGGACAGGTGATGATCCGGATATCAAGGTTCAGATCCTTTGCCATTCTTTTGATGACAGCTGCCTGCTGTGCATCCTTTTGCCCGAAATATGCCCTGTCAGGGCCAACAATGTTAAACAGCTTTAGTACCACTGTGCAAACGCCTTTAAAATGTCCGGGCCGGGACTTGCCGCAAAGCTTGTCTGTTATTCCCGTTACGTCGGCATAAGTGCTGTAATGCTCCGGATACATCTCCCGGACAGCAGGGATAAAAAGCACATCGACTCCGGCTGCTTCCGCTTTCTTCGAATCGCCTTCCATATCCCGGGGATATCGCTCAAAATCTTCGTTTGGCCCAAATTGAATAGGATTTACAAAAATACTCATTATGGTAATGTCGTTATCATGTACTGACGCATTAACCAGGGAAATATGGCCTTCGTGCAAATAACCCATGGTCGGCACAAGGCCCACGGTTTTTTCTGTTTTTTTTGCTGAACTGACAAAGGATTTGAGCTCATTGATGCCTTCAATTATTTTCATCCTAACCTCCTATCGAACTGGCTTATCTTTCGTTTTCCAGTTGTCTGATTATATTCTCATCAATTTTGAACGTGTTTTCCAATGCAGGAAAAGCACCCGAATCAACATCCTCTATATATTTTTTTATGGCGTCCTCATATGCATTGCCCATTTCTACAAATACTCTGGAATGCTTTGGGGAGAAATCGCGGAACAAACCAAGGATATCGGGAGTCACTAATACCTGCCCGTCGCATCCGTTTCCGGACCCAATCCCGATTACCGGTATATCAAGCCTCTTGCTGATAAAGGTTGCCAGCAGGTGAGGAACACATTCCAAAACCACGGAGAATACTCCGGCTTCCTGCAATAACACTGCATCCTCCAGCATTTTTGCCGCAGTATCCAGTGTCTTTCCCTGTGCTTTATGGCCGCCGAAAACATTGATGGATTGAGGAGTATATCCCAGATGTCCTACGACCGGAATCCCGGCGTTGATTATTGCTTTTACATCTTCCGTTACTTCCCTGCCTCCTTCAAGCTTAACGGCTTTACAGCCGCCCTCCCTTACCAGCCTTCCTGCATTTCTCACACTCTCATATTTGCCGGTATGGTAGGATAGAAAAGGCATGTCGCCAATGAGCATGGCTCGTTTGGTTCCTCTTGCCGCAGCCTTTATATGGTGGATCATGTCTTCCATGGTTACTTTTGTAGTATCCTCGTACCCAAGCACTACCATGCCTAGGGAATCTCCAACCAATATGGAGTCAATGCCGGCTTCATCCAGCAGCTTTGCCGTAGGATAGTCATAAGCAGTCAGCATGGTTATTTTTCTGCCGGAGACCTTCGCCTCCTTAAAAGAATTTACTGTTATTTGACCTTTCATAGATTACCTCCATAAAATCCTTTTTCATCGCCGGATTTCATCGAACTCTGCGTTGACACAAAGCGTTCACACTTAAAGTCCCGGGGGGCCGGATACCTCTAACAAAAAACGGTCTGACCCAATAAGGACAGACCGTTAGTATTATAACCAACTTAACAATAAACCATGAATTATGATCAACTGTCCTGTCCCTGTCCCGAAGGCTCAAAGCAGTAAAATACAGCAATTTTACGTTTATGTACGGTTTGGAAATCCAATACCGTCAATTTACATACAACCAGAATACCATATCCAGCCAATAAACACAATCGTTTACCGATAAATTAAGTACTGGCGCAAATATAACGAGGCTCAAATACGCCCCCCCACCCCTGTTTAGGCGCGGGGTATCGAATAGGTTTTCAAGCGGTAGCGCTAAATTCAAAAGGGCGGATTTTTGGTCCGCCCTTCAGGTTTTATATTGATTGGTTATGCTTTTGCTTTTGCCGTCTTTGCTGCGATTTTTTTCTTTACGAGATGCTCCTTCCACACCACATACAGCGAACTTGCTATGAAGATGGAGGAATACATGCCGCTTGCAATACCTACGATCAAAGGAAGTGTAAATTCTCTTATTGATTGTATATTGTTTCTAGAAGCAAATATAAATACTGTGATTATGCAAATCAAAACAGTTACAACCGTATTGATAGACCTGTTCAAAGTTTGGACTACGCTTCGGTTGACCAGCTCGGCAATCGGTGTTTTCCGCAGCAGGCTGCTGTTTTCTCTGATACGGTCATAAATGATAATCGTATCGTTCATCGAATAACCTATAACTGTTAGAACTGCAGCAATAAATGAGTCATTCAGCGGTATCTTGAATAGAACATAAACGGCAAACATGATCAATATGTCGTGGAAAAGGGCAAGTACAGCCATAACGCCAGCCGACAAGCCTGACATTACCTTGAATCTTATCCAAACATATAGGATGATGATAAGCGATGACCAGAATACTGCAAGAAGGCCTCTGTTCATGATTTCTTTGCCGATAAAAGGCTCAATACTGTTAACGGTTATATTTACATTATCCGCAAGGCCGTATTCCTTTTTTAGAGCGTCAATCACTTTGGAACGGTCAGCTTGACTCAGCGCTTCCTTACTGCCGATTTTCAAATCCATAAGGTATATTTTCGTAGCAGTGTTTTCAGCATTATATGTTGAAGCTTTCTGAACGATTACACTTTTTCCGAGGGTGTCTTTTACAACTTTTTCGGCCTTTGCAGTATCATAACTGTCATTAGGCATTTGCACCTGTATGATGGTACCGCCTTCAAACTGTATATCCAGCTTTATGCCGTTTACAAAATAACCTACGATTCCTGCGATTAATATAATCCCTGATAGTATAAAAAAGTAATTTCTTTTGCCAATTAAATTTATCATTCCGATACCCCCTTATACGCCATACAGCCAGTGGTGCTTGGCTATATCAAGATCTGCGACGGATTTAATCATTATTCTTGAAACAGTAACTGCAGTCAGGAAGCTAAGCAATACACCGATTCCAAGAGTATATGCAAATGAAATCATTGGACCGGTACCGAAGATGAAAAGTACCACTGCGGCAATCAATGTAGTTATATTAGCGTCAAGGATTGCAGTAAAAGCGCGTTTGAAACCAACGTCTATAGCGGCACGAAGGGTCTTTCCGCTCCTTATTTCTTCCTTTATACGTTCGAAAATTATAACGTTCGCGTCAACACCCATACCGATTGTCAGAATGATACCTGCCAATCCGGGGAGTGTTATTGTTATCCCCAACCAGGATATGAAAAGCAGCTGAAGTACGGTATGGCCTACCAAAGCTACGCAAGCCAGTATACCAGGTAATCTGTAATACCCTATCATGAATAAGCAAACAAGGATAAATGCAACGACAGCGGCACGAACTGTTACTTCAAGAGCTGCCTTTCCAAGCAGGGGGCTTATTCCATTAACCTGCTTGGCGTCGAGCTTGAATGGCAGTGAGCCTGACCTGATAGTTTCCGCAAGATCCTTGGCCTCTGCTACGGCTGAATCATTGTTTGCGTTACCCAGTGTTATTCTGCAATTTCCATCGGTTATTTGAACTGAAACGCTGGGAGCGCTGATAAACCTATCGTCCATGAATATGGCAATCGGTTTGCCGATCAATCTGCCCGTTGCTTCTGAAAATTTTGCTTTTGCATCATTACTTAATTTAAGTGAAACCATCATACCGCCGGTTTCATTATCTTTTCCTGGGGTAGCATCCAGGATATCATTGCCCTGAAGGATGATATACTTCTTCTCCGGCGTATCTTCCAAAGGCAGATAATTTCCATTGGCGTCCTTTTTACTTTCATCTACTTCCCTGAAGGTCAGCAGTGCGGTCTTTCCTATCTCGGCAATGGCTTTATCAGGGTCAAAATCTTTCTCCCCCGGCTTCCACGGCATTTCAAGCAAAATCGTCCCATGGCTCACATCGGTGGACACCTGTCTGTCAAGGATTTTAAGCCCGTCCAATCGTTTTTCAATAACATTTTTGGCAGAATCGAGCTGATCTTGCGTTGGCTGGCTCTTATCACTTGTTATAGCATAAAGTGTAGCACTAATACCTCCGTTAATATCAATACCCTGCCTGATGTCGTACACAGAGCCAGGTACTTTTACCCCGAAGAAATTGCCGGAAAATGAGATAAAGGTCAGTATAGCGATTACGGCAATAACCAGGAAGAACTTCAACCCGTTGTTTCCTTTCATCTGTAAATTTCCCCCTTATTTTTTATATCGAACACATCCTACCCTTGATATTATGTGCATCGATTTCACCTTTTATATACGCAAAAATTCGATTTTACCTGAATAATACATTTTTACGTATAATTTCGAACGGATATATTATATTACTATACTATAATCCAGTCAATACAAATTACCCGGAGCCACGGCAAATTCACGAACCCATATTTTTCCTAACCCTAGCTCTAGAGCTTTAAAAAAAATGCCATTTCAGCATCCATATTCCTAGAAACCACCTTAAGATTTGATATCAACAGTCCTTTCAAGATAA
>JAEZCO010000117.1 GCA_023433505.1 Bacillota bacterium | reverse complement strand
AGCCAGGGATGGCGAATGACAAGCGCCCGCATTGGAACGAGCCTGGACATTACAGCCTGCCCATGACGGAGCTTGATGCAGGGATTTGCTGCCATGCCCGCCCATTTTCCTGAAAGTCAGCAGGATCTCTTTTTAGCCAAGAATAGCATCTTGGAGTTGAGATTGCCGCGCTCCACTGCGTTCGCTCGCAATGACACACGTGCTAGCACTAGGACGGACATTTTACTATGTATAATCAAATAATTTCATACTATCCTACAATTTCGCATTATCCTACGTATATTCGTAAATCACGTAGTTACACTTCACCCATTATCTCTCAAATATATTCGCCGCTCTTTCCATGTTTTCCAATATATCAACGCCAAAAGGGCAGCGCTCCATGCACACACCACATCTGACACAATCAGAAGCCTTACATCCGAGTTTTTCGTATCCGGATCTCAAAGAATCGGATAGTCCTGACCGTGCAGCATCCAATAATCTGGTAACAGCTGCAATATTAATTCCCTGCGGGCATGGAAGGCAGTGGTTGCAATACATGCAATTCCCCTTAAGATTCCATTTAGTTTTGCTTATCTTCCCAGTATAATCTTTTTCTTCTTCTGAAGCATCAAGGTATCTCAGTGCCGATTTCATATGGTCAAGGGTCTTGCAACCGGGGACTACCGTACACACTCCCGGCTGGGAAAGCGAATAATGGATACATTGGGCAGGCGTCAAAACAATTGAACTCGGATTGTTCTCCCAGAATATCCAACCGCCAGCATAAGTTTTCATAGCAACAATACCGACACCAAGCTTTTCGCAAGTCAAAAAGAGCTCTTTTCTTCCGACAGAAGGACGGCAATCTTCCATCTCCATGGCCTGATAGGGATCAGCCTTCCATAAAGCCTCTAATTCGGTTTCTCCGGGTAATATGTCGAACGCCGGATTTACCGGAAACATCAACACATCAATAAGGCTGCTTTCTACTGCAGCAAGTGCTACAGGGACTTTATGGCTGCTTAAGCCGATATAGCGGGCTTTCCCTTCTCTCTTAAACTTTAAGGCAGTTTCAAGGAAACCCGAGCCGCCTGTTGCAAACTGGTAATCATCTGCCTCGTCTATAAAGTGAAGCATAAGGATGTCAATATAATCAGTGTTCAATCTGGCCAGCAAATCGTTAAAATATTTTTCACAAATATCTTTGTCTCTGGTTCTAAAATACTGTCCATCCTTTTGAGCAGCCCCAAGATGGCCTGCAATGACAGCGTTATGCCTTTTCCCCTTCAAAGCTGCCCCAAAGTTGTCCCGAACGCCGGGAGAAGCCATAAACAGGTCTATATAGTTGGCTCCATGGTCCATTGCCTCATCTACAATAGGCTTTATTACCTCATACGGCTCATACTCGAGATGCTCTGTTCCCAAACCGATAATCCCCACATCAAGTCCTGTCCTACCAAGTTTTCTGAAGAGCATTAAATTCACCTCACCCTATCTATTGGATATATTTTACACGAACGTATGTTTTTCGTCAAGCTTTTTAAAATGTCGCAGACCGGTACACTGTGGCACAAAATACCGAAGCTTTCTCATTCGCTGGCATGTTACTGGGGAGAGGTATGAAATTCTCGGAGGTTTATGTTGGCATGCATTTATACGATGTCATAAATGCTCATACCTTCAGCTGTCCATTGAACTGGTCAATGTTAAGCTTTTTTAAAAGACTGGATTTTTTAACCTCAATAACTACTTAAAAAGTGAGAGCGAACATTGATAAATTAATACAAATCTGTCATAAAATATATAAAAGTCCCGCTTTCTATGGTATAATAGAAATAACCACAAATCCACTAATACCAATGAAAAGGGGAACTTTTATGAATTCTATTATAACAGATAATTCAAACACTGAACATGCTATTTCTCCCAAAATTGATACCTTTTTTGCTGAATTATTCAATCAGCAGGCTCATGAAGAAGTCGAATTTCTACAATTCTTCCTGTGAAAGCTGCCTCAACAGCCTGGTATTATTGATCCTGAATGCTTTATTCAGGTTTAGCAGGCAAATTGGATAGATCAATAGGCTTGAATCCTAAAGAAAATGCGGGAGAAGCTTCATCCATGATAAAATCCAGCTTAGCGATATCCTTAAAAAGCGGATCGGCATTGATCGAATGTGTATCGTAGCCCAGACGCTGCCACTCCTCAAATGTGTAGCTTTTTTTCAGATACCAGTTGGTATCCTCAGCTACCCCTCCGTTTCCGCATAATACGCCCTTTCCGGAGACATCCCAGACCAGGTTCAGGTCGCTTATGAATTTATGGTCTTCCACAGGTGCATTTTCTCCTGTAAAAACCGGCTTTCCATCGGTCAGAACAATATTTCTTTCAAATGTAAATGAATTATGCTCTTCACCTCGTATGAGATTGGCCTGGCCTTCACTGCCCAATCCGAAGATATTGTTCCTGATTATGTTTTCACGTCCATAGTGGACAAGGAAGGGATGGCTGCTTACTCTGACGCAGATATTATTCTCAACTATTATATGGGCGCTGCCTTCATCGAGATATATTCCCCTGCCTCCGTAATTTTTCTTCACTATATCGTGTATCAGGTTCCCTCTGATTACAGTGCCTGGCTGAACTCCCAGGGTATAGATTCCGCCCAGGTCGCTCATGACTCCATGCCCAAGGTGATGTATATAATTATTCTCTATGAGGTTATCCTTTGTGACATTGTCCCAGTATCCCCAGACCCAGCCGCAGCTGATGCCTATATAGTAAAGATCATGTATATGATTCCTGGAAATTGTATTCCCAAAAGAATGGGTGAGGAATATTCCTGTCCCGTTCCTGAAAACATGTCCACCGTCCTTGATAAGATTACCCGTTATCCTGTTATTTCCATTCCTTCTTAAAACCGGTCCCGAGATATTGCTTCCGCCTACTTTGATACCTCCGGCGCCCATATCGGATATTTCATTATCCGAAATATTTATATCACTGCAGCCGTCAGAAACTTCGATTCCATACCACCCGATGTGGTTGATGCTGCAGCCGCTTATGGAGCAATGGCGGGCACCTTCCATATAAATGGTGCCTGGCACATGAATGGCGGACTGTGGCGTAGTGCAGACATTATGGCCTTTATCAAGAGCTATCTGCACTCCTTCGATATCAAATGCCTTTGTTACGGGTGGTTGGAACCAATCAGAGCTGCAAAAAGCCATATCCTTAAAATTTAAAGCTTCAACAAATCTGTTTTCATCCGGATTGCCGCAGATTTTAACAAACTGTGTGGCATAGGGAGCAATGATTTCAGCCGACACGAGGGATTCTCCCGGCAGGGGAATATAATAGACCATGCCCGTAGACCTGTCAAGATACCACTCTCCAGGTTCACTCAAGGCTTCAAATACATTCTCCAGAAAATATTGTGAATAATTTCCCGTAACATCATCCTTCAGAACGAAAATACTCCTTCTGGCGCATCTGACAGTGCGTGTATCCTCGTCGATGGAATCAATCTGCATACGTTCATCAACCCAGAAATGATCTACTATTATGTCTATATCGCTTATGTTGGTCCATTTTTTAATGTCATCTCCCTTGTATCTGAATGCATAAGAACCGTTAAAAAGATTGACCCAGACATCATCCTCATCCTTGATGTCCTCGGCTCCATCCATCCGGTAGACTCCTTTTTTGGGCAGCCTTGGCCTTACTCTTCTCGCACCGTTTACAAACAGCTCCCTGAAATACCATTTGCCTTCTGCCACCTCCGGTATTTCCGCCATCCACACATCAATGGCGCCTATCTTTACCGCCTTCCAGCCTTCTATTCTCTTACCGGCATCAATGACAGCCTTTTCACCGGAGTATGACCTATAAGTAACTCCGGAATCCCTTTCATCGAAGGCTACCGCCTCTTCAATGCCATACCTCCCGCCTCTTAATCTGACTTCCACAGCATCCGCCGGATTTTCTGAGGCTCTCATCAGCCTTATGGCATCCCTTGCCCCAGCAATTGTGGCAAAGGGTCCATCATTCCCATTCCTGTCAGGTTCAGCCTGCCTGCCGGACCAGCTATCATTTCCTTTTTCTGAAATATAGAACACATTGCATTGTGAATATAAGTCGCTCAATTTCATTTCCTCCTGTTTTTTATTCAAGGCTTATTGGTATCATGCTCCCCATCCTGTTGATCTCACTTTTATTCGACATATAAGGTGCTCAAGCGCTCCAGCCTTTCAAGGCATTCCAGCATGGATCTTCCGGAATGATATATAGCCTTCCAGGGATTGCCGATATCCCCGGCGATAATATTGCCCCTTCTGTCAAGAAGCTGTCTGAACTCGCCAATTTCGTAATTGACCATGTACTTTTTATCAAAATCCCAAGTCATTTTAAACGCATCAAAGTACTTTGAATCACCCAATCTTTCAAAGGCGTCCAGATAACCTACCAGTACTTCGCAATTCTGCCACCACTCCTTGTCCAATACATAGGCCGGCCCTTCATGTGGTCCGTCCCTATAGACACCGCCAAGCTCATAATCAAAGCCGTATTTTAGAGAATGGTCCACCAGCTTTCGGGTAATCTCTCCATAGTAATCCGGCTTCTTCCCCAGTATGTCCCCGGCACGGTTTACAAGCCATGCAAGCTCCACATTATGCCCGTAGGAGGTAGAATCCACAGGTGCTTTAATGGACTCTCCCACCACGCGTTCAGCATTCCAGGTACGCTTGATATTGATTGCTGGAATGGGATTGAATCCCACGTCGAACTGGTTTAATGCACAGCCTGCCTCCAGATTGACCATCCTACCCAGTATCAGGCCCGTCACCTCCTCAAGCTTCCGCTTGTGAAGCTCTTTTCCTGTGCATTGGACAAGCTTCGTATATGCTTCCATTATGTGCATATGAATATCAAGGGATTTTCTGTCGCCAGCGGCAAAACCAGGTTCAGCAATACTCCAATCCTGCTCAAAATTTTCAAAATAACCGCCATAATACGTATCGGTGCAATACTTCTGTATAAGATCAAAAGTCCTTTCTGCATAATCGGTCCCTACCGGATCTCCTGTGGCCAGTGAAAATTCGCACAGGGCATAAATAGCAAAGCTTTGTCCATAGAGAAGCTTGCCTCCGTCAATAAGCTCACCGTTTTGCCTGACTTTCCAGAACCACCCGCCCAACTCCTTGTCCCAGAAGTTTTTAATAAAAAATTCTACGCCCTGCCTGGCTGAAGCAAGAACCTCCGGGTATGCGGGATACTTGCCGGAAAGAGCCGACATTCCCCATATCATCCGGGTCTGTGTAACAATATATTTATCTTTGTCAGCCCCAAGCCTTCCGTCGGCGTTGAAGCATGTCAGATATCCGCCATATCTCGTATCATTGCCGTTTTTTTGCCAGAAGGGCATGATTCCATTCTCCAGCAGACTACGTATTTCATTTGCTGATTGTTTTATTTGCTCTGATAAAATATGCATGTGACTCACCTCTTAAATTTAATTGACAGGGTTATGATTTTATAAGGTTCAAAATGTAGCTCCAGTTCATTTCCATTTGTCTCAATACCCTGGATAAAATTCTCCCCAAGGTCAACCATACAAGCGTCCTCCATTGGAAGGAAAGCAATCAGCCTTGTATCCGCCGGTGCATCCTTGGAATTGAACAAACGAATAATGATATTCTCATGCTTGCCTTTTTTAACTGCGCTCAATATGATTCCTTTGCCGCCTTGCATACTGAAAAAGCTTATGGGTGCCGCAAGTGCACAGCGCAGATTTTTAAAATCATCCTCGCCCTCAATGAACACACATTTCACCCGGGATTCAAACTCCTCACTTTTTTCAAGGCTATTTACAGGCTCAAATTCTTCCTGCTGGAAATATAACGCGTAGTCAAAATGATGCTTACCCTGTTCCTGCGCAAGGGGTGTTTCCATGGGCGGACCGGCATGCTTGTACATTCTTTCCGGCAAGGTGTTTTTTGAAAGATGGCTGACAGACCTCAAGAGAGTCATGGAAGCCTCGCCCTTAGAATTTACTTTGTGCTCGGTAAGCCCTGTATCCATAAAAGTGAAATTTCTTATCCCCTGCCCAAGGCATACAAATTTGCGATGGGGTCTGAAGGGGCTCGGCGGTTCGACCCAATCGGCCGCTTCCGGCAGCTCTATTTCGCGTTTGTTTATGAAGAACTGGCTACCTGAAAAGACATGGCCCGTAACGATTTTTGTAGGAAACACCACATTCAGCCTGTGATCCCTTGAATTATTCTCCACTATTGTATGAAACTCCACAGTTGGGGAATATGCCCGCATTGCAAGAGATATGGTTATCCTGTTAACTACTGAGCCGGCGCTTCTTGCAGCTGTGCCTCTATCAAGCCCGGCAGGCAGCTCCAGCTCCAGTACAATTTTGTATTCTGCCTTCACCGGACCTGCATTTTCCAGTGCAACACAGACCTGGCATATTTCACTTGTTACCAGCCCTGCCGGTATTGTAGGTGAATAATTGTACTGGTCGCCGTAATCTCCGGAATCCTCAAAATAATGGAGGCCTTCATATTTTTGTCCCATTGCTTTATCCAGAACATCAATGGTACCGTTATTGTTTATATCAACCTTAAGGAAGCTGTTTTCACATACAGTCCCACTCACCTCCAGATCGGTTTCATACACGCTGGCAGCCTCACGGCTTATGAATAATGTAGTTAATCCGAATGCAGGTATGCTATGGACCAGAATGGACAGGTTATATTCATAGCCGTTCCTTCCCATACACTCGCTCATAACATTTCCATTGCTGCCAGAAAACTTAACGGAGCTTTTTATCGAGTTTATCTGGGACGGCAATATATTTCCGTTGATATCCCGAACAACCAGCTTACCTGCTGCTGGCCCGCCGGCCATGAATATTTCACAGTCTATCACCTCACGGCTACGTTCACGGATGGTAGGATTATAAATGACCAGCCGGTTACCCTGCATATGTCCGGCTGCATGGCCTGCCAGACTGTACAGGGCATCATTGGTTTTCCATTCAGTAATCTCCTGCGCCTGCTTGTAGTTATTAATGATATCTGCTGTCACATGATCTGCATGAGCGCCGTAGATACAATCATGGAAGGAGTTGTTAATCTGGTATTTCCAGGCCAGGTCAATAAAAGCATGGGGATAATCATTGCCAACAAGCCAGCTGACTGCCGAAAAAGGCTCAAGCCATTTCTCAAGCCTGTTCTCCACTTTTGCATTTATAAGCTTGATGGACATTCGGGTGGTCAGAATGCCGGAGAGGATAAAATTACTATGGCTGAACCTCAGCTCCCCTGTATAGCAGGGCAGTATTTCTGAAAACCCATCCATGAGCTTCATGTGTTCTTCCAGCGTGGTAAGTACCATTTCATCGTTTCCGGCCATTTCATTATATGCTTTTGCAAGGCCGAGAATTTCATCCATGGGCTCTCCGTGGTCGCAGCCCTGGGCATAAAGAATGATGCCTGTCAAGCTCGAGGGCAGCAGCCTTTCCTTGTACCGGGCAATCTCATTATTGAAGTCCTCCTGCTCCAGAGGCAGCTTGTTGCTGTATCCCAGGGGCAAGGTATGTGCAAGGAGCTTTGACCCGTCCGGCGCTATCCAGAAAAATTCTGTGCTTTTTATTTCTTCATTGTCATAAACTCCTCTGCTGGCTGAAAAATATTTGATTCCGAAGCCTCCCACTATCTGTGGCAGTTGAGCAATGTGTCCAACGGGATCGCACAGATAGCTGACCTTCATGGAGCCTCCGTATTTTTCCGCGGTTTCTATTCCCAGCTTCAGGTTTCTTATCAGGGATTCGCCGCTTATAAGAAATTCCTCCGGCTGGACATACCACGGACCTATTGAAAGTCTTCCGCTGCTTACAAATTCTCTTATTTTATCTTCATCCTCAGGGACAAGCTCCAAATAGTCTTCGATTGCGCCCACCTGTCCGTCAAACATGAAATATTTATAGTCAGGGTTTTTTTGGTATATTTTTATTAATTTTTTAAAAAGGCTGTATAACCTTATACGGTATTCCTGGAAGGAGGAATACCACATGGGATCCCAATGGACATGGGATACCATATGTACCTTAACCGGATTATTGTTTTGATCTCTCATATGATTTCAATCTCCCTGAAGCTTTAGTTAATGCCCCTACACACGGATAGTATCAGAATCTGCGCAAATGGCCCTGCTCAGCTTCTAAGAAATCTGTCAGTGAGCCTTTGATGCCACTTGACATCCTTCCAGTTTTTAAATTGGGGCTGGCAATAGTTATGAGGCGTCCATCCCCACATTTTAAAGCCTATTGCATCTTCTACGGACCACTCCGACCAATCCAGCAGCCAGGCCCAGTCCAGGTCCGGATGATCCAGATAATACCAGCTTGCCCAGGATTCTGTTGTAACCAGAGGTATTCCACTTTCTTCGGACCAAGCCGCAAAGGCGGACAGCTTCCTTCTTTGCCTTGCCCTGTACATTGGAGCCATTGCCTTGTGTGATTTGGAACACCTGTCGGAAAAATCCTTAAACAGGCTGTCCCTTAAAAAGAATTCGTCAAAGTGTTTATCAAACAAGGTCCTGTCATTGAATCTGGGGTCAGCGTCAGAGTAAAAATGGATGTCCATGACGTCCAGTTCAAGGTTCAGGTCCAGCCAGCGCACGTCACCATGCAGGGACACCATGAATCTGAGCTCCGGGAATTCCATTCTCAGTTCCCTCAGACACGAGTCCACCTCCTGCTTGATGTAATTGTTCCATTCCTGAGACCACCTCTCGCCTTGGGCCAATGTCCTGTCCAAATGGCCGTTTAGGAAATAGGGATATTCATTTGATAAATCTACATATAAACAGTTCTTAAAGCCAAACCTTTTCTTCCATTCCCTGAGGGTCAATTTCCACATTTCAGTGACTTCCCTGAGGCTTTGAGGCTTTTTGTCCGGCTCGACCTCTGCACTCCATGCACTGAGGCAGTAATATATGTTTCTTTGCAGTACTTTCTCCATAAACTCAATCAGCCATATCCCCAAGGGGCCTTCAAGACTTTGGGGTCTGTCCCATGGATGCAGGGGCTTCCTGTCATGAGCCGGGCGGCTGCATACTATTTCAGGTTTTGTTAAATCAATGACATGGGGCATGGGATCTATACGAAGGGTGTTATATCCTCTTTCCATGGCTTCATCCAGAACCTTGTCATAATCCTCAAAGGAATCACCTTTCACATGCCTTGTCAGAAAGGCATAGTCCCACATCACCATGGTAAGCCTTTTAGGTGACAGCCAGTCCCTCATATCAAAATTATTGCCTGAGACAAATCCACTATTTTTTACAGTGGACGGATCCTGCTTTGGATAATTCATTATTTATTACCTCCCGCTTTAGCACTATTATGAATTCAAAAACTTTTCGTTTAACCTTAAATGCCACTTTACATCCTTCCACGTGTCAAAGTGAGGCTCTGCGTAATTATATGTGGTGATGCCCCACAGTCCGTATTCTATGGCATCGTCAATGGCAGATTCGCACCAATCGTTAATCCAGTCCCAGTCAAGGTCCGAATGGTCCACATAAAACCAGGAAGCCCATGCTTCTGTTGTTACAAGGGGTGCACCAATTTTCTGTGCATACTCGCTGGCCCATTTTAGCTGACTTCTTTGCATTTGCCTCATCATGGGACCTACGGACTTGATAGTTTTTTTACATCGATCAGAAAAATCTTTGAAATTTTTGCTTGTCTCATATGCATCCTTCATAAATTCTCCGAAATTTGTCCGTGTATCAAATCTTTGATCGGACAGGAAAAAGTGCATGTCTATCAAGTCCAGATTTTGAAATCCAACATCGCCAAAGGCGCTGTTCATATTCATGCTGTAAGTAAACCTATGCTCGGGAAAAGCCTTCTGTACAAGCTTCAGGGAACCGTCCAGGGTATTTTTCAAAAAAGCCAGCTGATTTGAATTCCAGGAGCCTGAAACAGGCGGAGCTGCCGTTATCCTGGCAGCCTCAGTATCTGTTTCAATAGGGGTATCATACTTTGCATTTTCCAATTGCTTATCATATCCGGGTAAAAATCCTGGTATTTCGTTACACAGGTCAACAAAAACAATATTTTCAAGACCGGTTTCAGCCTTCAAAAACTCAAGGAGCCTTATCCACATTTCTGCTGCCTCCATGGTGTCCCTGGGTATCACTCTCAGTCCCATTGCTTCCCACCAGGCGCTTAAAGTAAGATATATTCCTTTTTTGCTGGCAAGATTTATAAACTCAACAAGATCCCTTGCCGGTTTTGTAGTATATTCATGGATCCAGCACCATGGCATATATTGGCGGTTTATTTCCGGCCAGGTATATTCCATATCTGGATTTTTCGGGTCAATTATACCCGGAAAAGCATCTATTCTGATGGTATTATAGCCCCTTTCCTTCAGCTCCTCCAAGGACCTTTCCCAGTCCTTGAACCGGTCTCCCGGATTACGCCTTATCATGTAAGCTCCATCCCACATTGCGATTGTAAGTCTTCTTGGGTTCAAATAATTTCTCATATCATAGCTCATATTGAAAACTTCCTTTCGATAAATAATTAAATCTTTCAAATATATATTTATATCATGCTTTTCTGCTGAATTCTCCTATCCTTCCAGACAAAAACCCAGCGGAAAAATAATTCTCCAGGTTCTTAATGCAAGTGGGTCATTACCTCTTTGTATGCAGAGGGAGCTTCTGCCCTTCCTTCATAGCCACATCAAAATGACACCAGTATTTATAAACAGGCTTTCGCGGATTGTGGTAATAGCTATGCCTTGTATTGGCAAGGATCAGGAACAATTCACCTGGCTGGGGATGATATTCGTCCCCTTGAATGATGATTGTTCCCTCACCCTCCAGAAAGTAGTAAAACTTGTGGTAGCCGTAAATACAGTCTGTTTCACCCCAATCAGGTGCACAAATGTTTAAACGGCAAATAAGATTTTTAATCATGATACCTTCAAAAAGGCTTTTTGTGATCTGAGGCATACACTGTGCTCCATTGTCCTTCATAAGAATTCTACCTGAAAATAAATAGGGAAGGTAACGCCAGCTACCGCCCCTATTTATTTCAATTTCATTTAAGGCTTATCAATTCCAGACTTCAAGCTCATATATTCTCGCCGTATTGTCTGAGCCTGTGGTGGGTGTTGTTATATAAAGCCGTACATACCTGCTGCTAAAGGCCGTTACATTCCGGTCCGTAATACTCCCGGTATTCCCTGTCACAGTATCCGCATCGGTCCAATTGGTGCCGTCAGTGCTTTTTTGAAGCTTAAAGTCTCTTGTATTGAAATAGCTTGCTTCCCCGCCTGCCTGTGCATGCTTGACTACCCATCTTTTAATGCTGTAGCTTTGTCCAAGGTCCAATCTGATCCAGTGCCCGCCTGTAGTGTTTGAAGAAGCCCACTTGGTGCTTACAGAGCCGTCCACAGTCCTGCTTACAGGCTCACTGCCAAAGGTGGAATCGGCGGTGGCGGTCTTATTCAATGCGACATTTACAGGGGACGGGGAGGGCGTGGGGGTAGGCGTCGGAGTTGGGCTTGGGGTCGCAGTAGGAGCTGCGGTGGGAGTTGTTGTCGGCGCCGGAGTCCCGGATCCACTCCACACTTCAAATTCATATATTCTGGCAGTATTGTCCGAGCCTGTGGTAGGTGTAGTTATATAAAGCCGCACATATCTGCTTGTAAATTCCGTTACATTACGGTCGGTAATGCTCCCTGTATTTCCGGTAACAGTATCGACATCGGTCCAATTGGTGCCGTCGGAGCTTTTTTGAAGCTTAAAGTCCCTGGTATTGAAATAGCTGGCTTCTCCTCCTGCCTGCGCATGCTTTACAACCCATCTTCCAATACTGTAGCTTTGTCCAAGGTCCAATCTGATCCAGTGCCCGCCCGTAGTATTTGAAGAAGCCCACTTGGTGCTTACAGAGCCGTCCACAGTCCTGCTTACAAGCTCACTGCCATAGGTGGAATCTGCGGTTGCAGTCTTATTCAATGCCACATTAGCCGAGGATGGAGTTGAAGTTGGACTTGAAGTCGGGGTTGAAGCTGGAGTGGAGGTAGGTACCGGACCATCACTAATAGTGACTGTCTTCTCAACGACTGCACCTCTTCCTCCATTATCCCACACTACTAATGCCACACGGTATGTTCCCGCTTCAGTATATGTAAATGTCTGGCTGGTACTGCTGTAGGCAGGCCCTGCTCCAAAATCCCATAATACATGGGCTATTGTACCGTCGGAATCAGTCGAGCTGCTGGAAAAGCTCAATTGCTGCCCCACACTCCCTGTGGAAGGACCTGTAATTATTGCCGTAGGTCTGGCATTTCCAAAGCTTTTTGTTGCAGGAGTGCTGTTGCTGCCATTTCCTGAAACAGTACAGCCTGTCATTTCAAAATAACCGCTGTATGCTGTAAAAGCGCTGTTGGTATTGTTTGTTATGCTGCTGTTTCTAAAGCTTATGTAGTCAGCGCCAACAAATTGAACACCATTTCTCTTATTCCCGTCTATTGTACAGGAATCGAAATCGATATTACTTGTATAACTGAATAATCTTACACCCTGCCCGTCGTCATCCGGATAGTCGCACCTTCCGCTGCCGGACTGTGTATCCAGGAAGTCGTCCTCATAGAAATACAGATGCTTTGTTGTATTTGTCGCATCCCCTCCTGCGATCTGGATGCCCCACATGGTGGCATTTGTTATTGTGTTATGCCCAAAATATGAATAATCCGTATATTCTGCAGGCTCACCCACCACAGAAGGATTGCTTGATATGGTGATGCCCAGCTGATTGCCATCATTCACATTATTATCGGTAAACACAATGTTCTCGGCTTCTGCAAGCTCCAAAGCACCCCACTTTGCAACACCTCCGGTGCTTTCTGAAATAGTGTTTCTCCGTACTGCGCAATGGCTGCTTTGAGCTGCTATACTAAGCCAGTGATCCAGGACATTATCCTCCACAATGGCCCGTTTGCAGTCAAATACCTCTATTCCAAGTCCCTCACCCTCGTCATTGTTCCATTTACCGGACTCTGTTATGGTATTATCCTGAATTACCAGGTCATCTGCTCCGTTATTGCAGCAAATTCCGCCACGGCCTGTTTGCGTGATATTATTCCTCAATATCTTGTTATTAGCGGAGCCCCAGGCAAGACGGATTCCAACACCCCATTCGGAGGTCACGCCTATATTGCTCAAGGTGCAGTCGGATATTTCGCTGTTAGTGAACCCCTGTGTAAAGCCTGTGTTTCCCATGAGCAATATTCCATGAGGTCCATAGCCGGTAGTGTTTGTCAAATTCTTGATTGTAACAAAATGTATCAAAACGTTGCTGCTGTTGCACCCATCATCAGAGCCGATTCCGTTGACAACGTTAGTATTGCTGTTGCCGTCCAAAGTGAGGTTCTTGATTTCAACATTGGAAGCGTTTTCAAAATAGACCATTTGATTCACTACGGTTCCGGTACCTGTAAACTTAAGTATGCTTCCTGATTGGCTTGAGCCTATGAATTTAACTCCAGCCTTCATATTGATGGATCCTGATATAGTAAAGGTGCCGCTGGGTATGGAAACGGTATCGCCTGATACAGCTGCATTTATTGCATTGTTTATTGCAGTTGTGTCATCTGTAGCATCGTTGGCTGTTGCACCATAGGATGTTATGTTAAGCGTAGCTGCGTTTGCAATCATTATGTCCGAATTAAACTGTAGTATAAAAACCATAAAACTTAAAAGTACCAGATGGATTACTTTTTTATTTTTATACATTGGAAAATCCTCCTTATTCTTTTTACAATGGCTGAAAGACCCGCAACCGTTTAATCTGCCCTGCTTTCAAGGCAAATAGAGCAATCTACCTAAACGGATGCTTTCGTTCGATTTTCAATACATATGCAGCTTCGCACGGCTTCTTCCCCTGTGTTTGTATTAAAAGACCCTTATCAGTGCACTCCCATTGCAATTCCCCCTCTACTCCAAGCATCTTTACGGAACTGATTTCCTCCTTATAAAGGATTTTTAGGGTAGATTGTATAAGTACCTCTTTCTCCGGCCATCCCAGACAAATAGCATAGATTGTATCATCTTTTGTAGTAAACCGTATATCTTCGGAAGTATAATCCAGTCCTTGATTTTCGCAGAACGGCCCCGTCTTTGTCATCTTTGTAGGCCCTTCGCCATAAATCCTCCAGGCCGTGGTGCCATATATTGCTTCACCGTTTAAATCCAACCATTTGCCCATATTGAGAAGAATGGATTTTGCTTCTTCTGGAATTTCACCATTGGGTTTTGGTCCGACATTAAGGAGCATATAGCCATTTTTACTGACATTGTCGATGAGATAATGTATCAGGGCCTTTGAAGATTTGTATTTTGCGTCAAATAAATATGCCCAGCCCTCGCCATCATCCACGGTGGTATCGGTGATCCAATCATGATATGTAAGTACATCACTGCTGCCCAGCTCAATATCTATGACGCCGCTGCCTGCCACCAGATCATTGAACTTGTAATTGATAACAACTTCCTTATCCAATTCCTGTGCCCTGTTATAGTAATAGGCAAGCATTTCTCTCTGATAGTGCTCCTGTATGTCTCCCAGACCAAAATCAAACCACAGTAAATCAGGGGTGAATCTGTCAATTACCTCTTTGGTTTTTGCCAGCCACTTCTCTAAAAACCTCTTATTGGGTTTGCTTTGCAGGTCGAAAAGATTGCCCTCAGGCGCTCCCTTTGCCCATTCCATGTTATGAGCTTCACCATATAGCCCTTCATATGCAGGATCGCTTACATCGCAATCCAGCTTCCAATGGGGGAAGAATCTCCAGTTTTCCGCATGATGCAGCGCTACCATATACTTCATATCCAGCTTACGAATAGCCTTTTCCAGGTCGCCTACAACATTCCTTTTTGGTCCCATTCTAGCAGAATTCCATTCATTCAGGTGCGAGTCCCACATTGAAAAGCCGTCATGGTGTTCCCCGACGGGTCCGGCAAATCTTGCTCCGGCCTTTTTGAACAATTCCGCCCATTCATCCGCATCAAATTTTTCTCCGGTAAACATCGGTATGAAGTCCTTATAGCCGAATTTTGATGGATGTCCGTAGGTTTTAACGTGATACTCATATTGCGGCGACCCTTCAAAATACATGTTATTGGGATACCAGGAGGCATTAGGCCTGCAGGCGGGAACCGAGTAGATTCCCCAATGGGTGTATATTCCAAACTTTGCATCCTTAAACCACTTTGGCGTATTGTGCTCTCTTATGGAATTCCATGTTGGTTGATATTTTGACATACTAGTCCTCCTGATATTTGTTGTTATGAATAGATTGGGTCCTTTGTCATGAAATGCTGTTGAATTCTTCCACCGCCTTGAACAGTGCAAGTATATTGTCTATTGGGGTGGGATCCTGTATATTATGGATGGCATTGAATATCTGCCCTCCATTTTAAAAAATATGGAAATCCTGCTCAGGGCACTTTTGAGCAGCAATGCTTTTCTTCGCCGGTCAAGGGCAACTGCAGATATCCCCGATACCGGTGTAGCTCCCAAGTCAACAGGTACACGTCGGGTTGCTGATGGTTCAGTGCCTTGATCACTCTCTCCCTTGAATTCATAATTCCTACCTCGAAATTATTTTTCTTTATATTGTTCTATAACCTGATGATGTGGATTTTAAGAACACAAACTTACTTAATTACACTAAGTAAGTTTATTATACGCTAAAACCGCTCCATTGTCAAGAATAATATCTGTATATAAAGCAAAAAACAATTTATATATCAAGATTACTGTAGCGCTAAATGTTCACAGTGAATATCAATAATATCGTTAATATTGTGCACATGGATAGTAAAATAAACCCTTCACTTTCCGTAATAAAGGAATATAATATATTTCATATTAAACGTCTTTGACAGGAGGTTATGGATTTGAAAGAAAAGGTTGCAGCATACTTAAAAGCCATTGATGACGTCATTAAAAACGGAACTTACAAGGATACCTGGGAATCGCTGAATAACTATCCCGTTCCGGCATGGTATAGAAACGCCAAGTTCGGCGTCTTTATCCACTGGGGTGTCTATAGCGTACCCGCCTTCAGCAATGAGTGGTACCCCAGGAACATGTATATCAAAGGTACAAAGGAATATGAGCATCACCTTGCTACCTATGGAGAGCATAAAAATTTCGGGTATGCTGACTTCATCCCCATGTTTAAAGCCGAACAATTCAGCGCCCATGAATGGATCAAGCTGCTCAAGGCATCCGGCGCCAAATATTTTATGCCCGTTGCCGAGCATCATGACGGCTTTCAAATGTATGACAGCGAGTTATCCGATTGGAATGCGGCAAATATGGGGCCGAAAAGGGATATACTTGGTGAATTGAAGTCAGCCTCCGATAAAGAGGATCTGGCCTTTTGCGTTTCAAATCACAGAGCGGAAAATTACTGGTTTTATGCCGGAGGCCGGGACTTTGATTCGGGCATCCAGGATATCCACTACCAGGAGCCCTATGGATATGCTCACAAGGATTTTTCCAAAAACTTTGAATTTACAGGCAGTGACATATACTCAACACCTGCTTCAAAAGAGCATTTGGATGAGTGGCTGGCAAGAAACTGCGAGCTTGTCGACAAATATCAGCCCAAGCTTGTCTGGTTTGACTGGTGGATTCAAAATATATGCTTTAAGCCCTATTTGAAAAAATTTGCCGCATATTACTACAATAGAGCTCTGGAATGGGATGTAGAAGTAGCCATCAATTATAAATTCGATGCCTTTGCATATTCCACGGCAGTTTTTGATGTGGAAAGGGGGCAGTCAAAGGAGATCCGCCCCAGATTCTGGCAGACCGATACCGCCGTGGCCAAAAACTCCTGGGGCTATACTGAAAATAATGATTTTAAAAATCCTGTGGACATTGTATGCGACCTAATTGACATCATTAGTAAAAACGGCTGCATGCTTCTTAATATCGGTCCAAAATCCGACGGTACTATTTCCAGGGAAGACAGGGATATTCTCTTAAGCATCGGCAAATGGCTGGAAACCAATGGGGAGTCCATATATAACACTTCTCACTGGAATGTCTATGGAGAAGGCCCTACAGAAATACCGGAAGGCGCTTTCACTGATGTCAACAGAGGCTCCTTCACCAGTGAGGATATCCGCTTTACTTACAAAGCACCCCATCTGTATGCAAATGTGCTAAGCTGGCCCAAGGACAACAGTGTAAATATTAAATCTCTCGGTAAGAAGGGCTTTTCAGGGCATATTGAAGCTGTTGAGGTATTAGGCTTTAATGCTCCTTTGGAATTTGACCGTGATGAGGATAATCTAAAGATCCAGGTTAAAGCCCATATTAATACGCTATATCCGGTTTGCCTGAAAATCACAATAGATTGATTTTTCAACGTATCAAGGGGACAAGCCTCTGGATTGAGAGGTCTGTCCCCTTTGCTTTAAGAATATTAATTTCCAATAAGTTTTGGTACACGGGCCTGGAAATTTTTCACTTCAGCCATTGAGGGCATCGCGGGTATGGCTCCTCTTCTGCTGGCACACAATGCACCTGCAAAATCTATCAGCAATTCTCCCAGTGCAACTACATCCATCCTATACTTTTTAGAACACTATCCCTTCTGCAATAAACTTCTTATAAAGCATTTCAGCCATCAGTACGGCGCCTGCTTTTGTAATATTTCCTTTTGGATTGAAGGCACTGCCTGCCTCCATATCCATCAAGCCTGTCAGGCAAGCAAATGAGGCGCTTTTCCCTGCCGATTCTTCAATGGCATCACCATCGCTGAACTTAAGCTCCGAAGACGCATCCAGTTCCTGAACACCGCCCTTTGCAGAATAAAAATATGCCTCCACAAGGATTACCGCTGCATCCGCCCTGGTGATCATGGCATCGGGCTCACCAATGTCATCATATGCCTTTGTGTCCATATCTGTCAATTCCAAAGTTTCTGCCATCAAGGCGTAGAACTCCGCTCTGGTGATTTGCTCCTGTGATCCTCTCCACGGCTCTGCTATTTTCTCAAAGGCCTTCGGATAAGCAAGCTCTATCGTCTCCTCCACAGCAGCTGCTTCATCCGGCTTTTTTGTTTCGTCAAACAGCTTGAATTCCAGAATTCTACCCTGAGTCTCATCCGGCGTCTGAGCAGGGGTCATAATCACAAGCTTTACATATCTTGCCTGGAAGGGCTCTAAGGTCTTATCTGTTATTGCATCCTTGTTTCCATTAACCACGTCTACATCCGTCCATACATTTCCGTCACTGCTTTTCTGTATCTTGAAATCCTTTGTATTCATGGACATTGGATCACCTGCATTGGAAATATGATAAATAACATATCTGGATACTGTGGTTTCTTCACCAAGATCCACAGCGAGCCATTTGTCGCCAGCCCCTGTGGGCCCCCATTCAGGATAGCCTGTAGATCCGTTTACCGCCATTTCGGGAATACAGCCTTCCTCTATTCCTTCGCTTGCAATAACAGGCTTGTTCAATGCAAGATTGTCGCCATCCATGGGCTGTTCTGCAACAGGCTTGGGATTTTCAGTCAGAAGCCGTTCTTTGTGCAAATCGGCCTTACCCTTATCGTCTGTGATCTTGATGGTCTTTTCAACCCTGGATGCATTTCCTTCATTGTCCCACACCACCAGGGTAATCCGGTAGGTGCCGGCCTTATTATAGGCATATACCGGCCTGAAGCTGATTTGGGGAATTCCGGCATCGAAATCCCATAACACGGCTTTAATGCTGCCATCCGGATCATTGGAAGCACTGCTGAATTGCAGATGCTCGCCGACGACTCCGGTTGAGGGAGCATTGATAATAGCAATAGGAGCCTTATTGTCCGAGCTTTTTTCTACAGGAATTGTATTGTCTTCATTTTTGGTAACCGTGAAGTTCTCAGCCTCAAAGGCCTTATAATTCCTGTATTGCGATATAGGCTGGGTATCCCAGAAAACAAAGGCTTTCCCTGAATTGGTTATGGAGCTGTTGACAAATCTGATATGGTCCACATCAGGCGGCCCGTCACTGTCAGCTGTGGAAGGCTTGACTCTTACACCCTGTCTCTCATGTCCGTCAAATTTGCAGGAATCAAAGGTTATACTGTCTGCTCCGTTCAAATACATCCCAACTCCGCCGGACCCGGGAGCTTCACTGGCAGGATGATCTGCCTTGGAACCAAGGATATCATTTTTATAAAAATAAATATTTCTTATGGAATCCCCCTCACCGTCAAGATTCACTGCAAACAGCGCCGGGTCTTTAATGGTATTGTAGGCAAAATAGCCGTATTCAACGGGAGTATCTCCTGCAAAATTCGACATTGAAATTCCGGTTTGGGCGCCGCTGCCTACATCATTATTTGTAAAAACCGAATATCCCGACTCGGCTAACTCCAGCTGGCACCAGCTGTATGCACGCCCTTCCGAAGTCTTAACCGTATTTCTTCTCACTGCGCTGAAATGACTGTCGGCAGCAATACTTATCCAATGGTCGACGATATTGTCCTCCACTACTGCCGACATGCAGCCTCCAAATATCTCTACACCCAGAGCCTCGCCATTATACAGCCCTTCCTCGTCAGGATCATCCCATAAACCGGTACCGGTAATATTATTATTGCTTATGACCAGATTGGTGGAGCCATTGTCGCAAAGAATCCCGCCTCGGCCAAAATCGGATAATGTATTTCTCAAAATCCTGTTTCTTGATGAACCGTAAGAAATTCTTATCCCTGCACCCCATTCAGAATTAACACCTATGTTTGATATTGTGCAGTCGGTTATTTCACTTTTGATTACGCCGGACTTGTTGTTATCTGCGCCGGTGAAGTGTATCCCATGAGGACCAAAGTCATCTTCATCCCCTGTATCCAATGCAAAATCCTTAACTGTCACATGGCTGATGAGCAATTCCTTGCTTGCCTCAGCCTCTATGCCGCTCCTTACATTAATATTTCCGGCTGCTGTTAATGTCAGCTTTGATACTGTGACCCCTTCAACACCGTTTATGCCAATCATAAAGGGAACCTTTTCATCACCGGCAAACTTTAGTATTACACCGGCTTCCGATTGACCTGTGAGACTGATTCCCGAGCTCGTTATATCAATTTTTGAAATATTGTATGTACCATTTGGAAAGTATATGGCATCACCTTTTTCCGCCGAATCAACAGCTTCCTGAATAGCTTCGGTATCATCCGACGCATCTCCGGCGCCATTATTTATATACTTTGCAACATTAATCGTTTTGCCTGAGCCGAATTTGGGCGTAAAAACACCAGTAAGAAGTAAAGTTGCCGCCACGGCGGCGATGACAAGGACTAAAATCAGCATGAACAGCTTCTTTTTTTTTAACATCGCGATTAACTCCTTTTCATTAATTTCTACCTTTCGTAGCATTTCATCAACATGTCATACATTTCATCAATCGTTGCGATTCTTGGATTGTTTTTATAATCAGGCAGAACCTGCCCGTCGTCAGCAATGTTTCTTATTTCCTCCCTGCTTACCCTCAAATCCTTGAAACCTATCCACATGCCTATGCTTTTAAGGAATTTGTCGATTTCCTCACAGCACCTTTCTGCAGCTGCTTCGTCCGGCAACTTTTCCAGTTCAGAGTTGAAAATGCGTCCGACAAGGGCAAACTTTTCAACAGCGGATTTATATGTGAACCTGGTGAATTGGGGGTAGCTTACCGCAAGAGACTGTCCATGGGTCACATGTGGACAATGTCCGCTGATTTGCATTCCAATGCCATGGGGCAGGGTGACGCCGGCTGATGCTATTGACAATCCGCCTACGGTATCCGCCCATGCCATTGCTTCCCTGGCATCAATATTTGAGCCCTCACTTATTGCAATGGGAAGGTGCTTTACAATCAGCTTTATGGCATCTATTGCATGAGATTCCACATATGGATTTGTTCCATTGGAAATATATGCTTCAAAATTGTGGGCAAAGGCGTCAAAGCCTGTTTGCGCAGTTATACCGCCAGGCAGGGTCAGCATAAGCTCAGGGTCAACTATGGCAATCCTTGTAAATATATTCGGATGCCAAATGGCAGACTTGTCATGCTCATCCGATTTGGTAATTACTGCACAGGGCGTTGTTTGGGAGCCTGTTCCCGATGTGGTGGTTATGCTGATAATGGGAAGCGTCTCCTTTGTAGGCTCCTTTTTAAAAAACAGATAATCCCAGGCTGTTCCGGGGTGGGTGGCTTCAACTGCAATAGCCTTGGCAGTATCCATGCTGGAGCCTCCGCCAAGTCCTATGATTACATCAGCCTTCGCCTTTTTTGCCAGACTAGCCCCGGCAGTCACTACGTCCGTTGTGGGATTTGGAATTACTCCGTCAAAATGTGTTACAGCCATTCCTGCGTCAACAAGGTATTCTTTTACTCTCTTATATAAGGGCATGAGGGGGCCAGCGTCCCTGCATGTAACTAGCAAACAGGCTTTCCCGAATCTGGCGGTAATCCTGCCGACTTCCTTTACTCTTCCAGCTCCAAAAATTATTTCTGTCGGTTGATAATAGTCAAACGCTTTCATATCATTTTACTCCATTCGAATTTTATTTATATATTAAAAATGTTGCCGGCAATTTTATCCCTCGCTTGTTCAATATAGCTGGTGGAAAGAAACAGTCAGCATTGGCATGATTAATCACATGTATATTGGCCGATCATAGGGTACCCATTGCGTTACAGATGATTTTTTTACCGGGGCAGTCAATTATTACAGGCAGCTTACTCTTTAATGCTTGATTGGTATTGAGCTAAATAATGTACCGGGGTTGCCGATTGGCAACCCCGGATTTGCATTCCTCTGATTATTTTTTGGTTATTCGTATTTATTCGCCTTCTCCTGTGCCTCTTTCCATGCATTTGCCGACCATTGATAGACCTCGTCAAGGCCTAGACCCTTGGCTTTGTCAATCATTTCGTCACTCAGCTTCTTATACTCTGCATCGTCCTTGGCAAATACCATCAGCCATGAATAGGTTCTTACAATATCACTTATTGAAATGGCTTTAGCATCAATTTCATCAGTCACTGGCGGTATCAGTGTAGCTGCAAGGGGATGAGGAGTGATCATGTTGTTGGCTTTCAGATAATCAACTGAGGTTTTATGCCCATAAACGCTCTGCCAGTCTTTGAGCAGCTTATTGGGACTGGCGGATAATTTTTCCTTGCTGCTTGACCATAGCTGGTGATTCAGGGGCTCTTGTGTAGCAGGATTTATAAAGCCGTCAGAAAGTGCTGAAAAATTCACTATACCCTGTCCATCTTCCAGTGTTCCTCCGTCAGGGAGCTCAGTATCACCGTTATTATAATATTTCCAGCCATCCTCGGTAAGAGAGGGCTTTCCGCTTCCGTCAACGTCCCAGGTAACCCCTTTAGGACCTGCCTCAAGCTCTTGAACTCCCTCAACGGAATACAGGAAATCCAAATATCTCAAGCAGGTATCAAGCTTCTTGGTCTTTGAGCTGATTGAAAACGACCAGGGTTCTCCTACAGGAAGGGTGCTGGCAATTATAGATTTTGAATTTTTTGGTGGGACGCACAGGAATCCGGTTGGGTTTTCTGCATTTAAATGCTCATCTGTGTTGTAATCACTGCAGAACCAGCTCCAGGTGCTGTACAAGACCCTGCCCTCGGTTGCCTTTGATCTGGCTGTATCAAAGTTCTGTGTGAGGGAATCCGGATCCAGCAGACCCATTTGATTTGCCTGATAGAAGAAACGCACCGCACGCAGATACTCGCCGTTGGGATCAAGAGAGTTGATGGATTCCATTGTATTGTAGTCTGCCTGTAAGTATGGAAGGCCTCCGATATCGTCTCCGCAGTCCTTGCCTTCAAAGGGGGCAAGACCAGTGGCCGCTGCCATACCTGCACCGTCCCAATCCTTCCAAAGGGTGAATCCGTAGACCTTTTTGCCGTCGGGAGTTTTGGGATAGAGCTTCTGCATTGCCTTCAAGACAGGAAGATAATCTTCATATGTATTGATTTCAGGCATACCAGCCTGCTTATACAGATCCCAGCGTATAAACGGGCCATAATCCGGGTCAGGGCCTTGATCCTGAGGACCTACATTACTGGGTGTAGTATAGAGCTTTCCTGTTCCATTGCTGACATTGTCACGATAATACTGAAGAGCTGAGTCAGCATTTTTGGCAACATTGGGAAGCTTGTCAAGATGCTCGTCAAGATTGACAAGAAGGTTTGCACGAATTGCATTCTGTACATCTTTATTGTCCATGAATATGACAACATCCGGCAGCTCGCCTGAAGCCATGAATGCCTGAAGCTTTTTACTGCCCTCATCTCCTCCGCTGGGTAATACATTAAGGACAGCACCGGTCTTCTCGGTGATCATTTTTCCCCACCAGGTCTGGTCATAAAGCCCGGCATCATTTGATGGTAATGAGAATACATCAATCTGTACCGGTTCGAATGAAGCTGCTGCTCCCGACGAACCTTCAGTTGTCTGTGCTGATGTTTGTGAGTTGTTTTCCTCACCTTGTCCGCATGCTGCCAGTGCTGTCAGCATGACAAACATCAGCAGAAGCGCCAGTCCACGAAATGCTCTTTTTCTCATAATTTTTCCTCCTAGAAATTATTTGAAATATATTACAATCAACCGGCATCCGCCAGATAACTGCCCTGTTGAAAGGCTTATCCTTTTATCGCGCCTATCATTATTCCCTTAACAAAATAGCGCTGTAGAAACGGATATACAAAAAGAATCGGAAGCACCACCACAAAGGATATTGTCATACGGATTGAGGTAGGAGTAAGCATATTGCTTATGTTTCCTATGCTGCGGCGTCCTTGTGCCGTCCTCATAAGTGCGGCAAGGGCATTGATCTTGTTAAGATACTGGAATAGCAGGTACTGCAATGAAAACAGGCTCTCAGAGCGGACATAAAGCAAGGTGTCCAGAAAGGAGTTCCACTGGGCCGTACATGAGAATACCGCAATAGTAGCAAGTATTGGCATGGAAAGCGGAAGAATTATCCTGAAGAATCTTACGCCGTAGCCTCCTCCGTCTATCTGTACCGATTCCTCCAGGGATGCAGGTATTTGCTCGATAAAGGTCTTGATAAGTATTACATTGAAAGGAACTACCATTGTGGGTAGGACATAGATAAGAAAATTATTGTATAAGCCAAGGTTTTTTACCAGGACAAAGCCAGGTATCAAGCCGGCATTAAAATACATTGCTATAATAACGAAGCGGTACCAGAACTTCTTATGCCAGAATTCCGGTTTGCAGAAGGCATAGCCCAGAAAGGACGAGCCCAGCAAAGTCAGGAACGTACCTATGACTGTCCGGCTGAGGGATATAAAACCGGCTTGCCCTATTCCCTTAAGTGAAAGCATCTGCACATAATTGTTGAAATGAATACCCTGGGGGAAAAACAGGATTTTCCCGGCTGTGGATAAACCATTATTGCTGATGGTATTAATGAATATATAGTAGAAAGGGAAAACGCAGGTTACTGTGAAAAGTAAAAAAGCTGTAATATTGAAAGTATTAAAAACCGCATTCCCCACACTGGTTTTTTTATTCATATTTATATTCATTCCTTTCGCTTCGCTCAAGGCACAAAACGTAATGAAAAGGTGCCTTTGAGCGTTATTTAATTTATAATCAAGTTCATAGGGATTTCGGTACACTACAAATCACGGGGAGG
>JAEZCO010000095.1 GCA_023433505.1 Bacillota bacterium | reverse complement strand
GCCCTGCATTTGCTGCTCGCCCATGCATCCCGGGCGGAAGATATGCTCACCCTGAGCATCAATCGGGTACCCGCCACTTAGCAGATGCAGGGGATATTTTTAATGCGTCGTTATATGCAGTTCTTTCAGCTGCTTGGGTTCTACAACGTCAGGCGCGTTCGTCATCAAGTCGGATGCGTTCTGCACCTTGGGGAAGGCAATGACGTCCCGGATGCTGCTTCTTCCCGCCATCAGCATGATAAGCCTGTCAAGGCCGTAAGCCATGCCTCCGTGAGGCGGAACGCCATACCGGAAGGCATCCAGCAGAAAGCCGAATCTCTCCCAGGCTTGTTCTTCCGTAAAGCCCAAAAGCTTGAACATTTTGGCCTGCAGCTCCTGCATGTGTATCCTTATGCTGCCGCCGCCTATTTCAACGCCGTTTAATACGATATCATAGGCCTTTGCGCGTACTTTGCCGGGATCGGTGTCAATGTATTTAAGATCCTCATCCATGGGGGAAGTAAAGGGATGGTGCTTGGCGACCCAGCGTTTTTCCTCTTCGTCATATTCAAGCAAGGGAAATTCAGTGACCCAAAGGAACTTAAAGACATTTTTATCAAGCAGCTGGAGCCGCCTTGCAAGCTCCAGACGCAGAGCCCCCAGCGAATCATATACTACTTCGTTCTTATCGGCGATAAAGCATATCAGGTCCCCCGGTTCAGCCTTCACCCTTTCCAATATGACTTTCACCTCAGCCTCGCTGAAGAACTTGGTTATGGCTGATTTAAGCTCGTTTTCCTCAACGGCGATCCAGGCCATTCCTTTTGCCTTATAGATCTTTACAAACTCAACCAGGCTGTCGATTTCCCTCCTGCTGAATTTGGCTCCGCAGCCCTTTGCATTAACGGCACGCACGCTCCCCCCGTTTTTCACGGCGTCGGAAAACACTTTGAAGCCGCAGTCCGCCACCAGATCCGAAATATTCACCAACTCAAGCCCAAACCGGATGTCCGGCTTGTCGGAGCCGAACCTGTCCATGGCCTCCTGGTAGGATAACCGGAGGAAAGGCGTTTCTATTTCCATATTCATTGCTTCCTTGAAGACCTTTTTCACAAAGCCTTCATTGATCGTCAGCACATCATCCACATTGACAAAAGACATTTCCAGGTCGATCTGTGTGAATTCGGGCTGCCGGTCGGCCCGAAGATCCTCGTCCCTGAAGCATTTTGTTATTTGCATGTACCTGTCATAGCCGCCGACCATCAAAAGCTGCTTAAACAGTTGCGGAGACTGGGGAAGGGCAAAAAACTTTCCGGGATGGACCCTGCTGGGCACAAGATAGTCCCGCGCACCTTCGGGCGTGCTCTTTGTGAGCATGGGAGTCTCAATCTCCAGGAAACCGTTATTGTCATAATAATCCCTTGCAATTTTAGCTACCCTGTGCCTGAGCATAAGATTTCTCTGCATGTCGGGCCTTCTCAGGTCCAGATAGCGGTATTTGAGCCGTACGGTTTCATTGACGTCGGAATCCTCTTCGATTTGTACCGGAGGGGTTTCAGACTTGCTAAGGATTCTGAGCTCCTTCACCATAATTTCAATTTCCCCGGTGGCAAGCTTCGGATTTACAGTCTCCGGGGCTCTTCTAGCCACTTCGCCCGTAATGGCTAAAACATACTCGCTTCGGATGCTTTCTGCTTTGATGAACATATCCTTGTCATTTTGCGGATTGAGAACCACCTGTACGATCCCGCTCCTGTCCCGGAGATCCACAAATATTACGCCGCCAAGATCCCGCCGCTTATGTGCCCATCCCATGACTGTCACTGTTTCACCTGTATTTGCAGTGCTCAATTCGGTACACCTATGTGTCCTGCTCATTCCGTAGATCGTTTCTCCCATAGAATCCTCCATATCTCCTTCTTTACCCTTGATTTTTCATTCTGTCGATGATTGTGTCTATACTGATATCCTTTTGTTCTCCGTTTTTCATGTTTTTCAATACGGCTTTGTTGCTTTCGATTTCTTCATCTCCAAGAACAATGATATATGTATAGCCCATTTTGCCGGCATATTTCATCTGAGCCTTCAAGCTCTTTGTCATATGGTCCTTGTCGGCGCTGACCCCCTGCCCTCTGAGCCTGTACACCAGGCTTTGGGCAAACGTATCGGCCCTGGTTCCGATGGTGGCTATATAAAGGTCCATGGGAGTCGGTTCGGGGATCTGAATCCCCTGGCTTTCCATTTCCAAAAGCAGCCTTTCTATTCCCAGGCCAAACCCCATCCCTGGCGTGGCCGGGCCTCCGCAGGTCTCAACCAGGCCGTCGTAACGTCCCCCGCCGCAAATGGTCCCCTGGGTCCCTACATTTTCCGAAACAAATTCAAAAACTGTTTTTGTATAATAATCCAGCCCTCTGACAATACTTTTATCGACATTGTACCGGATCCCCAGATTTTCAAGCCCGGCTTTCAGTCCTTCAAAATGCTCCAGACATTCGCCGCATAAATTATCCAGCAAAGCCGGTGCGTCTACGGTTATCTTTTTGCACCGTTCCTCCTTGCAATCGATGATGCGCAAAGGGTTCTTTTCAAACCTGTTGTTACAATTGTCGCACAGCTGCGGCAGGAAAGGCCTGAAATAATCCATAAGCTTCCGGTTGTATTCACTTCTGCAATTGGGGCAGCCGATGCTGTTGATATTGAGATTTACCTGATTAAGGCCAAGCCTTGAAAACAGCATGGCAAGAATGCTGATGATCTCAACATCAATGGAAGGACCCTGTGAGCCGAAAGCCTCCACGCCAAACTGATGGAACTCCCTGTAACGCCCCTTTTGCACATTTTCATACCGGTACGCAGTCAAATTGTAGTAAAGCTTTATGGGCTGCGGCTGAGAAGCCATCCCATGCTCTACATAGCTTCTGACCACTCCGGCCGTACCTTCCGGACGCAAGGAAATGCTTCTGCCTCCTTTATCGGGGAAGGTATACATTTCCTTTTGTACGATGTCGGTAGTATCTCCTACTCCCCTTTGAAACAGTTCGGTGTGCTCAAAGACGGGAATGCGTATCTCTTTGTATCCGAAGCACTTGCACAGCTTCGCTATCGTTTTCTCAATATAATGCCATTTGTATATTTCTTCGGGTAATATATCTCTCGTACCCTTGGGTGCTTGAGTCAGCATAGGCAACCTCCTTAAATCAAAATTATCTCCAAACAAAATGACAAAAAATAAAAACTCCCCCCTGACATACAGTCAGGGACGAGAGTCACTTTTCCCGTGGTACCACCCTAATGAGCTTGTTCAGCCCTCTTTTCCCTGTTAACGCCAGGCAACGGATCAAACTACTTGCAGAAGCTTTCATCCAACCAGCTCAAGGGTGTTCAATCAGGAGCACCGGAAGTATCCTTTCCCTTTTTCTGAAATGCAGGTTGCAGAGAGGTGCAGCAGATGCCCTGCATTTTGCGGCCAGCCCCGGCCGCAACGGACTGCATTTTCAAAAAAACATACGGAGAACTCTATTTCCACCTGCCCAACCGGCCTTTTTCTACAAGCACTTTCAGTCCCGGATGCCTGCTCCCTGAAGTTAGTACCGGCTACTCTTCCCTTTCATAGCTATTGCAAACCAATATTATTCTCTAATTATTATATACAAAATATACACAAAAAGCTTACTTATGTAAAATCAACTCTTGTGCCGTGTCCCTTTGATATAGTTCTATTCTAATTATGCAGCCGCGCTTTGTCAACAAAATGTTTCCAACTGTACCCACTTTTCTGGCATAAAGAAGCCCGGTACCCGTTCAGGATATGCTCATTGCCATAATGGCTTCAATATTATCCAGCAAATACTTCTTTCCGCTGTCATTCATAACCACAGCCTCGTATTCTACGCCGTTATATGCCCTCTTCTCCATTTCAAAGCCATATTTGCCGGAATTGTCATTGACAATGGTTCTTGTTTTTCCGTTTTCGGTTTTCTCCTCACTCAAAACACCCAATTTCTTAAGCCTTCTGTTCAGCTCCACACCTGTAAGCCTCTTGCTGAAGCATAGGTCCAGGCATTCATTGACCCTCTTTGAAAATTCATTGACTCCGATTTTTCCCTCGGGAAATTCGACACGTTTTTTCTGTTCCCCGGTAATCACAAACTCCGTTGCCTTAGGATTGCTGTAAGCTCCCTGGGATACATTTTTTAAAACCTCCGTCACAAAATAAAAGCACCGGATGATTTTGGGATCGTTCAAAAAGCTGTTCTCCCGGAGGATCTCCCCGGACAAAGGGTCGACTCCCCTGGCGATTTTCTCCAAAACGGCGATGGATTTCTCGATTTTTTCAATCTCACTATGCATGGCGTAACCTCCTCATAATGTAAATATGTGTTTCAACTATCAATTAAATCACTTATTTTACATTATATGCCATATTATTTTAAAAAGCAAGAACTTTCTTCGAACGTTTGTTCTTGTTTTGTCGTCATTTAGCGAGGAACCATTGTGCAAGCTCCGCAGCCATCAATTCATGCCCTCTCCGGTTGGGATGGTTCACATGGGACAGCAGGTCAGCCAGATCGCCTGCATTTTCAACATATTTTTTAAAGACATTGAAAGAGTCGCTTAGCCCAATGCCGTATTTCTCCGCCAGTGCCCTAACCTGCTCAGCATGCAGCATCAATTCCTTCCAGCTGTCGTTTTGTTCAAAATAGCTTTTCTCCCAGCTTGGAGTCAACAATATCACCTTGATATTGTTTTCCAGCGCCTTTTCGATCATATCGCTCCAGCAGCTTCTGGCTGCTTCAAGACCGATGCCCCTGTCGTTCAATGCATAGTCGACGGTTACAATATCCGGCTTATGGCACAATACGTCGTCAGTAAATCTTTTGCTGCCGGACAGGGAATTTTCCCCGCCGATGGCCGTAACAATCACATTTACAACCGCAAACGGGAACCTTTCTTTTATGGTCCTGTGCAGCAAGTGAGGATAGGAATTGAAAGTATCTATATAGGGTGTTGCAAAATACCCGGATGGGACGCTGTGTCCGTGGCACACGATGTTAACGGTGCGGTTGCCGGGCCACTGCATTTGCATCGTATCTAAAATTTCATCCAGATAGGTTCTTTTGTCTGCGATTTTCATTTGATTTCCCCCTTGACGAATCATCTTCAAATAAATTATTACTTTCTTTTTTCCTGCTGTCAAGCAGGCTTTCTACCTTTTGAATCCATCGCGAAAAAAAAGGCGTTAAAAAGCCTCCGTTTCTCTCTGATAAAAAGATTGTCGGAACCTGTTTATCACGGAAGACTGGAGGCTTTTCTCCTCAAATTATACCACCCTAGAGAATTTTTTGTCAATAATTAGAATAATATCTTCTTTCTGTAAATCATTTCATCGATGCGGTCAATATATTCTTCCACGCCTTTTACGTTAAAAGCTCGTTCAATTCTGTTTTCCGCAAGATAAACCACCTTGGAGATAGCGCCTGCTCCCGCCGCCAGGATGGACTGCTTCTCCTCCATGATTTGAACATTGTAGGTGCTCTCACTGCCGGGTTTACAATATCCGATATTCTCGAAATTGCCCAGCATGTTTTTCTGCCGGTACAGATAATATGGATGCATGCCCATCAAATCCGCGTATTCACGTGCCAGGCCGATCATTCCGGCAGCCTCGGCTTCCGATGCCAACTGATATCCGGCGATCTCCTCCTTAAGCCTGGAAGCTCTTTTTACCGCCATGGTGTGGACCGTCATACTTTCCGGGCTCAGTTCACGGACCCGCTTCAAGGTTTCCTCGAATATACGGATATCCTCCCCGGGCAGCCCCACGATTACATCCATGTTAATGTTGCCAAACCCCATGGTCCTGGCGAGTTCATATGCATTGACCAGGTCCCGGCTCGTATGGTTCCGGCCAATTCGTCTAAGGGTGTCGTCATTCATGGTCTGCGGGTTGATGCTTATCCTGTCCGCCGCACTGTTTCGGATGACAGCAAGTTTTTCTGCATCGATGGAATCCGGCCGGCCGGCTTCCACTGTAAACTCCTGAAGCCAGGAAAGGTCAAAGCAGCCTTCCACGGAAGCCAGCAGCCGCTCTAAATCGGCAGCGGAAACTGCCGTCGGCGTCCCGCCTCCGATATAAATGCTTTGGACCTTCATCCCACGGGCTTTTATCATGTCACCGATGCTGGCCAGTTCATATTTCAGGGCTTCAAGGTATTTTCCAATGTAGTTCGAATACTTGCTTGACGAATAGGAGGTAAAGGAGCAGTAAAGGCATCTTGACAAACAGAAAGGGATTCCGACGTATATGCTCACAAAATCAGGCCGGCTGGCTTCCAGCACATTTTTTTCAACGACGGCCACCTCATGCAGCAGCTTTGCCTTTTCCGGGGATAAAAAATAATAGTTCTCCAGAAGATCAATCATTTCCGATTTTGAAAATTCCTGCTCCATGAGCTCATGGACGATTTTTGCGGGCCGGATGCCGGTCAATATGCCCCAGGGCAGCTTTTTCCCAAGAGCCTTTGAAAGAAGGCTGTAAATTCCTCTTTTTATCTCTCTTTTAAAGATTTTCCGCTCCGGTATCCGGTCTTTGCCGGGGACGCCTGAAGAAAGCGGCAGAACATATTCCTCTTTGCAGGCGGAATGTATGAATTGCATATGATACGCACAGGTTTTTCCGTGAAATTCAATATCCCCGCTTAAAAGCATTTCACCGGAGCTCTGCGTAAAGCCGTCTTCTGCAATTAAGAATTCTTCCTCATGAAAAAACAGCTTGATCAAATCCAGTAATTCCGATTCAAAATCAAGCTGGTTGAATTTTATATACAGCACTGAACCTCCATGCCTAAACGAAAGGGTTATTCGCCCTCTCGTAGCCTATTGTAGTCGCCGTACCGTGTCCGGGATAAACCTTTGTCTCGTCCTTCAGCGTCATCAGCTTGTTTTTGATGGAATCCATCAGCTGCGCCTGATCCCCATCCCCCAGGTCCGTCCTGCCGATGCTCATCATAAACAGGGTATCCCCTGTGAAAAGATTGTCGCCGAGCTTTATGCAAATCCCTCCGGAGGTATGGCCGGGGGTATGGATGATCTCGAACTTCAATCCTCCGGCCTCAAGGACATCCCCGTCCCGGAGGAGGCCGTCGGCTTCCTGGAATGACCTTTTGAGGCCAAAAAGGCCGGAACCGTTGTAAAAAGGATTTGACAGGGCCCTGGCTTCCTTCTCATGAAGCATTACCTTTGCCCCGAGACCGGACCTTAGCTCGTCCACCGACACAAGATGGTCAATATGCGCATGGGTCAGAAGAATATACTTGATTTTCAGTTTCAAGTCCTTTACCGCTTCCGTAATTTCTGCGGTATCCACGCCTGCATCAATAATGACGCCTTCTCCATTATCGCCTGCTATATAGCAATTGGATGTGAACATCCCTGTCGCTAGCCTCTTTAGTATCATGTCTGCAACCTAGCCTTTCAAATTTAGTGTAAAGCATATACCGGAATGAATCCGGCATATGCTCACGCAGGCGATGCCTGCGCGCCCCGCTTTATGCGTAGTGTTTGAACTACATCAGCAGGAGTTGCCACTCATTACTGACATTGTTCAAAAACTAAAATTCCCTTTTACTGTCCAACAATAGTGTAACCGGACCGTCGTTCTGCAATTCCACCTGCATCATGGCCTGGAATCTGCCGGTTTCAGTCTTTATCCCTAGCTTCCTGCAATGCGCCACAAACTGCTCATACAGTCCTTCGGCCGCTTCAGGCCTGGCCGCCTTGTCAAAGCTTGGCCTTTTTCCTTTTCTGCAATCTCCGTAAAGCGTGAACTGGGAAACTACCAGAAGCTGCCCCTGGATAGCAAGAAGTGAAATATTCATCTTATCGTTTTCGTCTTCAAAAATTCTTAAGTTTACAATCTTATCGGCTAAATACGCAATATCCTTCTCCGTGTCTTCCTGTCCGATGCCAAGGAAGATGACAAGGCCCCGGCCAATTTCGCCCGTTACCTGGCCTTCCACGCTGACCTTTGCCTTTGCCGCTCTCTGTACAACCGCTCTCATTAATTCAGGACATTCCTTTCCTGCTGCTAGCCTCGTCTACTGTTTGCTCCTGGATACCTCGAAAACACTGTCAACTTTTTTCAGCTTTTTAATGATCTTTTCCAACTGCTCGGTATCATTGATTTCAAGGGTCAGATTGATAATTACCAGCTGGTCCTTTGTTGTTCTGGCATTGATGGCCTTCAAATGGATCTTCGCCTCGGCAATGACATTGGTAACCTCCATTAAAAGTGACGCCCTGTCATTGGCCATAATATTCACATCGGCCTTATAGGCTACATTGCTGGCAGTATACCATTTTACCTCGATCAAACGCCCGTCGTCGCTGAGATTTCCTGTTACGTTGGTACAATCGGACCTGTGGACCGACACCCCTCTGCCCCTGGTGATATATCCGATGATATCATCGCCCGGAACCGGATTGCAGCAGCGTGACAGCCTCACAAGGCAATTATCTATGCCCTTGACCACAATTCCGCTCTCCGGAATATTCTTTTTCTTTTTTTCGGCCTTGCTCTGGATTTCCTCTTCCACAGCATCATGCTCAGGCTCTTCAGCCTTCACGGTCTTCCTGTACTCATCCCTGAGCCTGGTGACAACCTTGCTGGAGGTGATTCCCCCGAAGCCCACGGCGGAGTATAAATCCTCCAGAGAATTGAAATTGAATTTTTTCAGGACAATTTCGATCCACTCGGTTTTAAAAAGCTGGCTATAGGTCATTCCCTGCTTTTTAAGCTCCCGTTCAATGTTCTCCTTGCCCCTGAGGATATTCTCTTCCCGGTTTTCTTTTTTAAACCATTGGTTGATCTTATTTCTGGCCTGGGAGCTTTTTGCGATTTTCAGCCAGTCGCGGCTGGGACCGTGGACATTGGAGGAGGTGAGAATTTCAATGATATCTCCGTTTTTTAATGTAGAGCTGAGGCGCACCATTTCGCCATTTACCTTAGCGCCCATCATTTTATTTCCTACCGCACTGTGGATGGCATAAGCAAAGTCTATAGGAGTGGACCCTATGGGAAGATTTATTACATCGCCTTTGGGAGTGAACACAAAGACTTCGTCGCTAAAAAGGTCCACCTTGACGGTTTCTAAAAACTCATTGGCATCCCTGGTATCTTTCTGCCACTCCAGCATCTGACGGAGCCATGCAAGCCGGTTGTCCATGTCACCGCTGGCCGAATGCCCTTCCTTGTACTTCCAGTGAGCTGCAATACCTACCTCAGCAACCTTATGCATGTCCCAGGTCCTGATCTGAACTTCAAAGGGGGTCCCTTCTATGCCGATCAAGGTGGTATGCAGGGACTGGTACATATTGGGCTTGGGCATCGCTATATAATCCTTGAACCTGCCGGGCATAGGCTTGTACAATTCATGCACCATTCCAAGGATTGCATAACAGTCCTTGACGGAATTGACGATAACCCTGACTGCAAAAAGGTCATAAATCTGCTCAAGGCTTTTGTTCTGCTCCTGCATCTTTTTATAGATGCTGTAAAAGTGCTTGGGCCTGCCGTCCAGATGGGCTTCAATCCCTAATTCCGCCGACTTTGCCTTTATTTCCTCAAGGATCTGAGTGATAAACGCTTCCCGCTCCCTGCGCTTCTTTGCAATGCGCTCGACCAGCTCATAATAGCCCTTAGGATCAATATAGCGGAGACATATATCCTCCAGCTCCCATTTGATCTTGGAAATACCCAGCCGATGTGCCAGAGGGGCATATATTTCAAGAGTTTCCCGCGCTTTTTCCAGCTGTTTTTCCGGGGGCATGAATTTGATGGTATGCATGTTATGCAGCCGGTCCGCCAGCTTTATCAATATGACCCTTATGTCCTTGGCCATGGCGAGAAGCATTTTTCTGAGGTTTTCGGCCTGCTGCTCTTCCTTGGTGGTATAAGGGATCTTGTCCAGCTTGGTGACTCCGTCCACCAGTGCAACGATTTCTTCGCCGAATTGTTCTTTCAGTTGTTCGATGGTGCAGTTGGTGTCTTCTACCGTATCATGCAGTATCCCTGCGATAATTGCTGTGCAATCCAGCTCAAGATCGGCAAGAATGTGCGCGACCTCAAGAGGGTGGCTGATAAACGGCTCACCCGACTCCCTCATCTGTCCGTCATGCGCTGTTTTTGACAGAATATAGGCTTTCTCGATTAATGAAAAATTACATCCGGGATTGTACTGTTTGATTTTTTCTACAAGCCGGTTATAACGGTTATCCATCCAACGCCCCCGAAATACAGTTTCTTTAGAACTTTACCAGCGAATCTACCTTATAGCCCTCCAGCTTCTCTCTCCCTTTGAGGAAGGAAAGCTCAATAAAATAAATGATGCCGGCAACCTGTCCTCCAAGCTTTTCAACCAGTTTTATATTGGATTCCGTCGTACCTCCCGTAGCCAGCAGGTCGTCGACGATCACTACTTTTTGGCCCTGCTTTATGGCGTCTTCATGCATTTCAAGAATATCGGAGCCATATTCCAGCTGATACTCGGCACGGATGGTTCTGTAAGGAAGCTTCCCCTTCTTCCGGATCGGAATAAAGCCTTTTTTCATCGAATATGCCAGGGGTGCGCCAAAGATAAACCCTCTTGATTCAGGCCCGACAATCAGGTCAAAATCCCCAACTTCCTGAACTTTCTCCTTCAACTGGTCAATGCAGCTGACAAGGGCTTCCGGGTCCTGTAATACTGTGGTTATGTCGATAAAGTCGATTCCTTCCTTCGGAAAATCCATCACATGTCTCAACTTGCTCTTCAAATCCATATTTTCGCCTCCAAGTATAACCATTCAAATATACCAATTCATTATTATATATTCCATCCAGACCATAAAGGGACCATTATCAGCGATTTATCCTTACAGACCAGTGAAAAGCCCCGAACCATCTTTAAATCAATGGCAAATCCCTTACCCCGCCGTGTTTTCCCCGGCGCCGGACAGCATCCTTCTTTTCAGTTCCTGCAGTTCCCTATAGGAAGCGGAGTCCTCCAGGTTTACTTTTTCCTTTCCACTCCTTCTCAGGGTCATTGCAAGCCCTTGATCCTTCAAAGGTTCCTTTTTCAGCAAATCCAATTCCTCAAATATTTCAACGCATTTATACAGCTTGAATTGATTCATATGGACCTTATACCTGTCCGCTATGATTTTTGACAGCCTCAGCAAATCCTCCGCCGTAAATCTTACTATACTGTCTTCCGCCGGTTTCTTTGACTGAATCCCTTTGATATACTGATACACTGCTGCCAGGTCGGCCCTGTCCGGGATTATCTCCTCCAGCCGCATTGCATCGGTAATTCCAAGGGCGTCAATATTTATATTATAGTCATTTAACCCATTAAAAACAATAGCTTTGTGAAGCCTGAGATCCTTCAGCACCATCTGGACCTTCCGGACGTTGTTCCAGGTATTGATTTCAAGTGAAAATACCGAATCCATCCTGTCCGAAACCCGGTAGCTTCCCGCCTGCTCTCCCATATTGAAAGCAATGGCGTCGATGCAGGCAGAACTGTCCTCAAGCTTCAATTTCAGGTGTTTGCCGTCTCCGACGGTTTTAATCTCCCGCAATTTCATGGCTTCCATGGAGAAAACCGGGCATGGGTTTCCCGGCCCGAAGGGGGAAAGCAGCTCCAGCCCAAGGACGCTGTCGATGGTTATTTCTCCCTCACACAGGCTGGAATCGATCCTGATCCGCGGTACCAGCGTTTCAGGCGTTAAAACCGTATCCGCATACTCATTAATCCGCTTTTTCATCTCCTCCAGATTGGCAATGTCCAGTGAAAGCCCCGCTGCCAGTTCATGCCCGCCATATTTTACAAGAAGGCTCTCACAATGGGAAAGCGCCTGGAAAAGGTTAAAGCCTTCGATGCTTCTTCCCGACCCTCTCCCTATGCCGTCCTCCTCGGAAATAAGGATGCATGGTCTATAATACCTCTCGGTTATTCTGGAGGCAACGATACCGATTATGCCGTGATGCCAGCCTTTTCCGGCGGCAACAATGACTTTCTCGCTTTCCAGGGCTACCTGGGACTCCACCTGGGCGACTGCTTGCTGAAGAATTTCCGCTTCTGTCTGCTGGCGGTATTTGTTGGCCTCATTCAATTGTCCTGCGATCTCCTCAGCCACCTGGGAATCCTGGGTTGTAAAAAGCCTTACTGCCGTTGCCGCGCTTCCGGTCCTGCCTGCCGCATTAATCCTTGGCGCCAGGGCAAACCCGACGCCATAGGAGTTTACCGGTTTATCCTTCAGTCCCGAAACAGCGATTAATGCCTTAATACCCGGATTTTCCGACCTTTCTACGGCGCCCAGCCCGAATTTGACGATGGTCCGGTTTTCATCCACAAGCTGTACAACGTCGGCGATGGTGCCCAGTGTCACAAGGTCCAGGTATTTCAGATACATCCGGCCTTTCTCCATCACCTGGCATAGCGCGTGGACAAGTTTGAACACAACGCCGACCCCGGCCAGCTCTTTAAAGGGATATGTACAGTCCGGCCTGTGGGGATTGACCACCGCATACGCTTCCGGTAATGTCTCCTTGCATTCGTGGTGATCCGTAACGATCACCGTTATGTTGTTGCCGTTCAGCCGGTTTATCTCATTGACCGCAGTTATTCCGCAGTCTACCGTAATCACAACCGAGGCATTCATTTTCAAAACATTATCCACGGCGCTGTCAGACAGTCCGTAGCCTTCATCAAATCTGTCCGGAATGTAGAAATCAACCTCCGCGCCGACAGACTTTAAAAAATCAAGAAGTATTGAGGTGCTTGTAACGCCATCTACATCATAATCCCCGAAGATGACGATTTGCTCCTTGTTCTCAATTGCATATACGATCCTGTCTACTGCCTTCTCCATATCCGTCAGGAGAAAAGGCGAATGCAGCTGGTCCAGGCTGGGATTCAAAAAAGCTCTGACATATCCCGGCTCCGTTATTCCCCTGCTGACAAAAACCTTTGCCAGCAGCTGCGATATTCCGGCTTCCGAGGCCAGCCGCAGTACTTCGTCGTTATTGAATTCTCTATGGATCCAAAGTTTTTCCGTCATTTTAATTTCCAATGGGGGCACGCCCCCATACCCCCTCGCTGCGGGCGAAATGAATCCGCCCTACGCTACACTTCGTGCGCCACGCCTAACGTGGCGTTTAACAACGTCAGTTGGGGGCTGGTCGCAGGCAAGGCCTGCTGCTCGCCCATGCATCCTGGATTGCAACCCTCCACTTATACTACAGCGAAAACTTCATTTAATATCTCTTTGGTAGTTTTCGCTGTGGTACTACTGACAGCTTTTTCAATTATAAACCCCTACTTATGAGGAGGGGGACTTTGACGTTGTTCAACCTCACGCTAATACGCCCGGGAGCACAAGTACTTAGGCTTGATACTCCTTACCTAAGAAAAAAGCTCGATTTTAATCGAGCTTTTTATCCTAATATTTTCTTTGCAATCTGGTTAATCATTTTGCCGTCCGCTCTGCCTCTAACCTTCGGCATCACTTCCTGCATAATCTTGCCCATATCCTTGGCCGAGCTTGCCCCGGTATCTTGAACCGCCTGCCTCACAATTGCTTCGAGTTCTTCCTCTGTCAATTGCTGCGGCAGATATTGCATTAGAACTTCAATTTCAGTTTTCAGGTTATCTATCAGTTCCTGCCTTCCGCTCTTTTCAAACTCCGGCAGGCTATCTCTTCTTTTTTTAACTTCTTTTGCTATTATATCTAATACACCATCGTCATCAAGAGTTATTCTACTGTCCTTTTCAACCTGAAGCACCGCTGACCTTGCCATTTGGACCGTGTTCTTTTTAATCACATCCTTATCCCTCATGGCAACCTTCATATCTTCCAACAACCGTTCCTTAAGGGACATATAGTACTGCCTCCCCTGGATTTATTTAAATTTCCTTTTCCTAGCCGCTTCAGATTTCTTTTTTCTTCTTACACTCGGCTTCTCGTAATGCTCTCTCTTTCTCACTTCAGCCAAAACGCCCGCTTTTGCGCACTGACGTTTGAACCTCTTAAGAGCACTATCGAGAGACTCATTCTCTTTAACCCTAACTTCAGACATGTATTTCCCTCCCCTCGATGGTAGCAATTGTGCCAGGAATAAACTGCCTCCATTGCTGCGAATTTTTCTGGGAACCAAGCTAAATGTAGCACACACTATATTATATATTACTTGCCAAAATAAAGTCAATAGAAACTTACCCTCGAAATAAAATCGGAAGATGAGTGCAAGCACTGCATCAAAGGCAGTCTCTGAGCCTCTCGCGGCAAAACTCCCATAAATACCGGCAAATCAGCTTCTCAAATAATCTTAGGTCCCAGCACGGTACCGCCGATCAGATGAAAATGCATGTGAAAAACAGTCTGCCCAGCATCTGCTCCGCAGTTATTAATAAGCCGGTAGCCTTTTGCGGCTATGCCCAGCTTTTCCGCTATCTTTTGAGCCGCCAGGAAGACATCCGCCAGCACACCGGCATTTGCAGCTGTCAAATCATTGGCGGATGCGATATGTTCCTTAGGGATGATGATAACGTGAACAGGGGCGACCGGATTGATATCGTTGAAGGCCATGACCCTGTCATCTTCGTACACCACTGCCGCCGGTATCTGGCGGTCTATAATCTTGCAAAATATACAGTTATCCATATTTCCCTCCTATTGAATCTGGTCGCCGGCAACCTTAACAGCCAGCTTCAGAGCTTCCTCGATCCTGGAAATATCCTTTCCGCCTGCCTGCGCCATGTCAGGGCGTCCTCCGCCTCCGCCTCCGGCAACCCTGGCAGCCTCTCGGATAATATTTCCCGCATGGGCGCCATGCTCAACAGCATCCTTTGAAGCCATAACGACAAAGCTCACTTTGTCTCCCAATCCCGAAGCAAGGACGACAATACCGCTGCCCAGCTTGTTTTTAAGCATGTCTCCCGTATTTCTCAGGGCTTCCATATCCAACCGGTCAAATCGCGCTGCCACGATTTTTATTCCCTTTACCTCAACGGCGCCGGACAGGACATCCTCAACGGAACCGCTTACAAGCTTGCTTCTAAGCTTTTCTATTTCCTTGCCGGCATTTTTCAGCTCGGCATTCATTGACTCAATCTTCTTAACGCTGTCCTGGGGGGCTGATTTCAACACTGCAGCGACATCATTCAGGATATTTTCCCTTTCATTGAAATAATGAATGGCGCCTTCGCCGGTCAGAGCCTCAAGCCTTCTTACACCGGCGGCTACGCCGCTTTCTCCCAATATTTTTACAAGGCCGGCCTGCGAAGTGGAATTCAGATGGGTACCACCGCACAATTCAACACTGTAATCGCCAACTCTGACCACTCTGACAATATTCCCGTACTTCTCGCCGAAAAGCGCCATTGCGCCTTCCTTCCGCGCTTCGTCAACAGGCATTTCCCTGACGGTTACAGGGATGCTTTCAAGAATTTTTGCATTGACTTCCCTCTCTACCTCCTTCAATTCTTCATGGGTCATGGCAGAAAAGTGATTAAAGTCAAATCTCAGCCTGTCGGGTCCCACTAGCGACCCGGCCTGTGTAACGTGATTTCCAAGGACATTCCGGAGCGCTTTCTGAATAAGATGGGTAGCCGTATGATTACGCGCTGTCGCAAGCCGCTTCCAGCCGTCTACTCTGGCCGTTGCTGACGCGCCCTTTTCAATAATGCCTTTTTCTACACTGCCTGTATGCAAATGCTTTCCATCGGGTGTCTTTTTACAGTCCTTCACTCTCAGGACACCGTGCGGGGTATCGATCATACCGGTGTCGCCTGTCTGACCGCCGCTTTCTCCGTAGAAAGGAGTTTTGTCAAGAATTACAGTGATTTCGTCACCTTCCTGGGCGTTTTCAGCAGGTTCGCCTTCCTTAATGATAAATACCACGGAAGCCTCGGTTGTCAGCTCGTCATAGCCGGTGAATATGGTTTTACCCACTTGATCCAGTCCTGCTACCGACTCCTGTCCCCAGGCGGAGGTTTCTCTGCTTTTCAAGGCTTCTCTGGCCTTTTTCTTCTGTTCCGCCATTTCCGCCTTAAAGCCTTCCTCGTCTACCTGGAGGCCGTTCTCCTCGGCGATTTCCCTTGTGAGATCCAGAGGGAAGCCATAGGTGTCATGAAGCTTGAAAACCATGCTTCCAGGCAGTATTTTTCCGTTTTCCGCCTTGACTGAAGCCATGAATTCGTTTAAAATGCTTAAACCCTGGTCAATGGTAGCCTCGAAGCGTTCTTCCTCTATTTTGATTACCTTGCGGATATAATCGGCTTTGTCAGCAAGCTCCGGATATGCGCTGCTGGATTCGTTGATAACAACCAGGGCTACATTATATAAAAAGGCTTTTTCGATGCCCAGGAGTTTTCCATGTCTGGCAGCCCTTCTTAGAAGCCTTCTCAGGACATATCCCCTTCCTTCGTTGGAAGGCAGGATCCCATCCGAAACCATCATGGTGGTGCTTCTTATATGGTCGGTTATTACCCTGATGGAGACATCCGTCTTGTATGTTTTGCCGTATTCCACCCCGGCAATGCTGCAAACATCATTCAATATGTTCCGGATGGTGTCCACCTCAAAAAGGCTGTTGACGTCCTGCATGATACAGGCAAGCCTTTCAAGGCCCATCCCGGTGTCGATATTCTTTTTCTGGAGCTTGGTATAGGTACCGTCCTCGCCCTTGTTGAACTGGGTGAACACCAGATTCCAGAACTCCATGTATCTGTCGCAGTCGCATCCGACCGCACATCCGGGCTCTCCGCAGCCTTTGTCCGCCCCTCTGTCGTAATAAATTTCCGAACAGGGACCGCAGGGACCTGTGCCGTGCTCCCAGAAGTTATCCTTTTTACCCAGCCGGACGATACGGTCTGCAGGCAGGCCGATATCATTTTTCCAGATATCGTAGGCTTCATCGTCTTCTTCATAAATAGAAGCAAACAGCTTGTCTTCCGGAATCTCCAAGACCTTCGTCACGAATTCCCAGGCCCATGGAATCGCTTCATTCTTAAAATAATCGCCAAACGAAAAATTCCCCAGCATTTCGAAGAAGGTCCCGTGTCTGGCAGTCTTGCCCACATTCTCTATGTCGGGGGTCCGGATGCATTTCTGACAGGTGGCGACACGCTTTCTCGGAGGTTCTTCCTGGCCTGTGAAATAAGGCTTCAAAGGCGTCATGCCCGCGTTTATCAGCAGGATACTGGGATCCTTATGCGGCACCAGTGAAAAACTGGGCATGCGCAGATGATCCTTTCCCTCAAAAAACTCCAGATACTTCTCTCTTATTTCATTCAGTCCCAATTTTTCCATCGCTTTAACCTCATTATCCAATTTTCAACATCGATACTACAGCGCCATCTGCCGATATACTCCTGCAAAAATGTCACATTTGCCCGTCTGGAAAGAAATTACCGCCGCAGCATTAATCATAATAATATTATATAAGTAAAATACCGGGTGTCAAGGTTATTCGCCTGTAGCGCTGAATTTTTACGAAGCGATGGCGTCAATGGTCTTTTTTACAATGACCCTTATGATCGCATATACCGGTACCGCCAGAAGCATGCCCATGATTCCGAAGAATTCGCCGCCTACCAGGACTGCAAATATTGTGGTGACCGGGTGCATGCCAAGCTTGCTTTCAATGATTTTGGGAGAAATATAAGAGTTGTCTACCTGCTGCACCACCGCAAAAACAATTACGGCCCACAAAAGCCTTATGGGGGAATCGGTCAGCGCTACTGCAGCAGCCGGGATCGCACCGATATAAGGTCCGAAATAAGGAATGATGTTTGCCAGCCCTCCGATCATTCCCAGGACAAGAGGGTATTTGACTCCGGCAATGACTAAGCCGATGCTCTCAAGAACGCCCACAATCAAGGCAGTTAAAAGCTGCCCTTGGATAAAGCCGGAAAGTATCTGGTTGACTTCCTTGCCCAGACCGATCAGTATATTTCGGATACGTCTGGGTGCAAGGGAGAGAAACAGCTCCTTGAAATGCTCGGGATCCTTGATAAAATAATAGGCGATCACCATGGCTATCGTAAGGTCTATGAAGGTTTTTACACTGTCTATGGCTGAGGTAAGCATCATTTTCAATGCCTCGGCTGCAAAGTTTTGCGCCGATTCAATCCCGCTTTGCATTTCATTAAATATAATGTTTTTTATCTCAGGAGACCATTTGCTGGATTTGAGGGCGGCAATAAGATTATCGACCATTTTTTGATACCTGGACACGATATCCGGCAGGGTATCCAACAGTTCTCTGGTGTTGTTGGCAAGCTCCGGAACAAAAAAGACCGCTGCCGCCACCAGGGCGAGGATGAAAAACACATATACGGCAATAACGGCAACGGGCCTGGGCAGCTTTTTCCTCTCCAGCCTTTGGGCAAGGGGCTTGACGATATATGTAAGAGGCACCGCTAAAAGGAAGGGCGTCAGAATCTTCCCGATTTTAATCCTGAAGCTGTAGAAAAAGTACAGGGCCAATGCCATCACCAATATAAGCAAAACATTCAATATGATTTTTTTCCTGGTCATGCTTGCCATAGCAGCTCCTTGAGAATATACTCAGCGTTCATTTTAAAAGACCGGGTGTAAACACCCAGTCTTTACGAGGATTTGAGAGAATTCACTCCTGACTGAAGCCGCTGCCTGGCAGTCGGCGTTTGGAGCCTGGAATACAAATTTTATCTGAAGGCATCGACTACGTCGCTGATAATGCCGCCTGACTTCCTTAAAAGAGTTCTGCCCGTTCTAAGCATTTTTCTTCTGTTTCTTGGCCGCATCATATCGTTATTCATGATAATACTCACCGATGCACCGATTATACTCCCTACAACCAAACCTCTGGTAAAACCGCCGTTCATAAGATCACTCCTTTCGAATCATTCACCCTTATAATTCTTCTTATTTAACCTGTTTTTTATTCCCCCTCCTGTATTTTCCATCTCTTCCACCGCTTCTTTCTCTACCAGAACATTATCTTCGCCGAATTCCACCTTGCCAAACAACGGAAGAATGTTTCTTCCCTGAATAATATCCTGCAGTAAACCGTCTGAAACCTCGAAGCCTTCAATTCTTCCCGTTTGCCAGTCGAAGATGACATCCTTTACGATTCCAAGCTCTTCACCGGACCTGGTAAATATCCTCAAGCCGATAATGCTTCCCTCGTCCTTGAATTCGGCTGAATAGGATGCTTTTCCCAGTGACTTCACACATCCGGGACTGTCGATAATCACTGCATCTTCCCCAAGATTCAAAATGCTTCCAAGCTTTAATACCTTTTTTTTGATTTCCAGTCCCTTGTGCTCCAGCAGGAAGGCCTTTACTTCCCTGCTTTCAGGACTGAATATGATGTCCTTTACCGCACCGGCTTTTTTTCCGTTGTTTGCACAAACCACCGGCAGGTTCAAAACCTCACTGTATTTGTGCAGCAACCCAATCCCCCCGTTTTTCAAATTCAGTTATAGTATCTCTTGAACAGGCCAAAAAATACATGCTTTGGATTTGACTTATGGCCTGGGTTCATATAAAATTTATTAAGATTACTTTAGAAGCTGAACAAATGCGAGGTCAAAAAAAATGAAGAGAAATTACGATACTATCGGCGTATATGTTCCTGAGATAATGCTCCCTGCGAAAGACAGCGACTTTAGCAAATGGGCGGTCGTAGCCTGTGACCAGTATACATCGCAGCCGGATTACTGGGAGGAAGTAAAAAAAATTGCCGGCGATAGTCCCTCCACGCTGTACCTGACCTTTCCCGAGATTTTTTTAAAGGATGACGACAAAGAAGATCGGATAAAAAATATAAATGCCACCATGGAAACGTACTTGAAGGAAAGCGTTCTGGAGCCCCGGAAGCCTGGATTCATGCTTCTTGACAGGAGTACTGCTCATGCCGCCTCCAGGAAAGGTCTCATGCTCGCGCTGGACCTTGAAAAATATGACTACAACAACGGTTCCCAGACTCTGGTCAGAGCGACGGAAGGTACCGTTTTGGACCGTATCCCGCCCCGCGTAAAAATCCGTGAAAACGCAAAAATAGAGCTGCCCCATATCATGGTTTTGATCGATGATGCGGAAAAGACCGTGGTAGAACCGCTGTGGGATAAGAAAGCCCACTATGAAAAGGTATACGACTTTGACCTTATGAAAAACGGCGGACATATCAGCGGCTGGGCAATCGACGATGAAGAAAGCCTTGACGCGGCGGCAGCGGCCTTGGAAAAGCTGGCTCATCCCCAAGCATTCCAGGGAAAATACCGTGTCGGCGAAGACAAGGGGACCCTGCTTTTTGCCGTAGGAGACGGAAATCATTCCCTGGCCACTGCAAAAGCACACTGGGAGAATCTAAAAGCTGCGGAAGGCCCCGGAATCCTGGACAATCATCCGGCCCGGTATGCCCTGGTTGAGATCGTGAACGTACATGATGACGGAATAGTCTTTGAGCCCATACACAGAGTTTTATTCGGTATAGACAAAGCGACGATTCTCGATGAGCTTTCAAACTATTGCAATCATACCTCCCAGGCGGAATATACGCTGTTTGATTCGGAAGAAAACCTGCACAAGGCCCTGGCCGCTTACGCGCATGATAGACGCACACATGCAATGCCCTTTATACTCGAAGGAGTTTTCGGCCTTTTACTGGTAAAAAATCCTGTTCACACCCTGGAGGTGGGTACGCTCCAGGCTGCCCTGGATAAGCTGGTAAAAAGTCATCCGCATCTGGAAATTGACTATATCCACGGCGGCCAGGTCGTCACAGAGCTGGGATCCAGACAAGGCAATATGGGCTTTTATCTTCCCTCCATGGATAAGCACGACCTCTTTAAGACAGTTATTCTTGAAGGAGTGCTCCCAAGAAAGACCTTTTCCATGGGCGAAGCCGATGAAAAGAGATATTACCTGGAATGCAGAAAGATTGTTAAATAAAACCCGGTTCGGACTGTGATTTTCAAGCCGGGCATGGATCAAGCTATTTTGCCCGCGATGATTGCCAGTCTTTGTGCATAAGCATCTTATTTTGTATCATTCAGACAATCTATCATTACGATCGTACATATGTTAAAATGAACGGGAGATACGTTTTGAGGAGAGAAGAAATGACCTTAAGGGCCAGATCTGCAAGGAATGATAACAAGTGGTATAAGCTTGACAATGCGGCCAAGATATATCCTGCCATCAGCAGTCCAAGCAAAAGCAGTGTTTTCAGGGTAGCCGTGCTGCTGAAATCCGATGTTGATCCGGTGATACTCCAGGAAGCCCTTTCAATGACTCTTCCCCGTTTTCCCACCCTGGCGGTAAAAATGAAAAAAGGACTGTTCTGGTATTTTTTTGAATCCAATCCCGACCTCCCGGAAGTTACTCCGGAAAAAGCTCCTCCCTGCCGCGCAATGGACACGGATGAAACCAATGGCTTTCTATTCCGGGTCAGTTATTATAAAAAGCGGATAAGCCTTGAAATGTTTCACGCACTGACAGACGGCACCGGGGCCCTTGCTTATCTTAAGTCCCTGGTTTCACAGTACCTGACGCTTTCCGGCCTGGGTCTGTTTTCAGACGACTCTATCCTGGACTGCGAGGTCCATCCTTCGGCTGACGAGATTCAAGACAGCTTTGAAAAATACTACGACCCCAGGATCAAATCCAAATGGACCGAGGAAAAGGCCTATCACATCGATGGGTCGAAAATCGCTCCGGGAACCCTGGACATCGTACATGGAATTATTCCGCTGAAGAGTTTTTTAAGCCTGGTAAAGGAAAATAACGCCACCGTCACCGAGTATATCACAGCGCTTTTAATCTATTCCATCTATTCCACGCAGCTCAAGAACAGGGTATGCCATGCGCCTGTGAAGATATCGGTTCCGGTTAATCTGAGAAACTTTTTTCCGTCCCGGACCCTCAGGAATTTTTCTTCGTATGTCAATGTGGGGATGTCCTTTGTCGATCAGGACTACCGCTTTGAACAAATATTGCTGGTCGTAACGGATACGATGAAAAATGAAGTACAGCCTGAAAAGCTAATTGAAAAAATCAGTTCCAATGTAAAGGCAGAGAAAAATATATTTATGCGCCTGGCTCCCCTGGTGCTGAAAAATATGGTACTTAAAAGCGCATTCAACGCATTCGGTGAAAATCTTTTTACCTGCTCTTTTTCAAATCTTGGGGCAGTAAGAATTCCCGAAACGATGGAACAATATATCGACAGGTTTGAATTCGTGCTGGGTTCCCCTGTAGTCAACCTTTTGAACTGCAGCGTCTGTTCCTTCAAAAACCATATGCTGATGACCTTTTCAAAAGCAATGCATGAAACGGAAATTGAAAGATTCTTTTTCCGTTTTTTATCGGGAAAAGGGTTGGAAATCACAATAGAAACCAATTAGGGAGGTCCGATGAAATACTGCTGCAAATGCAATGTTAAAGTGAATACCGGCTTGCAAAAATGCCCTCTCTGCTCCATGGTATTGTCCGATGAGAAAAGCAGTTGTATTGCTGAAGCCTCGCCTCACAGCACGAATGAGGCTATCACTGAAAATTATCCAAAGCCCGAGACCGGCATTGCCGATAAATATAATTTCGTTTTCAGGCTGTTTTTCTTTATAACCGTAGTCATTGGTTCAACGTGCCTGTTAATAAATCTCCTGACCTACTCTGGCGTTTTATGGTCCATGTATGTCATCGGTACCCTGCTGTATCTTTGGATAACCGTTGCATATCCTCTGTTTGTAAAGAGAAAAATCGGTCACATTATTGTGATTACAGCTCTGAGCACTTCTATTTATCTCTATTCACTGGAGCTGGCCACACGCACCAAGGGGTGGGGGTTAAGCTATGTGACGCCTTTTCTTTTCATCGCCGCCACATTGATGATCACATTTATCATCCTGCTTAGAAGGCTTAAATGGAGGGAATACTCTGTGTACCAGACAATCATGGTACTTCTGGGGTTCCTGCCCGTAGTTTTCTGGGTCACAGGCCTGGTGAGCCCAATATGGCCAAGTGTTTTATCCGCTTTTTACTCTTTTCTGACATTGACAGGCATGTTCATTTTTGCCGATAAGAAATACAAAAATGAGCTGATAAAGCGCTTTCATTTATAATGCGCATCTGCATTTTTCTAAGCCATCCTAATTTCCTTAACATAAAAAAAAAGCACCCCTGTGGAGTGCTGATTTTAGTGGCAAATTTCAATCGTCAATATATCTTCTGGACCGCATATATTTGTCGTCATAAAATCCCTCGGTCAAATCACTTATGGTAACGCTATCGGCGCTTCCTGAGGATGCATGAATGAATTTGCCTCCGCCGATATACATTCCGACATGATTGACGGCGTTATGACCGCCGTTGGTATCAAAGAATACCAAATCCCCCGGCTTCAGGTCGCCTCTGTCGATTTTGGTGCCGTTGCTGCTCTGACTTGCCGCTGTTCTTTCCAGAGTGATTCCGAAGTGCTTGAATACATAGCTGGTGAATCCGGAACAATCAAAGCCTTTTGGTGATGAAGCACCATACACATAATCGACGCCAAGGAACTTCTTGGCATAGTCTACGTATTGCTGACGGGTATCTTTTTCTCTGGCTGTTTCAGGAGTCTCTCCCCTGGAAGCCGATGACTTCTTCACGGTGATAAAATCCTTGAATATCCAGCCGAATCTTCCTTCTGTCAAACTAATCCGGGCCCAATTCTCGGAGTACTCATAAATCTCGACCTTCGCCCCTTTATCAAGCTTGGTTAGAATCTCGGAGCCGGTATCGGGCTTGCTTCTTATGTTGACATTTGCGCCATTCACAGTACCTGTATCAATTACACCGTTTTTCAAAGTGACATATTGTGCAAATACATACCCTTTGGAATCGTTGTAACTGATTTTATACCAGTCTTCCAGTACTTCAACAACCGTAATTTTCGCCCCTTTGGGCAATTCCATCAAAATTTTGCCAGTAGTCGCGGGATTTTCGCGCATGTTGACTGAATCGGCGTTGACCACACCGGTTTTAACCTCTTCACCATACGCGATACCTGATAGAAGTAAAATGGTAAGAATTGCAACAGGTAAGGCAATGAGCATTTTCTTTTGCTTGAACATCAAATCCTCCTATATTCAGCTTCCGAAGTTAGCTGCCGGGTGCGGGTAATAGGACTGCCCTACCGAAAATAAATTTTCGGATTAACCCCTGTACTTGGTTCCTCCGTACCCCTTGCGGGGATTCAGCTGTTAGTCGGCAAAGCATAAACCCTTGCCGCATTATGAATATTATACCTTTCGGTGAAGAGTTTGTCAAATTTAAGATTTGCCGTAAAGATGATTTTATGTAAATGATTTGGCTTTTTCCGGGGTATAACGACCTGATTCAAAATTAATTATTTGGTTTGCAAAAAAAATAAATATCATCAGCAAAATTTCAACGAGGCTGTTCGCAAATGACTTGCAGGGGACATTTCTGAGCCTTGTTACAATCGTTTCTGCATGATGATCACACGGTACCGAATTCCGTCCAAAGTGACTTTGCTGCAGGCCTGCTTTGCATCTTTAAAGCCGTTGCGGAGCCAGAAGCCCCGTCCTTTTACGTTCTTGTCGGCTACGGCCAGATATGCGCTCCGTACGCCTGCAAAAACTGCCATATGTTTCAAAAGCAAATCCACAGAGATGCTGCCATAGCCTTTGCGCTGGAATTCCAGGCCTACTGCCAGCGTATTTACCCATAGCACGCTGCCGGCAATCTTTCCGGTAACAACGCCGACCATCTTGTCTTCAAAAAAGCTGTAGATCCCGAGCAAAAAATCCAGGTCGCCGGAGGCCTTTTGAAGAAGCCTGTATTCCAGGTCTTCCAATTCTACAGGCACTTCCACTCCGGTGGCAAATCGGAAATCCTCGGTCATATTGTACCAGCTCAGGATGCTTCCAAGCTGTTCCTGGCATATGTCCCTCAAAGCGACGATATTGTTTTGTACATTGACAGAAAACATATTTCCCACCTTAAGCGCACTGGACTATTTGTTCCCATTTATCCGGGCGGTCAAATTTTCGCCAGTGCTTAATTGTAAATCCGTACTGAAGTATATATCGGTTGATTTCCGATATCCCATCAACACTAATCACAATAATATCTCCTGCCGGATACATCGATTCAATTTCCGTTGGGGGCATGCCCCCATGCCCCCTCGCTGCGGGCGGAATGAATTCGCCCTACGCTACACTTCGTGCGCCACTCCTAAACGTGGCAAGACAGGACCGCTCATTGATTTAAAGGAAATAAGGGCTTAATTTCCCTGCTTTTATATTTTAGTATTGCGATTTCCTCCGGCGTAACCGGCCTGAAATCATCGGCAGCATCCAGAGCCCACCGGAACAGCTGAATGTGACCCGGCGGTACGGCAGCTGTAACAGGCTGTGATAATGTATATCTCAAAGCAAGCTGTGCGTGCTCCTTTTCAGGAATCGGCTCGTACCATGCTTTACTGTAGACTTTTTCCGCTCCCTCAGGCCAGGTCGATTTTGCCATTGCCTTTAGTGCCAGCCTTGCTGCGCCTTTCTCCTCCGCCTTTTTAATAATTTGCTCACCGAAGCCGTTGCCAAGATGACTTGCCCAATTGACGGGGAAGAGGACGGAGTCGAAGCTGAAGCGGTCCAAAAGTGCCACTGCGGCTTCCTCCGAATGGGCTGAAAATCCAAGATATCTTACAAGACCTTGTTCCCTGGCCTTTACAAATGTCTCCAGCGCTCCTCCGGGGCCGCAAATAGTTTCCACCTCTTCAACAGTGGTAACTCCGTGAAGCTGATATAGATCAAACCAATCGGTTTGCAAAAGCTTAAAGGAATTATGCAGTGCTGCTTCCGCCTGCGCTGCAGTCCTCATTTCCGTTTTGCATGCAAGAAAAACGCTTTTCCTCTTACCGGAAAGAGCCGGACCAAGCTTGCTTTCGGCATTGCCATAAGAAGGCGCGACATCAAAATAGTTCACCCCTCTGTCAATGGCCTCGTCAACGAATTTATTGGCGTCCTGCTGGACCTCATCCATTGTAATAATTCCACCGAAACCGATGATGGAAAGCATCTCTCCCGTTTTACCGAGCTGCCTTTTTTCCATAGCGAATCCTCCCCGTTTTTCATAGAATGCAAACATACACAAAGCATTCTGAGTATACCACATTTTACCCCTTTCAAAACAAATCATAAAATATTCCATGATACATTGAAAATATTAACTCTTTTGGATATACTACAATTTGAAGGGGATAACTACCGCATTCCCTGCGAATTCTGATTATTTGGAGGAAACCAATGAACGTATCCAGTCTTTTTGCCGGTTTTGCAGCAATCAATTACAAAATGATCATCATGCTCATCATCGGTATGGTCCTGATCTACCTTGCCGTAAAAAAGGATTATGAACCCATGCTGCTGCTTCCGATAGGCTTTGGAGCAATACTTGTCAATCTTCCGCTCTCCGTAGTGAAGTTTGCGTCCCAGTATGTTGCAGATCCCTTTGTAACAAGCTTCACCAGAAACAGCGCCGACGCAAGGAGGTTTTTTGAAGAGCATCTCCACTATATGTTTGACGCATCCGGCAACGCATTCCGGTCCGAGCCCGGAGTGCTGGAAATTCTGCTGAATGCAGGAATCCTCACCGAGTTGTTTCCTATTCTGATATTTGTCGCTATCGGGGCTATGATCGATTTTACCCCCCTGTTCAGGACTCCTGTCATGATTTTTTTCGGAGCGGCAGCTCAATTCGGTATTTTTGCCACCCTGCTGGTGGCACTGGCCTTGGGATTCGACCTCAAGGTAGCTTCCGCCATTGGTATTATCGGCGCCGCAGACGGACCGACAGCCATTTATGTTGCGGGGCAGTTTGCAAGAAATTATCTGGGACCCATCTCCGTTGCAGCTTATTCCTACATGGCGCTGGTCCCCATCATTCAGCCGCCTGTTGTAAAGCTTTTGACAACAAAGCAGGAACGCCTTATCCGGATGGAATATAAGGATGCCAAGGTTTCAAAAGCCGTATTGATTATTTTCCCCATCGCGGTTACCATCATCGCCGGAATCGTTGCCCCGATAAGCGTCCCCCTGGTCGGCTTCCTCATGTTTGGCAACCTGATCAGAGAAAGCGGCGTTCTGGAGAGATTGTCCAAATCGGCGCAGAACGAGCTGGCAAATCTGGTGACTCTTCTGCTTGGCATCACCATCGGGTCAACCATGCTGGCGGAGAACTTCCTCAAATGGCAGACGCTGCTGATCCTCGCAATGGGTCTTGTAGCATTCATCTTTGACACCGCAGGCGGAGTATTGTTCGCAAAATTCCTGAATCTCTTCCGCAAGGTAAAAATCAATCCCATGATCGGTGCAGCCGGCATCTCCGCGTTCCCCATGTCTGCCAGAGTGATCCAGAAAATGGCGAATAAAGAGGACCCCACCAATTTCGTGCTCATGCAGGCGGTAAGTGCAAATGTATCCGGCCAGCTGGGTTCCATCATTGCCGGCGGGCTTATATTGGCCATAGTCCCACTGCTTGTAGGTTAAGGAGGAAAGATAATGTTTGGATTCATAGAGCGTCTGATAAACGGAACGAACTTTGAAAAAGGGATATTGGTAATGCTGAGCGGTATGCTTGGCGTTTTCATCGTGTTGATTGTATTTTTCTTTCTTATCCGGATACTGGTCAAAGTATTCCCCTATAAGCCTGAATAAGGCTGGAGGAGAATTCGACAGGGGAACAGCTTTTGCGCTATTCCCCTGTTCCGTTATAACGACTTATTCAAAATTAATTTCATCAGCGGAGTTTCAACGAGGCTGATGACAAATGCCCTGTATTTGCTGCTCGCCTATGTATCCCGGGCGAAGATATGCCACCCCTGAACACCAATTTGATATCCGCCACCTGCAGAACATTTTTTGCTGCCTCGCTATTATTTCTTGAAAATCCCAAAAGGCTTGCCGACCGGCAGAAACACCCTTCCGAAATGCGTATTTAAAACAGCTGCCCCAGAACCGTAAAATGAAAATAATGCGATCAACAGCTCCGAATATGCGGCAAGCTTGTGGGTAAACTCGGGGGCAATGCCAAAAGTACTGAGCGATAGCCCGATAAACAGAAAATCAATCAGACAGAATATGATGAAAAGCACCTTGTTGGTTTCCATGGCCCCAAGGGTCATGAACGCGGTAAAGATCAGGTATCCGACAAAAGCAATTCCCAGCTGCCTGTTGTCTACCTTGGACGCAAGCTCCGGGCCAAAGACTCCCATCTTAATCATCCAGGAGGCAGCGACTCCAAGCCAGAAGAATGCATATCCCCCGAATGCGGTAGTACCAAAGGTATTGTTCCGTTTTGAATCATTGATGCAGGCAAATAATTGTGCAAAAGCACCCAGGAAAATGGCCCAGGGTATTACAAAAGACAATTCGCTGGTTAGGCCCAGCTTTTGGGAGGAAGCTACGAACGTGACCATTGCAAGGCCAAACAATCCGAGCGCGGAGGGGTCTGCATTGATAACTTTTACATTTTGAGTTTCGTGATTCGGCACTATGATATTCTCCTCATATAAGTATAGGCGCTTGCAAATAACACAACATCGGCAAACGCTTTTACATTGTAACTTATTATGTATACATAGTGCAACCATATTTCTGAATTTAGTAATGTATAAAACAACAGCCGCCCTTCAATAACTGTGCAGCAAAAATGCAACCGTCCCCAGCCGTATCACCGGAGGGCTTTTCTTGCGGCAGCTTTAAAATCCAGAAGGAATTCAATGACGCGTACGGGTAAAAACGAAATCAGAAACCAAAAGGTTTTCTGCCTTTGAAGGTGGTCCAGCTTGTAGGATTTCAGCTCCCTGCGGGCTTCTGCCGCCGCATGGCCTAGAATCAGAGACGATGCGTGGCCGATTTCCACCATTTCCTTTAAAACAGCGATATTTTTCCGGGTGCCGTCGGGTATAGCCTTGTCGTCTTTAGCCGCATTCAAAGTCTCCAGATATCCCGTGGCCTTTTTATGAATGGAGCCCCGGACATAGCACCGGTTTTCCGCATCCTGGTAATAGGTAGCGCAAACACGCGTACTGAAGGCTATAGAGAATTTGAGAGCAACTCTGCACCACATGTCAACATCCTCCGCAAGCACCTGGCCTTCGCGGAAATATCCGGAAACCTCAAAAACATGTTTGGGAACCACAGCTGCCGAAGTCCAAACCGGCGGCTGTCCCATCATTGAACTGAAGAAATCCGGAATAATGCCTTCCCAGGGTTCTGGCGGGATTTCCCTGTATTGGACCTTAATTGTTCCTGCTTTACTATGGCTCGTCTCATATGCCGTTGCATATAGGCCTGCATCAGGATACTGCCTGCGCAGCCGTGTTATGGTTTCAAGAAAATCCGGCTTCCAGGCATCATCTGCATCCAGAAAAGCTACCAGCTCGCTGCCCGCCTGACTGATGCCGTTATTGCGGGCAACCGAAACGCCCTTGTTGGGCTGGTTGATAATGCGTATCCGGCTGTCCTTTATTTCTGCCACAGCTTCAACGCTTTTGTCGGTAGAGCCGTCGTTAACGACGATGATCTCCGATGCTTGTACCGTCTGGTTCAATACGGACTGCAGCGCTCTTTGAATATGCTTTTCCTTGTTGTACAGCGGAATTACTACAGAAAATTTTATCACTGGCAAATCCCCGTTATTATCTTTATTTATTCTTTGTAGACGGCTTTACTATGGCCGATTGGGCCAAATCCGAAATCTTGGCGGCTATTTCCTTCTGATCCGCTTCCACTCTGGATTTTACTCTGCCCGCAATGTTTTTGTAATTGCCCTGCATGATGCCGACCGCTTTTCTGAAGCTCTGGAAGAGCTCGCTGAAGGTACCGTTGCGGACGTCAAGTATATAATCCTCCAGCTTATAGCCCTCCCCCAGGATCCCCCAGTATTTTCTGCTGTAAGAGAAGCAGATGGCGGCCACACCGCATTCCAGGGCTGAAATCACCGGATGCATGCGTGCGGAAACAATAAAAGCCGAGCTTTTGATATAGCTCCGTACCTCATAAGGCAGCATTTCATTATCAAGCATAAGTATCCTGGATTTGAATCCATCCGCAAGCGCATTGTAAACATCCCTTACCATTACCCTGTCGTCGGAAACTTCAGGCTTGAGTACATGAGGCAGTAAAACCAGCTCATAATCGGCATATTCCGTCACCAGGTACTCACATACCCTGATATAGAAATCCAGACATTCCTTTCTGGACTGCCCCTTGGAAAAATGATAAATCAGCTCACTGGGAAACAAGCAGATATATCTGGCCTTTTGGGGTGCATCCCCTTCCCGGGTCAGCGGCATCAGGGCCAGGTCGGGGATCTCGCCGATATTGCGCAGCCCCAGCTTTTTCAAATAATCATAGGTAATCCTGTCCCTGACCATGACGGCGTCCGCCTTTGAAAGAAAATAACGCGCCAAAAGCTTGCGGAAGGTATAAAATGGTCCCATGGTCTGGCCTATAAAATATACCTTCATCCTGCCTGCAATGACGTTGATCCTCAACAACTGGGATACCAGGGCGCGCCAGCCGTAATCCTCCGTATAATCATCCCCGCCGAGCACGATGACGATGTTCATCTTCATTGCCAGCTCACTAAGGATATTCATTTTCAGTAGCAAGGAGAGCAGCAATTCCTTTTTGCTGATTGCGCCTTTGCCGTATAGACTGCCCATAGGTACGGCAGTGATACTTTCAAGACCTGTTGCCATTCTGAGCCGGCTCTGTGTATTTTCAATGTCGTCTGTCTCCACATAATACGAATTCTCGGCGCCCGATTGGGCATTAAAATAATGTATGAAATTTTCCGCCATCATCATGGACCCATAATTGTAAGTGTTTGAGGCATTTAAAATATAAATGTTCATGTTCCCTCCATGAAGTGCTTTCTTCTATTTTATCATTTTTTTATGACTTTTTTCACGGCTGAACGCATATTGCCCGGCAAAAGCCCTTTGACGAAATGCAATAGCCTGCCCTTTATGTGTCCTGCCATCAGATATTTCCTGTATATCACTCTGAGACTGCTGCCCGACTGGAGCATATCCATAATGGCCCTTCGTTTCTCCGGTACGGCAATACCCCTGGTAGGCTGCGCCTTCAGCAAATCAGCGGCCGAAACCTCTTCCAGGATTATATTGTGCTTCAAAGACTCCAGGATTTCAAGGCCTTTTTCGGTATTGGCAGTCACCAGGGATACTCCGCTTTTGTCGTCTTTGTATTTGGGTCCCCAGAAATCCCCCAGCCGTATGTCGGAATAAACATAGTCAAGCCTGAAGCAGCATTTGTAGCACGCATCATTCAAGCAGACGTTGCTGAGATAGAAATGATAGAAAAGGTCCTTCCGCATCCTGCCCGTGTAGCATTTGCGGTCACCTTCGATTACCATGGAATAATCGTGCCAGCCATATTTCTTGTTTCTGAATGTTACCGCCTTGATGTCCCCTGTCTTATATCTTTTTTGAACATATTCCAGATAGCGGCTCCACAGCAAATAGGAGGGTACGCCGTGACAGAAGAAATCTACAAGCAGGACATTATCTTCCATCTTTTGCTGCCGGATTTTCTGACGCAGGGCATATGTCTGGCACGGAGTGCCGAAAATCACATATTTTTTCTGAGGCTCCAGACCTGACAGCGCTTTTCCGGCATAACTCATAAGATATTTGGAGCCTGCAAATTCCTTCATTTCCTCCATTGTATCGGCAAGCTTATGCTCTACCCTTTTGTTTTGCAGGTCGTAATATACTCCGCAAACCGAATATCCTAAAGAAATACAGCTTTTGGAGATTTCAACCCCAACCCCTCCGGAGGAGCTTTTGTTCCGGATAGCCCCATCCTTGCTGAAGGCCATAAATACTCTGCCCTTTTGCTCCATAAGCTTCATATAGGAGGATTCGCCCGGCTCTTTATATTTACTGCATATCTCTACGCATTTTCCGCAATCAATACAGAGATTTTCATCGGCATTGCCCTCCGGAAAACCTTTTGCATTCAGTTCCGTTTGAATGGCGCCCTTGGGACAGACTATGCTGCAAATGCCGCAGCCCGTGCAAGGATTGTTTGAATTCCGGTTTATGTTTTCTCTGGCCATTATGACTTTTCCCCTTCCGCCCGCCGGGCTTTGATCTGCTTTAAAACCGGCATGTTCCACGCCAGTCCGGCAGCCTTCAGCACAAGACTCCTGTTGAACAGGTAAAACATGCCTATGGCGGCTATCGTCATAGCAACATCAACGACAAAATTATTAAAATAGTAAAATGCGATAAAAATACCGGAAATAAGCATCAGTGAAAACAAACTGCGCAAATCGATTTTGATGCTGAAATATTTCCTGGTCTGAAAAATCCTGAATATCCACATTCCTGCAAAGGCCAGCATGTTTGAAAGGGATGCCGCCTGTATTCCCATGACGGGGGTCAATACCAGGTTCAGAAGCACATTGACTCCGGCCCCTGCAATAGAAGTGGTGAAAGCTCCCCGGGTATCCTTGGAGCTGAGATAGCCCGTACCGTAAAAGGTGGCAAAAGCCATAAACACCGTTCCGGCATAAAGGAAGGGCACATACTTCCAGGCATCGATAAAAGCCTTGTCCACCATCAGCATCATGCCCCAGCGGGTCACCGGCAGCAGCACAAGCATGGTGCAGAACTGGAACTTCATATAAAAGTTGAACATCCGGGTATAAAATTCATCCTTGTCCCGGGATTCATACTCCTGAATGGCGCTTTCCTGCCATGCCAGGTAAAAAACGCTGTTGAAAGCCATCAGAATCGACGGAAATTTGGTTGATACGGCAAATATGCCGTTGGCATCCGTACCGATATTATAGTTGATGATATATCTGTTGCAAGTACTCATTATCCACCAATTAAGCGCATTGGGCAGAAGCGGGACCGAATAGGCAGCCATTTTTTTGATCAATCCCTGTTTTTTTCTGCTCCAGTTCAGTTTCCCCAAAACGTGGATGTTGAATTCAATATAGATCACGGCGGATAGCGAAGCCGCTATATTGGAATAAAAGAGGGCCTCCAGCTTCATATCCAGGAATATGATCATAACAATATTGGAAATCAGCGTGACCGCTGTAAAAACGACTCCCGATATCGAGTAGACCACATTTTTTTTCAAGCCTCTTGCGACCTGCTGCCATAAGCCCGAAAGTACCAGGGTAATCAAATATACCAGAATAGGATACGAAAACGGTATCTTCATGAAATTCATCAGTACGACGAACAAAACGCAGCAAGCCGCAATCCCTGCAATAGTCACCGTAAAGGCGCCTGTAATGATCCTCCCCGCCTCATCCTCATTATCGGTATCAAGAAGATATCTGTACATGGCATCATTGATTTGCAGCGTAATTATAGGAATAATGATGGATACGGTGGTAAAAACGATATCATAGTAGCCGAAATCCGAAGTGGAAAGATAATGCGTATATAGCGGCAGTAATAGGAAGCCCAGGAATCTGGATGCAAAATTGCCTATCATAAATATTGCCGTATTTTTCAGTAAATTCTTTTCTCTGCTCATGCCAAAGCTTCCTTTTCAAAAAGGGACATTCCCCAGACCCTAAACTCCTGCTTCATGTTCATATTTTCAAACGGGGACATTCCTCCCTCAAAAGGAATACCTCCTGCTCGGCGAGGTGTGTCCCCGCACATTATTCAGGAATACTTCATGTGGGTGTGTCTCTTTACCTTAGTATTGGAATTAGCCATCTTTTATTGGTCCGGGGGCATCCCCCGTTCTTTTACCATTATAAGTTTCGTTGAAATATTAATCAATATCTTTTGTGTGAACATTATTTTATTTGACAAACGGATAGGCATAAAATAAACTTAATCTGTTAAACCGATGAAATTCTTGAAGAGGTGCATATGAAGGTAGTCCATTTAATCGGCGGAGGCGACGTCGGAGGTGCAAAAACCCATGTTCTTTATCTTTTAAAAGAACTGGGCAGGTATATCGATGTAAAGCTTATCAGCCTGCGTCCCGGCACATTTGCCGATGACGCGCGGGCCATGGGTATCGATGTGGAAGTGGTGAAATCGGGAAATATATTCAGGGATATCCGGAAAGTCGCTGATATCGTCAGCCACGGCGGCTATAATATCATTCACTCCCACGGCGCAAAGGCAAATATGTTCTCCCTTGCGGCACGCCGTTACACCAGGCTGCCCACGGTTACCACAGTGCACAGCGATTACAAGCTGGACTATATGCACAGCTTGCCGAAACGCATTTCCATCGGTCTGCTCAATACAATAGCCCTCCGTTTTATAGGAAACTACATCGCCGTGTCGGAAAATTTTAGAGAAATGCTGGCCGGAAGAGACTTTAACCCCTCCTCCATCTATGTCCTTTATAATGGTATGGATTTCTCCGAGCCTGCAGCCACATATACGAAAGAAAGCCTCATTGGCAAATACATGCTGAATATCAATGAGAAAAGCATCCTTGTAGGTATCGCAGCGCGTCTGTACCCGGTAAAAAGCATTGATACCATCATAAAAGCCGCCGCCCTTGTAAAAAAGCAGAATACCGGCATTAAATTCCTTATCGGCGGCGACGGAGAAGACCGAAAGATGCTGGAAGAGCTCACCGCCAGCCTGGACCTGAAGGATACGGTTTTTTTCCTGGGATGGCTGGACGACCCCAACGAGCTGATGAGCAGTGTGGATATCAGTGTTTTGACTTCCATCAGCGAGAGCTTCCCCTATTCTATTCTTGAAGGCGCCCGCTTTAAAAAGGCAACTATCAGCAGTAATGTCGGCGGTATACCTGACCTTATCACAGACGGTGAAAACGGCTTTCTGTTCCAGCCCGGAGACTATGAGCGGCTTTCGGAGTTAATCCTGCGGTTGGGCTCAGACCCCGGCAAGCTGGTTGAAATGGGAGAAAAGATCTATGAAAAGGCGCTAAGAGAATTCTCTATTGAAAAGATGTGCAGTACCCAAATGGACATTTACCAAAGAATTCTGGATAAATCCAATGCATCCGAAGGCGCAAAGTACTACGATGCCATTATCGGAGGCTATTACGGTTTCCGCAACATCGGCGACGACGCCCTGCTGATGTCAATCATCAACGACCTTCGCAAATACAAGCCTGAAATCAGAATCCTTATTTTATCCAGAACACCCATCAGCACGGCAAAGGAATATGGTGTGGAGTGCATCAGCCGTCAAAACCCGTTCCGGATCGTCACAGCCATGCGGAAAGCGAAGGCATTCATCTACGGCGGCGGAAACCTACTGCAGGACAATACCAGCACCCGCTCCCTGTTTTTTTATCTGAGCACCGTCTGGCTAGCCAGCAAGATGAAATTAAAGATCATGTTCTACGCTAACGGGATTGGTCCGCTGAAGAAGAAAATCAACAGGCTTTTGACCCGGAAGATAATGAACAAGGTGGATGTAATAACCCTGAGAGAAAAGCTTTCCTATACGGAGCTGAAGCATATGGATATCAGCAAGCCCAAAATATTGCTGACTGCCGACGCCGCTTTGACCGTGACCCGTAAGGACAATACCCATGCAAAAGACATCCTGGAGCGTCTGGGTATGGACAGCTCCGCAAAGTATATCGGCTTCTCCCTGCGAAAATATCCCGGTCATGAAAAAATTGAGCACGAGAAATACGAAAACGTTATTGCCGGACTTGCGGATCATATGGCGGAAAAATACGGACTGCTGCCCGTTTTCATTCCCATGCAGCATCCGGATGACGTTCCGATTCTTGCCAATGTCGTGGCAAAAATGAAATGCAAAAATATCTTAATCCGTGAGAAACTAAATGTCTACGATACGTATGACATTATCGGAAAAATGGAAATAATGGTTGCCATGAGGCTTCATGCGCTGGTGTTTGCAGCCGGTGCCGGCGTCCCCATGGTGGGCCTTGTCTACGACCCTAAGATCGAAGGCTTCCTGGAATATATCAACCAGGCTTCTGCCGGTGACGTCAGGGATCTGGACTTCGAGAAGCTTAAGGCTCTTACCGAGGATGTGTGGGAAAAGCGGGAGCTCATCCGGGAAGAGCTTGGCAGGACGATCCCCCAACTCAAGGAAAAAGCCGGAGAAAATGCAAAGATTGCAGTAGAGCTGATCACAGGCAATTTAAAATAGAAAGGGGCAGCGGCAAGCAGTATGGAGATCAACAGTAAAAATATCAAGATAAAAGATAACAAAAATGAAAACTCTATGGATTCGGCCCGATTTACCCTGAACTACAATCAGCCGGGCAATCCGCAAGAGGCACAGTTGTTTGCCTATAAACTGCTGTCCCTTTTAAAGGGCGGCTCGGATGTTGTCATGGAGCTGAACTCCGACCTCTTTGTCGCAAACGATAAGCCTCAAGGCGATATCATACAGTTTTATGTGGACTATGCGAAAAGACTTGGCTTGAATTACCGGTACAGAAAGCTTCCCTCCGCTTCAAACAAATCCATCTTTTCCAGGTTGTTGAGCCCGTCCAAAAAACAGGAGGCACATGAGCTTGTTATTCATGTCCCTGCGGGTATCTGGGAGGGGGAAGGTTTTTACGAATACATCAATATTTATGGCGCCCGGTATTACTTTACCCGGTCGCCGGAAGCTCAGGGCGATCTTCCCGATGAAATGAGCAAAATGACGGATAGCGACAAATTTGACTTTTTTAAAATGGTTGTATTTGATTTAAGCATCATGGGAAACATGGGGATAAATTCCAGAGTCCTGGAACTCAACGATATCAAAAAGCTTTTGAATCTGAATTAGGAGACTGCAACCATTGCATCCCGTTTTTATAAAATGCACTCCAAGACTGCATTTCATAAAGCTGTATTGAAAGTTATATTTGCACCAGTACTTAGATTCTCCATAAATACCGCTTCATATCAATAGTTCCGCCGTGCAGAAACCCTACGCCTTCTTCTTCCAGCAGCCTGCGCTGGTTTCCGGCACCGCCGAAGGCCTCGCCGGGCGCCATGGCGCCTGATTTGTTGACCACTCGATGGCAGGGTATCTCAAGACCGGGAGGCGTAAGCCTCAAAGCTGTCCCCACTGCCCTTGCAGCCGTCGGAATGCCGAGGATCGCTGCAATTTGCCCATAGGTCGCCACCTTGCCTTTTGGAATAACAGCAGTAATTTCGTAAACCTTCAAATGAAATTCTGTCATATCCACACTTGAATGATATTACTTCCGCAGCTTGAGAAATTCAACAATAAGCTTGTCCAGATCCCTGCTCATCCGGGTTGTCTCATCCATTGTCAGCAACTCCATTTCACCGCTCTCCAGAAGCTCATTCAATTTCTCCTGTTCTGATTTGATTTTATCCTTCAAACCTTCTGTATCATTCATCCGCTGTTCTCCTAATTCTATACTCCGTTCACATCCGTATAGAATTAATATACCCAAAACAATATCGGCAAACTCCAAATTTTTATAACGACTTAATTCAAAATTTTTTTTCATTTGTAAAAAAATAAAACGCATCTGCTGTAAAAAGAGCCCACCGAAGTGGACTCCTTTGTATTTTTACCAATAATAATCCTTTTATTGCTCCGACCGCTCAGGTTATCTGCCGCATCCCAGCCGTAAGGTTTTTATCTCAAAAGGACGGAACTCCAGCGAAATGCTTACTCCACCCGTTTTCAGCACTTTCTCCGGCACTTCCAGCATATTGGTCTGTACTGCCGAATTGATGGCCAGAGCCGTCTTTACCGTACATCTTGTGGAGGTGCGCATACATTCATAAAGCCTGACGATGAGATCCCCGCTGCCGTCTTCAGCCGGCTTAACCGTGTCAATAATTATATTTGACGCGTCAATGGCAAATAAGGATCTGCTTTCACTGGTCCCTGCAGTAATCGCTACAGGACAGTTTACTTCATAAGCCTCCCTGACAACATTGCTGCTTATCAATGGGCCGTTCCAACAGTATAGCGAATAGGTAAATTCCTGGATTCCGGTGTCGGCATTGAAATCAGGGGCTTTCGCCGCTTTCAAAAGCGTAAGGTTGACGCTTCCGTCCAGAACATTGACCCCATACTTGCAGTCGTTCAACACTGCTACGCCTCTGTCTTCCTCGGCAACCGCCGTCCATTTCTGGTTGCAGACCTCGAACCTGTCGGTGTCAAACTTCCGTGATCTGTGATTGGGCCGCTTGACGTATCCGAATTGTATCTCATGCAGTGCTTCTTCCGTATGGATGTCCACCGGGAAACATACCTTCAAAAGCTTATGGCTTTCCAGCCAGTTGATCTTCGTTTTAAAATCGAGCCTCCGGCTGCCTCTTTCCAGACTGACTGTCTGAGTCAGCATGGAATTGTTGATTTTCCTCCGGATCTCCAACTGCCAGCAAAGAGGTCCTGCTGATTTGGCAGTGATTTCCGCATCCGCCTCCAGTTCCACAGGGGACATTTCATACATGCTGTCCAGATCCCATGCATCAAACAGCCTCGGAATATCCTTATACATCTTGAATGCATTGCATAAACCGGCAGTTAACTCGCGGCCCGCATCCTTGTCATATAAACTGGATATTTCACCCCTGCTGTTGAAGAGGACTCTCAAATGCTCATTTTCCAGCAAATTGCCTTCCGGTTTCCCCACGCCGGAGGCAACAGCCTTTACGGCAGCTCTTATAGCAGCCCAGCCGCAGGAAGGCACTTCTGCCTCAACGGTAAGGCGGCCGTCAATCAATTGTGCCGGCAGAGCATTACCCTTAGCATCCACTGCGCCTTCCCATCCTTCCGGAAGCGCCACCAGTTCTTTCCGGTCCCAGGAAAGAGAGTTGAATACGGTGATTCCCTCTTCCGAGGTGCAAAGCTTGCGCGCAGCCTCCTTTGCAATCTCTCCGGCCGTATTTATCACTTCCTTATGGGAAGCTTCAGCTTCTTCGTATACCCGGGCTATTGAGGAACCGGGCAGGATGTCATGGAACTGGTTGAGAAGTACTTTTTTCCATTGTGTGTCCATGACTTCCAGGGGATAGACGAATCCCGCCAGGATTGCAGCGGCGCTTCCCCACATTTCGGCTTCCCTGAGGGCAAATTCACTTTTCCGGTTTCCTTTTTTGGTTTTTGCCTGGCTGGTATAAACTCCGCGGTGGGCCTGGAAGTAAAGCTCGCCCACATAACGGTTTTCCGGCAATTCCCCGGCTTCTTCAAGTTCCTTGAAAAAGTCCGCCGGGTTGCACATTTTTGCTTTGGGAGCCCCCTCAAGGTCTTCCATTCTCTTCACATACTCCATATGGTCCCTGGCAGGTCCACCGCCGCCGTCGCCGTATCCGAAGGGTACAAGAAATTGTGACAGGCCTTCCTTCTGAACCCTGTTGTCCCATCGCTTGATCATAGCTTCGGGACTTGTCTTGGAATTGTAATCATCATGGATGAAGGAAATGATTTCAGAGCCGTCAATTCACTGCCAGTTAAAATAATTATACGGGAACCGCTCCCCCTGGTTGTAATCCCAGAATATTTTCTGTGTGGAGAAATATTTTATCCCGCAGCCCTTCATGATCTGCGGCAAAGCTGCGGAATAGCCAAAAACATCCGGCAGCCACAGCAGCTCGTTCTCAACGCCGAATTCCTCCCGGAAGAACCGCTTGCCGTGGATGAACTGGCGTATGAGGCTTTCCCCGCCTGTGATATTGGTATCGGCCTCCACCCACATGCCGCCTTCGGGGATGAATCTGCCTTCCTTCACTTTTTCCGTTATTTTAGCGTAAAGCTCGGGATAAAGCCTTTTGGTCATCCCATAAAGGTGGGGCTGGCTTTGCAGGAATATGTAGTCGGGATATTCCTCCAGATGCGCCAGCTGTGTTGAGAAGGTCCTTGCGCATTTGCGTTCCGTTTCTGCCAAGGGCCACAGCCAGGCTACGTCGATATGGGAATGGCCGAATACCTTCATCAGCGGAGTTGTGCTTCCATTCCGGCACTCCAGCAGGGGCTTGAGCCTTTTCCTGCACTCCTTGAAGCTGTTGACCCTCTCCCCATAAGGCTGTTCAAAATCCACAATCAAAGTAAAATCCTTTAAGCCCTTGTCGATTTCAACGGTCCTCAAGGAATTGGGATTGATGTTGTTCCTTATGTCAAGTAGGGTGGTAATGTCCATCCAGAGCTGATAGGCTTCTTCATTCCAGATGCCGAAAGTGCTTGCCTCAACGGAAGCTTGGGTTGTCCCTGGCTCATAGGGTGACAACGTCCCCGGCAGTACGGGTCCGATATCACATTTTCTTTCACCGTGGCCTGCATAGCTTTCAATCAGAAGCTCATAGCTTTCACCGGGTATGGCGGATTTACACAGCATCAGATCGGAAATAAAGTGATGCTGTACGATAATCCAGTCGTCCCTGCGGTGTCCCCGGATACCGCCGTCGACATAGACAACGCTTTCTCCGCCGGTTTTTATATCCAGAACAATACGTTCTCCCTTTGCTTTTTCCGGAATTGTTATGGTGCCTTTAAACCATCCGTATTCCCATTTGGCACCCCATTTTGTCCCTGCCGGCATGGGAGTGAAATCCATTTTTAAAGCCTCCGCAGCGGAAAGCTGTTGAAGCGTTGTAAAGCCGGTCATTTCAATTTGTCCCAGGGGAGTATAAAACAGAGTTTCAAGCTTGCTCATCCAATGTTTGAGCCTGGCGTTCCATTCGTTAGAAAGAGACATTCATTCATCACCACCATTTAAAATATGGTATAATTCTACCCTTTCTATGTTAGCAAAGTAAATACAGTTACCAGACAGCAATTTAATATTTTCGGACATGGTCAAGCACCGGCAGGGACCATGCCGCTTCTTATTTGAAGGGGCATCGTTTTCCGAAGCTTTTACGGAGAAGTTTTCATCTGCAGCTTATTTTCTCAAGTAGGACGGCGGGCAGCCGTTATATCTTTTAAAATACTGGCTGAAGTAGAATTCACTGGAGAAACCAAGGGCTTCGGATATTTCGTTGATGGCAAAAGAAGTGTTTTTAATCATTTCCTTGGCCTTCCGGATTTTACTCCGGATAATGAGGTCCTTGGCGCCAATCCCCGCGTTTTTCCGGACGATCCTTGTGACCTGCTTCTCGCTAAGGCGTATAAAATCCGCCAATTGCCTGACCGTAATGGGAGTGGTTATATTATCGGTTATAAATTTTTCTATCTGGGCATAGCGGTAATCGCCCTTGCTTGATTTCAGAGGGACCTCGTATTCCGCGGGCTGTTTTTCGCACATGCTCTGTGCGGTATTTACTACGATCAGCGAAGCAATGTCCCTGATTTTGTTATAAAATCCGAGACGCTTGGAATATGCCTCTTCAAGGGCGGTATCAAAAAGGTCCGTGACTCCCTGTGTATCCTTGAAGAGGCTGCAGGGCGTTTCATTTAAGATGCCAAAAAGCGCCGCTGACTCCGTACCGATATTTTTATCCCGGACAACGCTGAAGCCAAGGCAGTATTCTATGGCCCGGTCTTTGCCGGTAAATTGCTCATGGTAAACTCCCGGAGCATTTAAGTAAAACTCTCCGGCACGGGCCGTAAAACCGCCGTCATCCAGCTTTACTCCCGTCTCGCCTTCCTTGATGAGGTGCAGTTCAAAAAACGAGTGGTTATGCCGGACGCAGACCGAGTCGCCGTGGAAAATTTCTATCCTGAACCATTGGACATAAACAGCCATTCCTTCATACTGAAAATGCAGGTCCAGGTCCTCCAGGTTCTGCGAAGCTTTTAAAATATCCAACATTCCCTACGTTTTGCTGCTCCTTTTCATCTCGGCGGCCAATCCAATCAATTCGCCAAGTTCCATACCATTGCACAGCTTGCCGTAAAATTCCATTACCATGCTTATTAAAGGATTATCCGCCTGGATGCCTGAAATCTCCTCCAGCACAGCTTCGGGGCCTTTCTCCGTCAATAAATCGTAGATGCTGTTAGCTGAGCTTTCTTTGTCGAATCTCAAGGCTGCGGCGATCCCCAGGGATATGTTTACTGGATTGATTCCATGCGATATACAAAGGTTTGCAGCTCCAATCATCCTGTCGTTGGAGGAAAGCTTCCTTCTGGTGTCGTTACCGACTCTGTTCACCGTATCTCCAAGCTGTTTGTTGCCAAACCTGTATAGAAGGTCGTCCACATGATCAAGAATCAGGTCCAGCGCCACGCCATGTTCTCTGGAAAGCGCTGTCGCAGAATCCTGCATGGCTCTCATCGCAGCCAGCTTTATGTACGGATCGCCTACTGCCTGCCAGATGTACTCGTGTCCTCTCAATTTGCCCAGGTAAGCCGTTAATGCATGTCCCATATTGTGAATGAACAGCTTTCTCTGGATATAGAAACCAAAGGGACTAAAAGGACACATGTTTTTTATATCCGGGATCGCTCCCTTGAAACCGTCCTTATCCACGGGCAGTTCGCCATATTCTTCCACGCATACCCTTAAAATATTACCTTCCTGCATTTGCGGCGTCATCACAGGGACCATTCTGCCGATGGAAGCCTCCACCAGGCCTACCAGCTTTTCAAACAGCTCTTTTCCGGCATCATCCAATTCCTGTTTGATGAGTCCGGCCAGGATGTGGTTTGCATCCAGCAGGTTTTCACAGATGATGATATTCAGGGGTTCCATATTCCCTGCCGCCCATCTCTTTTTAAGCCCTTCCGCCACAGGCTTCACTATCCTTGGAAGAATATTGACTCCCACGGCTGTTGCCATTATATCGGCCGTTGCTATTTCCTCAGCAACACTTCCGATATCCATTCCGCTTACGCCTCTTACATTTTTAACGTCGATCTCTTTGACGTCCCTGCCGGTTAAAATTCTTACGGGATACTGCCGGTCGCTGTTCAGCCTGTTGAGGATCTCCGTATTGACGTCTACAAAAACAACCTCGTAGCCTGACTGGTAAAACAGCTGTCCGATAAAGCCTCTGCCAATATTCCCTGCCCCATACATCAATGCCTTTTTCATCATTTATGCTCCTGTTTATGGTATTCTCTCTATTGAGAATTATCATATTGCATTAAAGTCAGTATGTCAACCAATACTGAACGATCAACGATAGATACATATCCTAAAATAAATATCCTATTCCCCGGGTTGATTGTTCTTCATAAACTCTGTGATTTGCTCAAAGCTCTTTATGCCCGTTGAGGCGCCTGCCGCCATCACGCAATGGGTGCCTACCGCATTGCCCATCAGACCGCAATCGTAAAGACTCCAGCCCTTTGACATTCCTGTCAGGAACCCGGCCACAAAAGAATCTCCCGCACCTGTAGTGTCTACTGCTTTTATTTTGCCGTAGGTGGGAATGGTATGCTTTTCTCCTTTTGAATCTTTAATGAAGCAGCCTTTTTTGCCCAGCTTGATGACCGCCGTCTTGACTCCCATGGAAAGGAAAACATCGGCAATCTCTTCCGGCTCCTTCTTACCGCTTAGCTGCTCAGCCTCTTCGATACTGGGGATGAACAAATCGATAAATTCCATGCAGGGCTTCAGCACCTTCATCCACCGGCCTCTTGAATCCCAGGCCGTATCCAGTACGGTGTATTTGCCCATTTCTTTCGCCTTTTTCAAGAATTCCGCGCATTGTTCTCCGTCAAAAGTAGGCATCAGCATGGTCCCTGCGACAAAAACAATTTTTGAATTTGCAACCACCTCGTAATTGATGTCGCTGACTGAAAATTCTCCATTTGCGCCTACGCAATGCATAAAGGACCTTTCACCGTTGGAGTCTACCGTAACCAAGGAAGCCGAGGTATTGGAGCCGTCCGCCGCAACCAGGCCTGTTGTATCAACCTTTTCGTCTTTTAGTGATCCGGAAAGGAATTTGCCGAAACCGTCATTGCCGATTTTCCCGATAATGGCGATGTTCAGCCCCATTCTTGCCATGTCTGTGGCAGAATTCATTGCACAGCCGCCGGTGAACAGCTGGATTTTGTCTACCAGGTCCAGCTTGCCCTTATCCGGTAAATTATCTACGGTTCTTGCAATTGCATCTGCTACCAATATCCCTACGCATGCTACATCAAACATGAAAGCATCCTCCGATTTTATACTGCAGGGAAAATCCAATTCTTTTGTCTCTTCACCGCATTAGTAATAATATTTTACTAATTCCATTATACATCAAATATTCTAAGCAAATCAACAGAGTTTTGTCGTATTTTTGCACCTGTCCCAAGGAACCATTGACAAAGTATAGCATTCCAGGATTTTTTATGCTAAACTAAAATGGGCTGCCGCCCATACCCGACGAGGGAACTTAATTGCCGCTCTGCCAGAGTATTATCTTGTTTTGACTGCAGTTTCGCGGCAATAAGTGACTCAAAATGGAAAAATAGACTGGGAGGTATGACATGATTCATCAAACAATTGATCTCTGGGATAAAGAAAACTATGACTCTGCCGGCAACAATGGATTCCGCCCTACCCTGGACACCTATGTGCTGTCTGGAAATAAGGCAAGAGGCGCTGTTCTCATCTGTCCGGGCGGCGGTTATGTTTTCACTTCCGACCGGGAGGCGGAGCCAATTGCAATGAGGTATAATGCCGCCGGTTTTCATGCGTTTGTTTTGTATTACAGTGTTGCTCCGGCCAGGCATCCGCAGCCCCTTTTGGATGTTTCACGGGCCATGTGCATTATCCGGGAAAATGCCGCAAAATGGAACATAGCCCCGGATAAAATCGCGGTGTGCGGATTTTCTGCAGGCGGCCACCTGGCGGCAAGCCTGGGCGTACATTGGGCAAAGCCTTATATCCAGGAAGCTCCGGGCATTATAAAAAATATGAACCGTCCAAATGCACTGATCCTGAGCTATCCGGTAATAACCTCAGGTCCTTTTGCACACAGAGGTTCCTTTCAGAATTTACTGGGCAATACTCCCGCGGAAAATCTTCTGGAGGAAATGTCACTGGAGCTGCAAGTGAATAAAAATACCGCTCCGGCATTTTTATGGCATACCTTTGACGATCAGAGCGTGCCGGTGGAAAACAGCCTGCTTTTTGCGCAGGCACTCCGGAAAAGCAATGTCCCTTTTGAGCTTCACATCTACCCTGAAGGCTCCCACGGATTATCCCTTGCGAATGAAGAAACCGCTGAAGAAGGCTTGGAACCGGACATCCATATAGCCACATGGATGCCGCTTTGTATCGAGTGGCTGAAGCAGTTGTTTGAAGGTACGGGCAAATAACTCGCAGGCATTGAGCCCCTCGCCTTTTGGTGATCCGGCTAGGGCTGAATACCGCAAATAAATCCGGGGAATTATTCTGCAATATTTCTGGAAATGCACAAAAATTTGCCAAATATATTAAAATTTGATAAGATACTTACAACCATGAATAGTTGAGGGAGATTATACAAATGGAAACACTAAACGACCTGAGGCTGGCCGTTCTCATAGATGCGGACAACATACCCTACGGCAACATCAAAGGGATGATGGAGGAAATTGCGCTGTACGGTACGCCTACCTTTAAAAGAATCTACGGAGACTGGACCATGCCGACCCTTGCCGGAGGCTGGAAGAACGTACTTCTGGAAAACGCCCTGACTCCTGTGCAGCAGTACAGCTATACCAAGGGTAAGAATTCCACCGACTCTGCCATGATCATTGACGCCATGGACATCCTGTACTCCGGAAAAGTGGACGGTTTTTGCCTGGTTTCCAGCGACAGTGATTTCACGCGACTGGCCACAAGGCTTCGCGAGGCCGGCATGAAGGTCATCGGCATCGGTGAGCGAAAGACGCCGAATCCTTTTATTGTCGCTTGCGACAAATTCATCTATATTGAGATCATCAATTCCTCCAAGCCTAAAAGCGAGCTGTCCATCCCTGATTTGAAAAAGAATGAGGTCTATTCAAAGAAGAAGCCCAAGGAGGAACAGAAGGAAGAATCCACCCTGGAAAAGCAAAAGCGGGATGTTACCGAGCTTATCGCGACTTCCATCAACGACCTTGCGGATGAAAACGGCTGGGCTTTTCTTGGGGAGGTAGGCAACCTGATTCTGAAGAAGCAGCCCGACTTTGACCCCAGAATATACGGCTATCCCAAATTGACGCCGCTGATCAAGGCGTTGGGCAAATTCGACATCGACATCCGAGAGACCGGCCAATATCATGTGAAACACATTTATATCCGGAATAAGTAGCCGATATGCTGTCTGTTCGCAGGAAGCGTATCGCTGCCACCTGCTATGGAGGCGTATCATAAAAGGAGTCCAATGTAAGGGCGGCCACCGGTCGCTCCTCCCGGAAACCTTGGATGACGATGATCGCCGCTACATCTTTTCATAGTAAGTTAAACTTATACATTAAATATGTTTACCAGCATCTCCTTCCGGATATTTCGGTAAACATGGAAGTCAGAATCAATGGTTATAATTTCATTGATCTTATTAACCTCGGAAAGCACCATTAACGTGGCGTCTGCAAAGTCCATGGGGATGTCTGAGTATTTTCCCGTCAACTCTATAATCCTTGTAATGATGTTCTTGTCTAAGGCAGGTATTTCTATAGCATCGCGTTCAATCCATTTTAGAAAGTCCAATTGAACCTTACTGTTAAAATCAAGCATATGGAGCACTTCGGTAATTACCGCCCAGGAGGTTACCAACCTTCCTTCATAATTTGTATACTAAAATTAGCTGCAGCAGCATCATCAAGGCGGATAGCATCGATTCCCTTTTCGATAACAGACTCTGAACCGCCGACTCCCTGGACAGAATTGGTTATATCTGTTGGCTCAGGCTTCATGCCTAAACTGTAAGCTATATCCCTTGATATTGGGCTTGTAACAGCATCTGTGTCATTGATGCTCCCATCACCCCTATTATGAATCACAGTCAAATATCTATATCTATCTTGAATATATATCCTGTATCAAGTATATCCTCATCATTACCTTTAAAAATTTCTCTTAAAGCAAACCCGTTTCTTTTTAGTGTATTAATCAGGTCAAGAAAAGTTGTTTTACCTATACAGGGCATTTTAGCTATATTAATCAACTCATACTTTCTTAAATCTTCAACTGTCAAAATTCCGTATTTCCTTAATACTTTTATAGAGACAGTTTTAGAGAAATAGATAGTGTCATGGACTACCTTGAAGCCTTTGGCGTCCTAATTGCCGAGAAAATCAAAGGCAGCTTCAAGCCTCCTATGATCCGGTCAAAAAAGAAAATATCGCAATAAAATACTTACAGCTGACGATTACCTTTTCACCAACAAGTGTATCCGCCTCTACTCTGCCTCTGCATACTCTGGCCCAGCCCTCTTCCAAATATGCCTCCCAAAAACCTGTTGCGGAAGGAGTGAAGGAAGCTGGACCAAAGAAGGATGGCTAAACATATTGTTACCTATCCTAAACAACAGTGCTATACAGAAAATTATATATTTACCTTTGCCCGCAAATGCTCCAAGCTAATCTTTTTCATCATACCAAAGCTGTTTTCTTCTTTCTCCTTTTATACTTTTCTCCCAGACCTTTCCCTAACCTTTCATCAAAAGCTCCATGACATACATCTCCAAAGCTTCATAATCCCTTACCTCAATACATTTTTCACAGAAGTTGTAATCAAACTTTCTTACCTTTTCTTCAAACATTTTTGCTATTTTCAGGCTGTTTTCAAGGTGCCTGTAGCACGCTTCATCCCTCTGTGTCCTCATCGCCTTTACGTCAAGCCCTATATACTCACCATTGCTGCCATAGTTGTTTTCCACCAATACCTTTATCTGGTTGAATGCCTGGCGTAGGTTTTCCAAGCCAAAAGCCTTGTCCTGTTCATACCGTTCTGGTCATTGAGGTGCACTCCCCAAAGCTTGCCGAACGCAAGACCGAAGGATATTTCATTTGCCGGTTCAAGCCCTGCAAGTATCGCATGGGCTGATTTCAGAAGTCCCCCAACCCTCATTGGGTCTATCGTTGCCATAGATACAGCCATTACATGCCCTTTTGTCCCGCAGAAGCTCCTGTCGATTGGCTCATTGGGCTTGGGTTCTATAAGCACCTTTATGTTTTTATTATAATCGAGCATTCTGTTTATTGAATCTATCAGTCTCTTAACACCTTCCACAGCGCTTTTGCTCTCTGCACAAAGGGTACCCTCCCTCGCAAGCCAGAGGACTATTTTGTCGCAGCCCAGCTCGTTTGCGATATCTATGGACCTGAAAGCCCTCCACATTGCAAATTCCCTGTCTGCCGCACTGTTTGATGTAAAGCCTCCGTCTGCTGTCCTTGCATCCATCCAGTGTCTTGGCGCTACAAATTCAGCCGCCATCCCATATTGTTCAGTATTTTCTTGACTTCCCTGGCTTTTGTCCTTATCTGTGAATCATTCAAATCATTAATTTCAGGCACTGCATCAATGTCATGGAACTGTACCGCGTCAAATCCGATTTCCTTGAATTTTGCCACTTTTTTTCAAAAGCGATTGGCTTTCTTACCTCAGGACCAAAAGTATCCGCTCCTTCGTGCACATTCCATGGACCTACTGAAAATTTAAACTGTGACATGATATTTACCTCCAATTTATTGGTATTTCTAATTACAGCTTGACCCACTGCCTCGATTCATTGCTTTTTAATATGGCTTCTGAGAGCCTTATGATGTAATGGCCATCCTCAAAGGTTGCAAAATCGCAAGGGTCTTTGCCCATAACTTTTCCGGCCTTAATAAAATTGTAAAAGCTATATACGTTGTTCCTCATGGCATCGTTCCAGCCCTCGGGGTGACCGGCTGCAAGGTATGTATACTGCCTTGCTTCAGGTGCCATAAGCAGTGGATTTCTCATTACAATGCTGTTATCCCTATCCCTGAAGCCCATCCACATATGATCAGCTGTTTCCTGATTCCAGTAAAGCGAGGCTTTCTCGCCGTTTATTTCCATATCGAAATGGCATTTCCTGCCTGCGCTCACTTCTGAAACGCAGAACACCCCGCGTACCCCATTGTCAAGCTTTATCAGCACCGCGCCCCAGTCCTCGGTTTTTACTGGCATTTCCTCGTATTCGGCATTGGTATTGGACGCAAATGTTTCTACTTGCCCTTTTGCCTTTTTTCTCACGGGAATGGTAGTTGCAAGGTCGGCACAAACCTCCGTTATTTTTGCTCCTGTCACAGCCTGAACCGCATCCATCCAGTGCGAGCCTATATCGGCAATGCACCTCGAGGGTCCGTTTATTTCAGGCTCTATCCTCCAGTTGTAATCTGTATCAAAAAGCAGCCAGTCCTGCAGGTATGAGCCATGCACAAGCTTTACCACGCCTATTTCCCCGCTCCTGACTTTTTGCTTCATTTCTTGGACCAATGGATTCATTCGATAGTTAAAATTGATTCCATGCACTGTTCCGGGATATCCGGCAAGCAGCTTCAGCATGTCCGCAGATTCGTCGCTTGTCCTTGCCAGCGGCTTTTCGGAGAATATATGCTTTCCCGCTTTAATTATCTTTTCATTAACTTCCTTATGCATATTATTGGGCGTACAATTGTGCACCACCTGTATTTCCGGGTCTGCCAGCAGCTCATTGACCGTTCTGCAGCATTTAGGAATGCAGTATTCATCCGCCTTCCTTTTTGCAAGGTCGTAATTCACATCTGAGACAGCCGCGAGTTTTACAAACCCAACCCTGCGTAAAGCATCGATATGGCTTACACCTATGAATCCCATACCGATGATTCCGGCCTTTATACTCGTCATAATACTCGCTCCTTTAGCTCTTCATACTACTTACAGCTTTTTTGCAGGCACCGATTTTCTGCTCAATCTCTTCTTCCGTCCAATCCGGACTTAATCCGACATTTACAGTCCTGCTCAATATACTTAGAGTTTTAGGGCACATATCTTTTGAGTATTCCATGTTCAGATTCTTATTCTGAGTTAAGTTGAAAGGATTTATATCGGGATGATGTGCTCCCCTCTTGCTTAATACCGGCTCCCAGTTTGCATAGACATGCTTCCCGCTGTCTATTGGCAGCCATCCTTCCACGCCTTCGCTTTTAGCAAATTCTCTCGCCTTTTCTTCGCTCTCGAAGGCAAACCCGATTACAATCGCACAATCTCCTTCAGAATCGTTCGAAGGTGTGAACGCGATGCCTTGTACCGTTGAAAGCGCCTCAATGAATCTTTTCTTTACATTTCTCAAATCCTGCAATATTCCATCGAGCCTCTTAAGCTGCTCCCTCAGAATAGAACCTGTTACCTCGCTTACCCTGAACTGGCTGCCAATAAATACAGGAATCGTAAGCTCTCCTGCATAAGGCCTGAAGGACGCTCCTCCGTCGTGGAAAACAAGAGCTCTTTCATATATTGTCCTGTCATTAGTCACAACAGCCCCGCCTTCACCGGCAGAGATAATCTTGAAGTGGTTGAAGCTGAATGCGCCTGCGTCTCCCCAATTCCCATGGCGTTTACCCTTATAGCTTCCACCATCGGCCTGGCATGCATCCTCTATAATTTTAAGGTTATGCTCTTTAGCTATATTGCAAAGCTTCTCCATATTACATGGATATCCCAGTATATGAACCGGTATAATCGCCTTTGTATGAGGAGTAATTTTATTTTTTACGTCCTCGGGGCTTATAGTAAGCGTTTCATCTATTTCAGCAATTACAGGAATTGCACCTGCGGCAAGAACCGCAGACGCACTTGCCATAAAGGTGTATCCCGGTACAATTACCTCATCACCCGGGCCAATACCAGCCCCAACAAGTGCAGCAATCAATGCGGATGTACCGCCTGCCAGGCACAGTGCATAATTTACCCCAATCTTCTCCTTAAGCTCCCGTTCAAAATTGTCTACTTCCTTTAAACTGTCATTTACACGGAATAGGCTCCTGCTTTGGATTACCCTTGTCACCGCATCGATTTCCTCTTTTCCTATCCTAAACATGTTTCAACACTCCTTAATTTATATTAATCTTGCCCATCTGGGATGTTTCAAGCAGCTTTAAAAAATTTCCGGCTAATACCTTTTTCTTTATATCATCAGACAAAACTGATAAAACCACACGTCCAAAATCATATCTTGGATCCAGATCAATCATATCGCTTCCGTAAATAAACTTATCCTCACCTGTTATATCAGCCATTTCTTCAACAGATAAAGAGTTATACAATGAGCCGCATAATTCCATATATGCATTTTCATAATCCTTTACCAATCTTCCATATTCACTTGTCCGCAGAGCACTTCCCCCTCCCTGGTGCGCCAGCATAAGCTTCATCCCAGGTCTTTTTGAGAGTTCCTTTTCAAACTGCTCTATATAGGGCATTCCATTCCACATATGGCATAATACGGGACATCGGGCTTCATTTGCAAAGTCCATGGCATATTCGTACTCAGGCTGTTCCAACGGACCGTGATAGCCGGTTAGGAATTTGAGCCCGACAAACCTGTCGTTGCCGCCATATTTCCTGATCGTCTCTTTAACTGCCGCCAGACCTTCATTAGGACAAATGGAGATATATCCGTAAATACGCCCGTAATATTCCCGCGCCGCTTTCAGCGCTTCGCTGTTTGCTTGCTCCATAAACCCCATCGTAAGGTTATGCGGACTGGTAACGATACAATTTATACCTAAACGGTCCATAAATGATATTACGGCTTCATTTGATGTAAAATCCGGATTCTGATACCAGCCGTTGAAAGAGCTTTCAAATATATGTGTATGTGCATCGATTACAAACTCATTTATCGGTTTTCCTGCAAATGCATCATCCCTGATTCCCATACCTGATACCTCCTTCCATACGTTCCCAGTTCAAAGACAGGATATTCTCCCTGTCGTTCTCATTCACATCTGAATATAGTATCAGCGAAAGACCACCTGCCGGTACATACCTTGGCATACCACTACCAAAAACAAGCCTGCCACTGCCAAAACGCCTGACAATTTCTTCAATTATTCCGGTATCAATCATAATGCTTGTGTCAAAATACACATTTTCCAGCTTTTCCAGAATGGGCATGATGTATCTTGACATCCTGAAGCCTTGGCGCAGCAATACAAATTTTATATCAGGAAATATCCTTGCAAGCTGCGGTATCCTTTGATATGAAGATATCTGATCTTCATCAAGCAGAACCGGCATGCGCAATTCGTTCAGAGTCTCCAGCAGAGTACCGCAGTAAAACTCATCAAGAATATATTCACTTTTTTTCGGGAACAGCTTTATTGCAGATGGTCTTTCCATGCAAAGCTTTTTTGCAAGCGTCCCTTCACCTTTAATATTATTAGCTTCAAGAGCAGGATCAATAACCAGACATGGACGTATCCTCCCATGACAGGCTTTTGCCGCCTCCATTACTTCGCTGTTTCCTCTGGCAGGACTCCATATGGCTGTAGATGAATATGCTACACAGGACGTAATCCTATAGCTATCCATTTGAGCAACCAAGCTTCCTGCGTCAAGATATCTGAGCTTTTCAGGCATGCTTCCTATCATGGTATTAATATCTATAATCCTCATTTCAGTAATTTTCCCCCAGGTATTTCATATTAATAAAAGCGCTCTCCTTGTTTGAATATCTGCTTACATCAAGCTCAGCGGTCAAGTAACCATCGTATTTTGCATCCTTGAGTATTTTAAAAACCGACGGAAAATCGATATTTCCCTCTCCAAGCTCCCTAAAATTTGAATATACCTCTACGCCCGCCTGCATATCCTTCACATCAATGTTATCATCCTTAAGGTCCTTCATATGTGTGAATTTGACTCTTCCGATGTATCTTTTAAATATTTCCACCGGATCGCAGCCCCCCGCTTTCAGATGGGCGGTGTCCGGACCGAAGGCGATATACTCGGGATCGGTATTTTGAAGTATGAAGTCTATTTCGTTCTCATACATCACTGTAGTATTGTAATGTGGGTGTATACAAGGCACTACATCATATTGCTTTGATATTTTCCCTATTTTATTTAAAGCATCAAGAGTATATATGAGCTCTTCCTCTGTAGCAGGCCTTCCTGTTATACCGACAGCCTGCACACTTATTCTGTGTATGCCGTTTTCTTCAAGGAATGGCAATTTCCTTTCAACATCCAGAATATCATTCTCTTCTTCTCCATTCATATGGAAGTAGAAGCTGACCGGCTTAACAGAAAATTCTTCCGTTAATGTCTTAAATTCACCGGCATTCCCCTGGAACAGGCTGACTGTGTTCTTGACGCTTTCAAAATACTGAAACCCTGCTTCTTTTATATCCTTTAAAGCCTGAGTAAACTGTTCCTTAGTATTTGTACCCCATGGCCATATTGCATACGCAAATTTTTTATCTGACATCTCATCATCTCCAAAGTATAAATATTTTTATAGCTTTAATCGGGTAGACTCCTCCGTCACCGGAGTTCGCCTCCCTAAGAACGCAACGTGCGATTTTCACCGCATTGCGCTCAAGCAATTTGAAGTTTTAATGCTTCCGCATCTCAACCGACGCTGTATAACAGCTCTGGATGAATCTTGCTATGACAATCGGGGTGTACAATTTCCTTTCTGTTATCCACGGTAACATGTAACCTCCAACCGCTTGTCTTATTAATTTCATCCCCATATAAGGTACAGCAACCTTTTTGTTTACTCCACATATTCTTTAACGCTTTCCTTCCTGACATTCCTTCAAACATTTTCTCGCCTTCCCGTTCTTCGAAATATGCTTGCCATTCCGAATCGTAAGGGTTTGCTCCCAGCCTTATCTTAGTGTGGCTTATTATTTTTGAATCTACGGCTCGTATCAGTTGTGTTAATTCACCTTTCTGATTTTTGGCTGCAAATACCCAGTTTTTTGTCCCAATCCTGTGAAAGTACCTTGTACTAACCCACCATTTACCCTTTTTCGAGTGTCTGCGTCTGCACCATCTCCATAGCGCCTTGTATATCTGGAAGTCGACATACGAAAAGGATTCTTTAGATACTATGTGTCTGTGATAGTTAGCCCAACCTCGTATCTTAGGGTTTAGCATCCCAATAAGTTGTCCCTGCTTCATTGTCGGGTTTTTCAGTATTATCTTCCTGATACCGTCTAGGAAGCTTTGTACATTCTTTTTGGCTGGTTTTGTAAGTACTTTGTTCCTGTACTTTCTTGTGTTCTGTCCTAGGAAGTCAAATCCGTCCTTCAAGTGAGTTATGAGTGTCTTTTCTTCCGACAGCGTTAACCCCCTTTCCAGCATGAATCTTCTTACTTCCGGCAAAACTTTCTGCTCTAGTAATTCCTTGCTTTTGCCCGTTATTACGAAGTCATCCGCATAAATGACCGTATGCACTTTGTTGTTGATTCTCCAGTCAGGGCTTTTACGGTTCATGAACTTCTTTTCGAGCATGCTTGCAAGTCCATTCAGAGCCAGATTGGCTAAACATGGGGAGATTATACCCCCTAGGGTGTTCGGCTTCGGTTTCGCTGAATTCGTCTTTGAAGATTATGCCCGCCTGCAGCCACTTTGTTAGTATTCTCTTATCCATGGGGATGTTTTCAACAAGCCATTTATGGCTTATATTATGGCTGGTAGAAGGCAGCCTTGGTTTTATCCTTGTACTGCCAGCCCCAATCAGAACCCGGCGAGCAGTTTTTCCGCACCGGGCTCCCCAGAGTATTCACAACTTCCACCTTTAGATATCAGGATGCAGCAGTCGGGGTATGGGGAGTTTGAACCAGTCTTTGCATAGTAGGTAGCTCCAATATACATAATGCCTTTAACTCCTGCGCTTGATGGCTCTCCGCCATTGCAGTCTTACCTCCTGAAGTATTCGATCCAACGTAGATGCACAGTGGTATAATGAGAAGTACTGATAAAATCCTTCCAGCATGCTCTTTAGCTGCTTTTGCTGGTCTCGCCTCTTCCAGTGCAGATGAGCCTTTAGCCATTGCTTAACCCTATCAAGGAATTTCCTGCAGCTTTTAACAGTTGGCTTTCTAATCAGTATGAATTCTCCTTTTTTCCCAACTCCGCATATATGCCTGAATCCGAGGAAGTCAAATGTCCCTGGTTTCACTCCGAATTTCGCCATACTCTCTATAGCGAATTTCCCAAATTGCATTGTCCTGGTTTTCTCTTCCGCCAGTTCCAATCTGTACTTCTTCATACGGTATCTCGAATATCTTTCGAATTTCTCTGCATCTCGTTTGTATTGAAAACATGCCAGATAATCGTCGGCAAAACGTATTAGGTACGCTTCACCTTGCAGATATTTCTTGCATTTCTTCTCAAACCACAAGTCCAGTACATAGTGGAGGTAAATGTTGGCAAGTATTGGGCTGATTGGCCCACCTTGGGGCGTTCCTTCCTCGTTTCGGGTTACTACTCCGTTAATCATTACTCCCGCCTTTAGCCATTTCCCAATCAGATTCATGATTACAGGGTCGGCAACTCGTTGCTTTACCATCTCCATTAGCCATCTGTGATTAATATGGTTAAAGTATCCTCGGATATCGGCCTCAAAGATATGCTTTACCTTCTTCGTCACAATCGTACTGCGTAGGGCTTTCAGTGCTTGGTGAGGACTTCTCCCTGGTCTGAATCCATATGAAAAGTCAAGAAAATCCTGCTCAAATATGGCCTCCAGTATCCTTGTTACCGCTCTTTGTACCAGCCGGTCTTCTACAGTGGGTATACCCAAAGGCCTGGTTTTTCCCTCACCCTTGGGAATTTCGACTCGCCTGACCGGTGGTGCTTTATATCGGTTTTCCTTCATCCTCGTCCAGACGTCCTGCACTCTTGTATCAAGTTGCGACTCAAATTCTTTGGTTGTTTCCCCATCTACCCCACTTGCACCCTTACGGTTCATCATTTTCCAAGTTTCTTTAAGGAACTCCGGAGTAATGATGTGTGCAAGTGATGTAAACCTTGCTTTCCTGTCTCTCTTGGCTTTCGTTGCTATTCCTTCCAGTTTCGTTGACATATTACGCTACCTCTGCTTGTGTAGGTTATGTTTCCTTGTCAGGAAATTACTCTGCCTTGCCGCTTCCCCGTGTACGTGGCTTTCCCATGTTCTGAGTACTACCAGCAAGTCCGACTCCCACCACAGCTTCCGCTTGCTTGTGGATGGTCCGTTCAGCTTGCGTACTCCGTTTTCTACGAAGACCGTGGTGGGTCTCCCAGGTTCCTTGATGCTTCCGTTTCCATCGTGCCATGCTCTCAGACCCCGCCAAGGTCTCCGGTCTCCTCGCCTTTATCGGAAACCTACTGTTGCTTTCCAGGTGTTCGACCCTGTCAGCCCTTGGACAATGCTTTCAGGCTCAATCGCTTTACTTACGTTACGGCCCGAATGTCGCTCTGTCTATGCTTAACCCGTGTCGTTACCTTCACGTGTCCAAGACTCGATTTTGGGTGGATCGGCTACACTCCTTGCCAAGTGGGAATTTCATCCACTGAAAGCACCAGGCTTCGTCCTGGCGCCCCAAAGCAAGCCTTGAAATCCCCTTCAATGACCCATTCGGCACAGTCTTTGTTCGCAGATACTGCTTTAAATATTGCTTCGATTGCATCCGCAGTGCTCCTTCTGGGTCTGAAACCATAGGATTCATCATCCAGTATGGTTTCAGCCACCCCTACTCTTTTACCGCTCCATCGGTTACACCGGAAATAATATATCTCTGCAACAGCAGATATATTGCCAGCGTTGGTATCAGTACCATAATAATAGCAGCCCCCATAACATTCCACCTGGCTGTCTGGTCATTCGAGAAAATATCAAGGGCCGTCGCAACCGTTCTAAGGCTTGATTTACTCATGTAAAGGTACGGTGTAAGATAATCGTTATATATATATAGTACTTTAAGAATTATAATAGTCACTATTGCAGGCTTCATTTGCGGTATAATTATTTTAACAAATATCCTGAAATATGAAGCCCCGTCAATCATGGCACTTTCATCAAGCTCCTTGGGGATTTTTTCAATGAACTGCAGAAACACATAAATCTGAATTATATCCACGCATATATATATAATTATGCCCGCAAATATGGTATACAACAGGTGAAGGCTTTTGATAATAGAAAAGGTAGCCACTTGTGTCGTAATACTGGGTATCATTGCTGAAATCAGAAAAGCCCCCATTATAAATTTTTTGAGCCTGAAATTAAACCTGTCAAGACTATATGATGTCATTAATCCAAGGATTATGCTTATGGATATGGAAACTGAACAAAGTATTAGTACATTTTTAAATGCAAGCGGCATATTGCTTTTTTGGAAAGCAAATATATAATTTTGCATATTTAAAATATTTTCTGGAAATGCAAATATACTGCTTCTTACATATTCTTGTTCTGTCTTGAAAGAAATATTAAATAATATATAAATCGGTATAATGACAACAAGCAATCCCAGCAGCAGTAATAAGTAATTAAAAGCCTTCAGTGCCTTGTTTTGTACTGATAAGCCGCAGGTATCCGAACCAAATTTCAATGTTTATTCCCCCTGATGCTGCTCATTTGCTAAGCAGCTTTTTTTGTACAGCTATTATAGCAATTACTATTGAAAGCAATATAACACCCATTGCCGACGCCTTGCCAAAATTCTGAAATGTAAATGCCATCTCAATTGATTTATAGGCAAAAGTAGCACTACGCCCGGCAGGTCCTCCCTTAGTAAGTAAAAGTGCTTCAAAATAAGCCTGCATCGATCCGCTTAAACCCAGAAACACTAATAGCTCTATTGTCCTTTTAATACTTGGTATTGCAATGTAGCGAAGATTATGAAAGAAATTAGCCCCATCAATTTTTGCAGCTTCATACAATTCATTAGACACAGATTGCAGCGCGCCTATAAATATAATCATGCTAAAGCCTGTATATCTCCACATTGAAATAAACGCTAAAGAAAAATTAATAAGATAGTTGTCATTCAGCCATTTTATACAAAGATTTTCAAGCCCAATTCCTCTAAGAATGACATTAACAGGACTGTAATTGAAATCGTATATGAAGCTGAACATAAATGCTACAGCAACGCCGTTCAGCACATATGGCATAAAAAAAGTCGACCTGAACATATTCCTACAAATTACATTTGAATTAAGTATGACTGCCAGATAAAGCGCCAGAGCAGTCTGGGTAAACATAATGATAATATATGCAGCGTTATTCATTAATATAGTAAATGTAGAACCATCCTTGAAAAGCTCAATATAATTCCTGAAGCCGATGTTGTTAAGTCTCAAATCCATGCCGTTCCAGTCAGTAAAGCTTAGCTGTATGAGCTTTACGGCAGGATAATACGCAAATACCGCAAGCAGCATTACAGGAATGGACAAGAACATAAGTAAAACAATTTTTTTCTGTTTTGAATAGCTTATTCCACCATTACCCATAGTTTGTTTCTCCAATAAATATTCGGTAAATTTCAGCAGGCTGCAGTTATATGCTACAGCCTGCCGGCTCAAACAAACTGCTTTTATTAATTAAGAGCTTTTCTTGCTTCAGCCCACTTCTGATTGTATTTTTTCACTACATCGTCGGGTGTCTTGCTGAGCATGTACTCTTGTGCTATATCATTTATATTTACAGCCATTTTGTTGTATACTGCACTGTCATAGAAGTCACGAATTGCCATTACTGTAGGCAGACCAGAGGACATTAATTCATTTACACAATCCAGGCTATATTTTGTACCAACAATCGGGGACAAAGCACCAACCTTTTCCTGCAATCTGCCTTTTTCAAAGGCAAACTTCAAGAAAGCTTTTGCTGTATCTATGTTCTTTGAGGTCTTGGCAATACCGTATTGCCAGTCGCCGCCCAATAGTATATACTTTGTATCTGGGAAGGGGAACATGCCTACATCTTCAGCCTTTCCTCCAAGCTCAACAAACTGTGGCGGATACCATGAAGCAATAAACGTCATACCGAATTTCCCTGCAGGGAAATCTTTTCTAAAGCTATCCCAGCTTGTGGACATAAGATCTTTTTCCAGGTACCCTTTATCTTTAAAGGTCTTAAGAATTTTTAATGCATTCAATAATCCGTTATCTCCGATAAGGGTATCCGAATCAGAAAGCTTAACATAGTAAGCGGAATCCCCTGTTAACATATAGCCGAAGTATGCATAAGCTTCAAGCGGCCATTTGTCTTTGAAATTGGATGCAATCGGTACTATTCCCTTTGCTTTGATTTTTTCACAGGCGTCATATAGCTCGTCCATTGTCTTTGGCGTCGATTCAATACCGCAATCTTTAAATACCTTTTTATTATATACCATACCGGTAAAGCTTACTGATGATACCAACTTGTATAGCTTACCGTCCTTGCCAAGACATGTGTCATAATAATACAGGTTATCCTTTGTAAATCCAAGGTCGTCTATCGGTGCGAAATAATCCTGTATATTCTTTTCATTTACACCGCCGGGAACCAACGAAACATCATCGAGCTCTCCGGAAGCCATTTTAACCTTAAGTATGCTTCCCGGATCTTTCATTGAATCAATTTCCACTTCAGTACCAGGATATATATCCATAAATTCTTTTGTCAAATCTTTTAATGTCGTATCAGCTTTGTCCGTTCTCTGGGTAGCGAAGGTGATTTTACCTGTTATTTTGCTTGCAGCCTGTGTCGTTTCAGCTTGTGTTGTTTCAGCAGGCTTTGATGTATTCTCTGCCGTTGTTGAAGAACCTGAATTGTTGCCGCAGCCTGCAAATATCGAAACCAGCATAAGTGCGGAAACAGCAAGAGTAATTGCACGTTTCATTTTTCATCCTCCTTATAATAACTTTTATTTACTCGTATTATCTCGCTTAATCTTAGAATTTCGTGCCAACATGAAAACTTAGTTTGGACAAATCTTGAACATTAGTATAATAATGGATTATACCTGGTAGCCT